>CAZNIS010000003.1:0-174120 GCA_964573105.1 uncultured Granulosicoccaceae bacterium
CGCAATACCATGATCACCTGGGCTGGAATGACTGGTTTGCAGCGATCGGCTTGCCGCGCAACATCGTGCCGGCGAATGGAACGCAACTCGCCAATGCCAGTCTGGCGCTGGCGTTTGCCGAGTCCGGTGGCGGCGCGGCGCTGGTCCATGCCAGTCTGACCGAGTCGGCAATCAAAGCGGAGCGTTTGCAACTGCTGCACCCAAAGCAACTTGCGTTGCCGCGGCCCTACTGTGCCATCTATCGCGAACAATCGCTGGAGCAGTCGGATTTCGTTCGCTTGCTCAAGGCTTTATCACAGCCTTCGAGGGCTAGCACCGGCTGATTGCGTTGGGGTCACGGCAGGCTCGCGTTGACGTTTCAATTGTGATTGCTGGTCTTCTGGTCATCCTGGGCTTGAAATTCGACGCGCGCGCATCATCTTGTCGAGGCTTCGGGAGGGGCACTGGCTCTTCGCATTCGATTGGTTTTCGGTATCGTGCCATCGCTTTGGTGCCTGAACTGCCAGCCTGCCTGACTGTCTGAAGGCGCTGACAGTCGCCAAACCTGCGCTGTTTCAGCACAAGTTTTATGGTGCCAGGCAGGCTTGCGGTAACCGGCGCGCCCTTGCAATTAGCCTGGCCATTGTGGTGGTTTGGCTGTCGGACGGATCGTGCGATCGTGGGCGAAATGCAATCCCCGGGTATCGTTTGCTGTAGGGCGATTCACGTTTGAATCAAGTGCCTCTGTTACAATTGACAGGTCTACTCAGGGCTTTTTCGCGGTTATATGCCAGCAACTCCACCAATAAACTCTGATTTGGCTCTGACGCTCGATCACCACGGTGTCATCCTCGCGGCGGAAGCTGTCGAGGCCGACAGTCGCGTCGCGATTGAGGGCCTGATCGGTCAGCCATGGCAGGAGACGGTGGGGGTGTCGAGTCGCGTCAAGATCAGCAAGCTGCTGGCCGATGCGCGGCAGGGCCGGCACGCTCGCTTTCGCGAAGTCAATCAGCAGTATCCGGACGGCAGCAGTCAGTTGCTGGAGGTCACGGCCGTAAGCAGCCCGGACTCCGAGCAGCTTTTCATCATCGGTCGCAACCTGGCCACGGTGCACGCCATGCAGCAACGGCTGCTGGAGATGCAACGTCAGACGACCCGCGAGCTCTGGTACGTGCGCGACAACATGGCCTCGTACAGCTCGCTGCTCAACGCCATCGACTGCCCGACAATGGTCATTGACCGTCACAGCATGGAAGTGTTGCAGGCCAATGATCTGGCGCTGGCAAACGCGGATCTATTGCTGCCCCAAACCACCAATGGCCAATCGCTGGTGGGTGAAGGGCGATCCCTGCACTGGGACGAGACGCAGCGCAGCAAACTTGAGGCAGTATTCGCCCGCAACGCCGATGTGGGTACTGCGCCAACGGTGGTGCTGGAGCTTGGCGCATCGCGCAAGCGCTGGATTGTCAGGGTCAAGGCGCTGAATCTGCACGCGTCCGACCTGTGGGTGGTGCAACTGCGCTCGGTCGCGACGGCGCCGCTTGAGATGGCCAATCGCGAAGACGCAATGCGCAGTTGTTAGATAGCTTTCGAGAGCCGGCTGCGATAATCTCGGCCTCGGGGTCGATTGTGGACTGCAATGAAGGTTTTCGCCAGCGAATGGGATCGCAGATGGCGGTGTCGAATGGCGAAGCCGGCCACGCGATGCTCGAAGCGCTGGTTGCAGGTAGCGATCAGCAAACGATCGTCACCTCCATCAATTGCCATGGCACGGACGAGTGGCTGCTTGTAATTCCTGAACACTAGCCCGGACTATTCATGAACCTGACGATTTCTCACTTGGTCCTTGTTCCCACAGCGGATCTCGCTCCCTTGCAAATATCAGTAAGTATTCGACGCGGTCGCGATATCCGCTGTGGCAACAATTATCTGCGCGATATTCTCGCCCTTTCATGAATAGTCCGGGCTAGCAGGCCGCTGGAAAAATGTTATTTTATTTTTCAAGCAAGCCACCAGGCCCGGAGACTCTGCCATGAGTCAACGATTGATCATCGCCTGGGCTTTGCGCCCATGGACCTGAATCGCTTCTCTGCCGCGGTACCCGGATTCGGCAGCGCAGACCTGTCCAACTGCGAGCGTGAGCAGATTCATCTGCCGGCATCGATTCAGCCTCACGGTGCCTTGCTGGCCATCGATTCGGGCGCGCGCGTCGTATCCAGGGTCAGCCAGAACATTAGCGATTTTTTCGCACAGCTCGGGCAACAGACGCCGGGGCAGCTGCTCGATACGTTGCCGAACCCGCTTGCCACACAGCTTACCGATGCGATTGAAAAAGTAGCGGGCGAGATGCCGGTTGTCACCTCGGTCACCGATGCGGCAACCGATCGGCAGTACGACTGCGTGGTGCATCGCAGTGCCGGCGGCGAGCTGGTGCTCGAGTTTGAGCACACAGAGGCAGGCGACACCCGGCTGGCTGCCTTCCTGCAGTCGGCGATCGAGAGCATCAGCACGGCCGAATCGATAAGGGCTGTCTGCGATATCGCTGCGGCACTTTTTCACCAGATGCTCGACTATGATCGCGTGATGGTCTATCGCTTCGACCCGGACGGGCACGGCGAAATTTTCTCTGAGGCGAAAGGGCCGGGCGTCGAGAGTTATCTTGGCAATCACTATCCGGCTGCCGATATCCCGCAGATCGCGCGCAAACTCTACTGCGAGGTGCGCGTGCGCATGTTGCCTGACGTCGACTACGAGCCCGTCGATGTCGTGCCGCTATCGTGGCCTGACAACACGGCGGATGGCACCGATGCGGGCAGGCTCAATATGGCGCGATCGCAACTGCGCAGCATGTCGCCAATCCATCGCGAGTATTTGCGCAACATGGGCGTGCGCGCGACGCTGGTCGCCTCAATCGCTACGCGTGACAGGCTCTGGGGTCTGATTACCTGTCACCATTTAAGCGCGCGCACCATCTCGTTTGAAAAACGTGCCGCAGCCGAGCTGCTGTCGGAAATTGTCGCCACTCGTATCGCCGCGCTTGAAAGCTATTTCTTTGTGCGCGCCGAGCACGCGGTGCAGCGATTTGAACAACAGATCGTCGATTTAATCTCCGCCGATGGTTCGTGGTTGCAAGGCGTGATGGACCGGCCCGAATCGATACTCGGTCCGGTCGATGCAACTGGTTTGGCGCTGGTGCTGGACGATGACATTGTTCAGGTGCGCGACACGCCATCGACCAGGCAACTGCGCGAGCTCGCCAACTGGATTGGTTTGAATCACCCGCGTGCGAGCTTTTTTTGCAACAGTCTGAATCGCACGCTGCCTGAGCTTGGGCCCTTTCCGTCAAACTGTGCGGGCGTGTTGTGTGCCCCCTTGTCACCGGGACACACCGAGCTTGCGATGTGGTTTCGCCCCGAACAGGTTCGCACCGTGCAGTGGGGCGGTGACCCGAACAAATTCGGCAAAGACGCAGACGACATGATCTCGCCGCGGCGATCCTTTAAACAGTGGCGCGAACTGCTGAAAGACACCACGGTACACTGGTCGGCCACCGATCTCTATGCCGCCGGCCTGATTGGCAACGCGCTATCCGATATCGTGCAACAGTTTCGCTCCGTGCAGTTGCTGGTGGCGCACAAGCAACTGGATAAAATCATTGCCAGGGCCGAAGAGTCACAGGTCGCCGCCGCCATATTCGATGCTGAAGGCCAGGCGCTGCTGGTCAACTCGTCGTTTCGTCGGCAACTGTGGGAAGGGGCGCCAGAGCTTGCAGCATTGCCTGATCTGGTCAGGCTTTTCGACGAACGGCAACGGGTGCAACACGGCCTGACATCACTCAAGGATCTGGCCGAACCCTGGCGCACACAGATATCACTGAACGGCAAGGCGATGGTCGTGCGGGCAGATCCGATTGTCTCAACGCCGGGCACACTGTTGGGTTATGTGGTGTTGCTCAATGATGTCAGCGAACTGGTATCGGAAAAACGCTCCAAGGAAAGACTGTCTGGAAAGTTGTTAAACCGATACAGGCGTGCTCCCAGCGGCAGTGGCCCAGTGGCTGTTGCCACCTACAATCGCCTGCTGGAAGCCGTATTTGAAAATGCCCAGCTGGCGGCAATAGAAATCACCGACGGCACGCATTCTACCCGGGTGCCGGGCATGCTGAAGGATATCGAGGAATCAGTCTCGCGTTCGTCGAGTTTGCTCGGCAGCCTGGTCGCCCGACTCGACCACTCGAACGGCTAAGTTGTCACCGCACAAGTGACTCTCGGATCCGCAAGGGTGGTTGTGACGGCAATTCTTTGCAATGCCGCCTAAATGGATTTCGATACGTCGATATTCAATCGAAAGGCGTGAATCGCCTCGTCGATAATGTGCTGTCTGGATGCGCCGTGGCGCGGCAACTGATCGATTTGCCGTCGAAATGACTGCTTGAAACTATCGGGGTCTGTCACTGCGCCAAAGTTGTAAAACGCGAGTGCAGAGTCTGCAAGCCCCAGACTTTTTTTCACCAGCCGACGAATGATCAGACCACCGCTCAAATCACCCAGGTAGCGCACGTAACAATGGCTCGCCAGATGGATCGGCGCACTTGCGTGGCAGGCCTGCAGGTGGGCGCTGTACTGTTGGGTTGGCAGCGTGGTCGGTAGTTGGGTTTGCCAGTCCGGCCCGTGCAGCTCGGATAGATCGTTGATCAAGTGTGCCGATCGCCGGATGTCGGCCGGTGCCAGTTGCTGCAGCGGGTGATCTGCCGGCATATCCGCTATCAACGTCTCCAGTTGCTGATAGATGACATACAAATTGCGCAGCAGCAGCGTATAGCGTGCGATTGTCGCATTGCCGCGCAACAGATCGCGGACCACGCCGTTCCTCTCTGCCTCTCGGTGCACGAGCTGTGTTTGATCGCGAAGTCTGGCCGACAGGCTTTGGTCGATGGGCATGCGTGCGCTGATTTCGGGTTACCAGTGAAGTGTCTGGGCTCGAGAAGGAGCTCATTCGCAGACTCAATATTCCAGTGAAAAACCGCTTACTAGGCTTGAGGGTGGGTAAAATGCCACACCACTGTCTCAACTTTAGTGTTCTATTCGGTGTTTCGCGTTGCGCCCTTGTCTACCATCATTGAGTGGTGACATTTCCAACTTGAGCAAACAGGAGCAGTCATCATGAAACAATCAGTCAGGCGATCTGTCAATGAAGGTGATTCCAGCCCGACGATGGGACCGGCACCTTACACTAAATCTCGCTTGCGGCAGCGACTCGCCGCGCTTGCCACAAAGAACGCTCAGCCCACCGAGAAACACTGGCTGACCCGACGTGAGGCTGTCGAACTGGCAATCGCGAAAACCGGCTAGAGTTTACTGCTTTACTGCGAGGTGGCCAGGCTCGCACGATGGGCTGGGGGCAGCGGCCACGACACAATGAGATTGGGGTCAATCAGCCCCGTTAATCTGGTTGAGCGGATTGCTGGTGCCCGCATCCGGATGTTCTGGCATATTCAGCGAGTAGTACAGAGCGATTGCCTGGCTGCGATTTTTCACCGACAGTTTGTCGTAGAGGTTGCGCAGGTGAAATTTTACTGTGTTCACCGCAATGCCGTGGTCGTTTGCCAGTTCCTTGTTGGTACGCCCAAGCGACAGCGAGGCCAATAGCGCGCGCTCAGTGCGCGTGAGGCCTTGCAGTGGATCTCGCAGTTCCCGAACGTCGAGGTAGGGAAAAACCATATTCCCGGCCGCCACGTCCGCAGTAACATCAAGCAGCTGCTCCGTCGGGCTGGTATGGCAAAAGAAACCGGCCGCGCCCGCGGCCATCGCCCTTTTCGGAATGTCTGCACTGTCGGTGTGCGTGCAGACCACGGTGCGGACTGGTGAATTCTGGTCTCGCAGGACCTTGATCAGTTTTTCGGCTCCGAGTGTCGGTAAACCCCATTCGATTATCAGCACATGGCTCGGGATAGTCAGTGTGGTCTGCAAGCAGGCTTCAGCTGAGTTAACGGTGCTGACCAGACTGAATCGGCCGTCTGACTCGATCAGCTCGGACAGTGCCGAGAGCATCAGAGAATTTCCCTCGGCAATCGTGACGTCGACCCGGGCCAATTCACCCTGGTTCGAGGTGGTTTCCTGCATGAGCATTTCCTGACGGATGGAATAGGGCCACGCGTTCGGTATCGATCGCTGCTTGACCCGTCTCGATTAGATCACCGCGGGTGGGCAAAGATCAACACTTTCGTCTCACTGAGCGCTGTGCGGTGGCGGTTGCTGCGTCGCTGTCGCCATCGGGGGATGGCGACAATGTACAGGTATCCCCTGGGCGCGCTCATCAACCCGTTGAAAACTGGGCGTTAGTTGTGAGAATAGGTCGCGTTAGTGCGAATGGGTTTGCGCAAATACCAAATAGTTAGAGGTGCGATAGTGCGTTGATGCATGGATTCGAGGCAGCGAGGAAACAGTGCACTGTTATTGAGGAATCAATACATACCCGATTTATGGGTGGGATATTTGCCACCCGAATAACCCATCATAGTAGTAGGATCTAACGTTGTTGGATGCGTGATCAACCGCAATACTCCACCCTGCACCTTTCTAAAGCAGGAGAAATCCAATGAGCAGCAAGATCTACCCGCCACTCGTAATACCACACACACTCGCCGCTGGTCCGGGGCCAGGCAACACGGATCCGCGCGTGCTGGAGCGATTTGCGCAAAGTGGCGTCGCCGATCACATGCAGGCGGATGTCTTGCGCGGAATGATTGAGTGCAAGCTGATGCTTCGGCAGGTCTTTAACACCAGCAACACTTACACTTTTGGCGTTGCAGGCACCGGCTGGAGCGGGCTCGATGCGATGATGAGCGCGGTCATGCCGGGCGATACGGTCGTCGCGTTTGTCAACGGCACCTTTTCAGGGATTGATGCGTTGACGCTGCGGATGAAGGCGGCCACGGCGAGTGAACTCGCGCAATCGCCAACCGATCCTGCGGCAGCCTCCGTCACTGTGATTGAGGTCCCACACGGTGAATCTGTCTCTGCGGCACATATCGAACAGGCGCTTGCTGAGTACAAGCCCAAATGGGCATTTATGGCGCACTGGGAAACCGGCTCGGGCCGTACCAATGATCTGCGGGCGTTCTCCGATGCTTGCGTGCGCTATGGCTCGATGGGTCTGATCGATGCGGTGTCGTCGCTCGGCGTAGAGAACTTTTCCATCGATGATTATCCGGGTGTTAGCGCATGGGCGTCGTGTCCGCAGAAAGGCATCTGCTGCCTGCCGCTGACCTATGCGCCAGTCAGTTTTACGCCGCAGTATATCGACACGCTCAAGGCAACCGGGGCGCGCACTTTTGTCCACCATCCGCTGATGGAGGCGAGGCACTGGGGCATTATCGATGGCGAAGATGTCGAGAAGCCAACATACCATCGCACGCACTCGGCGTATGCGGTTGCCGCCTTTCACGAAGCGTTGAGGCTAACGCTGATCGAGTCCATCGCTGTGCGAGCCGAGCGCTATGCCAAACACGAGGCTGCGTTGCGCAGTGCCGTCGAGGCCGTGGGTTGTCGAGTGACATCAAATATGACCAGTCTCATCGTGTTGAATCTGCCGGAACAGCTGGCTGGCAGGGAGATGGAGCTGGTTCAACACTGTCGCGCGGCCGGGTTTGGCATCTGGCCAACATTAAGCGAGCCTGTGCAGGTCCGGATTGGCATATTGAATCAACTCAGCCGCGAGGCCGTCACTGAAATTGTTACCCGCTTCGTCCAGGCGATGAATGATCTCGGTGCCGATGTGTCCACTGACACAGCACTACAGTCGCTGGCGGGTCATTACGAAGAGCGTTCGCAAGAGCAGCGTATAAAAGAGGTTGCCTGATCGATTATCGAGCAGATGACAAGGATCGTCATCGAGGGTCGGGCTGAGTCTATTTCTCAGCCCGCACTCTCCACTTTATAACTTTTGCGCGCATGTCGCGTTCTGCAAGGGGCCAATCACACGTGGACATTCATGAGTATCAAGCCAAAGAGTTACTCGGCCAGTTTGGTGTAGCGCATCCTGCGGGTGCGCTTGCTTACAGCCCGGAGCAGGCGTCCTATCGAACCAGAGAGTTGGGTGGTGATTGCTGGGTGGTTAAGGCACAAGTGCACGCTGGTGGTCGCGGCAAGGCGGGCGGGGTTCACATTTGTCGTACTGACAGTGAAGTGCAAGACGCCTGTCGAGCCATGTTCGGGCGCAAGCTGGTGACGCACCAGACCGGACCTGAGGGTAAGGGGGTGTACCGTGTCTACGTTGAATCCGTCGTAGATATACAGCGCGAGTTTTACCTTGGTCTGGTGCTTGATCGCGCGACGCAGCGCATCATGGTGATCTGCTCCAATGAAGGCGGTATGGAGATAGAGGAGCTCTCGGCAGAACGTCCAGACAGCCTAGTGCGTTCGGTGATTGAACCGGCAGTTGGCCTACGAGAGTTTCAGTGTCGTGAAATTGCTTTCGCACTCGGTCTTGAGTCCGGCTCGGTTCAGCAGTTCGCCAGAACGCTCAATGGCTGCTATCGCGCGTTCCGCGATCTCGATGCCACCATGGTCGAGATTAACCCGATGGTACTGACTACTGATGGTCGCGTGCTGGCTTTGGATGCCAAAATGACTTTCGACGATAACGCGCTGTTTCGTCATCCACAGGTATCCGAACTTCGCGACAAGAGCCAGGAGGATCCACGCGAGAGCCACGCTGCAGACCGCGGCCTGAACTATGTGGGCCTGGACGGCAATATCGGGTGCATCGTCAATGGGGCTGGTCTGGCGATGGCCACGATGGACACGATCAAACTGGCGGGTGGCGAGCCGGCGAACTTTCTAGACATTGGCGGCGGGGCTACCCCGGAGCGCGTGGCCAAGGCGTTCAGGTTGGTGCTGTCCGATCAAAAAGTCGATGCAATACTGGTCAATATATTTGCCGGCATCAACCGGTGCGACTGGGTGGCGCAGGGCGTGATCAAGGCGCTGCAGGATAACCGTGTGGAGGTACCTGTCGTGGTTCGCCTGGCCGGAACCAATGTCGAGGCAGGGCTGCAGCTGTTGGCCGACAGTAACTTGCCGATTATCGGCGCTGCTTCGCTGCTCGAAGCTGCACAGGAGTCTGTCCAGGCTGCGGTCACACAGCGCAATGGTCAAGCGGGTGCGCAAACTAAAGGCCGCAACGAGGAGGCAGTCGCATGAGCATTCTTCTAAACGCGCAATCGCGTGTACTGGTGCAAGGTATCACCGGCAAGATGGCGCAGTTTCACACTCGGGAAATGATGGACTACGGCACTCGTATCGTTGCTGGCGTGGTTCCGGGAAGAGGGGGTGAAACGGTAGACGGCGTGCCGGTTTTCGACACGGTAAAAGAGGCCGTGGAACAGACTGGCGCTGATACCAGTCTGGTAATCGTGCCACCACCGTTTGCCGCCGACAGCATCATGGAGGCGGCCGACGGCGGCATACGATACTGCGTGTGCGTGACGGATGGTATTCCCGCGCAAGACATGATGACGGTGAAGCGCTATATGTTTCGCTTCCAGAGAGACACCCGCATGACGCTCACCGGGCCCAACTGTGCCGGTACCATCAGTCCGGGCAAGGCGCTGCTGGGCATCATGCCGGGCCACATTTACAAGCCCGGTCCTGTGGGTATAGTCGGCCGGTCAGGCACGCTGGGTTATGAGGCAGCGTCCCAGCTCAAAGCGCTTGGCATCGGCGTGTCAACCTCGGTTGGTATCGGTGGCGATCCGATCAACGGCGCTTCTTTCAAGGATATTCTGGCCTTGTTTGAGCAAGATGACGAGACCGAGATCGTTTGCATGATCGGCGAGATAGGTGGCCCCCAGGAAGCCGAGGCTGCCGCGTATATTAAAGAATTTATGAACAAACCGGTGATTGGTTACATTGCCGGTCTAACGGCGCCAAAAGGAAGAACCATGGGACACGCCGGTGCCATTATCTCTGCATTTGGTGAGAGTGCTCCTGAAAAGGCAGAGATCCTCGCTGATGCCGGTGTCACTGTGGCGCGACACCCGTCCGAAATAGGATCCACAGTGGCGGGCGTGATGGCGAGCAGCGGACTGGAGGTGGCCTAAAGTGAATTCTGCAGCTTGCAATATCGTCGACGAGCCCGGGGCGAAGCTCGCGAGTATTGAACCAGTGGATACGCCTGTCGCTGCGTCTGGAACCCAGGCACAGAATCAACTACCCGCTTGGACCACGCTCGATGCCGGTACTACTGAGCTGGTATTGTCACTCTGGCACAAAATGTTGGTGCGCCGCGCGCCACAGGTAGCCCGACAACTGACCGCGGGTACCGCCGGGTCACTGCCAAGTGGCAAACAGGCAGTGCCGTACCTGCAGGCACTGAATATTCGCTATCAGCTGCTGCGAATTGTCGATGAGAACGTTGCGATACGAGCCAGGCGTGCAAGTGAAACCGATCACGGTGAGGCAGCTGTTCCCGAGAGCTTTGCAGCGCTGGTCGATGAACACGATAACCGCGATGCAATTGCCGGGCTGGTTGCCGAGACACGCATTGGCCCTACTCTGACAGCCCACCCAACCGAAACCAAACGCGTAACGGTGCTTGAAATTCATCGACGCATCTATCGCGGCCTGGTCAGTCTGGAGACTGATCGATGGACGCCTCGCGAACGACAGTCGCTGCACGATGACATCGAAGCGGATATTGATTTGTTGTGGTTGACGGGCGAACTCAGACTGGATCGGCCCACTCCAGAGGATGAAATCGGCTGGGGTCTGCATTTCTTTCGGGAAACCCTGTTTGATGCAGTGCCACAGATGTGTGAAAGCCTGCAGCGCGCCTTGCACCCGAACCTAACTGCTTCGGGCATAGTGCCGCAACTGCAGTTTCATTCCTGGATTGGCGGAGATCGGGATGGTAATCCCCATGTCACCACGACAGTGACTCGCCATGCGCTCGACCAGGGGCGGGACATTGTCTTGAAGCGATACGCCGATACGCTGAATGAGGCTGCCGCACAACTGTCGATCAGTGACTATATCGCCCCGCTTGGCGATGCCGAGTATGAATTGTTGCGTAGCATCATCGGCAGTCGCCCGGCGGCGTTTCGCAATGCCAACGAGTCGTTTCGCCAAGCGTTGTCGACCATTCGCCAGCGACTCAGCGCGGGCGGCTATACGCATGTGCAGGACTTCATCTCGGATCTGACCGCGGTTGAAAAGGCGCTGCTTTCACTGGATGCCGAACTGCTGGTCCATCGATACATCCGACCGATACGGTGGTCGGCCGAGATCTTTGGATTTCGTACCGTCACGCTCGATATCCGCCAGAATTCTACTGTCGTTAATGCCACCCTGAAAGAGATCTGGCAACACGCTGACGCAATGGTTCCAGAGTACGGCACGAGTCAATGGTCGCAGCGTATACGGGATGAGCTGGCAAGCGAGCAATTACCGCGACTCAATGTTCGGCATCTGACGGCACAGGGGCTGGAGCTGATTGATCTTCTAGTGCTGATCCTGGAGCGGGTCGAAGGGCCGGATCCGAAGGCTATTGGCCCGTTTATTCTATCGATGACACAATCGGCGGACGACATCGCCGCGGTCTTGTTGCTCGCGCGGTATGTCGGGTTCGATCGGCAGGCGCCACAACTGCGGGTGGTTCCCTTGTTTGAGACGATCCAGGACCTTCGCAACGCGCCGGGAATTATGAGCGAGTATCTCGAAATTCCCATCGCGAGACGTTGCGTCAGTCGCCCCTCCGCTACCGGTGCGAGCAAGGTTGTAGAGGTGATGCTCGGTTACTCGGACAGCAACAAAGACGGGGGGTTTTTCTGCTCCAACTGGGAAGTGCATTGTGCCCAGGGGCGCATCGTTTCAACGCTTGAAGCCCTTGGTTATCAAACGACATTCTTTCACGGTCGCGGTGGCAGCGTGAGCCGCGGTGGTGCACCCACACATCGAGCCATCGAGGCGCAACCGCCGGGTACTGTAGGCAGCTGTATTCGCTTGACCGAGCAGGGAGAAGTGGTATCCGCTCGTTACGCCAATCGCGGTTCGGCCGCATCCCATCTTGAACTATTGCTCTCGAGTACACTGTCGCATCGGCTGCAGAAGCCGACTCGGCATGCCAGCGCCGAAGACAACGATCTGATGGCTGCGTTGTCGGGGCTCAGCCAAACCGCTTACACCTCGCTGGTGCAGTCAGAAGGTTTTCTAGACTATTTTCAGCAGGCAAGCCCTGTCGAGGAACTTGCGAAGTTGAAAATCGGTTCGCGCCCAGCCAAACGGTTTGGTGCCAACACGCTGGATGATTTACGGGCGATTCCATGGGTGTTTTCATGGACTCAGAATCGTCACCTGATCACCGGCTGGTATGGCTTTGGCAGCGCGATCGAGAATTTTTATTCCATTCGCGGTGACAGCGGTCTTGCCATGCTGCGAAAGATGTTTCATCAGTCAGATTTCTTCCGTCTGGTCGTCGATGAGACCGAGAAGACTTTGTTTCAGACAAACCTTGAAATAGCCGGCGCCTATTCGTCGCTCGTAACCGACCAGCAAGTGCGCAACACCATATTCAAGAAAATCAGCGACGAGTACGAGCGCAGCGTTGAGGCGGTGACACTGGTCACCGGTGACCCGCCTCTGGCACGCCGCTTTCCGGAGTTTCGATATCAGTTTGACCGCTACAGCAGAGATCTCGGTCGCATTCATCAATTGCAGATCGAACTGTTGCGTGAGGCGCGGCAGCCGGAGTCTGACAAAGCGATTACCGTTCCTCTGCTGCAGTCGATGCACTGTATATCGTCGGCACTGGGTTGGACCGGCTAGAAAAAACAACGAAGGGGATCACCATGAGCTTTCACGTTATAGAGCCCGCACCTGCCCGGCTTAACCGCAGTGAGCTGGCGGTACCCGGCTCGCAGCCTGAGCTATTCGAAAAAGCGGCTTCATCGCAGGCCGACGTCATTTTTCTCGATCTTGAAGACGCTGTCGCGCCGGATGAAAAGGCCGCCGCACGCCGCAATGTGATTGAGGCTCTGAATGACATCGACTGGGCAAATAAAACGATGTCAGTGCGTATCAACGGCCTGGACACGTCCTACATGTATCGGGACGTTGTCGACGTGGTAGAACAGGCTGGCGCCAGGCTCGATCTCATCATGATTCCCAAAGTGGGCACTGCGGCGGATGTCTACGCGGTGGATATGCTGGTCACTCAAATTGAAGATGCGATGGGATACAGCGAACGAATCGGCTTTGAGCACATCATCGAGACTGCGCTGGGCATGCAGAACGTTACAGAGATCGCAGCTGCTTCCAAAAGGAACGAAAGTCTGCATTTCGGCGTCGCCGACTACGCGGCATCGACCCGCGCGCGCACCACGGTCATTGGTGGCGTCAATCCAGACTACGCTGTGTTGACGGATCCTCTGGAAGACGAAAGCAGAGCAGTTCACTGGGGCGATATGTGGCATTATGCGCTCGCGCGGATGGTCGTGGCCTGTCGCGCCAACGGTCTGCGACCGATAGACGGGCCGTTCGGCGACTTTGGCGATCCGGCCGGTTACACTGCTGCCGCCCGGCGCGCAGCGGTATTGGGCTGCGAGGGTAAGTGGGCAATCCATCCAAGTCAGATCTCATTGGCCAACGACGTGATGAGCCCGTCGGCGGCAGAACTCGATAAGGCCGAGAGAATTCTCAACGCTATGGCGCAGGCAGAATCGCAGGGCAAAGGCGCTGTATCGCTTGACGGCAGGCTTATCGATTATGCTTCTATTCGTCAGGCCGAAGTGATGGTGGAGAAAGGGCGTCAGATTGAGTCGTGTGCAGTCTGATTAGACTAATGGTTTGTGCAATACGTTTGAGTTAACATGAAAATCACTTTTCTTGATCGAGATACTATCGGGCCGGCAGTTGAGATTGTGCGCCCGCAACTGGAGCACGAGTGGCAGTCGTTTGATCGAACTGCCCCCGAATTGGTAGCGGAGCGCATCGCCGATTCAGACGTCGTTATCACCAACAAGGCGCCGATTCGCGCCGAGCAGTTAGCCGGTACGCAAAGACTTAAAATGATCTCGATCGCCGCGACCGGCTACGACGTGGTCGACATAGACGCTTGCAGAGAGAAAGGTATCACGGTGTCTAACGTACGCGGATATGCCGAAAATACGGTGCCGGAGCACACCTTTGCGCTGATTTTAGCGCTGCGACGTGGCTTGATCGGGTTTCGCCAGGATGTTATCGATGGAGAGTGGGAGAAGGCCGATCAATTTTGTTTCTTCAATCATCCAATAAAAGACCTGGCAGGGTCACGCATTGGGATTCTCGGTGAAGGGGTTATCGGGCAGGGGGTTGCACGAATCGCGCGCGCGTTTGGTATGGAGCCGGTATTTGCCGCGCACAAGGGCGTTGACGGTCTTGGCCCCTTATACACGCCTTGGCAGGAAGTTCTGGAGACCAGCGATGTTATCACCTGTCATGCCCCGCTGATGCCAGCCACACATCACATGATTTCGACACCGGAGTTCGAGTCGATGAAGCGACGGCCATTGTTGATCAATACCTCGCGCGGTGGGCTGGTCGATGAAGCGGCGCTGGTCGATGCGCTCGATCGCGGGTTGATCGCTGGTGCGGGTTTTGATGTTCTGACCAAAGAGCCGCCTGCACTGGACAACCCGATTCTCAGGGTGCTCCAGCGCCCCAACTTCATTTTGACACCGCATGTGGCCTGGGCATCGGATGAGGCGATGACCGAAGTCTGGCGACAAACCATTGAGGCTGTCGAACGCTTCGCATGCGGAGACGCGGTACGCGTTCTGACTTAGGTACAATCGCGATAACACACAGGCTTCGAGGCTATGCGATGGTGGCTGGTCGGCTGTGGACAGATGCAGCAGCCGCGCGACGCAGGCGCGGCGCTATAAGTAGCGCCGCAATGTGCACAAAGTTTGGCTAGCGCGCCCGAAGTACCAGATCGACACGGCGATTTTTCACCCGAGTGCTGGCGCTGTGGTTATCGGCGATCGGGCGGGTATCGGCAAAGCCCCGAGCGGATACGCCATCGGCCTTCACCTTGTGGGTCAGCAGCAGATAGTTCACAACTGCTGATGCTCTGGCCGACGATAGTTCCCAGTTTGACGGATAGCGCTGACTGAGTTTCTCGCCAATTGGCAGCGAGTCGGTGTGGCCCTCGACATCGATATGCCAGTCCGGGTAGGTGCCGATGATATCGCCAACTTCGTTTAACACCTCGGCACCTCTGCGGCTTATCGCAACGTTGCCGATCTGGAAAACGCTGCCAGAACCCAGGCTCAGCGCCACCGCGCGACCATCATCGGCCATCGCGACATCCACTTCATCGACACCGGCATCGGCAAGCGCCTGGCGAATTTCATCGCGAACTGTCTGCGCGTTCTGTGTTTTCGCGCTCGCCTGCGCATCGCGCTGATCGATTTGCGATTGAAGCGATTCGCGCTCGCGGCCCACTTTCGCCAGCTCGTCCTCAGAACCTGCCAGCGTTTGCTCCAGCGTGTCGATCCTGTCCACCGCATTGCTGTGCTGCTGTTGCAAAGCTTTTTGATCTTGCGTCAGCTGGTCGAGCGACTGTCGAAGTTCGGTGTTACTGGACTTGCCTGTCTCCAGTTCATCGCTTAGCGTATCGATCTGTTGCTGCAGTGTGCCGATCTCGCTTTCAAGCTCTGCCGCCCGGCGCGTCAGTGTGCCGATCTTTTCTTCTGCGAGCGCGACGTCACCTTTGGCTTGCTGATGGGCGGCACTGATCTGGGTGAGCTCGTCACGAGTATCGATCAGGGCAGTTTCAAGCTCGGCGTTTGTTTTTTGTGCGTCGCTGAGTCTGGATTCGGTTGTCCTCAGTTCAGATGTCAGCGACGTGTTGCCCTCGTCCTGTCGATCGATTTGCTGCTGTTGTTCGGCATTTTGTGCGGTTAGATCGGCAAGCTGCTGTTGCAGTTCCTGGTTGGTGGCGGTCAGGGACTGTAATTCACCAGTGCGGGTGTCGAGATCGCCTTCGGTACGCTGCAGTGCTTCGGCATTGCTCGCCAGTGATGCCTCGTTGCTTTCAATGGTTGCTTGCGCCGCTGCGTAGTCGGTTTTTAATTGCTGCAGTTGCACGTCTAGCTCGCTGGAACGTTCAGTGGCTTGGGTAGAAGTTTCTTCAAGCTGTTCAAGTTGTTGCTGCAACTCGGTGATTGTTGCCAACTGTTGATCCAGTTCAGCCTGTTGTTCCTGTAGTTTCAGTTCGGCCGAGTCGCGCAGTCCGGCCAGTTGGGTCAGCTCGGTCTGTAAATTGTCGCTCTGCAGCGACAGGCGTTCGGTATCAGTGGATCGCCCGGTGCGTTCGTCCTCGAGTGATGCGCGAGTGCTGGACAGCTCTCCTTCAAGGCGTTGCACATCGTTGGTTAGTGATTCAATTTGACCGTCACGCTCAGTGATTGCTGACTGTGACTGCACAAGCCGGGCGTTGAGATCGCTGGTCTGTTCGCTGTGCGCTGCATTTTCATCGGCTCGCAAGGCCTTTTCGTTATCGAGCGCTTCAGCCGTGCTGGTCAGGTTTGATGCGCTCTGATCACGCTCTGCGGTGACGCTGTCGACCTGTGCTTGCAGATTGTCGATCGTCGCTTCGCTGTCGGTGATGGTGCGCTTTGCGGTTTGCAATTCGTCCTGCAGTGTCTGCTGAATACCGGCCGCTTCGTCGCGATCAGCCGTGACGGTTGCAAGCTCTACCTCGATTTGTGTGGCCCGTTCGAGCGCATCATCCCGCTGCTGCGATGCCGTTTGCAAGGTGCGCTGCAGTTCGGCGGTGTCGGTGGGTACATCTCGCAGCGTGGCGAGTTCGCTGCGACTGGCCTCCAGATCGCTCGCAAGTGACGCGGCATCGGATTGGGCGGTGTCGTAGTCAGACTGCAGTGACAGTAGTTTTTCATTGTTTGACGCAGCCTCTTGCTGCAGGCCTGTCACTTCTTTTTGCAGTGTCTCGCGCTCCTCGTTTGAGGCGCGGTTTTTCTCTGCTTCACTGCAATATTTGAGCGTGCTTAACAGCAGGGCGGCGAGCAGCAACAGCGGCACGAGGTAGCGTTTCCACGGCGACTTTTCCGATGCTGTAACCGCAGTCGCACCGATTGCGGCAGACGACTGGCCGGAGCCGTAGGCGCGAGGGGCAATCGTGCGCTGCCCTGGTTGGGCATTCAGCAGGGCGGCCACACCGGCAGCATCATCGCTGGCCAGACTGTGGTTCATTTGCTCTGCGAGCGAATCGATGATCGCCGTCGATGCAAAGCCCAGTGCACTGTTTGCCTGCTTGTCAGATAACCTGGTCTGTCCGGTTAGTTGTGTGAGCAATGTCTGGCTGCCGTCGCTGCCGACCAACGATCGCAGTTGCGTGCTCGCGTCAGCCAGTGCCGCCTCGCGCTCGCGTTCATGTAGAAAGCGATCGCCGATGGTGCTGTCTGCCCGCGTCACAGTGTCGTAGAGGTGCTGGCGGTGGCCGGCCATGCCGGCGGCGTTGCGCAGGTGCGCGCAGACGTTTTTAATGGAGTTCTCGATCGCGGTCTGGGACTGAGGGCGATCCAGCGCAAGTTCCTTTTGAATGATCGCGCTCACATCGACGCGACCGAGTTTCTCTCTCGCCAGGATCTCGATTTGGGTGGTCATTGCGGAATCCTTGAAGTGTTGCCAGCGGTGTAAATCGGATAGCTACCTCGCTACTCTAGCGCGACTTGCGCACACGATGACAGCCGCGTTGCCCGAAAGCGTCAGCAAAGCTAAAAGAATTGCCAGGGATTGTGTCAATATTCTCGCTTCTTGCGAGTGAAACTGCCGTGCGCAGTACAGCCTGACGCCCATGCATCCTGCGGGCAGGCAGTTGCCAGGCTAGTGGATTTGCTGGCGCACGCGTCGCATGAATAGCCAGACTGCACCGACTACCACAGGCGTGGCGAGCGCCTTGATCAGTGGGCTGTCGACCTGTTCTGTGGTCAGAAACGGAGCCAGTACAAAGACCACCAGGTTGACCGCGTAGTAGCTGATCGCCACCACAGATAGGCCCTCGACGGTGCGCTGCAATCGCAATTGCAGATCGGCGCGCTGGTTCATGGATTCGAGCAGTGACTGATTTTGCGCAGATCGCTGCACGTCCACACGGGTTCGCAGCAGGTCGGCCGCGCGCTGGGCGCGCTCTGCCATGCGCAGCAGGCGCTCCTGTGTCGATTTGACTGTCCGCATCGCCGGGTCGAAACGTCGACTCATAAACTCGCCAATCGTCGGCACGCTGCCAAACTGGTCTTCGCGAAGATAGTTGATTCGCTGATAAACGATCGATTCGTAGGCGCGGGTCGCCTCGAATCGAAACGATGACTGGGCGATGGTACTTTCCAGATCGGCGGATACTTCCAGCAACGCGTGCAGCACGGAATCGGAATCGGCCACCGAGGTGTGAATGTCGGATGTTATAGCGGAAAACCGCTGGTCGATATGGCTGATGCGCTGGCTCAGCATTCTGGCTTTGGCAAAGCCGAGCATCGACATAGACTTGTAGGTTTCAATTTCACACAGCTGCTGAACCACTCTACCGATTCGACGTTCATTGACCACTTCGGGGCGGACAAAAATTGCAAATCGTAAATGGCCGGAGTGGTCGATGCGAAAGTCTGATGCGGCGATCATTTTATCGTCGAGTACGCGACTGACCGCCAGGCTTTCCGGGACAAACCAGTCGCCGACTTTTTTTAATACTTCGGCGTCGCTCGGCATTGGCTCGGTACGTACCAGTGCAGAGGTTTTCAGCGAACCGGGTGCCTCTGCCAGCCAGTCGTCCGGGTAGACTTCAAACAGCGTGGTATCCCACTGCTCACGATCGGTATCGCTGGCTATCAGTGTGTAGGTGAAAAACTCGGTGTGACTCTCCCAGCGCAGATAGTATTTGCCAATTTCGCCAAAGTAATGTGTTGCGTCGGGTTGCGGGTGCGCGGCACCGTAGCGATCCAGAAGCGCAATCAAATGTGCCCGGTCTGCATCGCGATTGCGCTCGGCGATATCGGCTTCCGGTTTGATGGTCAGGTAGGCGACGCTGCACGGAAACGATACCGTTGGAAAGGGACGCGCGTGCAATTCGTTCGACAACGAATAGCGCAGCGTGTGATTCGATAGTGCAGCCATAGATCTTCAGGGGAAAGGCAATGCGCTCTGCGTGACCCTGAATTGCAGAGCCCCACCGTTTGAGCGCTGGACTTATCGCACGACCGTTAGTCGTGCGAGCAATATCTTATTGTATGCGGGTTTATCTGGCAGGTACAGCTACTAACGACTGATGCAACGACTGATACAGACGGCCATGCGGTCTGCGTTGATGCGCATTGATCAACACATTCACAAGCACTGATGATCCCGATTGTTTTTACTATTAGTTGGCAACGTAGAGCGGCTGGTCCGCCGGCACATCATCGGCTGACTCCTGATAGATTGGAAACTGGCTGGTCAGTTGCAGCACCTCTTCTTTTACTGCCTTCTCCAGCGTGTCATTGCCGTTTTCGCCATGGCGGGCCAGACCATCCAGCAGTACCACAATCATGTTCCCGATCTGTTTGAACTCGTCAGTGCCAAAGCCGCGCGTCGTCGCCGCCGGTGTGCCCAGGCGTATGCCTGAGGTGACCATCGGCGATGCGGTATCGAACGGCACGCCGTTTTTGTTGCAAGTGATCAGCGCGCGGCCCAGTGCCGCCTCTGCAGCAGCGCCGCTGACACCCTTGTCAGTTAAATCCACCAGTAGCAGATGTGTGTCTGTGCCGCCACTCACCAGATTGAAGCCGCCGCTTGTGATCGTGCTGGACAACACGCGGGCATTGTCTGTCACGGTGCGCGTATAGTCTCGAAACGCGGGTTGCAGCGCCTCGCCGAAGGCGACTGCCTTGGCTGCGATCACGTGCATTAGAGGGCCGCCCTGCAAACCGGGGAACACGGCGGAATTGATTTTTTTACCCAGATCCGCGTCGTTAGACAAGATCATCCCGCCACGCGGACCGCGCAGTGTTTTGTGGGTAGTGGTGGTCACGACGTCGGCGTAGTGCAGCGGGTTAGGGTGTTCGCCACCTGCCACCAGCCCGGCAAAATGTGCCATATCGACCATCAAGTGTGCCCCGACCCTGTCCGCGATCTCGCGAAACTTTTTGAAATCGATAATGCGCGGGTAAGCAGAGCCGCCAGCGATGATGAGCCTGGGCTTGTGCTGCATAGCCAGCGTTTCAAGTTCGTCGAAGTCTATCCGGTGCGACTCCCGGTCAACCGTGTAGGGTACCGCGTTAAACCACTTGCCGGACTGATTAACCGGTGAGCCGTGGGTCAGATGTCCGCCGGCGGCGAGATCCAGTCCCATAAACGTATCGCCCGGTGACAACAGCGTCTGAAAGACGGCCTGGTTGGCCTGTGCGCCGGAGTGAGGCTGCACGTTGACATATTCGCACTCGAACAACTGGCGAGCGCGGTTGCGCGCAAGCTCTTCTGCTATGTCTACGTGTGCGCACCCGCCGTAATAGCGTCGACCCGGGTAACCTTCCGCGTACTTGTTGGTCATCACCGACCCCTGCGCCTGCATCACCGCGCGGGAGACAATGTTCTCGGAGGCGATCAGCTCGATCTCACGCTGCTGTCGCTGCAGTTCGCTTGCGATGGCGTCAGCAAGATCTGGATCGGTGGCGTGCAAGTCGGCGCTAAAAAATGTGCTCATCTCATGTCCTGATCGAGGTTTGTCGGTGCGGTTGTGTTGAAGCACTATGTGCTCGTCTGACAGCGCTGCAGTCCTTTATGCAAGGGTGCGCAGGCAGCTTCTGGCAACCGATAGAGTGCGGGCCGGAAGCGGGTAGGGCAACGTCAGTTTCTACTGCTAATGGGTAGATATAAGTATTGAGTATTTACAGCCCTTAGCGGTTGGAATCCGCACAAAGGCTTGCTAACGCCAGGCTCGAAAGTGCTGCACGCGACGCTTGTCTAATTCAGTTGACTGATTTATAGTGTCAACCTGTCTAGACACAAGAAGAGGCAGCGATGGGTTGGATAACACGTGATCGCGAGCAGGCCCCTTGCACGGTAGAGGTGAGTCATCGGTTTGAGAGTCTGCACGCACATCTGCGGCTCGACAATGGCGCTGTTATCCATCCGGGTGACGAGGTGCAGGTCCATGGCCCGGAAATCATGGCGCCCTACGGTGAGGTGGTAACCGAACGGCGCGTCGCCACGATCATTCGCGCCAGCGCACTGGAGCGCACCTGGACGCGGTTGACCGGTGATCGTGAGTTTATGGAGCTGTGCGAATTTTCGTTCAGCGAGGAGGCCGTGCTATGAATCCGCAAGCCACTGCAGAGCAAACTGCTGACGGGCTTCCCGCCGCGGCCTCCAGTTCCGAACAGGCGACCGCCATCGCGATGCAGGATACCCTGCTTACGCCGCGCTTCTACACAACGAACTTCGACGAGCTCGACCGCATCGATGTGTCAGCTGTGAGGGCTGACTGGGACGAGCTTATCGCCCGCATGAAGTCAGACCCGAATCGCCACCACTTCAAGAAAAACGCCGACTGGGATGAAGTCGACTGGCAGGGTATGGCGCCCGAGCTGAAAAAGGAATTTATCGATTTTCTAATCAGCTCCTGTACCGCCGAGTTTTCCGGTTGTGTGCTGTACAAGGAGATGAAGCGGCGCGGCTCCAACCCGGATATCACAGAGCTTTTTGGTTTGATGGCGCGCGACGAGGCGCGCCACGCCGGGTTTATCAACAGTGCGCTCAGAGAAGCTGGTATCGCCGTGAACCTCGGTTTTTTGACGCAGAAAAAGAAGTACACCTACTTTCGTCCCAAATTCATCTTTTACGCAACGTATCTATCAGAAAAAATCGGTTACGCGCGGTATATCACAATATTCAGGCATCTGGAAAAGCATCCCGATCGACGATTCCACCCGATTTTCAAGTGGTTTCACGAGTGGTGCAACGACGAGTTCGGCCACGGCGAAGCGTTTGCCCTGTTGATGAAAACAGATCCCAAGCTGACGTCGGGTCTGAATGTACTGTGGATCAAGTTCTTTCTGACTGCTGTGTATTCGACGATGTACGTTCGCGATCATCAACGTCCGGTATTTCATCAGGCACTTGGTATCGATCCGGACTGGTATGGACACACGGTATTCGAGAAAACGTCGATCATCTCCCGGCAGGTGTTTCCGATTACGCTGGATATCGAACATCCGCGCTGGCAAAAAAATCTAAAACGTCTGCAGCGAGCATCACTGAAAATCAGTCAGGCGAAGAAACGCGGTGGTCTCGTCGGCGGGGTTGAACGACTAACCGGCATGGCGCAGGCAGCTGCTGCGTTTGTCGCGCTTTACACAATTCCTGCAAACCGTCACGAAGTGCCTTCCAGCACGCGGCTGGAACCGGCCTATTGATGTGACACCTTCCCCATCATCGTTCGGGGCGGCAACGCTTTACGCCTGTGTTCCGCACCGATGTCCGAACTCCTTAACTCAATATGGGTGAAATCATGAAAAGAAGACGCTTCACACAACTTGCTGCCGGTGGCGTGGTCGCCGTGCCGGTCGTCGCGCTGATGGGCAGTCGCGCACAGGCTGACGATGCACCGATGGTTGATCCTGAGTCGGCCACTGCCAAGGCATTGCAGTACGTGGCGGAAACTGACAAAGAGCAAAAGTGCTCGGGCTGCGTGTTGTATCAGGGCGCTGCCGATGATGCGAAGGGTTTGTGTTCGATCTTCCCCGGTCAATCGGTACCCGCCAGCGCCTGGTGCAGTGCTTTTCAACCCAAACCTGCCTGATTTGCCATTGTGTGTCGTGTTTTGACGGCACTGTTGCAGCAGAGCAATCGAGTACGCACGTTAGCGCCCGCGGGATCGATGTTGTGAATGGTTTATAAGTCTTCGCGAACTGTTTCGCGAGGCCGGGCATTGATGTCGGGTACTGCGCGATCCAGTTGCAGTATCGCGTCGACGGCATCCCGAATGATGCGCGCGCGCCATTGTTGATCGGTTTTTGTATTGTCGCTGCAGATTCGGTTGCACAGCCAATCGGTGGGCGATTCAAAAGCACAGTGGCTGGCGGCGGGGTAGTGCTCTAGCTGCAATCCGGGTATTTCCTGCAGCGAGGCATGATCCCGACCATTGGCATTGCAGCCTGAGGGTTTGCCAAGCAGTGCAACACCCGGACCCGCAAAGCGCGCCAGTGCAGTGCTGCCAATGTCCGATTGATCGACAAAGTCGAGCAATAGAATCCCATGGGTTCGCTTGTCATTGGCAGCGGCCAGTGCTGCCGCCAGTGCACCTGCGGAGAAACCGGCGTATAAAATTTTGTCTGTTTGCAACGTGTTGGCAACCGCTATCATTTCTTCTGCGTTGCGCCGGTGGTGACCGTTCCACGGTTTCATGTTGCAAAAGTCCAGCGTGACAATCGGCACGCCTGCGTTTGCCAGTGCGGATGCCAGGTCTGTCAGGTAGCGTTGATTGCGCATAAACCCATGACCCATTACAACAGTAAACGTCGTGTGCTGGAGCAGTGGCTGCCGGTGAATCGTTTGATAGTGGCAGCCGTGGCGGGCTTTGCGCTCACTGATCATGTGTCGATAATCCTGCGCAGTGTCGCTCGGTGCGTGTGCGCTATAAGGTGTAGAGCAGGCACAAAGTAAAGTTGCAATAGCGATCAGGCTAAAGCGCAGCAAAGACTGCCGAATGCCGATTCGTCTGGCCTGAGACAGCTTGATGAGTAATTGATTCAATCGATACATTATCCGGTTTCAAACGTAGGTGATATTCGCTTGCAGGCCGCTGTTGTCTTTAAGCGAATCGCCACCGGTGGTATGGTCAACGATATTTTAATGAAGATTGACCAGAGTGGATATACACGAATATCAAGCTAAGGAACTGCTTGCCGAATTCGGCATTAAGGTTCCAGCGGGCGGACTTGCCTACAGCCCCGAACAAGCCGCTTACCAGGCGCGCAATATCGGCGGTGAGGGCTGGGTGGTCAAGGCACAGGTGCACAGCGGTGCACGCGGTCGTGCCGGTGGCGTGCGATTGTGTGAGACGGAAAACCAGGTGCATGATGCAGCCGACGATATGTTTGGCTCGCGCCTGGTCACTCGGCAAACCGATCTACATGGCAAAGGTGTTTACCGGGTTTATGTTGAGGGGGCGGTCAGCATCAAGCGGCAATTCTACCTTGGGCTGGTGCTCGACCGTCAATCTGAACGAATTATGGTACTGGCCTCTCGTCACGGTGGCGAAGACATCGAAGATATTACGGCCACGCATCCCGAATCGCTGATTCGTTGTATCGTTGAGCCGGCTGTGGGTATGCAGGCATTTCAGGCGCGGGAGATTGCATTCCGCCTGGGAATTGATGCGGCACAGTTGCCACAGGCAAGCGATATTATACTGGCCGTATCTCGTGCGTTTGAAGAACTCGACGCGACGATGGTGGAAATCAATCCGCTGGTGGAAGCTGCCGATGGCAGTCTGGTTGCGTTGGATGCGAGAATGGCGTTCGACGACAATGCGCTGTTTCGCCACCCCGAGATCGCAGAATTGCGTGACAAATCTCAGGAAGATGCATGGCAAACACAAGCGCTGGATCGCGGCCTGAAATATGTGGCACTGGATGGTGATATCGGCTGCGTGGTAAATGGGGCCGGGTTGGGTATGGCAACGCTGGACATGGTCAGCAGTGCCGGTGGCAGCCTTGCCAGTTTTATTGATATCGGCGGTGGCGCATCGCCCGATCGGGTCGCCAAGGCGCTGCGTCTGGTGCGAACCGATGATCGCGTCAAAGTGTTGCTGATCAATGTTTTTGCCGGCATCAATCGTTGCGACTGGGTGGCAGACGGTATTTTGCAATCGCTCACTGCAGCGCCCGTCGATATACCCGTGGTCGTGAGGTTGGCCGGCAACCATCTGCAGGAGGGGAGAAAAATACTCTCGCACAGTGGCCTGCCAATCATTCGGGCTGGCACACTTGCCGAGGCCGCCAATCGAGCCGTGCAGGCGGCCAGTAAGAACAGTACTAAGAGCGCCAAAAGTGCGGGCAATCGAGCATGAGTATTCTCATCGATGCAGATACACGCGCGCTGGTCGTTGGCATCAGTGGCCGGATCGGTGTCGCGCATTGTCGAAAAATGCTCGACTACGGCACCCAAGTGGTGGGTGGGGTGGTGCCGGGCAAAGGTGCTGCCGAGGTTGCAGGCGTGCCGGTTTTCGACACCGTTCGCGAAGCGGTTCAACAGACCGATGCAAGTGCTGCGATTATTCTGGTGCCGCCGCCGTTTGCCGCCGACTCGATTATGGAATCGGTCGATGCGGGGGTGCGATTGTGTATAGCCATTACCGATGGTGTACCGGCGCAGGATATGATTCGCGTCAAGCGCTATATGAAGCTCAGCTACCAGTCCAGACGCACCCGACTGCTGGGGCCGAATTGCGCAGGTGTGATCAGCCCCGGTAAATCCCTGCTGGGTGTAATGCCCGGGGCAATATATCAACCTGGCCGCGTCGGTATCATTTCGCGCTCAGGCACATTGGGTTATGAAGCCGCTGCGCAACTGTCGGAGGCTGGGCTGGGTGTGTCAACCAGCGTCGGTATCGGTGGCGACCCGATTACCGGCAGCAGCTTTCTGGATATTCTGAAATTGTTTAACAGCGACGACGATACCGACCTGATCGTGTTGCTGGGTGAGATCGGTGGCCCGCAGGAAGCGCAGGCGGCGCAGTATATTGGCGATAAGCTCAACAAGCCGGTCGTCGCCTATGTAGCTGGCGCCGCCGCGCCGAGCGGACGCAATATGGGCCATGCGGGCGCAATTATCTCTGCGTTTGGCGACAGTGCCAATGAAAAATCCAATCTACTGCGCGATGTCGGCGCGACCATCGCACCAGATGCTGCGTCGATAGGGGTCACAGCGGCAGAGGTGCTGGGGCGGCAGGGTGCCGCCAGTTGAAAACCGATGTTTCGCCCGGCGCAAAAGCCTGCGACTTGTTCCAGACCATTGGCACCCGGGCGAGTGTTAGTCCTCAGCCGCCGGGATGATCCGCCAGCCTCAGGCGTACGCCAGTGACACGACCAGATCCGGCTCCAGCTGCTCAAGACTGGACTGCAGACGGTCCATATCAATGGCGTCGCTTGATGTGAGTGAAAATCGGGTTTCCACCAGCGGCGTGTACGACATCGGCGACTCGCTAATACGCGCCATTGACGACACGACACTTAAGCCACGTGACTGTACCGTCTCTGTGATGGCGACCTGCAGTCGGGCGAGCAGTCCCGGCTGATCTGTGCAAGCGGTCTCCAGCGCAAGCGTGCGTATCGTGGCGGGTGCCATCGCGACGGCGCACTCGGCGTCGACTGGCGTATCTGATGTGATCGATGGTTGCAGGTCCATGACTAGCCCAGCGGTGCGTACTGTTTGGGGTTGTGCCAGATTTTCTGATTGTGCAACTTGCCCAGCACTGACTGTATTTCTGACATCTGGAGATGAATGTGCTCGTCGGTAGTCGCTTGCGGATCCTGCGAGTCGAGCAGGCGTCGGGACAACTCAGCGGCCTTTGCGCGCAGCGCCTGTTCGACCAGATCAAGATCGGCGGGCTCGATGCGGAATGGCTTGTTCGTTCTGTTTGACATGACACTCTCCAGCGTTGTGTAACTGAAATCTAGCGGCCGGCGTCGTCAAAATCTACACAAATCGGGTAAATGTGTTTTGTGTTATATTTACTGGTGATTTTTCTGTAACATTGTAAATAAATCGGGCGACGATCGGCAGCAACAACTGGCCTGGCGTTTGTCTGATGGTCAACCGTCGTGTCCCGGTCGTTGGCGTGCAGCGGATAATTGAGGATCACCAGTGGCGAAAATTTTTGTCGGATCGCGGTTGCGGCGGCTGCGCCGCGAACAGCGGCAAACTCAGGCGCAAATGGCGGCATCCATTGGTGTCAGTACAGCCTATGTCAATCTGCTTGAAAACAATCAGCGCAGTTTGTCGGTGCAGGTGCTGATGGCCATCGCCGATACCTACGGCGTCGACTGGCGCGATCTGATTCAGGATGACGCAGATCGCCTGCTCGCCGATCTGCGAACTGCGCTGCAGGACCCGCTGCTAAGCAGCGGCCAGCCCGACATACAGGAGCTGCGTTCTGCGGTGGATCACGCGCCGGTACTGGTGGAAAAATTTCTACACCTGTATCGCAGTCACACCAATGTCATCGAGCGGGTAATGAAGTCCGGTGCGGAACTCATTGCCGATGCAGCGCTGCCGAGTTCGCCTGAGGCGGTCGTGCACGATTTTTTTCGCAGCCGCTCTAATTATTTTGCCGAGCTCGACGAGCGCGCCGAATCGCTGCGAGAACAAATCGCCTGTGAACCGGACGACGTTTACTACGTGCTAAAGAACAGGCTGGCAGAGCAGCACGGCGTGGTGGCCAGTACGCGACCGATTGAGGCCATGGGCGGTGCGCTGAGAATCTACGACAGCGATAACGGGCAAATCTATCTGTCTGAGGCGCTGGATTTTCCCAATCGATCCTTTCAACTGGCGCACATGCTGTGTCTGGTCGAGTACGCTGATACGCTGGATGCACTGACCGCGACCATCGAGGAGGCCGGCGACACCGGCGCTGTGCGCTGTCGCGTGGAGCTTGCCAACTATTTTGCGGCCGCGTTCTTGATGCCGTATTCGAGCTTCAAGCGCACCGCCGATGCGTTGTCCTATGACATCGATCGCCTGTGCAACAGTTTCGGTGTCAGTTTTGAGCAGGTCTGTCACCGTATGACGACACTGCAGCGTCGCGGTGAGCAGGGCATACCGTTCTTCTTTATACGCGTCGATCGCGCCGGCAATGTCACCAAGCGTTTCAATGCCAGTTCGATCAGCATCGCGGAATATGGCGGCGCGTGTCCGGTTTGGGATCTGCATGCAGCATTCAACAATCCGGGTACGGTCATGCCGCAGTTTGTCGAGCTGCCAGAGGGCAAGCGTTTTTTCACGATTAACAGAACCGCCGACCGGCCGGCGTACAGTCGTGATTCGCAGGCCAGGCGGCAGGCGGTGTCGCTCGGCTGCGAGCTCGACTACATCGAGAGGATCGGCTATGCACAGGCGTTTAACCTCGATGAAGATCAAAGCTATAGCCAGATTGGCATCAATTGCCGCATTTGTGCACGTCAATCCTGTGCGCAACGCGCGCACAATCCTCTGGTGATTGAATTGTCCGTCGATCCGAGCCGGCGCGGCGATACGAGGCTGGAAAGTTAGCACATAAGTATGGGTTTTAACCAGCCCAAACAGGCTCTCCAAAGCAGTAGCTGCTAGTGTTGCCGGCGATGTTGCCACAGCGCATTATCTCAGCCTTCCTCGGTCCGGGTGCTTCGCATCTGTGCGCCGGTGGCCGTGAACGTCGATCGTCATGAACGCGCACGGCAAAACAAAACAAGAGAACCTGTAGATTGATTATCGGAGCGCTTAAAGAGCGACTGGCGACTGAAACACGGGTCGCGTTGTCGCCGGCATCGGCCGGACATATCCAGAAACTCGGTCACACCTGTCTGATCGAAAGTGGCGCCGGCGAACAGGCTGGCTGGAGCGACGAGGACTACCGGCAGGCGGGCGTACAGGTGGCCAGCGGGTCGCGTGAGTTGCTGGCAGAAGTCGATATCGCGATGAAAGTCAGGCCGCCGGAAAGCGACGAAGTCGCCGCACTGGGCGCTGGCAAAACGATCATTTCCTTTTTCTACCCCGCTGAGCAGACGGAACTGATGCAGCAGTGCGCGGCAGTCGGCGTGAACGTGATCGCGATGGACATGGTGCCGAGAATCAGCCGGGCGCAGAAGATGGATGCGCTGTCCTCGATGGCCAACATCGCAGGTTACCGGGCGGTGCTGGAGGCGGGTAACGAGTTTGGTCGCTTTTTTACCGGGCAGGTCACGGCGGCCGGCAAAGTGCCTCCGGCGGTGGTGCTGGTTATTGGTGCCGGAGTGGCGGGTCTGGCCGCCATTGGCACGGCGCGCTCTCTCGGCGCTGTCGTCAGAGCGTTTGACGTGCGCCCTGAGGTGGCCGAACAAATTGAGTCGATGGGGGCGGAGTTCCTGATGCTTGATTTTGACGATCAGGCCGATGGCGCCGAGACGGGTGGGTACGCTAAGCCATCGAGTCCGGAGTTCCGCGAAAAGCAACTGGCGCTGTTTCGCGAGCAGGCACCGTCGGTCGATATCGTGATCACCACTGCGCTGATTCCAGGTGCCGATGCCCCCAAACTCTGGTTGTCTGACATGGTGGCAGCGATGAGACCCGGTTCGGTGGTGGTGGATCTAGCCGCCGAGCGCGGCGGCAACTGTGAGGAGACCGTCGCCGATGCGCGCATCGTGACTGACAATCGCGTCACCGTGATCGGCTATACCGATCTGGCCAGTCGCATGGCGACCCAGTCTTCTGATCTATACGCCAATAACCTGCGTCACATGCTGGCAGATCTTACGCCGGCGCGCGATGGTGTGATCGAGCACGATATGGAGGACGATGTGATTCGCGGTGCCACCGTCGTGTTTGACAAAGAGATTACCTATCCGCCGCCAGCGCCAAAAATTCAGGCCATCGCAAAGCAGCCGAGCCCCGCTGTGGCGACGCTTGAGTCGGCCGAGGATCCGGCCACAGCCGAGCGTCGAGCCGGTCGGCGGCAGATTGGCTTGCTGTTGGTGGGAGCGGCGCTGATGTATTTGATCGGGCGTTATGCGCCGGCGAGTTTCATGCAGCACTTCATCGTGTTTGTGCTGTCTGTGTTTGTCGGCTTTCAGGTGATCTGGAATGTCAGTCACGCCCTGCATACGCCACTGATGGCCGTCACTAATGCCATCTCGGGCATTATCATCATCGGTGCGCTGTTGCAGCTCGATCAGCCAAACCTGATTGTCTCGGTGCTGGCCGGTATATCGGTTTTGATCGCAACGATAAATATCGTCGGTGGTTTCATGGTAACGCGTCGCATGCTGCAGATGTTTCAACGATCATGAGTATTCTTCCTGAAATGCAGACCGCGGGCTACATCACTGCTGCGGTACTTTTTATTCTGTCGCTCGGTGGTCTGTCGAATCAGGAGAGCGCCAAGCGCGCAGTCTGGTACGGCATTGTCGGTATGACAATAGCGGTATTGGCTACTGTCCTTGGGCCCCAGGTCACGGTGGGGCCGGTGTTGTTGCTGCTGCTGTGCATCGGCGCGGTGGCCGGTGCGATCGTCGCGCAGCGGGTGGAGATGACCGGCATGCCGCAACTGGTGGCCGCGCTGCACTCGTTCGTTGGATTGGCGGCGGTTTTCATCGGGATTAATTCTGATATTAATCCGCCTGCGCTTGAGAGTTCGGCCGAGCGCATCATCCATGAAATTGAAGTGTTCCTCGGTGTATTTATCGGGGCGATCACTTTCACCGGGTCAGTGATCGCCTATGGCAAGCTGGCAGGTAGAATCGATGGCAAGGCGCTCATTTTACCTGGCCGCCATCTGTTGAACGCGGTGATGGTGATTGCCTGTATTGCGCTGCTGCTGATGTACATGAATCACTATGGCAGCTGGACGCTATACGCGATGACGATAATCGCGTTGTTGCTTGGCATGCACCTGGTGTACGCGATTGGAGGTGCCGATATGCCGGTGGTCGTCTCGATGTTGAATTCATATTCCGGCTGGGCCGCAGCGGCAACCGGATTCCTGCTCGGCAACGATCTGCTGATTGTTACCGGTGCGCTGGTCGGGTCCTCTGGTGCGATCCTGTCATACATCATGTGTCGCGCGATGAATCGCAGGTTTTTGTCGGTCATTCTGGGTGGTTTTGGTGATGCGCCCGGCTCTACTATGGCGATTGACGGTGAGCAGATTGCGATCGATGCGGATGGTGTTGCAGCAGCGCTGGATGAGGCCGACAGTGTCATCATCGTGCCGGGCTATGGCATGGCAGTGGCGCAGGCTCAGCAATCGGTGGCTGAGCTGACGGCTCGCTTGCGCAGTCGCGGTAAAACCGTTCGCTTCGGTATACATCCAGTCGCCGGCCGGCTGCCCGGGCACATGAATGTGCTCCTGGCAGAGGCCAGAGTGCCCTACGATATCGTGCTTGAGATGGACGAGATCAACGACGATTTTCCTGAAACCGATGTTGTGATCGTCATCGGTTCAAACGATATCGTCAACCCGTCCGCACAGGAGGATCCTGCGTCGCCGATCGCTGGTATGCCGGTGCTTGAAGTGTGGAAGGCGCGGCAGGTGTTCGTATCCAAACGGGGGCAGGGGGCAGGCTACTCGGGGATTGAAAATCCGCTGTTTTTCAAAGAGAACACGCGCATGTTTTATGGCGATGCCAAGCAATCGCTCGATGCGCTGGTGCCAAAACTGGCTTGATCACGATTGAGCACGCGACGACATCACGCGATGCCCGGCACTGATCAGGCTGTTGCCAGTACCTCGCGGCCGCTGCGCGACAGGCGCATACGCATTTTTTTAAGTGCAGACAATCGATCAATGAAGAGGATGCCCTCGAGGTGATCGTGTTCGTGTTGCAGGCAAACGGCGTACATATCGTCTAATTTTCGTTCAAACGAATTGCCGTCGATATCCTGTGCCTTGACGGTAATCCGGGTTGCTCTGGCCACATTGCCCACAACGCCCGGTATCGACAGGCAGCTCTCCTGCACCCAGCCGATTTTGTATGCGTCGCTTAGTTCCGGATTGATAAACACTTGCGGCTCGGTGGCATTCGTTGATAGGTCGGCCACCGCAATACGCTTTGACAGTCCGACCTGTGGCCCGGACAGGCCGATGCCACCGCTCGAGTGAAGTGTCTCGATCAGGCGCTCGACCTCGAGTTTGAGTGTGCCATCGAAGCGTGTAACCGGTGCCGCCACGGCGCGCAGTGTCGGGTGGGGGTGTTCGAGAATGTGCAGCATCTAGCGGTGCCCCCGGCTCGGCTGTAGTTTGCCCGGCAGCGCTTTGAGCAGCGGCCACGCGGCGTAGATGGTAATGATCAGCAGTACGATTTCGAGTCCGTACACGGTGTAGTAGCCGGGTGCGGCACCGGCATCTACGGTTCGATTGACGATATCGCGCAGCAATCCGCTGGCCGCGATGCCAAGGCCCGCTGCGGTTGCCTGCACCGCGCCCCAGGCGCCGAGCGCCAGACCTGCCTTGTCTGCCGGCGCGCTGTTCATGGTGGCGGTCAGCGTGCCGTGGCCGAACAGCGCCGCGCCGAAACCGATCAGCAAATTGCCGACTAAAAACAGAATGGGTAGATCGAGCGGTGCAGAGGCGATCACCAGCACAAAGGCGGGCAGGCCGATGCACGCGCCGTCTCTGGCGATGCGATAGGGGTCGTAGCCCTTAGATAGCACGCGAGAGGCATAGCCAAAGCCTAACAATCCACCAAACGCGAGCAGTGCCGTCAGCTTGGTTGTGGCACTCACGCTCAGTGCCAGCACCTGTCCGCCGAACGGCTCGAGAATTAATTCCGCCATACCGAACGCCAGCGTTCCCAGGCCAACGACGACAAGCCTTCTTCGCGCGTGTCGGGCATCGCAAAACGCCATCAGCGATTCAGTAAAGCTGACGTCTGGTGCCGGCTCTGCGTTCACCGCTTGCCAGGAGCGTCTGGATTCCTGTTTCCAGATCGCGATCACGTTGAGCACCACGCTGATCAGCGCGCCAGCCTGGATCACCTGGATCAATCTGCCTGGTGAAAAATCCTGTAACACTATGCCAAAAATCAGTGCGCTGACGAGCATGCCAACGAGCAGTGCGACGTACATGAGTCCAACTACTCGTGCGTGTGAGCGCTGGGCAGTCAGGTCGGTTGCCAGTGCCAGTCCCGCCGTCTGCACCACATGTACGCCGGAGCCTGCCAGCAAAAACGCAATCGCTGCCGCCAGTTGGCCTATCCAGCCAGGCAGGTCCGCTGCGTTCCCCTTGCCAGCCAGTACCAGCAGGGCGAATGGCATGATCGACAGGCCGGCAAAGACCATCAGTGTGCCATTCCAGATAAACGGTACCCGGCGCCAGCCAAGTGCGCAGCGGTGATTGTCTGAGCGAAAACCGACCAGCGCACGAAACGGGGCGAACAGCAATGGCAGCGCGAGCATCACGCCAACCAGTGTCGACGGCACGCTCAGTTCGACGATCATGACGCGATTCAACGTGCCGACCAACAGCACCAGCACCATGCCAACAGAGATTTGAAATAGCGAGAGTCGCAGCAGGCGGCCGAGCGGCAGATCGGCAGAGGCGACATCTGCGAAGGGGAGGAAACGCGGGCCCAGCGTGCACCAGGCGTTGATTACTTTTCGGGAGATTGCGGTCATGTGTGAGCGCGATCGCGCAATGTCAGGGGCGGCAGTTCGCCGCGCCCTGACTCACGGTCAATGGATAGGTCAGCCGCCGAAAAATGCCGGTAGCCAACTGGTATTGGAGAGCACCGTGTAGTGGACGATCAGTGAAATGATCGCGACGGCACCGAGGAACAGCGGCAATCCCACCGTGGGGTTGACGACGCACCAGATTCTGCCTTGGTTCATGTAAAGGTCTCCTCTGCTAGCCGAGCCAGGGGCTCAGCACGTAGGCCAGAATGTGAGCGAACAGAGCGATGACGAAAAACACCCTCGCGCCGTCGATCACGTGTTTGTGAATCTCTTCCGATTCGCGAATCGTCAGCCCCGTAGGCCAAACACGATCCGGATCGTTTAGATCTGTTGCCATAACTTAGTCTCCCCTGGTTATCTGTTGGGTTATCAGCTGAATTACCAACGAAATTCGACGCGCAGGCGCCGGGCATTGCACCGGATGCTCGTTAAGCGGAACACCCTTGTTGCAAAGATACACATATTACTGTCCAAAAGTCAATTTAACTAGACATAAATAATCGTCAATCAAAAAGCACACCTAAAGCTGGAAATCACACTGAAGGCCGGCTGCATTCAGGCGACGGTTCTAGTGATGTTGATCGGTCTGACCGCTTCGAGTCAGGGTGGGTATGCGGTACAGTCCCGACAGCGGTGCCGGATTGTCTGACAGGCGGGTGTCGCCGAGAATGGTTGCTTTTTCGGTCAGTAGTGGCATGCCGAACGAGCGATTTTTTTCGCGCCAGGTTGACAGAAGTTTGCCGCCGAAGAATGGTTTGCCCTGGCGTGTCAGCGTGCGGAACCCGAATGATCTTTCCGGCGAGCTGTCAACCAGATCATCGACGAAATAGGTCTTGCGCCGGGACTTGGTAGCAAAGCTGAAGAAGGTCGAGAACGGTGCCGGGTTGTTCCGGATCAACACCGGAAGCCCTAACATAAAAGACAGTGGAGAAGCCGTGTGGAGTGGGTCTTCCCAGTCTCCTTGCATCTCGAGCGGACAGGGGCTGCAATCATCCATCACCCGGGACATGCGGATCGCTGTGCCGAAATAGGGTTCAACCAGAACCAGAACCTGTCCCTTGTCCAGTGCCTTGGCGTAGGCCTCGGTATCCCGGTGGGCCGCCAGCGCACTGCCGGCGCGCAGACCGGCCGCTGCAGAGTTTGAATCGGCGTGCGGGTTGACCAGTTGCATTCGATCGGCCGGGACCCCGCGGCTGATCAATTGGTGCATCGCCTCGCGAGCCTGATCTTCACTTTCAAATGCGCGTGCTATCGTTGCCATAGGTGGTCTCCGTTGGTTGCGCGCTGGCCGTATCGCGCTGCTCAAGCGCTGTCAGAACTACCGTGAAGGTAAACAAATTTGCGCCTATATGTCAATTATACATCACATATAATATAGTCTAGAAAAATTGTCATATTGAGTCTGAATTATGTCAGAACTCCACCGTCTGGAATTTGCCGGGCCGGCGCCACACCGCAATCTCTGTACAGACTGCGGGGTTTCCCGCAGCCGTGATCCACAGGCCTGTGGGCGTGTCTGTCAGTTCATCCGCCCGGATTATCCGGCGATGGAACAGGCGATACACGGGCGCCGTCGCGAGGGCGGCGACGAGGCGTTTTTTGGCGTCAGTCCTGCGATGTGGCGCGCGCGACTCAAATCGCCCGCGGCCGGCGCCCAGTGGACCGGTATCACTACCAGACTGGCGGAACTGGCGTTGCGCAACGGACTTGTCGAGGCGGTGCTGACGGTCACGGCGGATGCCGAAGATCGCTGGAAGCCGATCCCGGTGCTGGTGACCCGGGCTGAGGATATGGCGGCCTGTCGCGGCATGCGGATGGGCTATGCGCCGTTGCTTGGGCTGCTCGATCGGGTGGCTGAACTGGGGATTGAGCGGCTGGCCGTGATCGCCATTCCCTGTCAGGTCTATGCGCTGCGCGCGCTGCAGTCATCGTTGCAGCTCACGCGGCTGTACGTGATTGGTACGCCCTGTTCGGACAACACCACGACCGAGCACTTCCACCAGTTTCTATCGAAGCTCGACGATCAGCCCGAGCGTATTAATTATCTTGAATTTCGCGCGGACTATCACGTCGAAGTGCGCTACGAGGATGGTCGCCAGCGCGAAATACCGTTTTTGCAATTGCCGCTTTCCGATCTGCCGAACAACTTTTTTCCGCTCACCTGTCGCACTTGTGTGGATTACGTAAACTCGCTGGCCGACATCACAGTGGGATATATGGCAGGCGAGGGGCAGCAGTGGCTCATTGTTAGAAACCAGCGCGGCGATGAGCTGCTATCGCTGCTCGAATCCGAAGTCAGCCTGGAGGCGCTCGGCAGTCGCGGGCGACGGCGCAGCTCGGTGGTCGGGTACATGAAGAATCTACAGCGGGCTGCCGGCGGTTTGCCGGTCCGTGCCATGCCGAACTGGCTGCGACCACTGGTCTCGTGGCTGATGCCGCGAATCGGGCCGCGGGGGCTGGAGTTTGCCCGCGCGCGCCTGGAAATGAAGGCGCTGGAAACCGTGCTGCATTTGCAGCGAGAACGTCCGAAAAAACTGCACTCAATGGTGCCAGAGCATGTTTGGGATCTGGTCAGGCCCTACGGGCTCGAGCGCAACCGGCCATCGCCGCAAAGCGTACGTGGAGAAGTGTCATCGTAGCGCAGCTTGCGAAACGCTCGCCGGTGCGGGCATTTTTCAGCTCGTGTTTTCAGTGTGCGGGTTTCTCCGCCAGCAGGATGCTGCAGACGAGCGGCAGCGTGGTTTTTAGGTGGCTGGGATTGCTAAAGCCTGCCGCAACCAGCATCTCTTGCAGGCGCGCCACACTGCGCGGTTCTCCCTTGCCCATGGCGAGGAAATAGAAATTGAAGTAGGCATCTGCCATGCGCGATGTCCCCTGTGTCGGCGCCATTGGCTCGGCAATCATCAGGCGTGTGCCTGGCGCTGCGGCGTCAAATACATTGTTTAGCAGGGCCATCACAGCATCGTCGTTGTGATCGTGCAGGATTCGCACAAGTGTAATCAGGTCATAACCTGCCGGCAGGTCGTCGACAATGAAATCACCTGCAATGTATTGCAAATTGTTGTGATTCTCTGCTGATTGCTCCTCGACTACCGCTGGCAGGTCGAAAACCGCGAGTGACAACTGCGGGTAGCGCTGGCCAATCGCTTGTAAAAAGGTGCCATTGCCACCGCCTACATCGAGTACGCGCCGGTGTTCGTCAAAGCGGTAGGCATCGATCACCTGATCAACGATCATCGGCTGAGACGCGCTCATCAGTGCTGAGTAGGCGCGTACGTCCCGGCTTTGCGATGGCACGCGCGATTGCAGATTGGTGGTTGCTGCGTAGTGCCAGTACTGCGACAGTGCAGCACCGCTGCCGCGACCCAGTAGCTCGCTGGGGTTTTGCAGGTCGCGATAAAGCAGGCTGTGGTGAGAGACCATCTCGGCCATGCCGGGCGTATGCACGAATACCGCGCCTAATCGCCCGAGGCTATAGCGATCGTCGGCGTGTGACTCGGTCAGTCTCAGTGCGTCACTTGCTCGAAGCAATCGCGTTAACGCGAGTCTATCGAGCCCGGATGTCGCGCACAATTGGTCAATGTGCGCGCTTTTTTTTTAAGTTGATTTAGAATGCCGAGCTCGCTGACCGAATACAGCACCTGTGAATAAACAAATCCACTGATCAGATCGAACAAGGTTTGTGCATCGCGCTGCGCGATTAATCGGCTGGGCCAGAATTTCAGCGCGGCGCGCCGCAAACCGGGTCTGGCCAATACGCTTAGTGTGATCTTGTTGACGATTGTCCTCATTGGCATATCGCGTCACTCAAACGCGCGGCGAGTCTGCTGTGCAGGCATGTGGCTGCTGTGACCGATCCTGTACGTGCTATGCGGGCGCATTCAGTCGCACAATGGTGTAGTTCAGAAAGGCGGCAAAGCCGACCCAGACCAGATAGGGCAATAGTGCGATCGGCCCGTAAGTCGAGTAGGGCATGATAACGATGATAATCGTAATGATCGACAGCCACAGTAACACCACCTCGTACAGTGCCATCATCGGGCTGCGCAGCTTAAAAAAGAGGCCGCTCCATAAGATATTCAACACGGCGTTGATCGAGAAGACAACGATGATCACGGCTCTGGCACCGTCGGGTGCATGGGTGTAGCTGTCGATGGCGGCGTAGGCGGCGAGAATAAAAATGATTGTCCAGGCTGGTGCGAACAGCCAATCGGCGGGTTGCCAGGCGGGTTTTTTCAGCGCCCGATACCAGGGGCCAATTTCTGTTAGCAGGCCACCCGCGACGGCCACTACCAGGGTAATGGTCGCGACGATAGCGACCGTTGTGGTCGGGTAGTTAAATAACATGTGTGGTACGGATCGTCTATCGGGTTTGCGCGATGCCGAACAAGTGGGCGAGGTCTTTAATGAATATGCGCACGTGTGCCATCGGTTTTTTTCTGACCAGGCGTTTGTTCATATAGGCTTCCCATGTTAAGTGCTGAACATCCTCATCGCGGCAGATGTGCACGAATTTCTCACGCAATCGATCCGATCGGTACCAGAATCGCTGCATGATGCCGAGTATGAAAAACACTCTGCCACACTCGCGCATAAACTGCTTGCGGGCATTTTTCAGTGCTCTCGGATCGCTGGTTTCAATCGCCTGTGCCACCGCATGGGCGACCAGTTCGCCGCTGCGCATCGCGTAGTAAATACCCTCGCCGGACGCCGGGGCAACAACCCCGGCCGCGTCACCGGCCAGAATCACGTTGCGCCGGTTGTCCCAACGTTTTAGCACTTTTAGCGGAATCGGTGCGCCCTCGGTTCTGACCGTCTTTGCATCGGACAGTCCGGCAGCGCTGCGCAGACTGCTGGTCGCCTGCCGCAATTTAAAACCTTTCACTGCACTGCCAACACCAACGCTTGTGCGAGCGCCGTGGGGAAATACCCAGCCGTAGAAGTCGGGGGAGACCGCGCCCTGATAGTAGACGTCACAGCGGGCTGGATCGAAGTCAGTCGTCGGTGATTCGACGATTTCGTGGTAGGCCGAGACAAACGGTATTTTGTCAGCACCTGTCACGGTGTTTTTTCCCACCTGCGAATTTGCACCATCTGCGCCGATGACATATCGGGCGATCAGGTGTCGGGAAGGGGCGTCGCCGAGTGGTTGATAGCTGATCTGGCAGTGCTCGTCAGCGGAGTCAATCGCAATGAATTTGCCGTCGATGCGGGTGGCGCCACAGTCGGCTGCGCGCTGGCGCAGCCATTCGTCAAATTGCTCGCGATCAACCATGCCGACATAGCCGTTTTGTATCGGCATATCGACTTCTACTCCTGCCGGTGAAACCATTCGGGCACAATTGGCCTGAGCCTCAAGCAGGTGCGGTGGTATATCGTAGTCGCGAATCAATCGCGGTGGCACCGCGCCGCCACAAGGCTTAATGCGGCCTGGTTTGTCGAGCAGTGCGACGTTGTAACCGGCCAGACTCAGGGTGTGTGCAGCGGTGGCGCCGGCGGGGCCACCGCCGATCACCAGGACGTCGAAAGTTGTATTCACGGCGCAGACTCCCGTTGATTATGTAGTGTCAGACGGACTGGGTTTGTCCGCCCATTGTCACTTGCGTTCGATTAGGTAGCTGGCCTAGTTGGGCGGCGAGCCATGCCGAGACTGTGAACATTGCCGCTTGTGCGAAAAAGACGATCGCGTAGGCGTAGCTGGTGTCGGCAATGAACGCGCGCGCAAGATCGATCAGGGCGGTGCCAAGAAAGCCCCCCAGTCCAAATGCCAGTGCCTGCGCCGCGCCCCAGACACCCATACGAATGCCCTCTCTGCGCTTGCCATCGCGCGAGCTCGCGAGCGCCATCATCGAGCCGATGGCGGCGACGGCAAATATGCCATTAGAAAGGCCCAGGGTGAACACGGCCTGTTTCAGTGGAAAGTTGTCTCCGAGTGTACCGCCGAGGCCGAGAACCGCCAGTGACATCGCCGATGCGATGCAACCGCCAATACACCAGAGCCTGAGGCTGCCGGGGTGACGGCGCGCCAGTCGGGTGCCGATCACTGCGACGATAATCATGCCGAGCAGCACGCCGCCATGTTGAACGCCAGCCAGTTGTGTCGACTCACCAGGTGAAAATCCGAATACCGCTCCGGCAAAAGGTTCCAGGATGAGATCCTGTGCGCTGTAGGCGAGCATAGAGACAAACACAAAGACGGTGAATTGTTTTGCGTGCGGGTCTTGCCAGGTTTCCTGCAGTGCGTCGCGAAAGCTTATTGCGGCGGTCGCGGTTTGTCGCTGTGGTGCGACGCTGCGTTCGATGCCGAATATCGCTACCACCGCAATCACTACCGCGATTGCAGAGACAATCGCGGTGACGATGACCAGTCTTTGCATGCTGAACGGATCGAGGTTGGCGCCGGCAACGCCCGCGGTGACCACAAAGCCTGCAATCATCATAATCCAGACGATGGTCGCTGCCGCCGGGCGTCGGTGCTCTTCGACGCGCGATGCCAACAGTGCCAGCAGAGACGTACCGGACGCGCCAACGCCAAGGCCAATCAGCACAAACGCCGCTGTGGCACCGGCGATACCCGCGATCAAATGCGTCTGCATCAGTGCGGTGGCGAGTGATGCGCCGACCGTGCCAATCGCCAGTACGATCATGCCGCCGATGATCCACGGCGTTCTGCTTCGGCCGCTATCGGAACTGTGGCCCATTTTCGGGCGGGTGATTTGAACGGCGTAGTGGAGAGCGACCAATGCGCCTGGCAGCACCGCCGCCAGCGCAAGCTCAACCACCATCACGCGGTTTAACGTCGAGGTGGTCAGTACCACCATCGCCCCAAGTGCGGTTTGCACCAGTCCGATTCGAAAAATGCCTAACCAGCCCAGATGGCTGCGAGCGGGGTGTCGGTCAGTATTCATAGTCTGGTTCCTTTTAGATCAGACTGCCTGTCAGGGCGCGCAGGGCAAACGCCGAGACCATCATGCCTAGTACATAGAGGGTCACGCCGAGGCCGCTGTACCAGACCGCAAGTTCGGTCGGGTTGCGTAAAAAGCGCCGCATCAGGATCAATTGAACGGCGGCCAGCAGTGCCACTGCACCTGCGTGGATCGGGTGGTCCCAAAGCGTTAGCAGCACAACGACGACCACCTGTGGCGCCATCATCATCGCGCAGGCCAAACGGGCCGCCTTGTCGACGCCAAGCTGTGCCGGCAGTGAGCGAATGCCGAGTTGGCGATCGCCTTTGATCGACTTGAAGTCGTTGAGCGTCATGATGCCGTGAGCGCCAAAGCTGTAGAGCAGGGCAATGGTGATGACGGTCCAGTGGGGCATCGCGGTGGCCATGATGGCGGCACCGGTTACCCAGGGCAGTCCCTCATAACAGGCAGCGACTGCGGTGTTGCCCCACCAGCCATTGGCTTTCAAACGAAAGGGTGGCGCGCTGTATGCCCAGGCCAGCATCAGGCCGACGGTCGCGGCCACCAGGCCAATGGTGCCGAGCGAGCTGGCTACCAGAATGGAGAGAAGAGTCCAGATGATGGCGACGTAGAGGCCCCATCGGCCGGGCACGCGGCCCGATGGAATCGGGCGCTCGGGCTGGTTGATTTTATCGACCGTGCGATCGAACCAGTCGTTGACGACCTGGCTGGCGCCGCACACCATCGGTCCGCATAGAATCAGGCCGGTGACAATCAGCCACTGGTTGTCGAGCCTGGGGGCACCAACGGAGAAAATACCGCAGGCGAAGGCCCACATCGGTGGAAACCAGGTGATTGGTTTGAGCAGTTCCAGAACCGCTGACGGCTTTGGTAGCGACATGCTGGCAGGTTAACGACCCTGCCAGATAATGTCAATTTTAAATGACAGTCATTGTGTGTAAAGAGAGTTGGACGCTAATCCGAGCTGGCGGGCGTGTCGGCGATGCCGAATCGGCGCAGCTTGGTGTACAGGCTCTGTCGACTCAGGCCCAGCATCTCGGCGGCCGATGCGCGGTTGTCGCGGCTTATCTCAAGCGCCGACTCGATGCACATTTTCTCGATCATGTCGGTTGATTCTCTGACCAGCTCCTTGAGCGGTACTCGACCGACCAGATCTTTCAACGTCGATCCGGTCGCGACCAGTTCGTCGCCACCCGGCAGACGCCCGTGCAGTCGGCTTTGAATGTTGCGAATGATCAGCAGGGTGTAGGGGAACCTGCTGTCACTGACCGAGGCGGCCGAGATCTCGACTTCGGTGTCGACGTCCTGATCAGAGCGCACGACCGATGAGAACTTCGAGACCACGCCGTTTTTCTTCAGGTTGTCGATCAAAAGGCGATAGTCTCGCGCGCTGCGCCCAAGCCAGTTGCCAATCGGTCTGCCGACCAGCTGGCTGGCAGAGGGCGCTTGGGTCAGTTGAGCCAGTGTCTCATTGGCGGCGACTATTTCGCCCGATGCCTCGCACAGTGCGACCGCGTCTGGCGAATTTGCCAGCAGAGTCTCGAACACCCGCAACTGCCGCACGGGGTCATCGTCGACGCCGCTTAGTGGTGTCAACCGCACCATCAGTGCGCTCTCTGAACGATCTCGCATTAGCGATGCCGAGGCGAGAAACGCGTGGTTTTGATCCGCCGTGCGAACCGCGACATCGTCTGCGCGCCCGGTGCTGAGCGCCTGCTGCAGCAGTTCTTCAAGCGTGGCGGTGCTGTCGGTGTCGAAGCCGGACGGGAACTGATGGTTTTTGATTGGCGCCAGGTAGCGCCCCAGCAGGCGTTGGGCGGCCGGGTTGGCCGATGTGATTTTGCGTGAGCGGGCGTCGATATTGAGAATAGCGTCGGCACACAGATCCATCAGCAGGCGATAGCGCGTTCTGATTTGCGAGGCGTGGGCGAAGTCGTTTTCCAGCGCTTGCTGTGTCTTCATCAGCAATTGTTGAGTCTCGGCGATCTCGTGCATGTTCTGACCCGCCAGCAGCACTCTTTCCGCGTCCATCGCACAGGCGCAAAAGCGCATGGGGACATCGGCGTTGCCGCTGACCGGATAGTTGATCTGGCGCCAGCGACTGGGCTCGGTGTCGAGGTGTTCGAGCAGCGAGGCAATCTTTAGCCGGCTCTCTACCGTCATGGTGTCGAATAGAGACTGCCCCACGTTTTCGGTGAAGTTTACCTCGTGGCCCTGCAGGTCCTGGTGCTCGACCGCCAGCAGCACGCCAGCTCGATCGACTACCAGCAGCAGGTCCGAGCAGCGGCGCAACATCGGCAACAATTGTTCAGGACCGAGCACGGCTTGGTTGTCCCCATGTTGTGTGCAGTTGGATTGACATGGGCGCGGCTAGTGAAACGTTGCGCTGGCGGGGCTGGCAGGTAGAGTCATGGTGACAGGCATTATTAGCTGATCTGTCTGCTGGGGACGTTGGCGGACATGATACGCGCCAGTTCGACGCTGTCAGTCACCACCTGATCAGCGCCGAGATCTGCGCCGAGTGATGGATTGTCGATAAACAGGTTGCCGCCAGCGAGGATCACCACATCGCGGTTGCAAGACCGCCGTCGCAACTGTTTGATGAGTTTTGCCGCCGCATCGATGCAGGTGACGCCGCTGACCGACACACCGACCAGCTCGTACCAGTTGCGCTGCACCAGTTCGCCCGCCGCATCCAGTTGGGTGTCCAGTTCTACATCGACATACCAGCCGGCGCGAAACATCAGTTCGCTGACGAGCAACATACCAAAGGCGTGTTGTTCTCCGGGGGCTGCCAGCAACGCCGCGCGTCCGCCGTGGGCTTGCTGATCGAGTGCGCGCTGATCGGTGGGATGCAGTGCACGCAGGATGCGATGCAGTCGGCAGACGCCAATCGTCACCTCCGAAAAACTGCGCAGATCCTCTTCCCACAGTTCGCCCAGCCGGATGCTGGCCGGGGCCAGCACATCGAGCAGCAGGGTTTGATCAGGTACACCCTGGCGGCGCAGCTCCAGCACTTTGCCAAGCGCTGCATCCTCGGACTCATCGACGAGCAATCCAACAAAGGCGTCCTGTTCGGCAGATGTTGTCGATCTGGAGAGGGCGATCTGGCTGGGGGTATCGGGTGCGGGTTGCGCGCTGCTGTGTGTGCCGAGGTAGCGATCCAGCAGGTCTGGCAGGATGCTGGCCTCGAGCGCCTGCAGCAGGGGCTGGCTGTGTGAGCCGGCTGATGCTGCCGACAGTTTCGAGCCTTTGCCGTGCACTGACATATTTCCCCCGCTGCTTGTGTTTTCTTGGACCCCGACACCGGGTAGCGGGTCGCGGCGTGAGCGCTCTTTCGGGTCCGAGTCGCGACTGCTGGCGCTGGGTTGAGGCCCGGTCATCGGTACGCCTCCAGTATGCATGTGTTCAACAGATCGCTCAAGTGCGCAAGCCCCGGTTATCTGGAGTGGTCAGTGTTCTGTGGTGAGGGTGCGATTGACTGCAGTGATTGCAGTTCGCCGGTCGTTGGTTGCGACCGATTGTTCAACACAGATTCGAAACCGATCTCTAGCCTGCCTGAATGTCGCAACAAGTGTCAACTAAAAAAGACGTCAAGATAGATTGACATTTGTAATTAGTCTCGTAGACTGGACACATTGCAGCGAATCAGGAGGTGGCGTTGTCCCGCTCAGGTTGTCAGTCAGAGCCCCAGGTCAGTTCGTCATTGCGCGATCAATTTGATCACCAGGCAACGAGGCCGACGCGCCGGCTCTACACGGAGCAGCAACGTGCGCGCCGCGACAACACTCGCTGGACGCTGGTACAGGGCATCCTCGCACCGCTGCAGTTTCTGGTTTTTCTGGCCAGCGTCTGTCTGATCCTGCGGTATCTGATCAGCGGCCTGGGCTACGAGCTCGCGACCGCCTCGATCCTGCTTAAGACGGCTCTGCTGTATCTGATCATGGTGACGGGGGCGATCTGGGAGCGGGTGGTGTTTGGCCAATACCTGTTTGCCGGACCGTTTTTCTGGGAGGACGTCGTCAGTATGCTGGTAATCGCATTACACACCGCTTATGTGCTGGCTCTGTTTGGTGGCTGGCTTGGCGACACATCACTGTTGTGGCTGGCCATGGCCGCCTACCTGGTCTACCTGATCAACGCGCTGCAGTTCGTGGTCAAGTTTCGCCTCGCACGCAGCGCTCCCGCACAACCGGCGTGGGTGAGCTAATGGCCGCGTCAATTCAGTCGATCCAAAGAGACTCCGCCGCACGGCCGTCGATACCTATTATTCAGGAGCGCGGTCAGCGCGAAGTGTTTTGCGGGCTGACCAGTATCGTCTGGCTGCATCGGCGCATGCAGGATGCGTTTTTTCTGGTCGTCGGGTCGCGCACCTGTGCGCACTTGCTGCAATCGGCCGCCGGCGTGATGATTTTTGCCGAGCCACGATTTGGCACCGCTATTCTCGATGATCGCGATCTTTCAGGCCATGCCGACTTTAACGACGAGCTTGAAAAAGTCACCCGCCAGCTGATCGAGCGACGCCCTGAAATACGCACGCTGTTTTTAGTCGGCTCGTGCCCGTCCGAGGTAATCAAGCTCGATCTGGACAAGGCCGCCGATCGCCTGACCCATCAATACGCCGGTCAACTGCGTGTTATCAGTTACACCGGCAGCGGCATCGAAACCACGTTTACCCAGGGTGAGGACAAATGTCTGACTGCGCTTGCCAGTGATATTCGCCGCGCATCGACATCGCGCGGGGCGACCAATTCATCGCTACCGGCAACCCGATTGCTGGTACTGGGCACATTGGCCGATATCGTCGAGGATCAGTTTTCCCGCTTGTTTGATTCACTTGGTATCGAGTCTGTCAGTTTTCTACCGGGTAAAAAATCCGCCGAGCTGCCGCGCATAGACGAGCGCACGCGTGTGGTGCTGGCACAGCCCTACACCGGCGAGGCGCTGCGCGAGCTCGAGCGCGCCGGCGCCCGTCACATCGATGCGCTGTATCCGTTTGGCGTTGAGGGTACGCGTGCCTGGTTGAAGGCCATCGCCGATGCGTTCGAGGTCGACGCCGCGCTATTTGAACGCGTGATAGAAGCGCCCGCTGCGCGCGCTCGCACAGCGCTTGCCAGAGTCAGCCCGTCGCTGGCAGGCCGACGGATCAGTTTTTTCCCCGATTCCCAACTTGAGATTCCGCTTGCTCGATTTTTACACCAGGAGTGCGACATGCAACTGGTGGAAGTGGGCACGCCCTACGTCGATCGGCAATGTGTCGGCAGCGAGATCGATGCGCTGCCACGCGATGTGCGGCTGACTGAAGGTCAGCACGTCGATCGCCAACTGGAGCGACTGCGCAGCGATAAACCGGATCTAACGGTTTGCGGTATGGGTCTTGGCAATCCGCTTGAGGCAGAAGGTCTTGCGACCAAGTGGAGCATCGAGCTGGTGTTTAGTCCGATTCACGGCTTTGAGCAGGCGGCCGATCTTGCCGCACTGTTTGCCAAGCCGCTGGCGCGGCGTGAAAAACTGCAGGTGCCGGCATGAAGCTTTCGCTCTGGACCTACGAGGGACCGACACACGTCGGTGCCATGCGGGTCGTCAACTCGATGCGCAACTCGCATTTTGTTTTGCATGCGCCGCAGGGTGACACCTACGCCGATCTGCTGTTCACGATGATTGAGCGGCAGGGCAGGCGACCGCCGGTCACTTACACCACCTTTCAGGCACGCGATCTGGGTGCCGACACCGCCAAACTGTTTGTCGATTCAGTCGCCGAGGCCGCCGATCGTTTCAAGCCCGAGGTGATGTTTGTCGGTGAGTCCTGCACCGCCGAACTGATTCAGGATCAGCCGGGATCGCTCGCTGCGGGAATGGCGCTGGATATACCGGTGGTGCCGCTGGAGTTGCCCGCCTACTCGCGCAAGGAAAACCACGGTGCCAGCGAGACGTTGTACGGGCTTGTGCGCGCCGTATTAAAGGGGGCAGAGCCTCAGCCGCCGGACAGCGAGCCGTCGGTCAATTTGATCGGCCCCAGTTCACTGGGCTTTCGCGCGCGCGACGATGTGCGCGAAATCAGCGCGCTGCTGCAGCGCATGGGGGTGAGGGTAAATGTGGTCGCACCGCTCGACGCCGGGCTTGCCGATATCGCGCGCCTGCCCAAAGCGATGGCCAATGTCTGTCTATATCCTGAGGTGGGACGCACCACCTGCGACTGGCTCAAGCGCAAATTCAAGCAACCGGTGATCGATATTGTGCCGATCGGTGTCGGTGCGACGCGTGAATTTGTTCAGGCGGTTGCCGATTGCACCGGTGTAGATCCGGCGCCTGTATTGCAGGCAGATGCGTCGCGTCTGCCGTGGTACTCGCGTTCGATCGATTCCAATTATTTAACAGCCAAACGCGTGTTTATTTTTGGCGATGCCACGCATGCGCTGGCAGCCGCTCGCGTGGCAACGCAGGAACTGGGTTTTGACGTCGTGGGGCTTGGCACCTACAGCCGTGAATTTGCCCGCGAGGTGCGCAGCGCTGCCGAGAGTTACGGCCTGACCGCCTTGATCACAGACGACTATCTGGAAGTGGAGGAAGCGGTCAAGCAATCCGAACCGGAACTGGTGCTTGGCACGCAGATGGAGCGCCATGTCGCCAAGCGGCTCGGTATTGGGTGCTGTGTGATATCGGCACCTTTTCACGTTGAAGATGTGCCGGCCCGCTATGCGCCGCAGATGGGTTACGAGGGAGCCAATGTGTTGTTCGACACCTGGGTTCACCCGTTGATGATGGGGTTGGAAGAGCATCTGCTCGGCATGTTTACCGATGATTTTGAATTCAACGATACACAGATGCCATCGCATCTTGCGCATCGTGGATCACAGGAGTCAGCGACGCCCGTCGCCACCGTCGATGCTGTGCCAGCGACGCCGGTTGTCGATGATGTGGACGATATTCGCTGGAGCACGGACGCTGAGCAGGAACTTAAGAAAGTACCATTTTTCGTGCGTGGCAAGGCGCGTCGCAACACCGAGCGCTACGCCTGTCAGCAAGGGTTGTCTCACATTTCGCTAGAGACGCTGTACGATGCAAAAGCCTACTACAGCAACTGACGCACCGCAGTTGCGGATTGCCGTTGTCACGCTGGACAGCCACCTGTCCAGCACCTTTGCGCGCGTCGATCGGCAGTTGCAGGCAAAGGGCATTCAAGTGAGTCTGCACGCGGCCGGTGAGTGGGGGCGGGACGAGGCGAGTCTTGCGCGCTGCCACGAGGCGATTCGCGAGGCCGACATACTGGTGGTCACCATGCTCTTCATGCAAGAGCATATCGATGCGGTGATCGAGCCGCTGCGCGCGCGACGCGAACACTGCGATGCGATGATCTGCTGCATGTGTGCCGGCGATATCGTCAAGCTCACCCGCATGGGCAAGTTTTCGATGGACGGTGGCGATAGTCGCGCCCGGGCCTTTTTCAAACGTTTGCGACAGTCGCGTTCGCGTAAAAAGTCTGCCGGCAGCGGCAAATTGCAAATGGCGATGTTGCGGCGGATACCAAGTATTCTGCGCTACATCCCCGGTACCGCGCAGGATATCCGCCACTACTTTCTGGTACTGCAGTACTGGCTGGCCGGTTCAGACGACAATGCGCTGAATATGGTGCGCATGCTCGTCAATCACTACGCTGATGGCGAGCGCGCATCGCTGCGAGGCAGCCTGTCGTTCGATTTGCCACGCGAATTTCAGGATATCGGGCTCTATCATCCGGCACTCACCGACCGCATGACCGATTCGGTCGATGCCTTGCGGCGTATCGCTCCACTGCCGGCGCAACGTGGCACCATTGGTATTCTGCTGATGCGCTCTTACGTGCTGGCAGGTAACACCAGTCACTACGATGCGGTGATAAACCGGCTCGAATCGCTGGGCCTTCGGGTGTTGCCGGCGTTTGCCTCCGGGCTGGATTCCCGCCCGGCAATCGAACGCTATTTTATGCGTGATGGCAAACCTGTTGTCGACGCCTTGCTGTCGCTGACCGGATTCTCACTGGTCGGTGGGCCGGCCTATAACGATGCGGCCGCCGCGGAAGCAATGCTCACCCGGCTCGATGTGCCGTATCTGGCCGCGATGGGGCTTGAGTTTCAAACACTGGAAAACTGGCAGGACAGCGAACAGGGGCTGTTGCCGGTCGAGTCTGCGATGATGGTTGCGCTGCCCGAACTCGATGGGGCGATTCACCCGTCGGTATTCGGTGGGCGCAGCCAGTCGGGCGCGGATGGCAGAAACACCGCCGATATGTATCCACACGATGAACGGGTCGCGCAGTTGTGTGCCCGGGTGGACAGGCTCGTGCGGCTGCGCAACACGCCGCGGTCCGAACGGCGCGTAGCGATTGTACTGTTTAACTTTCCACCCAATGCCGGTTCAATTGGCACCGCGGCGCATCTGTCCGTGTTTGAGTCGGTCTACAACACACTGCGTGCGATGCAGCAACACGGCTATCACGTCGAGCTGCCGGACGATGTCGATGCACTTCGCACGGCGCTACTGACAGGCAACAGTGCCGAGCACGGCAGCGAGGCCAATGTGCACGCGCTGATCCCGGTCGATGATCACGTGCGACGCGAAACCTGGCTTGAAGAAATCGAGGCGAGCTGGGGCAGTGCACCCGGTCAGCAACTGAGCAACGGGCGCGGCATTCAGGTGCTCGGTCGACAGTTTGGCAACGTGTTAATTGGCGTGCAGCCGGCTTTTGGCTACGAAGGCGATCCGATGCGGTTGTTGTTCGAACGCAGTTTTGCACCGACCCATGCGTTTAGTGCCTTTTACAGATACTTGCGCGAAGACTACAACGCCGATGCCGTGCTGCACTTTGGCACCCACGGCGCACTGGAATTTATGCCGGGCAAGCAGACGGGCATGTCCTCCGAGTGCTGGCCGGACAGATTGATCGGCGATCTGCCCAACTACTACCTGTACGCGGCCAACAATTCGGCCGAGGGTTCTATTGCCAAACGCCGCGCTGGCGCCACGCTGATCAGTTACCTGACGCCGCCTGTGACGCATGCCGGTTTGTATAAAGGGTTGCTCGATCTGCGATCCTCAATTGATCGCTGGCGCGCCAGTCGCAGCGATGAGACGCAACTGCGCAGCGAGCTGTACGACGTGATTATCAGTCAGGCGCAGACGCTGGAGCTCGATATTGGCAGCGTTACGGGCGCGGCGTTAATCGATCGCTGCAAAGTGTGTCTCGACGAACTCGAGGCAACCCTGATCCCGCACGGCTTGCATGTGGTGGGTGAGCCAGTCGCCACTGAACAGCGTCGCGATCTGTTGCAGGCGGTGGCCGGGGTCGAGGCGGCGCTTCAAGATTGCAGTGCAGACGACATCGCGCGACAGGTAGACGCGATGTTCGATCAGCCGGCCGAGGCCGATGCCGTCATTGCCAGCTGTGACAATGATCGCGCAAAACCCATCCTGCAGTCGGTGCAAAAAATGGATCGCGCGCTGCAGCGCGATACCGAGATACCCGCGCTGATGCATGCGCTGGATGGCACCTATACCGCACCGGTCGTCGGTGGCGACCTGCTTCGCGCACCTGAAATTCTGCCAACCGGCAGAAACATTCACGCGTTTGATCCGTTTCGATTGCCAAGTGTAAGCGCTATTCAGAGCGGTCAGCGGGCAGCGCAGCATCTACTGGATCGACATCTGCAGGACGGCCATCCCTTCCCGGAGACGATTGCGATTGTGCTGTGGGGCACCGATAACCTTAAAACCGAAGGCTCGCCGATCGCACAGGTGCTTTCACTCATTGGTGCCCGACCACGCTTTGATACTTATGGACGTCTGTGCGGTGCCGAGCTGATCGACTTGTCGGAACTGGGACGCCCGCGCATTGACGTGGTCGTCACATTGTCCGGCATCTTTCGCGATCTGCTGCCGCAGCAGACGCGGTTGCTGGCCGAGGCCGCGTGGCTTGCCGCCAGTGCCGAACATGAACCACTGGAGCAGAACTTTGTTCGCAAACACGCGCTCGACTACATGCAGAGCAGTGGTTGCGATCTGGAGACCGCCGCCTTGCGCGTGTTCAGCAATGCCGACGGCGCCTACGGTTCGAACGTCAATCATCTGATCGACGATGGCAGCTGGAGCGATGAAAACGAACTGGCCGATGTCTTCGCCAGACGCAAATCATTCGCCTATGGTCGACACGGCGACAACGTCCAGCAATCCAGTCTGTTCGAGTCAATTCTCTCACGTGTAGAGCTCGCGAGTCAGAACCTGGATTCGGTTGAAATCGGTGTCACCACGATTGATCACTACTTCGACACACTCGGTGGTATCAGCCGCTGTGTACAGCGCAGTTCTGACAAAAGCCCGTCGATTTATATCAGCGACGACACGCTCGGCAAGGCACAGGTGCGCACGCTGTCCGAACAGGTAGAGATTGAAACCCGCACCCGCCTGCTGAACCCCAAGTGGTACGGGCAGATGCTTGAACATGGTCACGAGGGTGTGCGCCACATCGAAGCGCACATCAGCAACACCGTCGGCTGGTCCGCCACGACCGGGCAGGTCAAGCCCTGGGTCTATCAGCAGGTAACCGACACCTTCATGTTGGATAACGAGATTCGCGACAGAATGACAGAACTTAACCCGGAGGCTTCCATGCGTATGGTCAATCGACTGTTCGAGGCACATCAGCGCAGCTACTGGCAGCCGGATGTTGAAACGCTCGCCGCATTGCAGGCCGTCGGTGAGGATCTCGAAGACAGGCTCGAAGGCATCACCGAAGGAGTCAGAGCATGAGTGCCGTGGCGGCTGGAAAATATATCCCGATCAACCATGCGCCACCCGACGGTGAGGGCAGTGTTCAGTTTCGCATGGATGACGATGTCTCGATTGACGGGGCCAAGGTCTTTGCGGTTTACGGCAAGGGTGGTATCGGCAAGAGCACGACGTCGTCGAATTTGTCTGTCGCGTTTTCAAAGCTTGGCAAACGCGTGCTGCAGATCGGTTGTGATCCGAAACACGACTCGACGTTTACTTTGACCAAACAGCTCACGCCAACTGTTATCGACATACTTGAAAGTGTCGATTTTCATTCTGAGGAACTGCGCGCCGACGATTTTGTCTTCGAGGGTTTCGGCGGTGTGATGTGCGTGGAAGCGGGCGGGCCACCGGCCGGTACCGGCTGTGGCGGTTACGTGGTCGGCCAGACGGTCAAGCTGTTGAAACAGCATCACCTGCTGGAAGATACCGATGTCGTGATCTTCGATGTGCTGGGCGATGTCGTGTGTGGCGGCTTTGCAGCACCGTTGCAGCACGCGCAGCGCGCGCTGGTGGTTGCCGCCAATGACTTTGACTCCATTTTTGCGATGAATCGCATTGTCGCTGCAATTAACGCGAAATCGAAAAACTATGCTGTGCGGCTGGGCGGTGTGATTGCCAATCGCAGTGCAGATACCGATCAGATCGAGCGCTTCAACAAAGTGGCCGGCATGAATACGCTGGCTCATTTTCCGGATCTCGATGTCATTCGCCGAAGCCGGCTGAAAAAATCCACTCTGTTTGAAATGGAAGACTCCCCTGAGCTCGTATCGGTCCAGCAGGAGTATTTACGATTGGCCCAGTCATTGTGGGATGGCACAGAACCGCTCAGTGCGGTGCCGGTAAAGGATCGGGAAATCTTTGACTTGCTGGGGTTTGACTGATGACACAGCTTAGTTACCAGAACCGGCGAGGCGAGATCGCCACCTACTTCGACAACACCGCGCTCGAAGCCTGGAAAAAGCTGACCAGCGATGCGCCGGTCAGTAGAATCCGCGCCACTGTGCGCGCCGGTCGACAGCAGACGCAGGAGACGCTGTTGTCCTGGTTGCCGGATGATCTGACTGGCAGCAAAATACTCGATGCCGGCTGTGGCACTGGCATGCTGGCGCTGGAACTCGCGCGCCGCGGGGCAGAGGTTGTCGCCGTTGATCTCTCCCCACGCCTGGTGCAGATGGCGCGGCAACGGGTGCAGGAGTCCGAACCCGAACTCGCGGCTAACATCCACTTTGACAGTGGCGATATGCTCGCCGAGCGCGGCTCGTTTGATTATGTGGTGGCGATGGATTCGCTGATCCACTACGAGTTGCCGGATATGCTCGAAGCACTGGAGGCTCTTGTATCGCGGACCGGCGAGCGCGTGCTGTTTACTTTTGCGCCAAGAACGCCCGCGCTCGCGCTGATGCACCGCTGCGGCAAACTGTTTCCGAAAAAAGACCGTTCACCGGCTATTGTTCCGGTGGCCAAAAAGCGTCTGCATCATGAACTATCGGCGCGCATGAGTCCGTGGCAGCCGGGGCGCGATCACCTCGTCGACAGCGGTTTTTACAAGTCGCACGTGCAGGAACTCAAGCGCGGATGAATTCCCCGGCCGGCGAATTCTGGCGACGACACGGCCTGCGGCTACTGCCGTTTGCCGATGTGGCGAGCGAGACTTTGCCGCTGTCCAGAATTTTGCGGCTGGGCCTGTTTCAGGTGAGTGCGGGGATGTGCTTCGTGTTGCTCAACGGCACACTGAACCGCGTCATGATTGTAGAGCTTGGCGTTGCCGCGGCGCTGGTGGCGGCAATGATCGCGCTGCCGCTGATTATCGCGCCGGCGCGGGCCTTGATTGGTCACCGATCCGATCAATACCAGTCCTATCTCGGCTGGCGACGCCTGCCTTTTTTGTTCATTGGCTCGATGCTGCAATTTGGCGGGCTGGCGCTGCTGCCGTTTGCACTGATTATTCTGTCGGGCGACACCCACTGGCCAGACTGGTTTGCGCAGGCATCAACGGCGATAGCGTTTTTGCTGGTTGGCATTGGTTTGCACACAACGCAGACCGCCGGTTTTGCGTTGGCAGCCGACATCGCACCACAGAAAAGCCGCACCCGAGTCATCGCGCTGTTATTCGTGATGCTGTTAATTGGCATGGTGGTCAGCTCGCTGCTGCTGTCTGCGCTGCTGGAATCGTTTTCACAAGTGCGGCTGATTCAGTGTCTGCAGGGTGCGGCACTCGCCACCTTGTTGCTCAACTTTGCCGCGTGCTGGAAACAGGAGGCGCGCAACAGCGAAGTGACGCGACCGGATCGACAGCGCCCGAGCTTTCGCTGCGCGTGGTCTGAATACATCAGCGATCCGATAACGCGACGCTTTCTGGTGGCGCTGGCGTTTGGCACAGCGGCGTTCAATATGCAGGATATTCTGCTTGAGCCCTACGGTGGACAGGTACTGGGTCTGGATGTCTCTGCCACCACGCTTCTGACCGGTGTGCTCGTCTGTGGCACCTTATCCGGATTTGCGGTGGCGGCCAGGGCCATGCAAAGCGCCATCGATCCCGCACGCATCGCAGCCTATGGCGCGACTGCCGGCGTATTTGCGTTTAGCGCGATTATTTTCTCGGCACCCACTCAGTCCGCACTGCTCTTTCGCATCGGCGTGTTTGTGGTTGGCATCAGCAGTGGCCTGTTCGCGGTCGGCATGCTCGCCACCGAAATGTTTCGCCGCGGTGGTGACATGCACGCCGGCATGGCGCTGGGTACCTGGGGTGCGGTGCAGGCGACCGCCGCCGGCATTGCGATCGCGGTGGGTGGCGCGTTGCGCGATCTGGTATCCGCTCTGGCCCATGGCAACTATTTCGGGCCCACGCTGAATTTGATCGATACCGGTTATCAGTCGGTCTATCTGCTGGAAATCGGACTGCTGTTTATCACGATTGTGATTATCGGGCCGCTGGTCGGGCGGCTGGAGTTTAAGCGATGGACCACCGATCGCGGCTATCTGGCGGTGCCGTAAACGATTGGCGGGTCTTTTTACTAACTGATACTTGGAGGCATCATGCCGACGGGCGCTTTTACAAGTTACATCGATGTCGCACAGGTCGTTTTGTACCTGTTCTGGATATTTTTCGCTTTTCTGATCTGGTATCTGCGCGGCGAAGACAAGCGCGAGGGCTATCCACTGGATTCGGAAAATCCGCGTCGCAAGTCCGTCTATACCGTGCCACCGATGCCAACGCCCAAGCTCTTCAGATTGGCTGACGGTCGCGTTGTGCAGGCACCGCGAGATAATGGCGACAAGCGCCCGGTGGCCGGCACGCCACTGCGTCATCCGATCGGATCACCACTGGTGCCCAGTGGCGATCCGATGCAATCGGGTATCGGACCCGGCGCCTGGGCCGAGCGCGAAAACGTGGTGGACATCACCGTTGAAGGACACCCGCGAATTGTGCCGCTGGCCTCGCAGGACGAATTCAGTCTTAACCCACGCGATCCCGATCCTCGTGGTATGCCGGTTATCGGCATGGACAAGATCACCGCCGGCACTGTGATTGACGTCTGGGTGGATCGCGCCGAAATGCTGATTCGCTATCTCGAAGTGCGGCTGGCGGTCAGCAATGATCAGCGGCATGTGCTGTTGCCGATCAATATGGCACGCGTTCGTCAGCTGGCGCGTCGCGTCGATGTCGATTCGATCACTGCTGAGCAGTTTAACGGTGTGCCGGCACTGGCCAGTAACACACAAGTGACGCTGCTGGAAGAAGAGCGCGTGGTGGCCTATTACGGTGCCGGCTATTTGTATGCCACCGCCGATCGCGCCGAGGCGAAGTTGTGAGTCAGCAACCGTCGTTCAGTGGCGACATTCGCGAACATGAAACCGAGCCGCTGTTGGGCCTGCCCGAAGTGCTGCCGGTCGGGGAGCGCATCCTGTGGCAGGGATCGCCGGAAAAATGGGCCATGGCCGTGCGGGTCTTTCACCTGCGCAAAATAGTGGTCTGGTTTGTATTGATTGGCGCCTGGCGAAGCGTTGCCGAATTTCGGCAAACGGGCGAGTGGGCGGCAGATATTCTGGTCACACCCGTGCTGGCACTTTTGATCGCCATCGGCATCGTCGCAATGCTTGCCCACTGGTACGCGCGCTCGACGATCTACACACTGACGAGCCAGCGAATCGTGATGCGCTTTGGGCTTGCCGTGCAGATCACGATGAATCTGCCGTTCCGCCAGATCGTTCGTGCCGATGCGAGCAATCTCGCGCGCGGTGTCGGCAATATTGCATTTGAACCGGTATCCGGTTCGCGTGTCTCGCACCTGGTGTTGTGGCCCAACGTGCGACCGTGGCACTGGCTGGCGCCACAACCCATGTTCTGCTGCATCGCCGATGTCGATCGCGTTGCGCAATTGTTGACAGAGGCGGTCTATGCATCGAACCGGCAAAACGTAACAACCGGTGAGGACGACTTTGTTGGTGCGGCACCGGTGGCGGGTACGTGAGCGGTCAATTATTCAAACGGGGCAGGCGGGCTCCGGTGGTTGCAGTGGCTCTGCTGCTGACCAGCATCACCGCGCTGATTCTCGCCGGTCGTTCTGGTTTGATGGATCAGCGGAATGCGGCTGCCGACTCCACCGCGCCGCCGATTGTCAGCCGCCACATCCTGTTTATCGATTCTGCCGATGGCGTGGTGCGCGTTGTCGATAGTCAGGGCGCGCGAACACTATTGGAATATCAGCCTGGTGAAGGCTCTTTTGTGCGTGGCGTGATGCGCACGCTGGCGCGTCAGCGGCGTGCGATTGGCAATCACGATAACAGTGCAGTCGAGTTGCGACAGGTCGCCACACGGCACTTGCAACTGGTTGACCCGGTGACCGATACGACACTGATACTCAACGCATTCGGACCGGACAATCTGGCCGAATTTTCAAGATTGTTAAAAGCTGACGGGCAACTGGGCACGTAGGGCTCGGGTGATCGACACGCACCGCCCTGTCACAGGAGAATATGATGGTCTACAGCAACGAGTCAAAAAGTCCGCAAGCGATGCGGCAGTTGTTCGCGCGCCAGGTTTTCTGTTGAGCATGCCATTTAGCGATTGTGCAGCGATTTCACGGCTTACCGCGTGGGCGGCGCGCCATTGATGCTTGCCCAAGTGCTGCCTGTCGGATGGTGTTTGCTGTTGTGGTGGCTTGGCACCGGTGCGGTGCTGCGCCTGAATCGATCACCGGATAGCTCGCGTGCCTCCAACGTGTGGATGTTTAGCGTGGCGGCGTTGCTCGCGCTGTGGGTGCTGGTGGCGGTGCGTTCGCACACCAGCATTTGGGCAGCCGGTGTTGGATTCGGGGCGACGATTGTCATTTGGGGCTGGCTTGAGTACCTGCATTACAGCGGCTGTCTTGTCGGGCCACGTGAACAGGTCTGTCCGGTCGGCATCAGTGCGTGGCAGCGGTTTGGCTATGCGTTTCACGCGATGTTGTATCGCGAATTATCGCTGCTGGTGGTCGGTGGTGTGTTTATCGCGATTCACTGGCAGGCCAGCAATCCAGTGGCGCTGTACACCTATCTGGTGCTGTGGCTGATGCGTATCAGCGCCGAGATCAATGTGTTTCTGGGTATCGCGAATCTACCGGAACAGTGGTTGCCGGCGCGTTTGCACTATCTGATGAGCTATCGCACAACGCGTCGTTTTAATGCCTTTTTTCCGCTATCGGTGCTGTTGGCTGGCAGCGTGTGCTGGGCGATCTATTCCAGCGCGCCTGCTTATGTTGCAGAGCCTTTTCAGCACACCGTTCATATGCTGGTGGCAACACTGTTGTTGCTGGCTGTTGTCGAACATTTGGTTTTGGTATTGCCAGTCAAGGGTGAGGTGCTGTGGTCGTGGGTCGATAGTCGGCCAGTCTAGTGCGGCGGGCAGTGATAAAAATTCAAGCAAGAGGATGAGTCGTGGATTACGAACAGTTTTTTCAAAGCGGATTGGAGCAGATTCGAGGTGAGGGAAACTACCGCGTCTTTACCGATATAAAACGCCGCGCCGGCAGTTTCCCGAAAGCGATTGACTGCGGTGATCCCGACGCTCGCGAAGTCACCGTCTGGTGTTCAAACGATTACCTGTGCATGGGCCAGCACTCGGATGTACTGCAGGCCATGCATGGTGCGATCGACGAGTGCGGAGCCGGTGCGGGTGGTACGCGCAATATTTCCGGTACCAATCATCACCATATTCTGCTCGAGCGGGAGCTGGCCGATCTGCACGACAAAGAGGCTGCATTGCTCTTTACCTCAGGATACGTATCCAACTGGGCGGCACTGAGCACCCTGGCATCGCGTCTGCCCGAGTGTGTTGTGTTGTCGGACAGCATGAATCACGCGTCGATGATCGAGGGCATTCGCCACAGCAAAGCGCGCAAAGTATTGTTCGCGCACAACGATGTGGAAGATCTCAATCGCAAGCTCGCGCAGCTGCCGACAGACTGTCCGAAGCTCGTGGCATTTGAATCGGTCTATTCGATGGATGGGGACATTGCCCCCATTGCGGAGATATGCGATGTCGCCGACGCACACAATGCGATGACCTATCTCGATGAGGTGCACGCCGTCGGTCTCTATGGCGCGCGCGGCGGTGGCGTGGCAGAGCGCGAGGGCGTGATGGATCGCCTGACAGTCATCGAGGGCACGCTGGCCAAAGCGTTTGGCGTCATGGGCGGGTACATCGCGGCCTCCGCCGCGCTGTGTGATTTTATTCGCAGCTACGCATCCGGATTTATTTTTACCACCGCGCTGCCACCTGGCATCGCCGCCGGTGCCAGAGCCAGCATTCAGCACTTAAAACGCAGCGACAGCGAGCGATTGCAGCAGCGCAGTGTGGTTGCCAAAGTCAGGCGCGCCCTGCAGGCGGCGAATATTCCACTGATGGATAACCCGAGTCATATCGTCCCGGTGATGGTGGGCGACGCGACGCGCTGCAAGCAGATTTGCGATGCGTTGATGCAAAAGCATCGCATCTATGTACAGCCAATCAATTATCCCACTGTGGCCAAAGGCACGGAGCGATTGCGGTTGACCCCCGGGCCACAACACAGCGATCGGGACATAGAGCGACTGGTCGATGCGCTGGTCGACGTTTTCGACAGCGGCCAGGCGCGCAGCCACGACACAGTCGCGCGTGCCACTTGCGCTGCCTGATGCAGCGCGCGCCAGAGCGCGCCGCCTGTCTGGCGCGCTGACCACACCCGCTACTCTCTAACGGAGCGATCCACCATGAATGCCGCTTTTCCGTTTTCTGCGATTGTCGGCCAGGACGACATCAAGCTCGCGCTGTTGATAGCCGCAGTCGATTCCGGTATCGGCGGGGTGCTGGTGCTGGGCGATCGCGGTACTGGTAAGTCCACTGCGATCCGCAGCCTGGCGTCGTTGCTGCCACAGATCAACCGGGTCTGCGATTGCCACTACGGGCTCGATATCGATGAGGTAGCCGATTGTGGTTGCAGCGCGTGTAAGGATGCGCAAGCGACCGATCGCAACGTTGTTGCGCAACAGGTGCCGGTGGTGACTCTTCCGCTGGGTGCGACCGAAGACAGGGTGGTTGGCGCGCTGGATATCGAGCACGCGCTCGCGACTGGACAAAAGCGCTTTCAGCCGGGCTTGCTGGCGCAGGCAGATCGCGGCTTTTTGTATGTCGATGAAGTCAATCTGCTCGACGATCACATCGTCGACGTATTGCTCGATGTCGCGGCGTCCGGTGTCAATAGAGTCGAGCGCGACGGTATCAGCATCGAGCATCCGTCGCGCTTTGTACTGGTTGGCAGCGGCAATCCGGAGGAGGGTGATCTTCGTCCGCAACTGCTCGATCGATTCGGGCTCAGCGTCGAGGTGGTCACCCCTACCGATATCGATCAACGCGTACAGGTGGTTGAGCGGCGCGATCAGTACGACCTGGATCCGCAGGCGTTTGTGCGCCAGTGGCAGACAGAGGATCAGCGCGTGCAGCATCGCCTGTTGCAGGCGCGCCAGTCATTGCCAAGTGTCGAGATCGGCCGCGACATTCGCGCGCGGGTCTCTGAATTGTGCGTGGCCTTGAACACCGACGGCCTGCGCGGCGACCTGACGCTGCTGCGCGCCGCACGCGTGGTAGCAGCACTGCACGGCGATCCCCGGGTAGAATTTGCGCACGTGCGCCAGGTAGCGAGCATGGCGCTGCGCCATCGACTGCGACGCGACCCGCTGGATGAGTCCGGCTCGAGCGCAAGGGTAGAGCGCGCGCTCGCCAACCTGCCAGACGCCAACGCCGCCTGATGACGCCGTTCGAGCGATTCGACGCGCTGCCCGAGGCGGCCCGGCTCGGCATCGTGCTGGCCCTGACGGGCGACCGGCTTGGCGGGATTAATCTCACTTGCCGCCATCCATCGGATGCACAAGACTGGCTGGATTATGTCGCCGCGGTGCGCGCCTGTGCCGGCTTGTCAGTACCTCTGGTGCGCGTGCCGCTGCACTGTGATCGACAACATCTGACTGGCGGGCTCGACATGCTCGCTACCCTGGTGGATGGTCAGCGCCACGACACCATTGGCCTTTTTGAACGCGCGCACCACAGCGCGCTGGTGTTACCGCATCCAGAACTGCATTCCCGTGACATCATCCGGGTGATTTGCCATGCGATGGATCAGGACGATGATCACCGTTTCGCACTGATCGCGATGAGCGCCGATCCCGAGGCGGAACTCGACGAGGCGTTGAGCGATCGGATTGCTCTGCAGTTGGCGCTGGGTGATGGAGACCGTGCCGCATTGTCGCTACCTGATCAATCTTTGATCGGACAACTGAATGCACGTTTGCAGAACGCAGCCGATTTGTCGCTGCCACGAGCCAGACTTGAAGCCATCTGCAGCGTGGCGACCGCACTGGGTATTGAATCGGCGCGTGCATCGCTCTACACCGTGCGTCTTGCCCGTTGCCTGGCCGCGTTGAGCGGCGAGCGCGAAGTGACTGAGGCTGCCTGCGAGCGCGCGATCCTGTGGGTGCTGGGCTGGAAAGCCCGGCAATTGCCGGCTACCGATGAGCCCGACGATGAAACTGCCGATCAACCTGCTGACGACGCGACACCGCCGCCGCAGTCCAGTCACTCTCCCAGCGATCAACCCGATCATACCGAACCACCGAGCTCAAGTGACGGCGATGACCAGTCGCCGCCGAACGATGGCGGTGCACAGCAGACACCCGCAGAGACGACAGAGCCGGTTGCGTTGCCGGCGGGGCTGCTCGATTTAATTGCCGCAGCTGCAACTGATAGACGTCAACAGGCTAGCGGTCGCAGTTCGCAACAGGCTGTATCGCTGCAGCGCGGACGCGTGATCGGCAGCCAGCGTTTTCAGCGTGGCTGCGGTATGCGTATCGACGCGGTGGCCACGCTAAAAGCCGCAGCGCCCTGGCAGCGCCATCGCAAGCCGCGTGGCAAGGCCCAGGAGCCGACCCAGGCGCCGACCCCGACCCAGAAGGCGACCCAGGGGCCGGTGGTGTACCCACAGGATTTACGCGCCTCACGATTTCGCCAGTCGACTCAGAGTGTGACGATTTTTGTCGTCGATGCTTCCGGCTCGGCTGCAGCGCGACGGTTGCACGAGGCGCGCGGTGCGGTCGAGTTGCTGTTGAGCGACTGTTACGTTCGGCGCGATCAGGTGGCCATGATTGTCTTTCAGGGGGCGGCCGCTCGACTGGTGCTGCCGCCGACCCGTTCGCTGCTGCGCGTGCGTCGTGAGCTGGCCGATATGCCGGCCGGTGGCGGCACCCCGCTGGCATCCGCACTGTCGCTGACGCTCGACGTCGCCGCCGACGTGACCCGCAGTGGTCAGCAGCCGTTGATGTGCCTGCTGACCGATGGTCGCGCCAATGTCGATCTGCAGGGTATCGGGGGGCGCGAGCGCGCAATGCAGCAGGCGCTAGCGCGCGCGCGACAATTTCCGGCGGCGGGGCTTGGCAGCCTGATTATCGATATCGCAGTGCGCCCGGCGCCGTTTGCCACGGCGCTGGCCGTTGCTGCGGGTGGTCGTTATCTAACGCTGCCCAGGGCCGATGCCCACGGCATTCGCGCCGCTATCGGCGATGCGCAAATGCTGCGCGGGGCGGCCTGATGAGCGCCGTGCCAGCGGACTGGCCGCACGTCAATTGCAGCCAGTTTGTGCACAGCGGCGGGATGCGCTGGCACGTGCAACAGCTAGGCGATGGAGACACGGTATTTGTACTTCATGGCACCGGCGCCTCGACCCACTCGATGGCGCCACTCGCCGCGGAACTTGCGCAGCACTATCGCGTGGTGCTGTGTGATCTGCCGGGTCACGGCTTTAGTTCACAACCGCAAATGGCGGCGATGCGCTTGCCGGCGATGACGCGCCTGCTCCGCGAGTTGCTCCGCACACTGAATATCAAACCGGATTATCTGATCGGTCACTCGGCCGGTGCGGCGCTGTGTTGCCAATTGGTGCTCGACGGTGCGCTGCGACCGCGCTGTGTGGTGGCGATCAACGGTGCGCTGCTGCCGTTTGGCGGGGTGGCGGGTCAGTTGTTTGGTCCGTTGGCGCAGATGCTGGCGGTCAATCCGACTGTACCCAGAATGGTGAGCTGGCGCGCGCGACGCAACCATCGAATGACCCGCAGGCTGCTGCACAACACCGGTTCTGCGATCAGTGAAAAAAGTGTTTATTTATACAACCGTCTGTTGGCGATGCCGGCGCATGTAGCCGGCGCATTGAAAATGATGGCCAACTGGGATCTGGTCTCCTTTGCACGCAAGCTGCCCGGACTGAATCGACCGCTGTATTTACTGGTTGCGAGCAATGACCAGACGGTCTTGCCGGATCAGTCGCGCACGGTTTGTCAGCGCGTGGCGAGTGCCTCGTTCATTGATCTTGGCGCCTACGGGCACCTGGTTCATGAGGAAGTCCCCGAACAGCTTAGCCAGTGCATTCGCCAACTGTTTTGTGAAACGGTGGCAACGCGCACTGTCACCGACATCGAATTGTCATGAGGTCACGATGATGAACAATCCTGCTGTGAGACAAATTCCACTCGCGTTGCGCGATCTGGAGGACTGCCAGCGTTCGCTCAACAACGGCAGCAAATCGTTTTTATTTGCCAGCTACTTCCTGCCGGCGCAGGTTAGGCAGGCTGCCACGGCGCTGTATTCCTTTTGCCGCGAGGCAGATGATCTGATTGATCAAACCGATCAGCCGCAGCAGGCGCTGGTACAAGTGAATCATCGCATCGATTGCATTTACTCTGATGCAACGCTCGACAGCACGGCCGATCGTGCACTTCGATCAGTGGTGCGACACTATGCGTTGCCGCGAACGTTGCTGGATGCATTGATCGAGGGATTTGCCTGGGATACCTCGGGTCGCTGCTATGAAACACTCGATGATGTCGAGCAATACGCAGCGCGCGTGGCCGGCAGTGTAGGTGCAATGATGTCGGTGCTGATGGGCGCTCGCGACGGGCAGGTTCTCGCTCGCGCCTGTGATCTGGGCGTTGCCATGCAGTTGACTAATATCTGTCGCGACGTTGGCGAGGATGCGGCCAACGGTCGCTGCTATTTGCCGGTTCAATGGTTGCACGAGGCGGGGGCCAGCGTCGATGATGTTCTACAAACAGGAGCCACAGCGCCGCTGCGGGCAGTGGTGCGGCGGCTGTTGCAGCGCGCAGATGTGTTGTACAAGCGCGCTGACTGTGGCATCGCCATGCTGCCGGTAGACTGTCGGCGCGGCATCCACATGGCGCGGCTGGTCTACAGTGCCATCGGTGGACAGATTCAGCAACAGGGCTATGACTCGATCAGTCAGCGCGCTTACGTGCCGACGACTCGAAAACTGGCCCTGCTGGCAAAGCACGTTTTTCACGATTTCGTCGCCGAGCCCTACGTGCTGCAATTGCCGTCACTGGGTGCGACGGCTTTTCTGGTCGATGCCGTTACCGATGCCGCACCCGGGCGCGCGATTGATATTTACAGCGGCCTGACCGACAAGGCGGATTCCACCGGTGATGAGTTGGCGGCGGTGCTGCAGCTCTTTGATCGCCTCGAGCAGCGCAAACGCCATGACCTGCAGGCCAACAGTGGGCGTATTCCGCTTGGCTTTGCCGGTCAAATTCGATCTTGAAGTATGTTTTCCTGATCGAGATGCTGGTGGTGTTTGGCGGTGTGATGTTGTTTTGCTGGATTGAATATCGCAACGTAGAAAAGCTTCGCAGGCAGAACCGGCAGCGCGAAAAGCAGGGCGGTGAAGAAAACACCGATTAAACGCAGGCGGCTTAGATTGCGCGGCGATACCCTATCGGGTTTGCGTGCCCCGGTATCGCGCGCGCGGCATTCTGCAGTGCAGCATGGCCTGAATCACTGCCGATTTAAATCTGCGCATCGATACGGTTTCGTGAATGCCGTGGATGCGTTGTCGGTCAATTGTGATTTCAGTCCGTGACCGGCAATAGAACGGGGTATCCTCAAGCGTTGCCAGAACAGCCGATTCACCATCGCTTCGCAACGCACGCGGTATAAGCCAGCCGGTTCGGCGGTGACGATGCAGCGGCGGGGTTGGCAGATACTGCAATTTGTCGCCATCGATCGCAATGAAAAGGCTGTTCGATTCGCGATGGCCGTGTACGTCGTACTGAATATAAGTGGTCTGCTGGTGGCGATGGCGCGACCAGGACCAGTGTTCGATATCCTCTTCCAGTGGCACCTCTCCCCAGTTGCAATCGAGGTAGGCCTGTCCGTGCCAGTCGAGCTGCGGGTGCTGCATTGACACATGAATATCACACAGTGGACTGATCGGCTGCCAGTGGTGCCTGGCTGCGCTGTCGAGCGCGAACGGGGCTATTGAACTGGTAGTAAAGTCCAGTTGCACCATGCCGCGCAACGCGCGTGGTATCGGCGCGGTTGTCTCGTTGATAGCTATCGTCAATCTGCCGCGCTGCCGATCGATGGCTTGCAGTTTGATCGCACTGGGACCGATGACAAACTCACCCGCGTCGCGGCTGACGTTGTGCCGCGGGCGCTCTGTCATACTCCAGCGGTTCGGGTTGCCATACAGTGCAACGTTCAGCGCGCAAAAGTTTTCGGGGTCTGTCGTGCCACGGCGGTAGGCGCGGCGATAATACGGGGAGAATACGCTGCCGACAAACGCAATGATCGCGATTGAATACCGCTGATCCAAGCTGATGCCATCGATGTACCACCATCGGTAGCCAGCCGATGACACTGGGCTGTCGAATGGTGGAAAATCCAAGCCGGCCACTTGCTGCAAAGGTGCTTCAGTCGGCGGTGGCCGGTTGTTTTGGTTCACGTGGCAAGCGCTAACTGTTCAGGCGCTTGTCTATGCTTGCCAGTATTCCAGGTGTGTCAATTTTTATTGCCTGCAGTAATTCACCCTGGGTGCCGTGTTCGACAAACGAATCCGGCAGGCCCAGATTTAAAATCTGACAGTCGAGCCCGAGCCGGCTTAGCGACTCGTTGACGGCGCTGCCGGCACCACCGGCCACGGCGTTGTTCTCGATGGTGACGAGCAACCGGTGACTGTTGGCAATGTGCGTGAGAAGCGTCTCGTCGAGCGGTTTGATAAAGCGCATATTGGCCACACTTGCGTCCAGTTGTTCTGCAACTTCGTGAGCGGTTTGCAACATGCCGCCGAACGACAGGATGGCCACATCGTGCCCGCTGCGAGTCAGATCAGCTTTGCCGATTGGCAACACCGATAAATCCTTTGCCGGAATGGTGCCAGGGCCGGCGCCGCGCTCGTAGCGCACGGCGGCCGGTCCGTTATAGGTCAGGCCGGTTTGCAACATCGCGCGGCACTCGCGTTCATTGGCCGGTGCCATCACGAGCATATTCGGTATACAGCGCAGATAACTTAGATCAAAGCTGCCGTGGTGGGTGGCGCCGTCGGCTCCCACCAGTCCGGCGCGATCAATCGCGAACAACACATCCAGGTTTTGCAGTGCGACATCGTGAATGGCCTGATCGTAGGCGCGCTGCAAAAACGATGAATAGATGGCGACTACTGGCTTGGTGTTCTGGCAGGCGAGTCCGGCGGCAAACGTGACCGCGTGTTGTTCAGCGATACCGACGTCGACGTAGCGCTGCGGAAATTGTTTCTCGAAATTGACGAGCCCTGAACCCTCGCGCATGGCCGGTGTAAGGGCTATCACGCGTTCGTCGGCACGCGCGGCATCGCATAGCCATTGACCGAACACGTCGGTGTAGGTGAGCGGTTTTTGGCCGCTGGTCGGCGTCACTCCCGCCTGTGGATCGAATGGCGGCACGGCGTGATAACTGACCGGGTTTTGTTCGGCCGGGGCGTAGCCTTTGCCCTTTTGCGTCACGGTGTGCAGCACGCGAATGCCACGTGATTTCTGCAGCGCTGTCAGTGAACGGGTCAATTGCACGACGTCGTGTCCGTCTACCGGCTCGCTACAGATTAGGCCGAGTGACTGACAGTATCGGCGCAGGCGACCGCGTTTCGGGCAATGGCTGTGCTGACTCAGCGCGCCAACATTCGGTGAAATCGACATGGCGTTGTCGTTCAGCACAATGATCAGTTCGAGATCGCTGGCACCGGCGTGGTTCAAGGCTTCAAACGCCATGCCCTCGGTGAGTGCGCCATCACCGATGACGCAGATCGCCTGCTGCTCGCTGCCATGCATGGCGAACGCCTTGGCCATGCCGAGCCCGGCGCTTATCGAGGTGCCGGCGTGGGCGACACCAAAGCTGTCATAGGGGCTTTCGCCGCGCACCGGAAAACCGGCCGGGCCATTCAGCTTGCGAACGTTTTTCATGAGTTGCTGCCGGCCGGTGAGCAATTTGTGCGGATAGCACTGGTGTCCAACATCCCAGATCAGCGCGTCGGTGGGCGTGTCAAAGACGTAATGCAGTGCGACGGTCAGTTCCACGACGCCAAGACCGGCAGCAAAGTGTCCGCCGCTGCTGGCAACGGTATCGATCAACGCGCGGCGCAGGCTGCCGCAAACCGCGGGCAGATCAGCTGCCGGCAGGGCGCGTAGCTCAGGCAGAGTTGGCAGCACGGCAGTGGACGTATTGCTGTCGGGTGATAGCTTTTCTCTGAAACTTGATTCCTTTGACTGACGAGTGGCCATCGGCTCCGTGGCCAGAGCGGCTACAGGCTCTGCTGTTGCCATTTCCCCGGTCGGTGAAAAATGCTCTGCAATACCGCTGTCGGTCATAACTTCTCCCCGTCAGTTCAATTTATAAGTAATATAAATTGGACATTTAATAATGACAATGGCAATTTACAGTTGAATGTGATGTCCACCGGGGGAACGATGACTGAAAAAACGGATCTGGTTGAGCGGCAACTGATGTCGGTTATCTCTGAGGCAAGCGGCAGCGGCTGTCCATCTGGACTGTCCGGCGCGCTGCACTGGGCGGTGTTTCCGGGAGGCTCGCGCATGCGGCCGCGTATCTGCAGGGCGGTCAACCTGGCCTGTGGCGGGCGCGATGAATGGTGTGCGACACCGGCGGCCGCGATAGAGCTGCTGCACTGTGCGTCTTTGGTGCACGACGATCTGCCGTGCTTCGATAACTCGCCAACCCGGCGAGGCCGCGCATCGGTGCAGGCAAAGTTTGGCGAGCGACTGGCGGTGCTGGCCGGAGATGCGCTCATCGTGCTGGCCTTCCAGTCACTGGCGACGGGCGTCAGTGCCGAGCGCGCCAGCACCCTGGCGCCTTTGAGCGAAATACTCGCAAAGGGGGTGTCGTCACCATCAGGTATTGCCGCTGGCCAGGCCTGGGAGTGCGAGTCGACGATCGATCTTGGGGCCTATCATCGCGCCAAAACCGGCGCTCTGTTTGCCGCCGCCACCATGGCCGGTGCCGCCGTAGCCGGCGTTGACGATTACCGCAGCTGGGCCGATCTGGGGCTGCAGCTTGGGCACGCCTACCAGGTAGGTGATGACATTCTGGATGCCGCCGGTTTCGCCGAAGACATGGGCAAGCCAGCACACCAGGACGAGGCTCTGGCACGCCCCAACAGCGTTGCGGCACTTGGCCTGAGCGGAGCGGTGGCGCATCTGAAGCAGCTGATTGAGCAAGCCCTCGCTTCGGTGCCGGACTGCGGCGGACGCGAGCTTCTGTGTGGGCAGATTAGCGCCGAGACTGATCGTATTCTTCCCAAGCACCTGGCGGCACTCGCCGCCTAGAGTGCCGCCGGCACAGTTTGCTGGCGCGCTGCGAGCGCGATTGAGTTGGTTGCGGATGCAATTTCGAGAGTAAATAAAAATAGACAGATATAAATGTCAATATAGATTGACTATAGTGCAAAGATCGTTTAAAAATAACCTTGTCCAGCTTTGGGTTGAATGGTGAAAACACTCTCGGAGACAGCCAGTGACAGTTCGGTCGCAAGGCACGCGATGGCGGCCCGTGCTGTCGTTTTTGAAGCGCCGCACCAGCTCGCGCTGAAATCTCTGCTGCTGTCTCGACCAGGCACCGGCGATGTGGTGGTCGACATCGTCGCCAGCGGTATCAGTACTGGCACCGAGCGTTTGTTGTGGGACGGTGATATGCCGAACTTTCCGGGCATGGGCTATCCGCTCGTACCCGGCTACGAAGCGGTCGGGCGGGTTGCCGAGGTGGGCGATCAAAGTGATCGACACGTCGGTGAATTCGTCTTTGTCGGCGGTGCGCAATGTTTCCCCTCTATCCGCAGTCTGTTCGGTGGCGCAGCCTCTCGGCTGGTGGTGCCGGCAGAAAAAGCCGTATCGATCGATCAGGCGCTGGGTGCACGCGGATTACTACTCGCACTGTCGGCCACGGCTCACCACGCGCTGCACGTCAATGTCAATGAGCCTGCGATACCGGATTTAATTGTCGGCCACGGTGTGCTTGGGCGATTGCTCGCACGGCTGTGCATCGCGCTGGGCTATGCGCCACCCACTGTGTGGGAAATCAACGCCTCGCGCCGCAGTGGTGGCGACGGCTACCAGGTATTGGCGCCGGAGCAGGATGAACGTCGCGACTATCGCTGCATTGTCGATGTCAGCGGCGACAGTGATGTGCTCAACCGCACGCTGCCGCGCTTGCAGCGCCGCGTCGACGCGGCAGCGGTGCCGGAGATTGTGCTGGCCGGTTTTTACAAGGCGCCGTTGACTTTCGATTTTACCAACGCCTTTCTTCGTGAGGCGCGCATTCAAACTGCCGCCGAATGGACACCCGCTGATTTAACCGCGGTGGGCAGACTGGTCGAGCGCGGTGCATTGTCGCTGGATGGTCTGATCACCCATTGTGTTCGCGCCGATCAGGCGGAAAAGGCCTACGGCATAGCGTTTCGCGACGACCGTTGTTTGAAGATGGTACTCGACTGGAGAAATGATAAATGAGTATGCAGCACAACGATCAGGCAGCCGAGGTGCCACTGGTTCAGATCGACATGACCGATGCGTTTGTCGAATCGCTTCGCAAAGAGGCGGCGATAGATCCCGACCCGGTGTCCGATGCACCGGCGGCGAAGGAAACGCAGATCATTGCCATCTATGGCAAAGGGGGAATAGGCAAAAGTTTTACCCTCGCGAATCTGTCTTACATGATGGCGCAGCTCGGTAAAAAGGTATTGCTGATCGGTTGCGACCCCAAGAGTGACACCACGTCATTGTTGTTCGGCGGTCGCGCCTGTCCCACCATCATTCAAACGTCATCAGCCAAGAAGCAGGCCGGTGAACAAGTCGCCATCGGTGATGTATGTTTCAAGCGCGATGGCGTGTACGCAATGGAACTGGGCGGCCCGGAAGTGGGCCGAGGCTGCGGTGGTCGCGGCATCATTCACGGCTTCGAGCTACTGGAAAAACTGGGGTTTCACGACTGGGACTTCGACTATGTGCTGCTGGATTTTCTGGGCGATGTGGTCTGCGGCGGGTTTGGATTGCCGATCGCCCGCGATATGTGCCAAAAGGTCATAGTCGTTGGGTCGAATGACCTGCAATCGCTGTATGTCGCGAACAACGTCTGTTCGGCAGTCGAGTATTTTCGCAAGCTCGGTGGCAATGTCGGGGTCGCCGGCATGGTCGTCAACAAGGACGATGGCACCGGCGAGGCGGCAGCCTTTGCCGAGGCGGCCGGCATTCCGTTGCTGGCTGCGATTCCCGCCGATGACGACATTCGACGCAAGAGTGCGAACTACCAGATCGTCGGCCAGCCAGGCAGTCGCTGGGCGGACATGTTCGAGGGGCTTGCCGATCAGGTCGCCACCGCGCCGCCAATGCAACCCAGTCCGCTGAGCCAAGACGACCTGCTGGGTCTGTTCGCCGCCGAGGAGGTCGGCCGCGACGTGGTGCTGCAGCCGGCCACCATCGACGAGTTGTGTGCCAGCAGTCAGATCAACAAGCCATCGCTCGAAGTTGTCTACGAGAACATATAGCGTGTCTGACTCCGCGATGACTGCCAACGAGCGACTGCAGGAGGTGCCGGTACAGGTGCAGCAGGGTGACGAGTCGCAGGCTGCAAGTTGCCACGCCGGTGCCACGCTGAGCGATGCGGCACGCAACGCCGGTCAGTCGGAATTGCTGGATCGCTACGCGCGCGACTATCCACTGGGGCCACACGATCAGCCGCAGAGTATGTGTCCCGCGTTTGGCAGTCTGCGCGTTGGACTGCGGATGAAGCGCACGGCAACCATCCTGTCGGGCTCTGCCTGTTGTGTCTATGGCCTGACCTTCACCTCGCATTTTTACGGCGCGCGGCGAAGCGTCGGTTACGTGCCGTTCAACTCCGAGACGCTGGTTACCGGCCAACTCTACGAAGACATACTCGCCGCCGTACACGAATTGGCGGATCCGCAGCGCTTTGACACCATTGTAGTGACCAATCTTTGTGTGCCGACTGCCTCGGGTGTGCCGCTTCGACTGCTGCCTGATCAAATTAAAGGGGTCAGAATCATCGGCATAGACGTGCCGGGCTTTGGCGTGCCAACACACGCCGAGGCTAAAGATGTGCTGGCCGGGGCGATGCTTGAATATGCGCGCGAAGAAGTCGCCAGCGGTCCTGTGCAGGCACCGGAGCGTACCGCAAGTGACAAACCTGCGCTGACGCTGCTCGGTGAAATGTTTCCGGCCGATCCAATGATTATCAATCAGTTGATCGAGCCGCTTGGGCTGCGCGTTGGCAGCACCGTACCCACACGCGAATGGCGCGAGTTGTACACCGCGCTCGACTGTAGTGCAGTGGCGGCAATTCACCCGTTCTACACCGCCGCATCGCGCGAGTTCGAGAAAGCCGGGCGCACTGTGTTTGGTTCGGCACCGGTGGGCGCCGAGGGCACGGCCGAATGGCTTGCGCAGCTGGCCGCAGCCTGCCAGATCAGTCAGAGCAAACTTGGCCCCGTGGTTGATTCGGCGGTTAGTGCGATTAAAGCTGCAGTTTCAGGTGCACCGATACGCAGGCGCATCACATTGTCTGGCTATGAGGGCTCGGAGCTACTGGTTGCGCGTTTACTGATAGAAAGTGGTGCCGAAGTGCCCTATGTCGGCAGCGCCTGTCCACGCACCCCGCATTCAGACGCCGATCGGCAGTGGCTGGAGGCGCGCGGCGTTACCGTCAATTTCAGAGCATCTCTCGAAGATGATCTCTATGCGGTGCAAACTTTTAATCCTGATCTCGCCATCGGTACGACACCAGTCGTGCAAAAGGCCAAGGAGCAAGCGAGGCCGGCACTGTATTTTACCAACCTGATCTCTGCGCGCCCGCTGATGGGAGTTGCCGGTGCGGGCGCGCTCGCCCAGGTCATTAACAGCGCGGTGGATGGCGCTGAGCGGCATCAGCGCATGAATTCATTTTTCACCGGCGTTGGCAGCGATTATGCCGCTGGAATCTGGCCGGCTGCAGCGCCGGTTGATCGACCCGGCTTTCGAGCGGCGATGAAACGCAAGCGGGAAAAACAGGAACGCGCTCGCAATGTCGAGGAGGCGGTCTGATGCTGGTTATCGATCACGATCGCGCCGGGGGCTATTGGGGTGCCGTCTACATGTTCACCGCAGTCAAGGGGCTGCAGGTCATTATCGACGGGCCGGTGGGCTGCGAAAATTTGCCGGTCACGTCAGTGCTGCATTACACCGATGCGCTGCCACCGCACGAATTGCCGATTGTTGTAACAGGGCTGGGTGAGGAAGAACTGGGCCAGGAAGGTACCGAGGCTGCAATGGCACGTGCGCATCGTACCCTTGATCCGGATTTACCGAGCGTCGTGGTGACCGGTTCGATCGCGGAAATGATCGGCGGTGGCGTGACACCCGAAGGCACATCGATCAAGCGCTTCTTACCCAGAACCATTGATGAAGATCAGTGGCAGAGCGCCGACCGGGCGCTGTACTGGCTGTGGACAGAGTTTGGCAGCAAGAAGGTGCGGCCGCGCAAGAGAAAGCCAGGTGAAAAACCGCGTGTGAATCTGATTGGTCCGGGCTACGGGTACTTTAATACGGCCTCTGACCTTGCGGAAATCCGCCGGCTGGTCGAGGGAATTGGCGCAGAGATCAATATGGTATTCCCGCTTGGCAGTCACTTGCAGGACATTGCCGGGCTTGCGAACGCCGATGTCAATATCTGCCTGTATCGCGAGTACGGCCGGTTGCTGTGTGAAGCGCTTGATCGGCCCTACCTGCAGGCGCCGATCGGTCTTGAAAGTACCACGCGATTCCTGCAGGAGCTTGGGACCTTGCTCGATCTGGACAGCAGCGAGTTTATCGAGCTTGAAAAACACACAACGATCAAGCCGCTGTGGGATTTGTGGCGTTCGGTGACACAGGATTTCTTTGCCACCGCAAGTTTTGGCATCGTCGGTACCGAAACCTATACGCGCGGAGTACGCAATTTTCTTGAAAACGAACTGGGCATGCCCTGTCATTTTGCACACGCCCGCAGTGCCGGCAAAAAGCCGGACAATCAGGCGGTGATGGATGATATTAAATCCAGTCCGCCGCTGATCGTTTTTGGCAGTGTCAATGAGCGAATCTATATCGAAGAGGTTGGCGCCTCGTCGGTCTACATTCCGGCCTCGTTGCCCGGCGCGATTGTGCGGCGTCACACGGGAACGCCGTTCATGGGTTACTCGGGTGCGGTCTATCTGGTTCAGGAAGTTTGCAACGCACTGTTTGATGCGCTGTTTGGCATCTTGCCAAAAACGCGTGACATGGATGCGATCAGCGCGACTCCGGCGCAGGCAGTGTCGGACCTTGCGTGGGACAAACAGGCGCGCAGTCGATTTGATTTGATTGTCGATCAGCAGCCAATCCTTGTGCGTATATCCGCCGCAAAACAATTGCGCGACGCTGCCGAGGGCTCGGCCCGCAGTGTCGGCCACGACAGTGTGACAGTAGAAGATGTTCAGGCCGCCTGCGAAGCACGCGGAATTAGTGTGCAACTGGCAGCGACGGCGTAGTGGGTGTATCAGAAGTCGATCTACAACAATATCCGGAGGAACTACCGTTGAAACAGACCAAGCGACAACGCAACAAAACCACCGATCTGGAATACAGAATACTGTGGGTCTCAAGCTTCATGCTGGTATTGCCAACGATCGCAATTCAACGATTGTTGCCGACTCAGTGGCGTCACTGGCGACGCGACAAAAATATTCTCACTGTGGTGAAAGAGGCGCGGGATACCGCCAATATCATCACGCCAATGGCGTACAAAGCGTTCTGATTTCACCGTAACACTAACCACCAAAGCAACGAAGGAGTCAGTCGATCATGGCTGAATTGCATAACGAAGGCCAATCCCTTAGTGGTCTCACGGACAGTGAGGCGCAGGAATTTCATGCATTGTTCATGAAAGGCTTCTTCATTTTTACGTTCATCGCGGTATTCGCGCATATCCTCGTCTGGTCGTGGCGTCCCTGGCTGCCCGGGCCCGAAGGTTATGCGGCGCTGGAGTCGGGGCCGCAGCCAACCATGGTTGCCGACATTTCACACAACGCAATAAAGAGAGGGTAGAGCCATGTGGAGACTCTGGCAGATTTTTGATCCACGCCGCGCGCTGATCGCACTGGCGACATTTCTGTTTGCGCTGGCAATTGTTATTCATTTCATCCTGTTGAGCACCAATCGCTTTAACTGGCTGGATGGACCGCGTCCGGCCGCGACCAAGGCCACGGCGATGATGATCGATACGCCCGAGGTCATCCCGGTGGGTCGTATCGGTTGAATGGTTTTGCTGGATAACGCTTGCACTGCGCGGTATTCATTGTCGGATACCGCGACCGCTGACCGGAGGATGCTGACATGACAATGCTCAACTTTGAAAAGAAGTATCGAGTGCGTGGTGGCACCCTGGTTGGCGGTGATTTGTTTGATTTCTGGGTCGGGCCTTTTTATGTCGGCTTTTTTGGCATAACCACGCTGTTCTTTTCATTCATTGGCACCGCCCTGATTGTGTACGGTGCGGCGATCGGACCAACCTGGAATCTATGGCAGATTAATATAGCGCCACCGGATCTGAGCTATGGCCTGGGGTGGGCACCGCTGCAGGAGGGCGGTCTGTGGCAGATTATTACCATGTGCGCGATGGGTGCGTTTGTTTCGTGGGCGCTGCGTGAAGTAGAAATATGCCGAAAACTCGGCATTGGCTATCACGTACCGGCTACGTTTGCCGTCGCAATATTCGCCTATTTTACTCTGGTCGTCATTCGGCCGCTTCTGCTCGGTGCCTGGGGGCACGGTTTTCCCTATGGCATATTGAGTCATCTGGACTGGGTGTCAAATGTCGGGTACCAGCATCTGCACTTTCACTACAACCCGGCGCACATGCTGGCTATTACTTTTTTCTTCACCACCACACTCGCGCTATCGATGCACGGTGCATTGATCCTCTCTGCAACGAATCCGCAAAAGGGTGAGGTAGTCAAATCGCCGGAACATGAAGATACCTTTTTTCGCGATGCGATCGGTTATTCAGTTGGCACGCTGGGCATCCATCGACTCGGGGTATTTCTGGCGGTATCGGCAGTGTTCTGGAGTGCTGTCTGTATCGTGATTAGTGGACCGTTCTGGACCAAAGGCTGGCCAGAGTGGTGGAACTGGTGGTTGCAACTTCCAATCTGGAGCTAGGGGACACTCGCTTGGCAGAGTACAAAAATCTCTTCACCCAGGTGCAGGTGGTCGGGCCTGGTGAGGTCGGCGTTGCGTTGCCACCGGGCAACTCGCGCCGAAAACTAAGGCAGCCGGTATTTAGCTACTGGCTTGGCAAACTGGGCAACGGTCAGATTGGCCCGTTTTATCTCGGCACCATTGGTTTCTGGTCGATTGCCTGCGGTTTGATCGCGATTGAAATCATCGGTCTGAACATGCTGGCCTCGGTGAACTGGGATCCGGTGCAGTTTGTTCGCCAGTTGTTCTGGCTTGGGCTTGAGCCACCGCCACCGGAATACGGTTTGAGTATTCCACCGATGCACGAGGGTGGATGGTGGCTGCTGGCCGGCTTCTTTTTGACGGTGTCAATACTCTTGTGGTGGGTGCGGATTTATCGTCGTGCGCGCGCGTTGCGAATGGGAACCCATGTGGCGTGGGCCTTTGCCGCGGCAATATGGTTGTATCTGGTGCTGGGGTTTATCAGGCCGTTGTTGATGGGCAGCTGGAGTGAGGCGGTGCCGTTCGGAATTTTTCCGCATCTGGACTGGACCGCTGCGTTTTCGATTCGCTACGGCAACCTGTTTTATAACCCGTTCCACATGTTGTCGATCGCGTTTCTCTATGGCTCGGTGCTGCTGTTTGGCATGCACGGCGCGACGATACTCGCGGTGAGTCGCTATGGCGGTGAGCGCGAAATAGAGCAGATCGTTGATCGCGGTACCGCATCTGAGCGGGCGGCGTTGTTCTGGCGCTGGACCATGGGGTTCAACGCGACGATGGAGTCTGTGCATCGCTGGGCGTGGTGGTTTGCCGTGCTGTGTCCGCTAACCGGTGGGATTGGCATTTTGCTCACTGGAACGGTGGTGGACAACTGGTACCTGTGGGCGGTCAAGCACGGTGTCGCACCGCCGTATCCAGCCACCGAAGTCATCAATCCGGGCCGCTAGCATGCACACACCAATGGTATTGATACGCTGGGTATTGTTAGTCAGCTGTTGCTGGCTCACCGCCTGTGATTTTCCACCGATGGAATCCAGTCAGCAGGGGTTTCGCGGTACCGGCATGGTGGAGATAGATAATCCGGAAGATATCGAACGGCTCGCCGAACTGAACCCGCAACCCGTTTTGCCGCCAGTGCCGGCAATCAATGCCGGGCCGAAGGCCTCTGAGATCTATCAGAATGTTCAGGTGCTCGGTGATCTGGCGGTGCCGGAGTTTGTCGCACTGATGGCGGCGATCACGCAGTGGGTGTCTCCAGAGCAAAGTTGTAATTACTGCCACACCGCGAACTTCGCTGAAGACGACAAATACACCAAGGTGGTCGCACGACGCATGTTCGAAATGACGCGGGCAATTAATTCGCAATGGAAGGATCACGTGGCCGATACCGGCGTCAATTGCTATACCTGTCACCGCGGCAAGCCGGTACCGGAATACATTTGGTTCGAAGGTCATGAGATGCCAGACACCAGGGGCATCGCGGCGAGTCGCGCCGGGCAGAATCTCGCGGCGTCAGCAAGCGCCTATTCCTCGTTGCCATACGATCCTTTCAGCGCATTGATCGAGGCGCCTGACGGTGAAGTTCAGGTCGCATCGACGACGGCGCTGCCAACCGGCCTTGCGGCCAGTATGGGGTCGACAGAATCCACCTATGGGTTGATGATGCACATGTCCGAGTCGCTCGGTGTGAACTGCACTTACTGTCACAACAGTCGTGCGTTCGGCGATTGGCAACAAAGCAGCCCGGCGCGCGTCACGGCCTGGCATGGCATTCGAATGGCGCGCGATCTCAACGCAGAGTATCTGGCGCCGTTGCAACCTGTTTATCCGGCCAATCGATTGGGCCCCACCGGCGATGCGCCGAAGCTCAATTGTTCCACTTGCCACCAGGGTGTCAACAAGCCGCTGTACGGCGCAAACATGATCGAGAACTACCCATCGCTGAGCGCCTATTTCAGCGACTCTGACAGCCTGCTTGCCTATACCGGCATGCAAGTGGATGACGACAAGTAAGCAACGGGCCAGACAATTGAATCAGCGCGGCATGGTCAATCTGCAGATCCGAATGCCAATTCGGGATGCCGGGCTGTCGCCGTGGCGTGTGATAAGCCGTGTTTGAGTTGTCGGGCGTGTCCACAGCAAGTGCACTGCTACCTTTATTCGTCTGTTTTTTTCTTTTTGAAGCGGTTGTTTTGTTTGTATTGTGGCAGCGTCGCGGCTGCGGCATCCCACCGTGGCAGATGCTGGCCAATCTTGGCTCAGGTGGTTGTCTGGCGCTGGCATTGATTACAGCACTGCACTGGCAACACCTGCCGCTGGTGTTCGCACTTGTCACCGGGTCGCTTTTTTTTCATCTGTTTGATCTGGCCAGTCGGTGGCAGCGATGAATCGCCGTGTCGAATTGCAAACCGGGCAACTTCAGGCTGTCGGGCAGGGGCAGCAACCTCACGCGGTGGTGATTGGCAGTGGCTTTGGCGGGCTCGCCGCAGCGGTTAGGCTGGGCGCGCGCGGCTATCGCGTGACGGTACTTGAAAAACTCGACTCCGCCGGTGGTCGCGCCTGTGTATTCCGACAGGACGGTTTTACCTTCGATGCCGGTCCAACGATTATTACCGCGCCGTTTCTGCTAGAAGAGCTCTGGTCACTGTGCGGGCGACGTATGGCGGACGATATTGATCTGCGCGCGATCGATCCTTACTACCGCATTCGTTTTGACGATGGCAGCCACTTTGACTATAGCGGTGACACCGAGCACATGCATCGGGAGATTGCCCGCTTCAATCCGGCAGACGTGGCGGGCTACGATCGTTTTTTACGCATCAGTGAGCGAGTTTATGCAGTCGGCTTTGATCGTTTGCTGTCGACCTCTTTCGACTCACTGTGGAAAATGGTGCGGGTGTTGCCCGGGCTTGCATTCGTACAGTTTTACCGCTCGGTGCACGCGCTGGTGGCAAAGTGTATCAAGCACCCAAAGCTGCGGCAGGTATTTAGTTTTCATCCCCTGCTGGTCGGTGGCAATCCGTTTACCACAACCGGCGTTTACACCTTGATCGCGCACCTTGAGCGCAGGCACGGTGTGCACTTTGCGATGGGTGGAACCGGTCGCGTGGTGCAGGGGCTGGTGAATCTTATTCAATCGCAAGGCGGCACGTTTCGATTTAATGCGGGCGTCGATAAAGTGATGCTGGACGGGCAACGCGCCACTGGTGTCAGACTGCAAAACGGCGAGGTCATAGCAGCTGACATTGTGGTCTCCAACGCGGATGCGGCACACACCTATAAAAACCTCGTGCCGGTCACTCAGAATCGACGCTGGAATGCACGCCGACTCAAACGCGCCAGGTATTCGATGAGTCTTTTTGTCTGGTATTTCGGGACCGATCGCCAGTATCAGGATATTCCTCATCACATGATCATGCTCGGGCCGCGCTATCGAGGATTGCTGCAGGATATCTTTGCGCACCATGTACTGGCCGATGATTTCAGTTTGTATCTGCATCGGCCAACGTGCACTGATCCGTCGCTTGCGCCACCCGGGTGCGATAACTTTTATGTACTGGCACCGGTGCCGCATCAGGCTTCAGGTGTCGATTGGGAACAGCAGGGGCCACGCTATCGCAAGGTTATTGAACAACATCTGGCAGCGACTGTGCTGCCAGACTTGCCGGCACATGTGGTGACATCGCGGCTGCTCACGCCGCTGGATTTTCAAAATCGCCTGAGCAGCGTTAACGGCGCGGCCTTTAGTTTGCAGCCGACACTGTTACAGACCGGCTGGTTCCGGCCGCACAACCGCAGTGAAGACATTGAAAATCTTTTTCTGGTGGGGGCAGGCACTCACCCGGGCGCCGGTATACCAGGCGTGGTGTCGTCGGCTCGCGTGCTCGATGAAGTGGTGCCGGACGCCGCGACGTTCCATTATCACACCGAGTAGTCGCGACAAATAGCCGCGGCGGCGAGTTGCCCCGACAGGCTGACCATCGGCATGCCGGCACCCGGATGCACGCCGCCACCGGCCAGGTACAGGCCGCGCACTCGGTGGCGACTGCCGGGACGCTTGAATGAACCGGTCCATCCGTGTGTTGGCTCTCCGTACAGTGCGCCGGCGGAACCTGGAAATCGCTGCGCAAAAGACTGCGGCGAGGCGATCACCGAGTGTGCAGGATCCTGTGGCAAGCGGTGACGTGACAGGGTTTCGTGCATGCGTTTTTGCAGCCTCGTGTCGTCGTCGCTGTCCGCCGGGGCGTTCATTAGATAAAACAGTCGCTCATCGCCCTGTGGCGTCGTTTGCGCTCTGTCCTGCGCGCAGGCATAGAGGGTAGGATCGTCGCACACAGTATTGTGATTGAAGATCGCGTCGAACTCTGCCGGGTAGTCGGTGCCAAAAAAAACGTTGTGGTAACTGAGCGGCAGGTCGGTGCGGGCGAGGGTGCACAGCGTCATGGCAGACAGGGATCGCTCGTTAGGCAGCGCGCTTTTGTATTGCAGGATTCCCTGATCTAACGCATGCACATCACCGTTATAGACGATCGCATCGGCCGTGACGCGAGCGCCTCCATCGAGCACCAGGCCGCTTACCCCGCCGCTGTTGTGCTCGATCTGCTTGACCGCTGTGCCGAGACGCAAATCGCATCCGTGGCGTGTCGCGGCCGCGGCGATGGCGCGAGCCAGTGCCTGTGTCCCGCCCTCCATCGCCCAGACACCCATGCGCTCGGCGTGTGCAATCAGCACCAGGGTTGCGGGTGCCTTGAACGGTGACGAACCGCAGTAGGTACTGTAGCGCGCGAACAGTTGTCGCAGTCGAGGATCATCGAACGACTGACACAGCGATGACCACAGGGATACAAAAGGCGATGAGCCAATGATCGTTCTAAGTCCTGAGGTACCGGCGCGGTGCGCCAGTTGCAGCATGTTGGGCTTGGCTGTGCGCATGAAGCTCTGGTCCAGCGCGTTGTAAACGGCCGCTGATGTGTGCGCAAAGCGACGGTAGTTGTCGGCCTCTGTGGCGCCTGAGAACTCACGAATGGCATCGCAGTTACGATCGACGCAGTGGTAGAGATCCAGTTGCGAGCCGTCTTGCCAGAAGTGTCTTGCGATAGTGTCGAGCGGGATCAGTTGCAGGGCCTGCTCGAACGGGGTGTCGGTGCCCTGGAACAACTGATCAAAAACGTGCCGCATCGTGAGCACGGTCGGGCCCGAGTCTATAGTGTGCGATCCGACCTGCGTCTGATGTACTTTGCCACCGGGCTCATCAAACCGTTCGAATACAGTGGTGGGCACACCGCGAAGCGATAGTCGCAGGGCCGCTGACAGGCCGCCGATACCGGCGCCTATAACTGCGACGCGGGGCCTGGTCACACCGGTCTAACTGTTACCGGAAAACGTAGGTGTTTGCGTGGCATCGATGATTTGATCAGCACCTTGCGCTATCAGTTTCTCGGCCACCTGTTGGCCCAGCGCGACCGCGTTTTCACGCAGGTCGCTGCCTTCGGCAAACAACATTCTGCTGCCGTCAGGTTCGGCCACCAGTGCACGCAGGCTGACGCGCTGGCCGTCGAGTTCGGCGATGCCGCCAATCGGGGTTTGACAGCTGCCGCCCAGACCGGCGTTCAATCGTCGCTCGCAATTGACGCGATCGGCGGTGTCCTGGTCGTGCAGTGGCGCGAGCAGCGCGTTGAGTGCCTCGTTTTTAATGCCGCACTCAATGCCGATTGCTCCCTGTGCGCAGGCGGGCATCATTTGCTCCACCGGCAGACTTTGCCGGATGCGCTCGTCGAGACCCAGGCGCTTGAGCCCGGCACTGGCCAGAATAATCGCGTCGTAGCGCGCGTCATCGAGCTTTTGCAGGCGCGTATTCACATTGCCACGCAGATCGATCACCGTCAGATGCGGGAACTTGCTGAGCACCTGGCTCTTTCTTCGCAGGCTGCAGGTGCCAACCACCGAGCCGGCTGGCATTTCGCCAAGTGATTCGTAGTGATTGGAGACAAATGCGTCAGTGGGGTCTTCACGCGGCAGAATTGCGGAGATGTGAAAGTCTGGTGGCAACATGGCGGGTACATCTTTCATCGAGTGCACTGCAAGGTCGGCGCGGCCATCGCGCATTGCCACCTGCAGTTCTTTGATAAAAAGTCCCTTACCTCCAATGGCGGCCAGCGAACGATCGAGCAATTCGTCGCCGCGCGTGCTCAGCATGAGCAATTTGGAGGGTATATCGCGTCCGGCCAATCGGCGTTGTACATCTTCCGCTTGCCACAACGCGAGTTTGCTTTTGCGCGTGGCGATGATGAGCGGATCGGCATTTAGTTTTTTTGTCCCCATGGGGCGTTTATATCACACCGACGTGACACGTTTAAATGTATCGTTTGGTAGACATGCAGCAAGATTGCGACGCGCCGGTTGACGCCTGCCACGCAGGTTGACGTGAGCGCGACATTAATCAGTCACAAGGTTCGGGATTTCCAGCGCGGCGCAGAGCCGATCGTTGAATGGGCTATGCGGTTACTGTATAACGGGGCGATTGCCGCACATCTGGTTTGGTCCTGTCCACTTGTCGTTGCCAGTCAGTCAATCTTCGTTGGACAAGCACCGCTGTCAAACTGCACGATGTCTGCTACAAGCCGCGCGCGTTGTGCCTGAATTCATCCGCTATTAATTACCTGTCAAACATGCCTGGTGTCGCCCAACAATCCAGTGAGCTACTCGATGTCGTCGATCGCAATGATGTTGTCGTCGAGACCCTGACGCGCGGTGAGATCCATCGCCGGCAGCTGATGCATCGAGCCGTGCACATATTGGTGTTCTCTGCATCCGGCGATCTGTTATTGCAAAAGCGCTCGATGCAAAAGGATGAGATGGCGGGGTATTGGGATTCGTCCTGCGCCGGGCATGTCGAGTCCGGCCAGGCCTATCTTGAGACCGCGGTGCGGGAGCTTGACGAAGAGCTCGGCGTTTTGGTGTCAGAGCAGACGCTCGACTATCTTTTCACCATGCGCCCTCAGCCGTCTAACGGCATGGAGTTCGCCGCCGTCTACCGGCTGGTTCACGATGGCCCCTTTTCTGCGGCGGACGATGAGATCGATGAGCTCGCGTGGCGCGCACCCGCCGAGATCACGCGCTGGATTGACGACGGTGCGGAGCAACTGACCAGTGGATTTGTCCAGATCTGGGAGCGCTACCAGTCGATGGAATGCTCTTGACGCTGCGTACCAGTGATTTCGATTTTGATCTGCCCGATGAGCTGATTGCGCAAACGCCTCCGGCTGAGCGCTCGTCGGGTCGATTGCTGGTGCTGTCAGAGCACGGACCGCAAGACTCTACCGTGCGCGAACTGCCACAGTGGCTTCGGTCAGGCGATCTGCTGGTGATGAATGATACCCGTGTCTATCCGGCGCGACTGCATGGGCACAAGGATTCGGGTGGCAAGGTCGAGCTGTTGATTGAGCGCATTGTCGATGATCGTCGGGCGCTTTGTCTGATCAGGGCCAGCAAAGCGCCGCGTGAAGGGGGGCTTTTGCAGTTTGCCAGCGGCAGCGCCGAAGTGCTGGGGCGCGATGCGGATCTTTTCGAGGTGCGCTTTGACATTCCGCAAGTGCTGACCGATTACTTGCAGGAACACGGGCAGTTACCCTTGCCACCCTATATTCAGCGCGATGCCGACAGCGCTGATTTCGAACGCTATCAAACCGTCTATGCGCGTGAAGTGGGTGCGGTGGCGGCGCCAACGGCCGGGCTGCACTTCGACCAGGCGCTGCTCGATCAATGCGAGGCTGCCGGATTGCAGCGCGCGTATCTAACCCTGCATGTGGGCGCCGGCACCTTTCAGCCGGTTCGCAGCGATGATTTGCAGGATCACGTCATGCACGCCGAGCGGCTGCGGGTCGATGCGGCCCTGTGCGAGCAGATCGCCGAGACCCGAGCGAAAGGTGGGCGCGTGATTGCGGTGGGCACCACGGTGGTGCGGGCTCTTGAATCGGCGGCCGCCAGTGGCAAGCTTGAGCCATTTGAAGGGGACACTCGCTTGTTCATCAAACCGGGTGACACATTTAATGTAGTTGATGGGCTGCTGACCAATTTTCATCTGCCAAAGTCCACGCTGCTGATGCTGGTGTGTGCGTTCTCCGGTCAGCAGCGCGTGCTCGATGGCTACCGCTTCGCGGTCGAGAATCGCTACCGCTTCTTTAGCTATGGTGATGCGATGCTGACGTTTCGGCACGAGGATGTTAACTGATGCGCTTTGAGCTGCTCTCAACAGACGGGCGGGCTCGGCGTGGCACGCTGACCACGCTGCACGGCAAGATTCAAACGCCGGTGTTTATGCCAGTTGGCACCTACGGGACGGTCAAGGCGCTCACGCCCGAGGAGCTGAACGCCGCGGGTGCGCAGATTGTGCTCGGCAATACCTTTCACCTGATGTTGCGGCCCGGCCCGGAAGTCATCCGCGTGCACGGCGATTTGCACGATTTTATGCATTGGGACAAACCCATCCTGACCGATTCCGGTGGCTTCCAGGTGTTTAGCCTGGCAAAGATGCGGCGCATCAGCGAAGAGGGCGTGTCGTTTCGAAGTCCGATCGATGGCAGCGACGTGTGGCTGGATCCGGAGGGCTCGATGCAGATGCAGCATGTGCTCGGCAGTAATGTGGTGATGTGCTTTGACGAATGCACGGCCTGGCCTGCCACCGAAAAGGAGGCTGCCGATTCCATGCGGCTGTCGATGCGCTGGGCGAAACGGTGCAGGGCGGAGCACGATCGACTGGAAAACCCGAATCTGCTGTTCGGCATCGTGCAGGGCGGTATGTATGAGGGTTTGCGGGCCGAATCGGTTGCGGCGCTGACGGACATTGGCTTCGATGGCTATGCGATCGGCGGCCTTGCGGTGGGCGAACCGAGCGAGGAGCGCGAGGCGATGCTCGATTGCGTGACGCCTGCGATGCCGGCGAATAGTGCGCGGTATCTGATGGGGGTAGGCAAGCCTGTCGACATCATCGAGGCGGTGCGCGCCGGTGTGGATATGTTCGATTGCGTGATGCCGACGCGCAACGCGCGCAACGACTCGCTGTTTACCCGCGAGGGTGTGCTGAAGCTGCGCAACGCGCGCTATCGCCACGACACCCGTCCGCTGGATCAGGCCTGCGATTGCTACACCTGTCAGCACTACACCCGCGCCTACCTGCATCACCTGAGCAAGTGCGGCGAGATCCTCGGGGCGCGGCTTTGCACGATCCACAATGTGCGCTTCTATCTGAAGATGATGGAAGATGTCCGAACTGCCATCGACGAAGGGCGATTCGAATCGTTCGCCGAATCGTTTCTGCAGGGAATGGAAGCGGGTATTTCGGACTAGGGTTTGTGGCATAATCCCGCGGTTACCTTCGAACCAATCAGGAGCGTCCAGACATGTTGGATTTTTTCATCTCCCCGGCCCACGCACAGGCAGCTGGCGGGCAAGGGTCGATTTTCAGTTTGGCTCTGCCATTCATCTTGCTGGCAGTGTTCTACTTTCTGATGATTCGCCCTCAGCAAAAGCGCGTCAAGGAACACAAGAACATGGTCGAGGCGCTAAAAAAGGGCGATGAGGTTGTCACCAACGGCGGCCTGGGTGGCACCATCACCAAAGTAGCCGACGGTTTCGTCCGCGTGAATATCGCCGACAATGTTGAAGTAACCGTGCAGCAGCACGCGGTAGCAGCCCTGTTGCCAAAAGGTACTCTTAAAAACGTCTAATCTGGCGTCGGCTGTGCTTTGAAAGTCGCCCGGTGGTCCCATGTTGCAATCAGGACCACCGCGGTTTCACTGGCGGCGCGCACTCGGTGCGCCGCTGGCTAATCGGGCATTCCTGTCTACACTCCTCACGTTCCGTAGCGATTCGGTTGGATGATCAACAAATACCCTCTCTGGAAGTACGCACTGCTGATAGTGGTGATTGTCGCCGGTGCGCTGTTCGCGTTGCCAAACCTCTATGGCAATGATCCGGCGGTGCAGGTGTCGCCACGGCGGGGCGATATCTCGATCGGCCTGAGAGACGATGCGCTGAAACTCCTCGAGACCAACAATATCGAGGTGAAATCGGCAGACGTCGAGGACAATCGGCTGACGGTCCGATTCGCCAACGAGGAAGATCAGCTGATCGGACGCGATTTGATGGCTGAAGCGTTCGTCGACAACACCATTGCGCTGAACCTGGTGCCCGCCACGCCGGAGTGGTTGCGCGATATTGCCAAGCCGATGTACCTCGGGCTCGATTTGCGGGGCGGCGTGCATTTCCTGATGGAAATCGACATGGACACCGCGCTGCAGCAAACAGAAGAGGGTTATATCGACAGTTTTCGCAACTACCTGCGCGGCCAGGATATTCGATATCGAGGCGCCAAGCAGGTGGATGGCGGTGTCGCGGTGAGATTCTCTGAAACGCAATTGCGTGATCGCGCAGTGGCGGCGTTGGGGTCCCAGTTCCCTGAGCTTGAGCTCGAGCCGTATGAAGAAGATGAGTCTTTCTTTATTCTCGCGTCGCTGTCTGAAGAGGCGCTCGAAGAGGAGCGGCGTTCAGCGCTGCAGCAAAATCTGGTCACGCTGCGAAACCGGGTGAACGAACTGGGTGTATCTGAGCCCATCATTCAGCAGCAGGGTCGCGAGCGGATAGTTGTCCAGTTGCCTGGTGTTCAGGACACCACGCAGGCCAAAGAGATCCTTGGCGCCACCGCAACGCTTGAGTACCGAATGGTCCACGGCACCGCGGCTGACTGGTTTACCGCCGAGGAGACCGGGCGGATTCCGCCCAATGCAAAAATGTATCGCAACCGCGAGGACGGTGGCCCGGTATTGCTGCAGCGCCGGGTGATTGTGACTGGCGATCAGATTAAGGGCGCGTCGTCAGGTATCGACACGCAGAGCGGATCGCCGGCGGTGTTTATCAATCTCGATGGTCCTGGCGCGCGGCGGATGCAGGAAGTCAGTTCTGAAAATATCGGTAACCTGATGGCGGTGGTATTTATTGAAAATCAGGTCACCACCACGCGCGATGACAATGGCGAGATCGTGCGCACCAAAGAGCGCGTTGAAGAGGTCATCAACATGGCCACCATTCGCGACGTATTGAGCCATCGCTTTCAGACTACCGGCCTCGATACAGAAGAGGCCAGAACACTCGCGCTGTTGCTGCGTGCCGGTGCGCTGAAGGCACCGATCGAGATCGTCGAGGAGCGTACCATCGGTCCGAGTCTGGGACGTGACAACATTGAAGCCGGCATGAAGTCGGTGCTGATCGGTATGACGCTGGTTCTGATCTTCATGGCGCTGTACTACAAGGTGTTCGGTCTGATCGCCGATGTGGCGCTGGTGGTCAATCTGGCGTTGATCGTCGCAGTGCTGTCATCCTTACAGGCGACGCTGACCTTGCCGGGGATCGCCGGTATCGTGTTAACGGTGGGGATGGCGGTGGATGCCAATGTGCTGATCTTTGAACGGATCAAGGAGGAGCTTCGCAATGGCAACAGTGTTCAGGCGGCGATCGACTCGGGCTACGAGAAAGCCTTTGTCACCATTGCCGATGCGAACATCACCACATTAATTGCCGCGGTTGTGCTGTTTGTCTTTGGTACCGGACCGATCAAGGGCTTTGCGATCACGCTGTCGATCGGCATCGTTACCTCCATGTTCACAGCCATTGTTGGAACGCGGGCCGTGGTTAATCTTCTGTATGGCGGTCGACGCCTGCAGTCACTGCCGATCTAGGGGCTCACGCGCATGGCAAAGAAAAAGCAGGACGGCGAGTCGGTCTCGGAGAAGCAGCGTGCGATTAATGCCCGCTTTGACATAGTAGGTCTGCGCAAGCCGGCAATGATTCTGTCGGCCGCCCTGATCCTGATCTCGATCGCGGCGCTGGTGATTCGCGGGCTGAGTTTTGGCATCGACTTTACCGGCGGCTACGTGGTTGAGGCCGGCTTTGAATCGGCAGCCGAGTTGCCAGCGATACGCGATAGCCTGGCTGGCGGCGGGTTTGACGATGCGATCGTGCAGCACTTTGGCAGTGCCAGCGAAGTGATGGTGCGCATCGCGCCGCGTGAGGATCTGACCAGCGCGTCGATCAGTACCAATATTCTGCGCCTGCTGGAAGATGCCGGTCAGGGCGCGGTCGAAATGCGCCGGGTGGATTTTGTTGGTCCGGCAGTGGGTGAAGAGTTGCGCGAGCAGGGCGGGTTGTCGGTTTTGATAGCGCTCGCGTTTATTGTTGTCTATATCTGGTTGCGGTTCGAGAAGAAGTTTTCGGTGGGGGCGGTCGCGGCGCTGGTGCACGATGTGGTGATTACGCTTGGCGTGTTCGCGATCACTCAGCTTGAGTTCGATCTGACGGTGCTGGCGGCGATACTCGCGGTGATCGGTTATTCGCTTAACGATACGATCGTTGTGTTTGATCGAATTCGCGAGAACTTCCGCAAGATCCGCAAAGCGACGCCTGAGATGGTCATGAATGTCTCGATCAACCAGACGCTCTCGCGAACTGTGATTACCTCGCTGACCACATTGCTGGTACTGCTGGCGCTCTTTTTACTGGGCGGTGAGGCGATTCGCGGCTTTTCTACCGCCCTGATCGTCGGTGTGATCGTCGGTACCTACTCATCAATTTACGTGGCGAGCTCTTCGATTCTGGCGCTTGGCATTACCCGTGAAGACCTGATGCCGGTGGAGAAAGAGGGTGATGAGCTCGAGGATATTCCGTAGCGTTGCGCGGGGCGGCTGCTAACCTGCCGACGATGCGTTGTCCTGCGCCGTTGCATCGGCAGCTCTCGGCTGGCCAGTTGCTTTAAGCCGCGAGAAAGTACGCAGCATCGAGTCGTAGACCCGGGGTGAGGCGGCGACAATATTGCCGCTCTCAAGCCAGTCATCGCCGCCGCTCATGGTGCCGACCAGGCCGCCCGCCTCGCGAACCAGCAGTGCCCCGGCCGCTGTGTCCCACGGTTGCAGGCCGAACTCCCAGAACCCGTCCAGCCGGCCGGCCGCCACGTAGGCCAGGTCCAGCGCAGCCGCCCCCTGACGGCGCAGGTTGCGCGCCGTGCTGTTGAATTCTCTGAAGGTGCGCAGATAGCCTGACTGGCCGAGCGTGCCGTTGTTGTTAAAGCCGGTACCGAGCAAGGCATCGGCGACCGCGTTGCACTTGCTTACCCGAATACGCTTTTCGTCCAGTGTGGCGCCGGCGCCGCGGCTGGCTGTGAATAGTTCCTGGGTAAACGGGTTGTAGACGACCGCTTGTTCGAGACGGTTGTGCTGGGCGACGGCAATCGACACGCAGTAGGCGGGATAACCGTGCAGGTAGTTGGTGGTGCCGTCCAGTGGATCGACAAACCATTTAAACGGCGCGTTGTCTTCGCCGCTCTGGCCGCCTTCCTCACCGAGAATGGCGTGATCGGGATAGGCGCGTCGCAGCACATTGACAATTTCGGCCTCCGAGCGACGGTCGACCTCGGTGACGAAATCGTTGCGCGCTTTCTCGGTGGTCTGCAAGGAATCTACCCGATCCATATACTGTGTGAGTACGCGACCACCGGCGCGCGCAGCGCGGATCGCGATGTTGAGCATCGGGTGCATGAAAGTGAAGGCTGCCAAGAGTAAACGGGGGCGGGTAGAATAGCAGAACCGGGACAGCCGATTTTGGCGCTATCCCCATTATCCAACACGTCACCCGATCGCAATCGGGACACGGAGCTTGTTTGCAACATTCGTTTGAAGACCGCGTCAGATTTGTCCTGGTGGAGCCTTCGCATGCTGGCAATATTGGTGCTGCGGCGCGCGCGATTAAAACCATGGGATTTGGCCGTCTGTCACTGGTCAAGCCGTGTCGCTTTAACACCTATGAATGCTATGCGCGTGCGTCTGGCGCGAACGATGTGCTCGATGGCGCAACGACACATGAGGATCTGCAATCGGCAATCGCCGAGTGCTCGACAGTGTTTGGCACCTCCGCGCGTGAGCGCACCCTCAGCTGGCCGGTTGAGTCGCTGCGCCAGACGGCCGAGCGCTGTGTGGCGCTGCCCACATCGCAACAGATCGGCATTGTCTTTGGGCGCGAGCGCTCCGGGTTGACGAATGAAGAGCTCGCGTTGTGCTCGGCTCAGCTCACCATACCCAGCTCCGATACTTTCAGCTCGTTGAATCTGGCCGCTGCGGTGCAGGTCGTTGCCTACGAATTGCGATGTGCCAGTGCACACGGGGATGTGCGTGTCGATGCTGCTGACGTGCGGGACGAGCCAGCGCCGCAACAGGATCTGGAGCGATTTCACGAGCATCTGCAAGCGGTGATGACGAAGACAGGCTTTTTCGATCCGAGCGAACCCCGGTTGTTGTTGCCTCGCGTTCGGCGACTGTTTGCGCGCGCCGAACCCAGAGTCAGCGAGCTGCAATTGTTGCGCGGTTTTCTGTCTTCAATCGAGCGAGTCGTTTCCCCGGGAACGCGCGACAAATAAATTGTGATGTGCAGTTTGAATTGCGCGAACCGTCCCTATATAACCCACCAAATGAGTCGGAAATAAACATGTTCGATCGCATCAAAGAAGACGTAACCTGCGTGTTCGATCGGGATCCGGCATCGAGAAACGTTTTCGAGATCCTGACCACGTACCCGGGCACCCATGCGCTGCTGGCGCATCGGCTGAGCCACTGGCTGTGGCTGCGTGGTCTCAAATGGCTGGCGCGCACGATCTCCTATGTGAGTCGCTGGTTTACCGGCATTGAGATCCACCCGGGGGCAACCATCGGTCGGCGGTTTTTTATCGACCATGGCACCGGTGTGGTGATCGGAGAGACGGCTGAAGTCGGCGATGACGTGACGCTCTATCACGGTGTGACGCTGGGTGGCACGACCTGGAACAAGGGCAAGCGTCATCCGACGCTTGGCAACAACGTGGTAGTGGGCGCCGGGGCGAAAATTCTCGGCCCACTGACGGTCGCCGACGGTGCGCGCGTGGGTTCGAATGCGGTGGTGCTTAAAGATGTGAGTGCCGGTGCGACGGTCGTGGGTATCCCGGCGCGACAGGTCGAGCGCAAGGAATCGCCGCAAAGCGCGCTAAGGCGCGAGACCGCGGCGAAGATTGGCTTCGATGCGTACGGGGTGACGGATGACATGCCCGATCCGGTCGTCGAGGCGATCAACTCGATGCTGGATCATATCCACACCACCGATAAACGGCTGGACGAGATGACTTGCATTTTGCGTCGCCTGGGCGAGCACGTTGACAGCGTCAAGCCGCTGGAGATCGACTGGCTGGACGACTGTCGCGAGGCGACGGCCAGCACTGGCAAACGAGCGCCCGTCGCGGCGGGTGCGGACGGCGAATAGATGGTCGGCAGGACACCAATAGAATACTTGACTGTTTTCGTAGGTTATGTAGACTGGCGGCAGTTGAGACGGAGTAACAGATGAAGCTGACTACGCGCGGAAGGTACGCTGTGACTGCGATGCTCGATCTGGCGTTGCACACGGACAGTGGCCCGGTTTCGCTGGCGGATATCAGCCGCCGGCAGGAAATCTCGCTGTCTTACCTTGAACAGCTTTTCTCGCGACTGCGCAAGCACGAGCTTGTCGGCAGTACGCGTGGTCCGGGCGGCGGGTACCACATTGCCAGGCCACTGGATGAGGTTGCCGTGGCCGACATCGTTGCCGCTGTCAATGAATCGGTCGACGCAACGCAGTGCGGTGGCCAGAAGAACTGTCATCAGCACGGCCGCTGTCTGACACACGACTTATGGGAAGGGCTGAGTCTGCAGATTGAATCCTTCCTGAAGGGTATTTCACTGGACGACCTGATCAATCGGGCGCCCATCAGGGAAATTTCCGCCAGGCGGGATACGGCGATCACGCTGCAGGACAGCCGTCGCAGCACCCGGCACAACCGCAGCGCACCGCACGCTGACTAATTTTTTCGGATGAGAATTTAACGTGGCAAATCTAAATATTCCGGTTTATCTCGACTATTCGGCCACCACCCCGGTGGATGAGCGCGTGGCCAAAGCCATGCATGACTGCCTGACCTTGCAGGGCAACTTTGGCAACCCGGCCTCTCGCTCGCACGTGTTCGGCTGGAAGGCAGAAGATGCCGTCGAAACCGCGCGCAAGAACGTTGCAACACTGATCGGCGCAGACCCCAGAGAGATCGTTTGGACCTCGGGTGCCACTGAGTCGGACAACCTGGCCATCAAGGGTGCGGCGCAGTTTAACCAGCGCAAGGGCAAGCACATCATCACCGTCAAGACCGAGCACAAGGCGGTACTGGATACTTGTCGCCAGCTCGAGCGAGAGGGTTTTGAGGTTACCTACATGGATCCGGAGCCGAACGGGCTGCTGGATCTTGCCAAGCTTGAAGCAGAGATGCGCGATGACACCACGCTGGTGTCGGTGATGCATGTCAACAACGAGATTGGTGTGATTCAGGATATCGCGGCCATCGGTGCGCTGACTCGCTCGAAGAAGATTCTGTTCCACGTCGATGCGGCGCAAAGCCCGGGCAAGGTGGCGATTGATGTCGATGCGATGAACATCGATATGCTGTCTCTGTGTGCGCACAAGGTATACGGGCCCAAGGGCATCGGTGCACTCTATGTGCGTCGCAAGCCGCGGGTGCGCATTGAGGCGCAAATTCATGGCGGCGGGCACGAGCGCGGCATGCGTTCCGGCACGCTGGCAACGCACCAGATCGTCGGCATGGGTGAAGCTTTTCGCATCGCACACGAAGAGATGGAAGCAGAAAACAAGAAGATCGAGGCGCTGCGCGATCGGCTCTGGAATGGCTTGAATGACATGGAAGAGGTCTACCTGAACGGTGACCTGGAACAGCGCATTCCCGGCAATCTGAACATCAGCTTCAATTTCGTCGAGGGCGAGAGCCTGATGATGTCATTGAAAGATATCGCGGTATCCAGCGGCTCGGCCTGTACCAGCGCCAGTCTGGAACCGTCATACGTGTTGCGGGCTCTGGGGCGCAATGACGAGTTGGCTCACAGCTCACTGCGTTTTACCCTGGGCCGGTTCAGCACCGAGGAAGAGGTAGATTTCACCATCGCCGAAGTGCGCAAGGCGGTTGAAAAGCTGCGCGATCTTTCACCACTTTGGGATATGTTCCAGGACGGCGTCGATCTCGACAGCGTCCAGTGGGCTGCACACTAGTCAACTTGAATCAGTACACCAGAGGAATCTGAAATGGCATACAGCGACAAAGTAATCGATCATTACGAAAACCCGCGCAACGTCGGCAAGATGGACGCGAAAGACAAAAACGTAGGTACTGGCATGGTCGGCGCGCCGGCGTGTGGTGATGTCATGCGTCTGCAAATTAAAGTCGACGACGCCGGAGTCATCGAAGACGCCAAGTTCAAGACCTACGGCTGCGGTTCAGCCATTGCGTCTTCTTCGCTCGTGACCGAGTGGGTTAAAGGCAAAACGCTGGAAGAGGCGGCTGCGATCAAAAACATGGACATCGCCGAAGAGCTGGCCCTGCCACCGGTGAAGATTCACTGCTCCGTGCTGGCCGAAGACGCCATTGCCGCTGCCATCACTGATCTGCGCGAGAAGCGTGGAGAAACAGCGGACACTGCTGCTTAAGCCATCATGCCGATAACACTCACTGACGCGGCGGCAAGCCGCGTCAGAAATTTTATCGAAAACCGTGGCAAGGGCATTGGTCTGCGCCTGGCTGTGCGAACCACAGGCTGTTCCGGCATGGCGTACGTGCTGGAATTTGCCGATGAGGTTGGCGAGGGTGACGTCGTGTTCGAAGACAACGACGTCAAGGTCATCATCGATCGAAAAAGTCTCGTCTATCTCGACGGCACCGAGCTCGACTTTGGCAAGGAGGGCTTGAATGAGGGGTTTAAATTCAACAACCCGAACGTCAAGGACGAGTGCGGTTGCGGCGAGAGTTTCAACGTCTGACCATCCCCAGCGTGTCGTCGGATATACGGTGAGCGATCAGTGAGTACTGACGGGTTCAGTTTTTCTGCGGACTATTTCGAGCTGTTCGGGCTGACACCTGATGTCGACATCGACGCCGACGCACTGCGCGACGGTTTCATGAAGTTGCAGCGCCAATATCATCCCGATCGTTTCGCGTCAGGCTCTGCCACCGAAAAGCGTTTGGCTGTGCAGATCACCTCTTACGTCAACGAGGCGCAGCAGGTGCTTGCCAACCCGCTGAAACGGGCGGCCTATTGCCTGAAGCTTCGCGGTGTCGACACCGACAACGAAACCGATTCGTCCATGCCTCCCGATTTTTTGATGGAGCAGCTTGAGCTGCGAGAGGAACTGGAGGAGATCGAAGAAGCCACCGACCCCTACGATCAGTTGGAGACGGTGCGTGACCAGCTTCGCGACCGACAGACAGAATTGCAGAGCGAGACCCGGCATTGCCTGCAGTCGGGTGATCTCGACGCGGCGCGCACCGCGGTGCGCAAATGGCAGTTCATGGATAAGCTCGAGCGCGAAGCGCAATCGATCGAAGCGCGCCTCGACGACAAACTCTAGATAAGAACCGGCAGACATGGCGTTATTGCAAATTTCCGAACCGGGGCAGTCCACTGCGCCGCACCAGCACCGCTATGCCGCGGGGATTGATCTTGGCACCACCAATTCGCTGGTTGCGACGGTGCGAAGCGGACAGGCAAGTGTCCTGCCGGACGGGCAGGGGCGGGCGATCCTGCCATCGGTGGTCCACTACAGTGCCGCGGGTGTCAGTGCGATTGGCCATGATGCGATGGCGCTCGCTGTTGACGATCCTTACAACACGCTGGCGTCGGTCAAACGGTTGATCGGCCGCAGTGCAGAAGAGATTGGCGCGTCGGCGCACGGCGATCAGATCAAACTTGAGATTGGCGACGACACCGTGCCGCGCATTTCCACCGCGGCCGGCCCGAAAACCGCGATTGAGGTATCGGCTGAAATCCTGACCGCACTGCGCGAGCGCGCAGAAGCAAGCCTGGGTGGCGAGTTGGCGGGCGTTGTGATCACAGTGCCGGCGTATTTTGATGATACCCAGCGGCAGGCCACGCGCGATGCCGCCAGATTCGCCGGATTAAATGTCTATCGCCTCGTCAACGAGCCCACCGCTGCAGCGATCGCCTATGGTCTCGACCAGACCGAGAGCGAGTCGACGATCGCGGTTTACGATCTGGGCGGCGGCACCTTTGATATTTCTATCCTCAAACTCAACAAAGGCGTGTTTGAGGTCTTGTCCACCGCAGGCGATACGGCGCTGGGCGGAGATGATATGGACCATGCGGTGGTTGACTGGATGGTCTCAAATGCCGCAACCGATACTGCTGATGCAGGCGCGCGTCGCGCGCTGATGCAATTGGCGAGAAAGCTCAAACACGAACTCACTGATGCCGAATCGGCAAGCGCCGAGGTCTCTGCCAACGGTCAGTCCTGGCAAGCCCAGCTCGATCGCGCGCAGTTTGATCAGCTGATCGAGCCGTTGATTGCTCGCACTTTAAAAGCCTGTCGCAAGGCGCTGCGAGACGCCGGGCTGCGTGCGGACGGCATTGACGCCGTGGTGATGGTGGGTGGCTCGACCCGTGTACCGGCTGTGCGCCAGGCGGTGAGTCAGTTCTTCAAACGTGACGTACTGACCGATATTGATCCCGATCAGGTCGTGGCCATCGGCGCCGCATTGCAAGCTGATGTGCTTGCCGGCAATAAACCGGACAGCGACATGCTGTTGCTGGACGTGGTTCCACTGTCGCTGGGGCTTGAGACGATGGGCGGTCTCGCCGAGCAAATCGTCCCTCGAAACACCACGATACCGGTGACCCGGGCACAGGAATTCACCACCTATAAAGACGGACAAAGCGCGATGTCGCTGCACGTGGTGCAGGGCGAGCGCGATCTGGTGGCTGATTGCCGCTCTCTTGGACGCTTCGAATTGCGCGGTATTCCGCCGATGGTGGCGGGGCAGGCGCGGATCCTGGTGAAATTTCAAATTGACGCTGATGGGCTGTTGACGGTTTCGGCGAATGAGCAGACCAGCGGCGTTGCCGCCGAGGTGCATATCAAACCGTCATATGGTCTGTCCGAGTCGGAGATCGAGCAAATGCTGGTCGATTCGCTGGAGAACGCCGAGGTCGACGTAGCCGCACGAATGCTCAGCGAACAGCGCGTCGAGGCGGATCGTGCGATCGAAGCGCTCGATGCTGCAATAGCGCGCGATGGCGATCAATTCCTTGCCGTCGATGAGCGCGAACAGATTGACGCTGCCCGCAGCGCGCTTGCCAGTAGCCGTGACAATGACGATACCGAATCGATCAAGCAAGCGATCAAGGCACTGGAGCGCGCCAGTGAGGGCTATGTGGCCAGGCGCATGAATGCCTCAGTCACCGAGGCCATGCGCGGAAAGACGCTCGATGAATATCAACCACTTCAGGATCAGGCAACCTAATGCCCAAAGTAACCGTCACACCGCACGAAGAACTCTGCCCGCAAGGTATGGAATTCGAAGTCAGCAGCGGCACGTCAATATGCGATGCGCTGCTGTCTGTGCATATCCATATCGAACACGCCTGCGAGAAATCCTGTGCCTGTACTACTTGTCATGTGCACGTTCGCGAAGGGCTGGATTCGCTGGATGACGCCACGGATCTGGAAGAGGATTTTCTCGACAAGGCCTGGGGCGTCGACCCGGATTCGCGCCTGAGCTGTCAGGCGATTGTCGAAGATGAGGATCTGGTGATCGAAATACCGCGGTACACCATCAACATGGTGTCAGAACATCACTGACCGGTCTGACCAGAGGGTAAATTAATGCAGCTAATGTGGACAGATGTACAGGATATAGCTATAGAACTGGCTGAGAAACATTCTGACGTCAATCCCCAGTATGTTCGATTTACAGATTTACATCGCTGGGTGGTTGAATTGGAGGGGTTTTCCGACGATCCGGAGCGATCAAACGAGAAGATTCTCGAGGCAATTCAAATGACATGGATAGAGGAGCAGGATTGAATCGAGGCTCGCGCGGACAGATTGTTCTGCCAGAGTCGTTGACGCAGTACCGCAGGGCGCGTAGACTCGCGGCCTCGCGGAAGCGGTACAACACGTTCGGGGCATAGCGCAGCCTGGTAGCGCATCTGCTTTGGGAGCAGAGGGTCGCAGGTTCGAATCCTGCTGCCCCGACCAAGTCTCAACGATTCGTTCACGAAACCCCGGTTGACGGCGAATAATGCGCCCGTAGCTCATTTGGATAGAGCATCGGCCTTCTAAGCCGAGGGTAGCAGGTTCGAATCCTGCCGGGCGTGCCATTATCAGTGGTGGGCGTAGCTCAGTTGGTAGAGCGCAGGATTGTGATTCCTGTGGTCGTGGGTTCAAATCCCATCGTCCACCCCACTTTTTCTGGCCACTCTCTCCCGGTGCTTGTCGGTGTCTGCTTGTTCAACTCCTCGGACCGGCTTCGTTATCGGCTCACCGTTGAGTGGCGGAATACAGCTACCCGAATATTCGCGAGTGTGGCGGAATTGGTAGACGCGCTGGATTTAGGTTCCAGTGGGGAAACCCGTGGGAGTTCGAGTCTCCCCTCTCGCACCAACACAGCAGGCGCTTTCGTGTCTGCATCCAAGCGTCGGATCTTCTGGCGCGTTCTCATCCTACGTAACTGACGCCGCGGAGCGGCCGATCGAGGTGATCATGCAAGTTGTGGAAGAGTCGGCAAACGGCCTGGAAAGAAAGATCAAGATCCAGGTTCCGGCCTCCAGAATCGATGACGCGGTCAAAGGCAAGCTGCAGGAGCTGGCAAAAACTGCCCGGCTCAATGGCTTTCGTCCGGGCAAGGTTCCAATGGCGGTAGTGCGCAAGCGGTTTGGCGGGCACGTGCGTCAGGAGGTTCTAGGCGAAGTTATCAACGAAAGTTACCAGCAAGCGCTTTCGCAGGAAAACTACCGTCCCGCTGGCGCACCGGAAATCGAGCCGGTTGCAGCCGAGCCCGAAGCCGATGGCAGCGACTTTGAGTATCGAGCCACCTTCGAGGTGATACCCGAAGTCGAGATCGCCGACCTGACCGGCAGTGAATTGATCAATACCAGTGCGGCAGTCGGCAGCGAAGACGTCGATACCATGATCGAGACGCTGCGCAAGCAGCGCACTGAGTGGACTGATGTGGATCGCGCGGCCGAGAGCGGCGATCAGGTGACGATGGATTTTGTCGGCAAGATCGACGGCGAAGAATTCGCCGGCGGCAGCGCCGAAGACGCGCCGCTGGAACTTGGCAGCGGGGCGATGATTCCCGGATTCGAAGATCAGCTGCTGGGATCGTCCAGCGGTGATGAGAAAGTCATCACCGTCAATTTCCCGGACGACTACCGCGCTACTGAGCTGGCGGGCAAGGAAGCGACCTTCGATATCGTCGTCAAAGCCGTCAAAAAGCCCGAATTACCCGTGGTGGACGATGAGTTTGCCAAGGCCTTCGGTGTAACCGAGGGTGGAGTGGACGCGTTGCGTGCCGATATCCAGAAAAACATGGATCGCGAGCTTGAGCAGGCACTGGAATCGATGAACAAGCAGGCGGTCATGGAGCTGTTGCTGGACAAGAACGAATTTGACGTGCCCAAGGCGATGGTCACGGAGGAATCCGGACGCATGCGTCAGCAGTTACAGGAGCAAATGCAGAGCAATGGAGGCCAGCAGATGGACATGGGTCTCGAAATGTTCGAACAGGATGCTACCCGGCGCGTCAAACTGGGTTTGCTTATTGCTGAGATAATCAAGAAGCATGAAATCAAGCCGGATCCCGATCGGGTGCGGCAGAAGATCGAATCTGTGGCCTCTTCGTACGAGAGCCCACAGCAGGTGATTGACTACTACTACAGTAATCAAGAGTACATGCAGAACGTCGAAGGCCTGGTGCTGGAGCAACTCGTCGCAGAATGGGTGCAGGAACAGGCGTCCGTCAAAGATCGGACCATGACTTTCAAGGAAGTCATGAATCCCGAGAACAATCAAGCAGATAGCTAGCCTTCGGGCTGGTGGAGAACCGCGTAGAATGACCAATCGTCCGCTGGATATGTTTGCAATGCCGCCGCAGGCCACAGGCTATGTGCCCACTGTGGAAGAGGTCACCCCGCGTGGCTCGATGCGTTACGACATCTATTCCAGAATGCTCAAGGAACGCGTGGTTTTCCTGGTCGGTCAGGTGGAAGATTTCATGGCCAACGTGGTCGTGGCACAGCTGCTCTACCTGGAGTCAGAAAACCCCGACAAGGATATCTCGCTGTATATCAACAGCCCGGGCGGATCGGTAACCGCTGGAATGTCGATCTACGACACCATGCAGTTTGTCAAACCTGACGTCAGTACACTGTGCGTCGGGCAGGCAGCCAGCATGGGGGCGGTACTGCTGGCGGGTGGTGCAAAGGGTAAACGCTATGCACTGCCACACAGCCGCATGATGATTCATCAGCCACTGGGCGGGTTCCAGGGGCAGGCCACCGATATCGAAATCCACGCACAAGAGATCCTGTCGATTCGCGAGCGATTGAACCAGGTTCTCGCCGATCACACCGGACGTGCGCTGGAAGATGTGAAGCGTGACACCGATCGAGACAACTTCATGACCGCGCAGCAGTCAGTAGAGTATGGGCTGATCGATCGCGTTGTCGAAAACCGTGACAAGGAAGCCGGACAGGTAACCGGTGGTTGAGGTATTCTTGCTCGCTTAGCGACGATTGATCGAGTGGACGGGAAGTGATTAGTAGTAACGCAATGTGATATGCGCTCACAAGGTCGGTCAGCTTGCAAAATATACCAAAAACCGGCAAGGTAATCCTTGCGTGAACTGGATTGTGATGATCGATGAGTGACGGCGAAAACAAGAATCAAGACGACAGCAAGCTGTTGTACTGCTCATTCTGTGGCAAGAGCCAGCACGAAGTTCGCAAACTGATTGCGGGCCCTTCGGTGTTTATTTGTGATGAATGCGTTGATCTGTGTAACGACATCATCACCGAAGAGATGCAGGAAAAGGCGGCGTCAGCCACCAACGAGCTGCTGAAACCTCAGGATATCCGCGACACCCTGGACTCCTACGTCATCGGTCAGGATTCAGCGAAGAAGATTCTGGCGGTTGCCGTGTACAACCACTACAAGCGTCTGGAGTATCAGAGCACATCCAAGGACGACGTAGAGCTTGCAAAGAGCAACATTCTGCTCATCGGCCCCACCGGATCGGGCAAGACGCTGTTGGCGGAAACGCTGGCTCGGTTGCTCAACGTGCCGTTCACCATGGCAGACGCGACTACGCTGACCGAGGCTGGTTATGTTGGCGAAGACGTCGAGAACATTATTCAAAAGCTGCTGCAAAAGTGCGACTACGACGTTGAAAAGGCGCAGACCGGCATCGTCTACATTGACGAGATCGACAAGATCTCTCGCAAAGCCGATAACCCGTCAATTACCCGCGATGTCTCCGGCGAGGGTGTGCAGCAGGCGCTGCTGAAACTCATCGAGGGCACAGTGGCATCGGTGCCTCCGCAGGGTGGACGCAAACATCCGCAGCAGGAATTCCTGCAAGTGGACACCCGCAATATCCTGTTCATTGTCGGTGGTGCTTTTGCTGGCCTCGACAAAATCATCCGTGATCGCTCTGACAAGGGTGGTATCGGTTTCGCGGCGGAAGTGAAAACCAAGGACGAGACTGCCAAGCTTGGCGAGTTGCTGGAAACGGTTGAAGCTGAGGATCTGATCAAGTACGGGCTGATCCCTGAATTCGTCGGCCGCTTGCCAGTCATTGCCACACTCAAAGAACTCGACGAAGACGCGCTCGTGCGCATTCTCACCGAGCCACGCAACGCCATCACCAAGCAGTACCAGAAGCTGCTCAGCATGGAAGACGTCGAGATCGAATTCCGTGAAGATGCGCTATACGCCGTGGCTGAGAAGGCAACCGAACGCAAGACTGGCGCCCGAGGCCTGCGCACCATATTAGAGAACGTGCTGCTCGATACCATGTACGACCTGCCACACCTTGAAGACGTGAAGAAGGTTGTTGTCGATGGTGCGGTGGTTCGAGGCGAGACCAAGCCGCTGCTGTTGCTGGCAAGCAACGAACCCAGCATGGAAGGTGAGCAGAAGGGTTTCAAGAAGGCCGCCTCCGACGAGTAGCTGCGTCCAGCTGATGTGTGTTTTACAAAAACGCCGCTTTATGCGGCGTTTTTTTTGCCAGCGCCTTTAGACTCAATCAGCTCCCTCGGCATCGATACCCGGTTGCGATTCATCCGGCTGGCAAAATGTGCAGATTGAGGCTGTCTTAAGGCATTTGCCAGTGGCGATTGTCTGGCAGCGCTGTCCATTGCGTCGTTGCTTGTAAATTCCATGGCTGGCCTTAAACTCTAGGTGTGCTCACAACCCGTGCGTACATTGCTAGCACCCGCGAGGCAGCATGGCCGACAAGCCTGATACGACTGATACCCCCACCGATCCCTCTCTCATCGGACTCCCGCTCTTACCACTGCGTGATGTCGTGGTTTATCCGCACATGGTCATCCCGCTGTTTGTTGGTCGGGAAAAGTCGATACTCGCGCTGGACGAAGCGATGGGTCGAGACAAGCAGATATTGCTGGCGGCGCAGAAGCGAGCCGACGTGGATGAACCCGATATAGGGGATATCAACGAATTCGGCACGCTTGCAGATATCCTGCAGCTGCTCAAGCTGCCCGACGGGACGATCAAGGTTCTGGTTGAAGGCAGTGTGCGTGCGCGGATCTCGTCGATTCACAAAACTGACGAGGGATACTTCGCAGCCGACGCCATCGAGGCCGGCGGCGGCGAGGATTTGAACGAGAAGGAAGTGGAAGTCCTGACACGTTCAGTCACCGGACTCTTCGAGCAATACGTAAAGCTCAACAAAAAGATTGCACCGGAAATACTCGCGTCACTCGCGGGTATCGATGATCCTTCGCGGCTCGCCGATACGGTGGCGGCTCATCTGGCACTGAAAATCGACGAAAAGCAAAAGATTCTGGAGATGGAGTCCAGCGTTGAGCGTCTCGAATATCTGATGGCGCTGATGGAGTCCGAACTCGACATGCTGCAAGTCGAGAAGCGAATCCGTGGCAGAGTCAAACAGCAGATGGAGAAGAGCCAACGCGAGTACTATCTGAATGAGCAGATGAAAGCCATTCAGAAAGAGCTTGGCGAAATGGACGATGTACCAAACGAAGTGGACGATCTGAGTGAAAAGATCGAGACCGTTGGGCTCAGTAAAGAGGCCCACACCAAAGCGACGTCTGAGCTCCAGAAATTAAAGATGATGTCTCCGATGTCGGCAGAGGCGACGGTTGTTCGCAACTACATCGAGACACTGGTGAATCTGCCCTGGAAAAAACGCACTCGACTGAAGTCTGATCTGAGTGGTGCGGAGGCGATTCTCGAAGAAGATCACTACGGCCTGGAAAAGGTCAAAGAGCGCATTCTCGAATACCTCGCCGTGCAAAAGCGGGTCAAGAAATCCAAAGGGCCCATTTTGTGTCTGGTAGGGCCGCCTGGAGTGGGCAAGACATCGCTGGGTAAGTCAATCGCCAGGGCAACCGGGCGCAAATTCAGTCGTATGGCGCTGGGTGGTGTGCGCGATGAGGCCGAAATACGCGGGCACCGGCGCACCTACATAGGCTCGATGCCAGGCAAGATTCTGCAAAATATCACCAAGGCCGAGTCGCGCAATCCGCTGATGTTGCTCGACGAGATTGACAAGATGTCGACTGACTTTCGTGGCGACCCATCATCGGCATTGCTGGAAGTGCTCGACCCCGAGCAGAACCACACCTTTGCCGATCACTATCTGGAAGTCGAATACGACCTGTCGGATGTCATGTTTGTCGCCACCGCCAACAGCATGAATATTCCGGCGCCACTGCTCGATCGGATGGAAGTGATTCGGATTCCGGGTTACACCGAAACCGAAAAGCTCAAGATCGCGGTCAACTATCTGGTGCCCAGAAAAGTAGAGGACAACGGTCTTAAACCTGGTGAGATGGAAATATCGGATGACGCCATCCGTCACATCATTCGCCACTACACACGCGAAGCCGGAGTGCGAAACCTGGAGCGTGAAATCTCCAAGATCTGCCGGAAGATCGTGACCGAAATCCTGTTGCAGAAAGACGTGGAGCGCGTGTCGGTTACGCCGGACAATCTCGACAAATACCTGGGCGTCTGGCAGTACCGTTTTGGCAAGGCAGACGACGAGGACAAGATTGGGCAGGTCACCGGGCTCGCCTGGACACAGGTTGGCGGCGAGCTGCTATCGATTGAGACCGCAGTCATTAACGGTAAGGGCAAACTCAGCTACACCGGACAACTCGGCGAAGTGATGCAGGAATCGATACAGGCCGCGCAGACGGTCGTTCGCAGCCGCGCGTTGTCACTCGGGCTCAGCAAGGATTTTCACGAGAAGCAGGATATTCATATCCACGTACCCGAGGGCGCTACACCGAAGGATGGCCCGAGCGCCGGCATTGGTATGTGTACGGCGCTGGTCTCAGCGTTGACCTCGATCCCGGTTCGCTCTGATGTCGCCATGACCGGCGAAATTACGCTGCGCGGTGAGGTGTTGCCGATCGGCGGTCTCAAGGAAAAACTGCTGGCAGCGCATCGCGGCGGCATCAAAACCGTAATCATCCCGGCAGAGAATGAAAAGGACCTGGCTGATATCCCGGCTGAGGTCACGGACAACCTCGTTGTCAAGCCTGTTCGATGGATTGATGACGTGCTTGAAATCGCACTGGTCGGAATGCCGACACCGCTGCTTGAAGAGCCGGCGACCGACACCGTCGATACCGGTAAAAAGGCAAAATCTGCCGACAAGGGTGGCGAGGGTCTGCGCCGCCACTAAGGCCTGTGCTACCGGGCGCCAGGGCAAGCCTGGCGCCTGCGGTCATCTATATCCGCAATAAAAAGCTTTGCTTGTGTCGCGACTACGGCCAGTTGTGATAAAATCGTCGCCTTGGTTAGGCAGGGTATGCCGGGTCTGGCTAACACAACACCTACCGCTTGCTCGATAACGACGGGCAAGAACCCGTCTGGTATTCCACCCAATCTCGAGGCGTTCGCCCGCGCGTGGCACAGCTTTCGGGAAACGGCGTTTTTCATACTTCTTTACGAGGACTCTGCTGAATGAATAAATCCGAGTTTGTTGATGCGATTGCGGATAAGGCCGATCTGGCCAAATCGGATGCTGCCAAAGTGATCGACGCCATGGTTGATGTGATCGGCGAACAGCTGAACAATGGCGAGCAAATCACTCTGGTTGGATTCGGTACTTTTCTTGTCAGCAGAAGGGAAGCTAGAAAGGGCCGAAACCCACAAACTGGTAAGGAAATTGATATAGCAGCATCCAATGTTCCGCGTTTTAAACCTGGCAAAGCGCTGAAGGATGCGGTAAACTAGTACGCTTACGTCGGGTGCTTAGCTCAGCTGGGAGAGCATCGCCCTTACAAGGCGAGGGTCGGGGGTTCGAGCCCCTCAGCACCCACCAAATATGGAGCGGTAGTTCAGTTGGTTAGAATACCGGCCTGTCACGCCGGGGGTCGCGGGTTCGAGTCCCGTCCGCTCCGCCAACGCTAAAAAAGGGTGCCTTCCGGCACCCTTTTTTTTTGCTGGTGCTATAGTTTTCCAGTTATCCTTCTGTTTTCCGCGAATCCGAATTCATTCAATACCCATGTTACTTGATCTTAGAGATGGTATTCGTAACTCAAAGTGGCTGAAATATCTGCTTGTCACCATTATCTGCATACCATTCGCGCTCTTTGGTATTAATTCGTATTTCGGCGGTGGTGGGCCCGACTATGCCGCCAAAGTAAATGGTGAGAAAGTCAGCCTTGCCGAATACAACAACGCTTATCAGATTCAACGCAATCAACTGCGTCAGGCGTTTGGCGGAAGGATCCCTGAAGGGTTCGACGCGGCCGGTATGATTGGCCAACAGGCCATGGACACTGTCGTGACCCGCGAGTTGCTGCGCCAGACCACCAGCAACAATAATATGGCGATCGGCGACGACGCTTTGGCAAGGGAGATCTATACCTCAGAGGCATTCACTGTCGACGGTACCTTTGACAAGGAACGCTATCAGTTACAACTTCAATCTCAGGGTATCAGCGCGGGTCAGTTTGAAGCTCAATACCGCGGTGATTTGTTGCTGCAGCAGCTGCAGGGTTCGGTGGTGGACACTGCGTTCGAGCTTGAAACCGAAGCGCAACTGGTTGCCTCATTGCGTGATCAGCAACGCACGCTCTCAACTATCACCTTTCCGTTGCAACAAACGGCAGAAAGTATCGAAGTCGACGATGCAGCGATCCAGCAGTACTACGATGACAACCTGTCCAACTTCAACAACCCCGAGAAAGTAAAGATCGAATACCTCGAGTTGCGGCCTGAGCATCTCACCGCTGACCTCGAAGTGACTGAAGAGCAGTTGCAGGAATACTTTGAACTAAATCGGCGGGAGTTTCGCAGCGCCGAACAGCGCGATGCCTCACATATCTTGCTGGCACTCGACAGTGATGCTGGCAGCAGTGAAGCCGATGAGGTACGGGACAAAGCACTTGATCTGGTGGCGCGAATCGGTGCGGGTGAGAGTTTTGAAGATCTGGCCAGGGAATTTTCTGACGACCCCGGTTCCGGTTCTGAGGGCGGCTCACTGGGCGCGTTTGAACGCGGTGTCATGGTCCCACCCTTCGAAGAGGCGGTGTTCGCCATGGCAGAGGGCGATGTCAGCGATCCTGTCCGCTCCGACTTCGGTTATCACATCATTCGCCTGAACAGCATCATCGAAGAGCAGGGTAAGTCTTTCGAGGATGTCAAAGATGAGATTGACGTTCGATATCGACGCGAGCAGGCTGACCAGCGGTTCTACGATGTCAGAGAGCAACTCGCGAACGCCAGCTATGAGAACAGCGATTCGCTCGAGCCCGCAGCCGACGAGACTGGGCTTGAAATCAAAACCTCCGATTGGATCGACAGCAACTCGACCGATGGCGTTGGGCAGTATCGTCAGGTTCTCACAGCCGCACTGTCTGAAGCCGTACTGAATGAAGGTCAGAATTCAGAGGTTGTTGAGGTGGGGGATAACCACGTTGTGGTCTTGCGCTCGGTTGAACACGAGCCGCCCGCGCCCAAGACACTGGACGAGGTGAAAGATGATGTCACCACGCAGTTACAGCAGCAACGCGCCCGCGAGCAACTCGATGAGCTGGCGAGCCAATCCATCGATGAATTGAAAGACGGCGCAGATGCCGCAGCGCTTGCCGATACTCACAGTGCGACCTTTACAGAACCCGCCGCCGTCGGTCGGCAGGGCAGTGATGCTGATCGAGCGGTGGTGGCTGAACTATTCAAGATGGCAAAGCCCGCCGAGGGTGGTAATAGTTTTCGACAGGTCACCACATCGGGTGGTGATGTCGCAATCGTGATTTTCTCTGGCATCGCAAGTCAGGAAGCTGACGATGATACGCAGACTGCTGATGGGGAAGAAGAGCCCGCCACACCGCCAGCGCCTTCGCTGGCACCTCGTGCCGGTTCTGCGGAATTTGCGGCGCTGGTTGGTGGTCTGCAATCGGGTGCGGAAGTCGAGCAGAATGATTTTCTGCTGAACGAAAGCGGCAGCGCTTACTAGCCTGCGCAGTCCGGGTCAGAGTGATTCCCGCTCTGACCCGATTTATAGAAGTTGTTGTTACGCCGTGGAAGGCGGCATCGCGACGTTGTTGAAACCATTGTCGACGTAGACAATCTGCCCGGTGATACCCGAGGCCAGGTCTGAGCACAGAAACGCTGCCGTATTGCCGACTTCTTCGATGCTGACGTTGCGGCGCATCGGTGATGAATCGGCCACGTAGTTCAACAGCTTTTTAAAGTCACCGATACCGGCCGCCGCCAGCGTGCGAATGGGGCCTGCTGAAATCGCGTTTACCCGAATGCCATCCGGTCCCAGTGCATGCGCCATAAAACGGGTGTTGGCCTCGAGGCTTGCCTTGGCCACACCCATGACGTTGTAGTTTGGCATCGAGCGCACGGCACCCAGGTAACTCAGGGTCAGCAGAGCGGCGTTTTCACTGAGCATGGGGCGCGCCGCTTTGGCAAGGGCTGCGAAACTGTAGGAACTGATGTCATGGGCGATCCGGAAACCGTCCCGGGTAACGGCGTCGAGGTAGTCGCCTTCGAGTTGCTCGCGGGGTGCAAACGCAACGGCGTGAATCAGTGCGTCAAGTGTTTGCCATTTTTCACCCAGGCCAGACATGAGGTCATTGATTTGCTCGTCCTGCTCGACGTCGCACGGCAGGACCAGCGTTGAATTGCATTCGGCTGCCAAATCGACCACGCGATCTTTCAGGCGGTCGTTCTGATAGGTGAACGCGAGTTCGGCCCCTTCGCGATGCATGGCAGTGGCGATTCCCCAGGCGATCGAGCGTTTGCTCGCCACGCCAATAATCAACGCTTTCTTTCCCGTTAGAAATCCCATCTGACTCTGCCAAGGTGTGTAGTGGCCCGCGATTATACCCGAAGTGTTGCCTGGCCTTAGGCCTTGTCATGAGCACATTGGCTGCTACCTCCTATAATTGGATCACTACCATCGGGAGCGGCCAGCGCCGCTGTGGAGTACTGGCATCGAAAAGAAACTGACGTTCAGGGATATCATTGTCCTGCTGTCGATCTCGGCTGTTGGCTTGCTGGTGTTATTGTCGATGTACATGGTCGACCGTCAGTGGCGGATGATGGCTCAGATGCGTGCCAGTATGGCCGAGCAGGCTGACGACATTCGCGGCCTTCGTTTGGCGCTGGGTCAGTTGCAGGCGCGGGGTGTCGGTATTGCCCGTAATCTGCCGACAGCTGACGGGCCCGCGATAGACGGTGTCTTCGCGCGCGCGGACGAAGTGGCCGGCAAACCCGACTACGCCGAGGGCGACTGGCTGGTATCAGCCTTTCCGGTCGGTTTGAAGACGATCAGCCCGCTGGTGTCTTCGGATGTCTACGCATCCAACGTCCAGGACTATGTGCTTGAGTCGCTGCTGGTTCGCAGTCCGCAGACGCTGGAGTGGGAAGGCATGCTGGCGGACGAATGGCAAGTCAGTGAAGACGGGCTGACGATCGAATTCCGTTTGCGTGACAATCTCACTTTCTCTGATGGTGAACCGCTGACCGCGGACGACGTCGCCTTCACATTCGAATTCACGATGGATGATCGGATCGCCGCGCCGCGTCATCGTGCCTCGCTGGAAAAGATCAGTCAGGTTTCTGTAATCGACGACCAGCGCGTTCGCTTTGAGTTTCGCGAGGCCTACTTTGAAGCCCTCGGACTTGCCGGGCAAATGAAGATCTTGCCAAGGCACTTCTACGAAAGATATCTGGATGATGCGGAGGCGTTCAATCAATCTCGCGGTCTGCTGTTGGGCTCTGGTCCCTACCGGCTGACGGATCCCGAGAGCTGGCGACCCGACGAGGGGCGGGTGGAGCTGGTCAGAAACCAGCGTTACTGGGGCAGTGTGCAACCGCCCTACAATCGAATCGTCTGGTCGGTGATTGAAAATGACAGCGCCAGACTGGCGGCGTTTCGCAATGGCTCTGTCGATAGTTATTCGTCCAAACCGCGGGAATACAAGAAACTGCTCGCGGACGCGCAGATTTCGCAGAAAACAGAACATCACGAGTACATGAGCCCAACCGCCGGATACAGTTATATCGGATGGAATTCTGAACGCGACGGACTACCCACGCGGTTTGCCGATGGCCGGGTACGGCTTGCGATGACACTGCTTACCGATCGACAGAGAATCGTCGATGAGCTGATGCTTGGCTACGCGGAGATTGCGGTCAGCCCATTCAATCCGCGAAGCCCTCAGCACAATCCGCAGTTGCAGCCTCGAACCCCCGATCTCGACAAAGCGAAAGACCTTTTGACGCAGGCGGGCTATGCGGACCGAGACGGTGATGGCGTGCTGGAGAACGAGGCTGGCGAGCCGTTTGAATTCGAGTTGGTGTACTTTCAGGACAGTGATGACACGCGTCGAATCGTGCTGTTCCTGAAAGATCTGTACGCGCGTGCCGGTGTATTGCTGGTACCGAAGCCGACCGAGTGGTCGGTCATGATCGATCTGCTCAACAATCGGAACTTTGATGCGATAACGCTTGGCTGGAGCAGTGGAGTAGAGACAGATATTTTTCAAATGTTTCACGGCTCTCAAACGGAAGGCGGTGGCGACAATTTTGTCAATTTCAGAAACGCAGAGCTGGATCGACTGATCGATGAGGCTCGATCAACTGTCGATGAAGCGGCTCGCATGCAATTGTGGTGGCAGGCTGAGGCGATTTTGCACGCAGAGCAGCCGTACACGTTCCTGATGCGCCGCAAGACGTTGCAATTTATCGACAAGCGTATTCAAAACGTTGCTGAAACTAAGCTCGGCCTCAACCTTGTGCACGTGCCGGTGGTCACCTATGTGCCCAGTGCGCTGCAGAAGTATCAGCAGTGATTGTCAGCGATTCACAACCGGATGTGGTCAGATGCATCGCGGCGTCGGGTGATCGCAGCGATCAGCTAATGATCGCGATGGGTTTCGACCGGCAGTTCAAAGCGATAGCGACGACGTGCTGACATATCTGCTGCGCCGCACGCTGTTGATGATTCCGACTTTGCTCGGCATCACGCTGGTGGTTTTTGCGGTGATGGCGGCTTCACCGGGTGGAATCAGCGCACAGGGATTGATTGAAGGTAACCTGGAGCCAGAGGCGCGTCGCGCACTGGAGGACTACTACAATCAGCGATACGGCCTCGACGATCCGTTGCCAGTGCAGTACTGGAACTGGCTGAAAAACATTTCGCCTTTTGGATCTTACCAGGCGGAATCGGCGTCTGTGGCAAAGGGGCTTTTAAAAACACCGGATATGGGCACCAGTTTTCTTTATGGCAGGCCGGTGACTGAACTGATCGCCGAGCGCTTGCCGATTACCCTGCTGCTCAATATTTTCTCGATTCCCCTGGTGTATCTGTTCGCGATCGCCATTGGCGTGCAGGCGGCTACCAGGCGCGGCCAGTCTTTCGATGTGGCATCGGGTACGGCATTGCTGGCCCTGTGGTCGGTGCCAGTGATGCTTGCCGGCATACTGCTTATCGGCCTGTTTGCCAGTGCGCAGAACTGGCACTGGTTTCCAGAGTCGGGGCTGTCGTCGCGCGCCGCAACCGAGATGCCGTTTTTACCGCACTGGGGCAGCGTCTGGCAGGTGTTGACGTTTATCGGACTGACGATCGCTCTGTGTGTGTCATTCGTTTTCATCAGTCGCCATTCAAGGATGGGGCGGGCAACGCTTTTTAGCCTGGTCGGGGCGCTGGCCGGTTATGCGATGGGCTCATCTATCGGGCAGGCGTCGGGCAGCCTGTTGTTGCCGATTTGCGTCGTGGTGCTCGCCGCGTCTTTTGCCTGGATCGGGTTAGTCGGCTCGCGAGGCTTTTGTACCGTCTTTGCCATTCTGTTAGGCACAGCCTGTACATGGTACGTCGCCTTCAATGTGCTGGATCAAACGCTGGTACCGGGCTTTCTGCTTGACAGACTCTGGCATCTGGCGCTGCCAGTCATTTGCCTGTCATTTGGAAGCCTGGCTTTTCTTGCCAAGCTCACGCGGTCATCGATTCTTGAAAACCTGGCGGCCGATTATGCGCGCACGGCGCGCGCCAAAGGTGCCAGTGAAAGTACCGTGTTGTGGCGGCACGTATTCAGAAACAGCCTGATACCGTTGATAACCGTCGCGGCGGCACTGCTGCCGGGCCTGCTGGCGGGATCGGTCGTGGTGGAAAGTCTGTTTAGTATCGACGGTATGGGCAAGCTGGCGGTAGAGGCTGTCAAGGGCCGGGATCGCGAACTGGTCTTGTCGCTGACCCTGATCAGCGGCGTACTGACGTTGCTTGGCTACCTGCTGGCAGACTTGTTCTATGCGCTGGCTGATCCGAGAGTCAGCTATGACTGAGTCTACATCTATTGCACCACAACCCGTGGTGAATAACAGTCGGTCGTCGACGCTGCAACTGGTTGTCAGGCGCGGTGGTGCAAGATTCGGGTTAGCCTGGATCGGCTTGCTGGTCATGGTGTCCGTATTGGCCCCTTTTATTGCCAGCAGCCACCCCTGGGTGATGCGTGTGTCCGGGCGTGTGTCGAGCCCACTGCTGCAGAATCTGACAGCGTTGGATATCACGCTAGTGGTGGCAAGCTTAATGGCTTTGCTGGTGTGGCTGCTTCGTCTGCCGCCCGTCAAGCGGATCGGCACGGTGGCGGTCGCATCTCTTTTGTGTTTCCTGGTTTGCTCGCAGCTTGTCAATCCGTCGCGGCTGACCGTGTATGAGCAGTATCGCGAGGGCTTGCGTGATGGCGAAGTTGAGTGGTTAATCGCCGCCCCTGTGCCGTGGTCACCCAAGGACTATCTGCGCGATTTTGGCGATACCGGTTTGCAGCCACCGGGTAGTCATCCAGAGCGCCTGCACCTGATGGGTACCGAGGAGAATGGCGCAGACCTGCTTTCACGGATGGTGCATGCGAGCCGGCTGGCGCTTGGCATCGGCCTGGTGGCCACTGGTATTGCGCTGGGTCTGGGGGTGTTGCTTGGCGGATTGATGGGGTATTTCAGTGGCTGGATCGATATGCTCGGCATGCGTCTGGTAGAGGTGTTTGAGGCGGTGCCGACGCTTTTTCTGTTGCTGACGTTTGTCGCATTCTTTGATCGCAGTCTGTACATGATGATGGTCATCATCGGGCTGACCAGTTGGCCGGGTTATGCGCGCTATGTGCGGGCGGAGTTCCTGAGGTTGCGGCAGCTGGACTATGTTCAGGCTGCCATTGTGGCGGGCCTGCCGCTGCGATCGATTCTGTTTCGACACATACTCCCAAATGCGGCGGCGCCGGTATTGGTCGCGGCCAGTTTTGGCGTGGCGTCGGCCATTCTTGCCGAGGCGACACTGAGCTTTCTGGGGCTTGGTCTGGTAGACGACCCGTCCTGGGGGCAGATGCTTAATCAGGCAGTACAGTCATCGACCTTTAACTGGTGGATGGCGCTGTTTCCAGGGTTTGCGATCTTCATGACGGTGTTCTCGTATAACCTGATAGGCGAGGCTCTGCGCGACGCGCTGGATCCGCTGGTGGCGGAAAACCTGGCGGCGGCGACTGATGCCCGCTCGGGTAAGGCCTAGCCGATGTTGCTTGAAGTCGCGCACCTGGACACCTGCCTGCAGCTGGGCGATCAACAGGTGTCGGTGGTACGTTCGCTACAGCTGCACTTGTCGCCCGGAGAAACGCTTTGTCTGGTAGGTGAATCGGGCAGCGGTAAATCGATAACCGCGCTGTCTATCATGCGGCTGCTGCCAGCCATTGCCTCGCATCCGGCGGGCGAGATTCGATTGCGCAAGCGCGCCGATGGCGAGTCTGAAGATCTGCTGGCACTTGATCAAACAGCTCTGACCCGTATTCGCGGACGCCGAATGGCGATGATATTTCAGGAGCCGATGTCATCGCTGAACCCCGTTTTCACCATTGGCGAGCAAATTGTCGAGGCGTTGCAGTTTTGCCATCCGTCGATGTCATTTTCGACCGCGCGCGATATCGCGATTGCCACATTGCGGGAAGTGCAGATTGATGATGCGCAGGAACGTTTTGACGATTATCCACACAGGCTGTCAGGCGGGCAGCGACAGCGTGTAATGATCGCGATGGCGCTGGTGTGCGAGCCCGATATCCTGATTGCCGATGAACCGACGACAGCGCTGGATGTGACTGTGCAGGCAGAGATTTTGGCATTGATTCAAAAGTTGCAGCGCGAACGTTCGATGGCGGTGCTTTTCATCACCCACGATCTTGGCGTCGTCGCGCAGATTGCCGATCGGGTTGCTGTGATGCGAGACGGGGAAATCGTCGAGACAGGACCGCGCGATCAGGTGTTGTTCCGGCCCGCGCACCAATACACGCGCAAGCTGCTGGCGGCATTACCGGAGAATCTACCTGCTGTAGCCGAGGTGCCGGCCGCCGGAGAAATCCTCGCTAGCGTCGACAATCTCGCCGTGCACTTTCCCAGACGCGGTGGTCTTTTGCGAACCGTTCGCAGTGTTGTGCGCGCCGTGGATGGTGTGTCGTTACAGATCAGACGCGGCGAAATTGTGGCGCTGGTGGGTGAGTCCGGCAGTGGCAAATCCACACTTGGCCGGGCACTAGTGCGCCTGATTCAGCCCACAGCAGGGGATATCTACTTTGCGGGCACGAACGTCACCCGATTTTCGCGGCGCGAGTTTCAACCCTATCGAAGCCGTTTGCAGTTTGTTTTTCAGGATCCGTTGTCGTCACTAAACCCGCGACTAAATATCGCGACAGCACTGTGTGAACCCATGGCAGTGCACGGAATTGGCGCATCGGCCGATGAGCGGACTGAACTCGCGGCAAAATTGTTGGAAGATGTACAACTGCCGCGTGAATACCTGTGGCGTTATCCACACGAGTTTTCCGGTGGTCAGCGTCAGCGCATCGGCATTGCACGCGCGCTGGCGACCCGGCCGGAATTCATTGTCTGCGACGAGGTTACCAGTGCGCTCGATGTCTCGGTGCAGGCAGAGTTGCTGCAACTGTTGATGACCTTGCGGCGTCAGTTCAATTTGTCGCTATTGTTTATCACGCACAATATTTCGGTCGTGGAGTACATCAGTGATAAAACTGCAGTGATGCACAAAGGCAAGCTCGTCGAGTTTGGGGCTACCGAACAGGTTTGTGGAAATCCGTCCCAGGATTACACCAGACGTTTGATCAGTGCTGTGCCTCGCATTGGTGCGGTGTCGAGTGCATAGGGTGGCGTCGTGATCGAAATAGAAAGAAAGTTTCTGGTTGCTGCCGCGGCAATGCCGCAACCTGAACGCACGATTCAAATCCGGCAGGGCTATGTCGCCTCGCGCGACAACGTGGTATGCAGAGTGCGGCAAAAAGACGAACAGTATTATTTGTCTGTCAAAGCGAGAATTGACTCCACCAGCAACTTCGATTTCGAATATGAAATTCCCGCTGCCGATGGCGATTTGATGTTGTCCCGATTGTGCGATCGGCCACCGCTGTCGAAACGTCGTCATCACGTGGTGCACAATGACCTGCTGTGGGAGGTCGATGAATTTGAAGGTGAGAACGCGGGGCTTATTATTGCCGAAATAGAACTGCCGAGCGCTGATTACCCGGTTGAGCTGCCGGCCTGGGTGGGTGAGGAGGTCACTGACGACTATCGCTACCGGAACAGCAATCTGTATCTTGAACCCTGGTCTGGCTGGCGGGGTTAGCCGCCTACCTGGGCGAACTATGTATGAAGAGGCGAGAACAAGAAAATCGTCAATGTCATGAATAGTCCGGTCTAGCTCGGCTGCGGCAGCGCCAGATGCGTTGCAATAATCTCGCTGTAGATGTCGGTCAGTGCTTCAAGTTCATCGCAGGTAACGCGTTCGTCGACCTGATGAATGGTCGCGTTGATCGGCCCAAGCTCGATGACCTGGGCGCCGGTCGGTGCGATGAATCGACCGTCTGATGTACCACCACTAGTGGATAGCTCGGCATCGATGCCGGTTACTTTTTTGATCGCGCGCGTAGCGATTTGCGCAAGCTCTCCAATGCCAGTCATAAACGGCTCGCCTGACAGGCGCCAGCTCAGGTCATATTTGACCTGATGGCGATCGATCATCGATACAACGATTTCTTTTAGTTGTTCGGCGGTTACTTCTGTCGAATAGCGGAAATTAAATTTCAGCTCCAGACTGGCCGGTATGACATTGTCGGCACCGGTTCCGGCATCGATGTTGGAAATCTGAAACGTTGTGGGTGGAAAGTGCTGATTGCCGTTGTCCCATTGATAGGCGGACAGTTCATTCAATACCGGTGCGATAGTGTGTACCGGGTTTTCTGCCAGATGTGCATAGGCGACGTGACCCTGCACACCGTGTACGATCAGGTGTCCGTTCAGCGAGCCGCGCCTGCCGACTTTAATCGTATCGCCAAGCGCGCTGACGCTTGTCGGCTCGCCAACAATACACGAATCGATTTTGCAATCGCGCTCGTTCAGGTATTCAATGACGCGCCGGGTGCCATTGACGGCTGGCCCCTCTTCATCAGAGGTGATTAAAAAACCCAGTCGCGCCGGCAGTGGCTGATCGCCATTCGCCGCCAGTACACGTTCGCAGGCGACAACCATCGCCGCGATACTGCTTTTCATATCGGCCGCACCACGGCCATGCAGCATACCGTCGTCTACGGTCGCATCGAACGGCGGGTGTCGCCAATCGGCTTCGTTGCCAGGCGGCACAACATCGGTGTGGCCCGCAAACACCAGCAGTGGGCCAGAGTCACCATGTGTTGACCACAGATTGTCCACGTCGTCGAATCGCAGGTGTTGATTGTTGAATCCAAGTGCCGTCAGGCGATCGGCAATGAGTGTCTGGCAGCCGGCATCGGCGGGGGTGACTGAGCGACGCGAGATCAATGCGCGTGCGAGATCAATAGTGGCGGTCACGATTCTTCGGTGAGGTAGCGGGTTAGCGATTCGTGCAGCAGCGTTAGCTGGTGGTGATCGGTGATCTTGCCATTGCTGCTGTCTTGCAGGTGAAAGACATCCTCTGCCTTTTCACCGAATGTAGCGATATTTGCGGCGATCACGCGGACGTTACTTTCGGCCAGCGCATGGCCGATCAGGCTGAGCAGGCCGGGCCGATCGATGGCGGTGATAGCAAGGCTAGTGTAATTCGTGTCATCGTCGTTGGTAAATTCTATGATGGGCTCGAAAGTGAAGTGTTGGAGCCGATGCGGTGCGGGCAGGGGAGCCGGCGTCTTGTCGTCTTCGCCATCTGCCAGTGCGGTTACAAGGCTTTCGCGTATCGCGCTGGCGCGACTTTGTTCGGTGATCGGGCTGCCGTCTCGATCGAGGACAAAAAAGGTATCCAGCGCCTTGCCGCTGAGAGAGGTCATGATTTGCGCGTTGACGATCGTTAAACCCAGTCGGTCGAGCACCGCTGCCACGGTTGCGAACAGGTTTTCTCGATCGTCGGTGTGAATGAGTATTTCAGTAGAGCCGCGCTCGACAGTATGACGCAGTGCTATCAGCGGCGTGCGCCCCTTGTGCGCTGCGATGGTCTCAGTGTGCCAACGGATCTCGTCCGCGCTGTAGCGTAAAAAGTAGGTGTCGAGCCAGTCTTTCCAGTAGCGCTCGATCTTGCTGGCGGACATTTTACTCTGGCTCAACTGCTCGCGAGCCATGGCCTTTTTTTCCTGGATCAGGTCGAGCTTGTCGATTGGATTGTCCAGTCCTCTGGCCAGTGCGTGCTGGGTGTTGTCGTAGAGTTGTCGCAGCAGATTTTCTTTCCAGCTGTTCCACAGCTCGGGATTGGTGCCGCGAATGTCCGCCACCGTGAGCAGATAGAGAAAATCCAGATAGCGTTGCGAGCCGACCAGGCTTGCGAATGTCTGTACCACCTGTGGATCGGATATGTCTTTGCGCTGGGCTGTCATCGACATATCCAGATGATGTCGAATGGTCCACACCACCAGGCGCGAATCGGCGGCGTTCATACCGTGGTGCTTGCAGAAGTAGTCGGCATCCTCGGCACCGAGTATCGAGTGATCACCGCCGCGGCCTTTGGCGATGTCGTGAAACAGCGCGATGATATACAGCAGCTCGGGTTTGTCGACCGTCTCCATGATCGCCGAACAGTGCGGAAACTCATCGCAGTGTTGTGGCAGTGCAAATCGACGCAGGTTGCGAATCACCATGATCGTGTGTTCATCTACCGTGTAGATGTGGAAGAGGTCGTACTGCATGCGCCCGACGATTTTCTCGAACGCCGGCAGGTAGCCTGCCAGCACCCCGTAGCGATTCATCATTCGGAGTTTGCGGGTGATCTTTTGCGGTTCACGAAAAAGCTGCATGAACAGGTCGCGCGCAATCATGTCAGCGCGAAACGCGCCGTCGATCAGGTGCAGGTGGCTGCGCAACAAGCGCAGGGTATTGGCCCCGATGCCCTGAATGTCATCGTGGGCGGCATACACCTGGAACAGTTCCAGAATCGCCGGCGGGTAGTTCTCGAAAACTTGTGAGTGAGCCGCCTCAAGGTAGTGGTTGCGTGCCACGAACCTTTTGTTCAGTGTGGTTTCTGCATGGCTGGATCCGGGGACAAACGTATCCTGCATCAATTGCAACAGCATCGACGTCAGGCGTTCGAGTCGCGACACCGTTCGATAGTACTGCTGCATGAACTTTTCGATCGGCTCATTGCCGGGTTCGTCCGGGTAGCCGAATGCCAGTGCAAGGTTGCGCTGAAAATCGAACAGCAGTCGATCCTCCTTGCGCTTGCCCATGTGGTGCAGCAGAAAGCGAATGCGCCACAGATGATTGCGACCGGCGATCAGTTCTGTCAGTTCGGATTCGGTCAGGTGTTCGTCGGCGACCAGTGCCTGCAGGTCCGGCGAGCCATGCTGACGAATCAATAACCACTGAATGGTGTGAATGTCGCGCAGTGCGCCCGGGCTCTCTTTGAGATTCGGCTCAAGTCGATAGGCGGTGTTCTGGAACTTGATGTGGCGCTCGCGAAGCTCCTGTCGTTTGGCGATGAAAAATTCTGCCGCCGGCCAGATCTTATCGGGCGCTACCTGTTCACAAAGCTGCGCGTGCAGCGATGCGCTGCCTGCCAGCAACCGGCACTCGAGGAGATTGGTAATCGTATGTAGATCGCGGCTCGCCTCGTCTACACAGGTGGCGATGTCGCGCACGCTGTGCCCGACATCCATCCCGACATCCCACAGCGCAGTGACGAATTCGCCAATCGATGCATCCAGTTCGGTGTAGTCAGCTGCGGTCAGTATCAGGATGTCGATGTCGGACCGCGGGTGCAGCTCTTCACGGCCGTAGCCGCCAACGGCGATCAGGCTGAGCTGCGGCGGATCGCGATGCGGTATGTGGTGCGCCCATAGCCGCAACAGCAGTTGATCGGTGAACTGCGACTGACGGGCGATCAGATCAGTTGCCAGCGCGCCGTCGTGATAGGCGGCCAGCAGTAATTCGTTGCCGTTTTGCAGTGCGCTTCGGCAGGCCGCAATCGAGCAATCGGCTGCGTCGACAGCCGCCAGCTGAACATCGAGCTGATCCTGATTATCGGCGCGGCTGGTAGCGGGGGCGTGCGTGCTGATGGCGGCAACTCCCGAGGTGGAAATCAGATTTCTGTCGGCGACAGCGTCAGCAGCTCGTAACCGTCTTCGGTCACCAGCACTGTGTGTTCCCACTGGGCTGAAAGGCTGCGATCTTTGGTGACTACAGTCCAGTCATCAGCCAACAGTTTCACATGGCGTTTGCCCTGGTTGATCATGGGTTCAATGGTGAAGGTCATGCCGGCGGCGAGCGTCAGACCGGTACCTTTCGCCCCATAGTGCAGAACCTGCGGCTCCTCGTGAAACGATTTTCCGATGCCGTGGCCGCAATACTCGCGTACCACTGAGCAACGCTCGCGCTCGGCGTAGGTCTGTATCGCGTGACCGATATCGCCCAGTGTCGCTCCGGGTTTGACCACCGCAATCCCCCTGTTGAGGCTCTCCAGTGCGACATCGCAAATTCGCCGCCCTTTGATGCTTGGCTCGCCAACATGAAACATGCGGCTGGTATCGCCGTGGTAGCCATCCTTAATGACTGTGACGTCAATGTTGATAATGTCTGTCTTCTTCAGCACTCGATCACTGGGAATGCCGTGACAAACCTGGTGGTTGATCGATGTACAGATCGATTTCGGAAAGCCGCGATAGTTCAGCGGGGCGGGCGTTGCACCGAGTTTGGCGGTAATGTACTCGTGGCACAGTGTGTCGAGTTCTTCGGTGGTCACACCAGGCTTTACGTGCTCGGTAATCATATCGAGCACCTCCGCCGCCATTCGGCCGGCAACGCGCATGTGTTCGACATCGGCCGGTGTCTTGATCGGGACTGAAAGTGGCGGAACCATCGAGTGGGTGTGTCCTGAGTGGGGAGAGCCCTATTGTCGCCTGTATGGCAGGCATATGGAACCGGTTTGCAATGCTGCTGGCATCATTTTTGGTGGGGCAGCTACATAGCGGACGGCGCTGGCTTGTCGGGCATCGTTTCCAGCAGTTCGATCGTAGTTGTCTCGAGCGTCAGGCTTACTCCCATCGCTGCCCGTTAAACCTCGCGCCTTCTTGCGAGCGCAGTGCGGCGAATTGCGCCGTGCGGTCATGTCCGGGCTGAACCTGCAGGCGCCGGGCTGTTGTCCGGAATCGCCGCCGCAAGATTCCCGTCAGGGTATGGATAAGTGGTGAAAAGTCACATATAATTGGCGGTTAACTGGTTGAAAGACCAGAAAACCATGGTGGCCTATCGCCATCAAATTCTCACGCTCCTGCAAACCTGTCTGTCGGGTGCTCGCCTTGTGCGGGTTGGCAACGGGATGGAGCGGAGGCTCAACCCAACACAAAGAGAAAATCATGTCCAAAGTCAGTATGCGGCAAATGCTCGAAGCCGGCGTGCATTTCGGCCATCAAACACGTTTCTGGTGCCCCAAGATGGCACCCTACATCTACGGTGAGCGCAACCGGATTCATATCTTCAACCTCGAAAGCACCGTTCCGGCGCTGGACGATGCGTTGAATTTCCTCGGCAAGTTGTCATCCAAAAATGGCCGCATTTTGTTCGTCGGCACCAAACGAGCCGCGCGCGAGGCAATCAAGGAAGCGGCGAGTGCCTGTAACATGCCGTATGTGAACCGGCGGTGGCCTGGCGGCATGATGACCAACTTCAAAACCGTCAAACAGTCGGTCAAGCGCATGCTTGAACTCGAAGAAATGTTTTCCAGCGGTGGCGAAGAGCGTCTAAGCAAGAAAGAGGCGCTGACGCTGCGTCGCGAGCTGGAAAAACTCGAAAAGAGTCTCGGTGGAATCAAAAAGATGGAGCGTCTGCCTGATGCGTTGTTCGTGATCGATACCGGGCACGAGAAAATCGCGATCGCTGAGGCTCGCAAGCTGGGAATCCCAATCGTCGCCGTCGTCGATAGCAATAATTCGCCCGACGACATCGACTACGTGATCCCCGGCAACGACGACGCCGTGCGCGCAATTCAGCTGTTTTCCGATGCGGCTGCAGACGCTGTGCAAAACGGCAAGACCTCCGGCGCGGTAGGCAAGTCTGGAGAGTTCGTCGAAGAGCAACCCGCCGCCGCTGCACCGGCTGCTGAGCCCGCTGCAGAAGCACCTGCAGAGCCAGCGCCCGCAGCCGCAGAAGCGCCAGCTGCAGTAGCGGAAGCACCCGCACCCGCACCCGCTGCGGACGCAGCGCCGGCGGCCGCTGCAGAACCGGCAGCCGCTCCCGAAGCCACCGCCCCGGCTGCGGACGACGCGAGCAAGCCGGAAGCCTGACGCTCGACAGGCTTTGAAGCCTGCGCCCCTGCCAGGTCGGCAGGGCGTGCGGGACTAACCAGCATTCTTTCACGATCGGGTTAATGGTATCCGATGTCGTGTAATACAGGATAAATCACAGACAATGGCTATTACAGCAGCACAGGTTAAAGAACTGCGCGAACGCACTGGCGCAGGCATGATGGAGTGCAAAAAGGCGTTGGTTGAGGCCAACGGCGACATGGATACCGCCATCGAACAGATGCGCATTTCTGGGCTTGCCAAGGCTGACAAGAAAGCTGGCCGCACCGCCGCTGAAGGCGTGATTGCCACCGCCACCTCTGACGATGGCAAGGCCATCGCCATGGTCGAGATCAACTGCGAGACTGACTTCGTCGCCAAAGGCGACGACTTCGTCGGCTTTGCCAACGCGGTATGCGCAGCGGTGCTGGCTGACAATCCGGCTGATGTCGCAGCCCTGGGTGATTCCACCAGTGGCAGTCAAACGCTTGAAAATACGCGCCAGGAGTTAGTGGCCAAGCTGGGTGAAAACATTCAGATTCGCCGCTTTGCCCGCCATGAGAGCACCGGCGGTACGCTAGGCGAATACATGCATGGCCAGCGCATTGGTGTCATCACCGATGTCTCGGGTGGTGATGAGTCTTTGCCGCGCGACATTGCCATGCACGTCGCGGCCAGCCGTCCAGTCTGTATCGGGGCAGACGATGTGCCTGCCGAGATGCTCGACAAGGAAAAGCAGATACTCGAGGCCGAGGCAGCGGACAGTGGCAAGCCTGCGGATATCATCGAAAAAATGGTCCAGGGCCGCCTGCGCAAGTATCTGTCAGAGATCACCTTGATGGGGCAACCGTTTGTCAAGGACCCTGATCAGACCGTCGAAAAGTTGCTGAAAGCCAGCAACGCCTCGGTCGGCTTCTTTGCGCGCTTTGAGGTTGGCGAGGGAATCGAGAAGAAGCAGGAGAATTTCGCCGAAGAGGTAATGGCTCAGGTCAAAGGCGAGTAGGCGCGCATTGATCGCTTTACAATCAGGATAAATCAGTGAGCGACTGGGCGGTCAGCATGATCGATCGCCCTGTCACAGCAGTCCTGGTGCAGCAATTGTTGCTTTTCGAAAAGCCGGGCCATGTCCGGCTTTTTTTTGCGGCAAAATAGGGCAAAGCGGTGAATCGTAGTCTGTCGGGCGATCGTGCATGCTCGGCGGATTGTCGACAACTATGTTGTGTTCATGCCATCGGGCAGTGGTTTATTTTTTACAAAAGGGTGGTCCTGTACCGAAACAGTGCCATCCGGGTAGAGCCAGGAGACGGGTAGAAATGATTGACGATATTGCCAAGGATGCCGGGGTGCGGATGGGCAAGAGTGTCGAGGTGCTGCAAAAAGAGTTCAGCCGCATCAGAACCGGTCGTGCTCATACCAGCTTGCTCGATCATATCAAGGTCGACTACTACGGCAGCGCAACGGCGTTGAATCAGGTCGCCAAACTGACGATCGAAGACGCGCGCACCCTCAGTGTGACGCCCTGGGAGAAAGATCTGGTTGGACCGATCGAAAAAGCGATCATCAATTCCGATCTGGGATTGAACCCGTCGACGGCCGGCACAGTGATCCGCATTCCAATGCCGCCGCTGACTGAGGAGCGCCGCCGTGATCTGGTGCGAGTGGTCAGTCAGGAGGCAGAGAGTGCCAGAGTCAACGTGCGCAATATTCGCCGGGACGCCAACAGCGATCTAAAAGAACTGCAGCGCGAGAAGGAGATCTCCGAAGACGACGAACGCCGTGGACAGGACATGGTCCAAAAGGTCACCGACGAGTACGTTGCCAAAGTTGATGAGCTACTGGAGGCCAAAAAGGCCGAGCTGATGGAGGTCTGATGGATCGCTATCCGGTGACGCTGAGGTTCCGACGGTGAGTGCGACTGCACACGATAAGATGCCGGAACACATTGCCGTGATCATGGACGGCAATGGTCGCTGGGCGCAGATGCGTGGGCTGGGGCGCAGCGCCGGACATCAGGCAGGTGTCAAGGCGACTCGGCAACTGGTTGAAGGCTGTGCTCGCCGCGAGATAAAGGTGTTGACCGTCTTTGCCTTCAGCAGCGAGAACTGGAAGCGCCCGGAGCAGGAGGTCAGTTTCCTGATGGAGCTATTCCGCGGCACGCTGCGCGGTGAAGTCGACAAACTGCACGAGAACAATATTCGCGTGCGCTTCATTGGCGATTTGACCGGATTTCGTACCGGTCTGCAAAACGACATGCTGGCTGCGGACCAGAAGACCTCATCGAACACCGGCATGCGGTTGAACATTGCGGTCAACTATGGCGGTCGCTGGGAACTCACGCGCGCCATGGCACGCATCGCCGAGCAGATCGAACGCGGTGAGTTGAAGGCCCTGGACGTCGACGACGATCTGCTGACTCGACACAGCTGCATCGGTGATGATCCGGTGCCGGACCTGTTCATTCGCACCGGCGGTGAACAGCGCCTGAGCAACTATTTGCTTTGGCACCTGGCTTATACCGAACTCTTTTTCACCGATACGCTCTGGCCGGATTTTGGCGTCGACGAGCTCGATCGGGCGATCGGGTTTTTCAATGGTAGAGAACGTCGGTTCGGGCAGACTGGCGAGCAAATTCGGGATCGCGAAAACAATGCTTAAACAAAGAATTATCACCGGACTGGTATTGGCAGTGCTCATATTGTGGGCGGTGCTGGGCTGGTCAGATTTCTGGTACGGCGCGCTGCTGCTGGTGGGCGCGCTCCTGTGTGTCCGCGAATGGGGCAACCTGTGCAATCTTGGCGATTCTCCAGCAGCTCAGTGGGGGTTGCTTGCGGCAATGGCGGTCTTGACGGTGCTTGCCATGTGGATGTCATCGATCGGCATGTTGACGCCTCTAGTGTTGATCGGCGTGCTGCTATGGGGCGCGCTGGCGCTCGATCTTTACCTGCGGCCCGTGCTGCCCGACGACGACGGCATCCGTTACAGCGCACTGGCGATAGGGTGCTTTACCGTGCTGCTCGCCGTACTCTGTCTGTTCTGGCTGCGCACGCGTCCGTTGGGCCCGGGCTACGTGATCTATATCATCGTGCTGGTCGCCTGTGCTGACATCGGCGCCTATTTCGCTGGCAAGCGCTTTGGCAAGCGCAAGCTCGCCGAGCAAATCAGCTCCGGCAAGACGATAGAGGGTGCCATCGGCGGTCTGGCGCTGGCGCTGTACTGCAACCTGTTCACCGCGCAGGCCTTCTCGAATGAGACGACCGGCGCGCTGCCAATCTTTTTGCTGGGCATGCTGGCTGCGGCGGCAACGATCGCCGGCGACCTCTACGTCAGTCGGGCAAAGCGCCAGAGCGGCGTCAAGGACAGCGGGATCTTGCTGCCCGGTCACGGCGGAGCGCTGGATCGCTTTGACGGCTTGATTGCCGCGGTACCGTTTATGGCCTTTGCCGTCCTGTGGATGTAGTCGTCGGCCTTTCAGGTGCCGCTGGCCGCAGCGCTTTGGCGCATCCGACTCAATCCCGATGACAGCGCAGCAGCAGATCGTGGTACTTGGCGCGACCGGCTCGGTCGGTACCAGCACGCTCGATGTGCTGGCACGCAACAGCGATCGCTATGGTGTACACGCACTTAGCGCCCATCGCAACGTCGAATTGCTCGCCACTCAGTGTCAGTCCTTCAAACCCGTCTTTGCGGTAATGACCGATCCCAGGGCCGCATCGGAACTACAACTCAGATTGCAGCGCGCGGGCAGCGATACAAAGGTGCTGGCAGGTGCTGAGCCACTCGATCAGGTCGCCGCCGATCAATCTGTCGACGCTGTGATGGCCGCCGTCGTCGGCTACGCGGGCTTGGCGCCCGTGATGGCCGCTGCACGTGCAGGCAAGCGTATCCTGCTTGCCAACAAGGAGGCGATGGTTGTAGCGGGCGAGCTGCTGGTTGCGCAGGCACGACAACACAAGGCGCTCATCCTGCCGGTTGACAGCGAGCACAACGCAATTTTTCAGTGCCTGCCGAGCGGTGATGCCAGCAGTTGGCGGGCTGAAATCGAGTCATTGGTGCTCACCGCCTCCGGCGGGCCGTTTCGCACCTGGAGCGCTGAACAGATGGCCAATGCCACCGTCTCTCAGGCACTAGCGCACCCGAACTGGGACATGGGGCGCAAGATATCCATCGATTCGGCCACTATGATGAACAAGGGTCTTGAGATCATTGAGGCTTCGCACTTGTTCGGTGTCGCTGAGCGAGACATCGAAGTGGTTGTGCATCCGCAGAGTATCGTGCATTCGATGGTGCGATATGCCGATGGCTCGGTGATTGCACAAATGGGCAACGCCGATATGCGCACGCCTATCGCACATGCGTTGGCGTGGCCGGCGAGAATCGACAGTGGTGTGGCACCGATCGACTTTACCCGTGCCGGTTCGCTCGAGTTCGAAGCGCCGGATGAATTGAGATTCCCCTGCCTGTGGCTCGCCCGCAGGGCGCTTGAACTTGGCGGTTCGGCGCCAGCCGTGCTCAATGCGGCCAACGAGGTGGCGGTGGAATCGTTTCTTCAGGAGCGTATTGGATTTTCCGATATTGCCCGTATCAATCGAGAGACGCTGCAACGATCGCCGCAGGTGCTTCCCACCTCGGTTGAATCCCTGGAACAGATCGATCACGATGCGAGACAACTCGCGATTGAATTGGTAGACGGCGCCTTCTCCTCAACGGAAACAACCTGATGCAGGACTTCTTATTCAGTGCAGTCGCGTTCATTGTGGCGCTGGGTGTACTGGTGACGATTCACGAGTTTGGTCACTACTGGGTCGCGCGCAAAGTCGGCGTCAAGGTGCTGCGCTTCTCGGTCGGCTTTGGCAGTGCGCTGTGGAAGCGTGTTGCCGGGGCTGACAAAACCGAGTACGTGATCGCGGCGATTCCGCTCGGCGGCTATGTGAAAATGCTCGATGAGCGCGAGGGGGATGTAGATCCCGCAGAGGTCTCGCGCGCGTTTAACCGCCAAAGTGTCTGGGCCAGGATTGCGATTGTGCTGGCGGGCCCGGTGGCCAATCTGATTCTCGCGGTACTCGTCTACTGGGTGGTGTATCTGATCGGCATCGCCGGTATTGCGCCGATGGTCGGCGATCCGGTTGAAGACAGCCCGGTGGCGCAGGCGGGGTTTCTGCCGGCTGATCGAATTGTCGCGGTTGAAGGGACGGCGACCGGCAGTTGGGATACGGTGCGCGTTGCCGTGCTGGACAATATGCTCGACAAGCGCGATGAAGTCACTTTCGAGGTACAGACCGAATCCGGTGCGTCTACGAGCCGTGTGCTCGCGCTCGATCACAAGGCGCTGCTGGCCAGCCAGGGCGATGTCATTGCCAACCTGGGGTTCCAGCAGTGGTGGCCAAGCGTCGACCCGATCATCGGCGGCATTCAGCCAGACGGTGCCGCGGCGGCTGCCGGTTTGCAGATCGGTGATCTGATTGTCTCAACCAACGACGAGCCGGTTCCCAGTTGGCGAGACTGGGTAGGCATGATCCGTTCGAATCCCGGGCAAACCTTGCAACTGGGGATTGAGCGCGACGGCGTTATTCAAACTATCGAGCTGACGCCCGGTGTCAGAGCGATGGACGATGGATCCGAGATAGGGTTTATCGGTGCATGGGAGACGCAGTCGCAATCCCTGATTGACGAGAAGGTTCGTATCGTCGAGCGCTACAGTGCAGGCGATGCGCTGCAGCGCGCTTTTGTCCGAACCTGGGAGATGATGTCGCTGACGGTGCAGATGATCGGCAAACTGATCATGGGGCAGGCGGCGGTCGAGAATATCAGCGGCCCGATATCAATTGCCCAGTTCGCCGGCCAGTCGGCGAGTGTCGGTATAGATCACTACCTCAGTTTCCTGGCGCTGATCTCGATCAGCCTCGGGGTGTTGAACCTTCTGCCGATCCCGATGCTCGACGGTGGACACCTGTTGTATTACTTCACGGAGGTAGTCACCGGCAAGCCGGTCTCGGAGCGCATTCAGCTCTATGGACAGCAACTGGGCCTGTTGCTGCTGGCCGGATTGATGACGCTGGCGTTTTACAACGATATCGTTAGAATTATCAGCTAGTTTCGCCAGCATTTCGGCTGCAGGCAGCGGTCGACTTTAACTGTACTGACAAACTTTAGAATCGGTAATTACGCCCGTTCGCGGCAGTTGCTATGCTGCCGCAGACTCAGCTAATCCGCTCATTTTGATGCCGTCAGGTAACCCATCCGGAACTTCGCGACAACCGCTCGCCGCGTCCCTCCTCGCCCTCTTTTTCTACGTCACTATGCCTGCATCGATGCTGGGCTTGACGAGTGTTCATGCTCAGGGGCAGGAGGCATTCATCATCTCGGACATTCAGGTGCGCGGGATAGATCAGATAGAAAAGGGCACGGTGCTGAATTATGTTCCTATGCGCGCCGGAGAGCGCTTTGAACGAGGCGTTGATAGTGGCCGTGTAATCCGCTCACTCTACGAAACAGGCTTGTTTGACGACGTTGAACTGCTTCGCGACGGCAGTATCCTGGTTGTCAGCGTCTTAGAGCGACCGGCGATAGCCGAGGTCGACATCAGTGGTAACGAAGCGTTGCCCGCCGATCAGCTCAATGATTCACTGCGCGCTATTGGTCTGGCCCCCGGACGTATATTTCGCCGCTCGGTGCTGGACAACCTCGAGACAGAACTGCGTCAGGTTTACTTCAGCCGCGGGCAATACGGCACACGCATTTTGTCCAGTGTCTCCGATCTCGATAGAAACCGGGTCAAGGTCACGATCAAGATAGAAGAGGGGGCGATCGCCAAGATTCGCAACATCAATATCGTTGGCAACAAGGCCTTCAGCGAAGATCGACTACTGGATCTGCTGGATTCTGGTGTGGTGGCGCTCAACCCGCTTAGCTCGCGTGATGAATACTCGCGTGCCAAGCTCTCTGCAGATACCGAAAAACTAAGAGCCTGGTACCTGGATCGTGGTTATCTGCAATTTGAGATTTCATCAACGCAAGTCACGATCAGTCCCGACAAGCGAAACATCAATATCACGATCAACATTGACGAAGGGGAGCAGTACAGCGTCGGTGAGATCAGTTTTGCCGGTGCGCTCGATTCTGTGCCGGAGGAAGAATTCAGACAACTGTCGGCGATGAATACCGGTGATACCTATTCACGCAAACTGCTGACCCGCAGCAGCACGGCCTTCAGTGATCGTCTGGGCGAAGACGGCTATGCGTTTGCGCGGGTTAATGTGGTGCCGGATATCGACGAACAAAACAAAACGGTTGATCTTCAATTCGATATTGATAAAGGCAAGCGTGTCTATGTGCGCCGAATTGTTTTCAACGGCCAGTACAAGACGCACGACGAGGTGCTGCGTCGCGAGATGCGGCAGATGGAGGGCAGCCGCTTTTCACCACTGGCGCTGTCGCGTTCCCAAACGCGGCTGCAACGATTGCCCTACATTCAGCGCGTATCGATCAGCACACCGCGAGTGCCAGGAGCTGACGATTTGATCGACATCGCCGTAGATGTGGCCGAAGGATCATCTGGATCTTTTGGTGCCGGAGCCGGCTTTGGTACCGATGGCTTTGTGTTCAACCTGAATTTTACTCAGGAGAATCTCTTTGGTACCGGCGAGCGTCTGGCACTGTCGTTCGATAACACGCAAAGCCAGGATAACTTCACGTTGTCTTACACCGATCCCTATTACACCCCGGACGGTATCAGTCGCAACATGCGTGCATTCGTCAGGCAAACGGACACGGGTGAATTGTCGACCACAGCGAACTACATTCTGGATAGTTATGGGGCCAAAGTGCGATATGGCGTTCCTTTGAGTGAATTTTCCACGTTCAGCCTGGGACTTGGCTATGAGAACGTCGAGGTATTTGCCAACAACAGCGATTCAGACAGCAATCGCACGTCGGAAGATGTCGTCAGTTTCATCGATCGTTTCGGCAGCCAGTACGATCTGTTCGAGGCATCGATTGGGTTGACACGTGATACCCGCAACCGAACCGTATTTGCCACCAGCGGTACACGCAACTCACTCACGCTCGAGGTGACATCACCAGGCAGTGACCTCGAGTTTTACAAGCTCAGTCATTTGTTTGAATATTACTATCCCGTCTCAGAGCGCTACACATTCTCGCTCAACTCTCGCATCAGTTACGGGGAGGGCAATGGTGAGTTGACAGAATTGCCGTTTTTTCGCCGTTTCTTTGCCGGCGGTATTCAGTCTGTACGAGGTTATCGAAGAGACAGCCTGGGGCCACGTGATACCAACAATGATGCCATGGGAGGAGATTTTAGAACGGTCGGCTCGATGGAACTTATCTTCCCGCCACCGTTTGTCGAGTCTCCCGGTGCGACCCGTCTGAGTCTGTTCACCGACGTCGGGCAGGTTTACAGCGATGCCTCTGACTTCGACTCCGATTTACTGCGTGGCTCATACGGTATCTCGTTTGTCTGGCTGGCACCGGTTGGACCATTGACATTCAGTATTGCCGAAACGTTTAACGATGATATCAACGACAGCCGGCAATCGTTTCAATTTACCATTGGCTCAATTTTCTGATGATCCTGAACCTTGTCAGTCGGGTTGCCATCACGCTTCGAGCTTTGGGCTTGTTGTTGGTGTTATGCAGCAGTTCGGCGTTCGCGCAAAGCGTCAAAATCGGATTCGTTGATATACCCTATTTGATCGACGAGGCGCCACAGTCAAAGGCGGCCAGTAGTCGACTCGAAAGCGAGTTTGCACCTCGTCAGGAGCAGATCAATGAACAGAAGCGACAAATCGAAGAATTGAGCGATCGATTGGAGGATACCGCGCGTCCGGTCGATGAGTCCGAGCGCGCGAATCTGGAGCGCGAGTTGCGCAAGATTGAACGGCGAGTCAAGCGCGATGAACAGGAGTTTCGCGAAGAATTAAATATCCAGAAAAATCAGGAATTCAAACAGGTCCGCGTCTCTGTGCTCGACGCAATCGCAAGCTTTGCCCGATTGCATAACTACGACCTGATCCTGAGCGATGGCGTGTTGTTCGCCAACAAACGCATCGATGTGACCAAGCAGGTACTTGTCGAGCTACAGCAGGCAGTTTCCAATAAGCCAACCGTTGGCGATCAATAGTCGCGTGCGGGCAGAGACTCCCAAGCTGTCCGCTGGCGAAATCGCTGAACATCTGGATGCTCGCCTAAGTGGTGATCCGGGGGTTTTGATTTCGTCCATTGAGCCTATTCAGACAGCCGGACCCGGCAGTGTTACCTTTCTCAGTGATCGCAAATACGTTTCAGAACTCTCCCGTACCGGCGCCTCCGCCATCATCATGCGGGAGGAGTTCGAACAGGCGAGCGAGGCGACGCGCCTGATTGTAGACAATCCCTATCTTTGCTATGCAAGATTATCGAGTCTGTTCGCACCGCAGGCACAACACGGTCTGATTCACCCATCGGCGTCTATTGGCGAGGATGTGACGCTTGCCGATGGCGTGAGTATCGGCGCCAATGCCGTGCTTGAAGACGGTGTTGTCATTGGTCGCAACACGCGTATCGGCTCTGGGGCTGTGATCGGCGCTGCCACGCGAGTCGGTGAGCGATGCGTCATTCACCCCAACGCAACTCTCCTTTACGAGTGTGAAATTGGCCATGACTGCGAAATTCACAGCGGGGCTGTGATTGGCGCAGACGGGTTTGGCTGGGCGCGCGCGGCACAGGGCTGGGAGAAAATCCATCAGCTTGGGACCGTGCGTATAGGCGATCGCGTCAGCATCGGTGCCAACACCTGTATCGATCGTGGCGCGCTGGGTGATACCCGGATCGCTGATGGCGTAATACTCGATAATCTGATTCAAATTGCTCACAATGTTCAGATCGGCGAAAATACTGCGATTGCAGGTTGTGTCGGCATCGCGGGCAGCACGTCAATCGGCAAAAATTGTACGATCGCCGGCGGCGTGGGTATTGTCGGCCACCTGACGATCTGCGATGGGGTGCATGTCACTGCCAAGTCTTTTGTCAATCGATCGATAGAGAAGCCAGGAAGCTATTCATCGGCCTATCCGCTCGAACCGACGCGCTCATGGAGGAAGAATGCGGTTCGACTGCACAAGCTCGACTCGATTGCGCGAGTCGTCAAGCGTCTGGAAAAACAATGCTAGCTGTCAGAAATTGTTCGGGGATCCTCGCGCCGGTTGCGGCCATGGGTAATCGCGTGCGGGGAATTCGTTGATGGAGTTGGATATCAACGAGATCATCAAGTACCTGCCGCACCGGTATCCCTTCCTGATGATTGATCGCGTTGTGGCGATAGAGGAGGGGCAGTCGCTTCAGGCGATAAAGAACATCTCGATCAATGAGCCGGTATTCGTAGGCCACTTTCCACAGTTTGCGGTTTTCCCGGGGGTGTTGATCCTGGAGGCGATGGCGCAGGCGTCAGCCATTCTTGCGTTTCGCGATCTGGGGGGCTACCCGACGCCCGAGACACTCTACTTGCTGGTAGGCATCGACAACGCCAGATTCAAACGTCAGGTGGTACCGGGGGATCAATTGCGTATCAATGTTGAACTTCAGCGCAAACGCCGAGGTATATGGCGCTTTGCGGCCACCGGCACCGTGGATGATCAGGTCTGCTGCTCGGCAGAGGTGATGATCGCGCAGAACGAGATTGACTCGTGATTCATCCAACGGCAGTGATAGACAGCAGCGCGCAAGTGCACGAGACCTGTGAAGTGGGGCCCTACGCAATCATCGGCCCCGAAGTAACCATCGGTAGGGGCACCAGAATCGGTCCTCACACGGTGATTTCGGGGCCGACCGTGATCGGCGAGGACAACCGTATTTTTCAGTTCGCCTCAATCGGTGAGGATCCGCAGGATCTTAAATACGATGGCGAAGAGAGTCGTCTGGAGATCGGTGATCGCAATACGATTCGCGAGTTCGTCACGATCAACCGGGGCACGACCGGTGGTGGTGGTGAAACACGCCTTGGCGATGATAATTTGCTCATGGCCTATGTGCATGTGGCACACGATTGCATCATCGGCAGCAACACGATATTTGCCAACGCAGCGTCTCTGGCGGGACATGTCACCGTGGGAGATTATGCGATTCTGGGGGGATTTTCCCTGGTGCATCAATTCAGCCGCGTCGGTGATCACAGCTTCTCCGGCATGGGATCCGTGATCAACAAGGATATACCGCCCTTCCTGTTGGTCAGCGGGCACTATGTCGAAGCTAAAGGCGTAAACAAACAGGGGCTCAAACGACGCGGTTTTAGCCCCGAAGCGATATCGGCCATCCACAAAACTTACATGAAGATGGTCAAGAAGAAAGGGGTCAAGGACGAATCACTGGCCGAGATCGAAAAGCTGGCGGAGGAGCACGAGTCGGTTGCGCAACTGTTGGAATTTCTTCGCAACAGCGAGCGAGGTAATGTCAGCTAGCTACCGGGGTCGGTTTGCGCTTGCGGTGTGCCCTGAAGCATTTTACGGATAACGGTCGAAAGCCTGGCCGCCGCACCGGCATTGCCTATTTTTTTGCTCACATCGGCCAGTTGACTGAGCCTTGACTGGCGGTACTCGTCTTCGAGGACCAACCTTTCAATTTCATGTGTAATGGATGCGGCCTGCATGTCATCCTGAATCAGTTCGATTGCCACCTCGCAGCCGGCAACGATATTGACGAGACTGACGTGGTCAATCAAGAGCATTCGTTTGGCCAGTCGATAGCTCAGTTTGTTCAGGCGATATACGACCACCATCGGAACCCCCAGTAGTGCGAGCTCAAGGGTCGCAGTACCCGAAGCAACGATTGCAGCATCGCAGGCAGCCAGGGCTTCGTAGTCGTCTGCCTCCAGTAAATCGATATCCAGGTCGGACGGCTCCGTATAGGAGGTCAGCGCTTCAGCGGGCAGCGTATCAGCAACTGGCAGGCAGAGTTTCAATTCCGGGTATTTGTCGCTGAGCATCTGAGCGCTGGCCAGTATCTCGGGCAGGTGCTGTTCAATTTCAGATGGCCGGCTTCCGGGTAGCAGCGCAATAGAACGAATGGATGTAATGCTTTTGCGGGGCGTTGATTTTTTGATCGTGCCGACCAGTCGCGGGTTGTCAAGCACTGGATTGCCGACATAGCTGACAGGGATGCCCGCCTCCTCGTAGATGCGGGTTTCAAATGGCAGTATCACTGCCATTTGGTCGACCGTTTGTTTCAAAACATCGATGCGACGCGGGCGGGAAGCCCACACTTTTGGCGCAATAAAGTAGAGCACCGGGATGTTTAGCTCGCGGGCATTTTTCGCAAGGCGCATATTGAAGCCGGGGTAGTCAACCAGTAACAGCAGATCTGGTTTGCGCTCGCGCAACTGACTGATCATTGTATTCAGTTGGGCGCGCAGTTGAGGGTACTTGCGCACCACTTCAACAAAGCCCATCACCGAGTTGGAATCGACGTCGACTAGCAGCTCCATGCCGCAGCTGGCGAGGTGTTTTCCGCCCATGCCGAAAAGTGTGATGTCAGCGGATGAGCTCAGCAGGCTGCGTATGCAATTGGCGCAATGCAGATCACCGGATGCCTCTCCGGCGCTGACCATGATCGTCTTCAAAAGGTCTGTCGTGTACTTGGGTGGGTCTGCAGTGTATCACCTGCGCGACGGGCAGGCCTGCGTCCAGGCGTCGGGTTTTGAAAGAGCCTGGTGCCGGGCCGCCACCAGTCGGCGGCCCGGCTCTCGTCAACTTATCGAGCGTTTGTACGTCTGCGCAAACCCGTCATCAGCAGTGCAAGTAAAGCCAGGCTGGCTCCCATACTCCCGGCACCCCCGCCACTGGCGCTCAGTGCTGCGGCGTTGGGTGGTACCGGCTGTGATTGATCCACCACCACGATCGGCGTATCGGCGTTGCCATTATCAGTCTCAGCTGGCGGCTGCGGCGTGGTCGGTGTGGTGACCGGAGGCTGTGGCTGTGCGACAACCGTGTCAGTGGATTCACCGCCACTCTCATCATCGGCCATCACCGCGACGGTGTGGCTGTCCGAATTGTTGCTGCCCGCGCTGTCCTGAGTGCGAGAATCGAGCACAGGTACCAGAGTCATCTCATCAACCCCGGAAGCGGCATTCAAGCTTAGTGAGATCTGCGAAGATTGTCCGGATCCCAGTAGCTCGCTGGTGCACTCGATGCTCATACCGACTGCCGCCTGCGAGCACTCCCACAGGCTCGAGCCATATTCGAGCAGCACGGTATCGGCGTATACCGGCAGCGTCACCTGCAAGGTGTTGGCGCCGTTCGCGGCGGCGTTGGCGATTGTCAAAACCATATCCATGCTGTCGCCCGCGGCAACTTGCGAGGCGCCAGTGATAGAAATGGACAGATCGGTCTCGTACAAAGTGCCGATGGCAGCCCGATCCCCCTCACTGGTAGCCACGCGCTGGCCAATGGTTTCGCTCGTCGGCAGGACCGCTGTTATTGTCGGCGCATTATTGGCGCTGAAAAAATGTGTGCCATAGTGCATGATCGACCCGTAGTCGTACTCACCCAGCATCACAGCACCGTCGGACAGCACATCAAAATTGTGCTCTTTGCCGTCGACAATATTGCCCCACTCGATCGACACATAGGCGTCGCGATCCGGCCGCGTGTGCTCGTGCAGCAAACCCAGGCCATGACCTATCTCGTGAATCATGCTGCCGGTAGTGCAGTTGTCACCAACGTAGACGTCCTGACCACCAGTGCCTTGAAAACCCACCCACGATGCGCATTGAGTAGCGGTGATGAAACTCAGGTAGTTCGGGTAGTCTGACGCGTTTGACGCGGTGCGTTCGACCAGCAAAATGCTACTGTTCTCGTTCCAGTGCGCAATGGCGTTGCGGACCTTTGCCTCAGACGCTGCGCTCAAATCGGCGGCAAACTGGTAGGGCGCAATGCCGTTGGGCCACGTACGTCCGTACACTGTGTTACCCAAACCCTGGACCCTGCGATCAGACGAAAAGAACTGATCGGCGTAGCCGACGATCATGTCATCTTCCGCGATTGCCATTCCGTTTCTGGATTCCAGCACCCGCCGGTGCACGGACTCGTTTCTAAACGTGAGGTCCACGGTAGTGGACTGGTTATTGTTGTCTTTGTTGGCAGCCTGTACCGCTGCTGCCGTCATACTGAGAGAACAACTCAGCAGAGCTGCCGACACGCCCAGAGCGCATCGTCGTGCTTTGCACGATGTTGTTATTTTCATTAACTCAACCCCAAATCAATAGCGCCGGATCAATCCGGTCTGTTATTAAATGGTTGGCCGTCGTTGGGCTAACCTCGATTGTTTTTGTTTATTCTTGTATCGCTGGTGTTTTCAGGTGGGCGCTCCGCGTGTTGCTCTTGTTATTGTTGTTGTACGAGCAGTTTGTGCTCTATTTCCGGTGACCCGACGTCACGGACCACTGTTACGGCGAGCAGCGCGAAGTCTTTAGCAATTTAACAATTCACTCAGGGCGCAACGTGTTCGTCGGGCTGTGCACATTGGCTGGGCGCAGCACAGACAGCGGTGACAGGGCAGCGGCCCGTGAGTGGTGCATCGCATTCGCCGGGCATTGACCGCATCGGGTCTCGCCCATTTTGCGAGTGGGGTTGCTAGCGGGTGAAGTAGAGGAGGGGCAGCGTGGCCTGTCGGGCAGGCTTGATCAGGCCGGAATTGTAATCACTGCGGGTGCAGGAAGAGTGTTGGATCGATCCAGGTCTGATTGAGCCCGACCGACCAGTGCAGGTGGGGGCCAGTCACGCGGCCGGTGGCGCCCACCTCGCCGATCTTCTGGCCGCGTTTGACCAGCTCGCCCGGCCGCACGTCAATCTGGCTCAGGTGCGCGTAGAAGGTTTGCAGTCCATTCCCATGGCCGAGAAATATGCACTGGCCACTGAAAAAGTAGTCGCCGGTTTCGACCACGTAGCCGTCGCCTGGCGCGTAGACAGGGGTGCCGGTCGGGGCCGCGATATCCATGCCGCCGTGGGGGCGCCGGGGCTGTTTGTTGAAAAATCGCCGCGAGCCGAACGAGCTGCTGTTAGTGCCTTTGACCGGCAGGTCGAAGCGCGTGGCAAGTTGCTCCGGGTGACGGTAGCGTTTGGCGTTCGCGATTGAGGTTCTATCCCTGCGAATGCGCGCCATGTCCTGCTCGTTGGGGTTGACCTTGCGCTTGTTAGCGATCGTCAGGTGCTGCGCTGGATAGGCCTTGCCGCTGACGGCAAACGGTATGGTCAGTCGGCTGCCGTCCTGGTAGCGAACCCTGACCTCGTACTGACCGGCAGGTGTGAGCAGTGGAATGCCGACCATGGCGGTCCAGCCGGGGCCGGTGCGCACGATCGCGACCGGTTTGTCATCGTAGCTTGCCTCGGGCCGGGGCAGTTGCGTGCCCGGGATGCGCAGCAAGGCGACGCCACCGGGTGTGAGCTGCTGGGTAGGCAGATCCAGGGCGCTGGCGTGCAGCGGACACAGCAGAATGATCAGCACAATGGTAAGCAAGCCCGAGCGTTGCGAGACGTCGCTGGAGCGGCGTTGTCGCGCCGGGAACACTTTGCAGGTTGGTAACATTTCGAGAATCGTAAGATTAGTGCTGCAGCAAGATGTCAGTACGGTTATGATGTGCATTCATCAGTACCAAAACACTCTCAGTTGTGGTCGGCATCATCAATGCGTTTGAGCAAAATCAAGCTAGCAGGGTTCAAATCGTTTGTCGATCCGACCACCCTGAACCTGCCGGGTAATCTCACCGGCATCGTCGGTCCCAATGGTTGCGGCAAATCCAACACCATTGATGCGGTCCGCTGGGTGATGGGCGAATCGTCCGCCAAGCACCTGCGCGGCGAGTCGATGGATGATGTCATTTTTTCCGGATCGTCTGCCCGCAAGCCGGTTGGCCAGGCCTCTGTCGAGCTGGTGTTCGACAACAGCGCCGGCAAGCTCGGTGGCCAGTACGCTCAATTCACCGAGATCTCCGTCAAGCGGCAGGTCACGCGCGACGGGCAATCGCAGTACTTTCTCAACGCCGCTCGCTGCCGCCGCCGCGATATCACCGACATCTTCCTCGGCACCGGTCTCGGGCCCCGCAGTTACGCGATCATCGAACAGGGCATGATCTCGCGCCTGATTGAGGCGCGCCCAGAAGATATGCGTGTGTATATAGAGGAAGCAGCCGGAATTTCGCGCTACAAAGAGCGCCGTCGGGAAACCGAAAATCGCATTCGCCACACCCGCGACAACCTCGATCGACTCAACGACTTGCGTGAGGAGGTCGACAAACAACTGGCCCATCTGCAGCGGCAGTCGAAGATGGCGGAGCGCTACAAGACGCTCAAGGTCGAGGAAAAACAGTTGCGCGCCGAGCTGCTCGGTCTGCGTTGGCAGGAGTATCAGGACGCGCTGGGCAGCTTTGACAAACGCCTGGCCGAACGCAACGAGGCAGTGGAAGTTGCCGAGGCCGGACACGCTGAGGCAGAGCAGGCAATCGAGAATATGCGCACGGCGCGTGGCGAGATGGATGCCGGTATGAACCGTATTCAGGCCAGTTACTATCAGCTCGGTGCCGATATCACGCGGATAGAACAAACGATTGAGCATCAGCGCTCGCAGCGCGAGGCCCGCGAGCGAGATATTGCGCGCGTGATTCAGGAGTTGGCCGAGGCGGAACAGAATATCGTCGCCGATCGCAACACGCTCGCCGAGATCGAAAGGGGTCTGGCCGATGCCGGGCCGGCGCGAGCGCGCTACGACGAGGCATTCAAGTCCATATCGGAAGTCTGTGACAAGGCTGAGTCTGACTTTCAGCAATGGCGTGAGGATCGCGAACAACTCGGCGCCGAGCAAACCGAGCAGGCCAAGCTGCACCAGATCGAAGCCGCGCGCGCCAGCCAGCTTGAAAAGAACATAGGCGAGGCTTCGCTGCGTCGGGAGCGTCTGCAGCGCGAGTTGGCCGACCTCGAAGACGCTGACCTCGCCCATTCACTGGCCGAGCTGACCGAGGAGCGCGATGGCCTGGCGGCGCAGGAAACCCAGTTGCGAGACGCGCTGCAGCGAGCCGGGCAGGCGTTACATGAATCCCGCGAGCGCGAGTCCGGCAATGCGCGTGAACTCGATGAATGCCGTACACAACTACAAAGTGCTTCGGGTCGACTCGCCTCGCTCGAAGCGCTGCAACAGGCCGCCCTCGGCGGTGCGGAAAAAAACCGCCTGCAGTGGCTGGAGCAACATGGCTTGACAGAGGCGCCACAACTGGCGCGAATGCTGTCGATCGACGCCGGCTGGGAGAAGGCCGCCGAAGTGGTGCTCGGCGATTTTCTGGAAGCGGTCTGCGTCGACGATATGGACACCTTGCGCAGCAAGCTCGCGGGCCAGCCCGAATCGGGCATCAAGGCGGTACAAAACAACGCGGACGAAGACGACGCCGATCAACAGCCGTGGTTGGCGAGTGTCGTCAGCTCCACCGCTGGAATCGCGGAATTACTGCATGGAATCACCGTCTGTGAATCTCTCGAAGAGGCGATGCAGGCACGCGAGCAATTGCAGCCTGGCGAATCGCTGGTAACTCGCGATGGTGTCTGGATGGGGCGCCACTGGCTTTGTGTGCGGCCGCAGGAAAACGGCGGTGGCGTGCTGGCCCGGCAGGAGGAACTCGACGCGCTCAAGACCCAAAGTGAGCGGCTGCGAGATCGAGTCGACACGCTGGAGTCGCAACACCAGGATCTTGAAGCAGCGGTGGTCGATTGCGAACAACAACGCGACAAGCTGCAGGCTGTGATCAACGCACGGCATCGCGATATCAGCACGCTGAACGGCAAAATCGAATCGACCGAATCGCAGATTCGACAATCAGACGCGCGCACCCTGGCAGTGCGCAAAGAGCTGGATGAAGTCACCACCAGTGTCAGACGCGTCACCGTTGAGCTCGATGAAGCTCGCTCACTGGCGGCAGAAGCGGGCGAGCAGAGCGCCGAGCTGGACCAGCAGATCGAAAGCCAGGAGGTGTCGCGAGCCGCCTTGCTTGCGCGTCGTGACCAGGCGCGCGCGAAGCTTGAAGAGGTTCGACAGGACTCGCAACAGGCGCTGGTCAAACTCGAGTCGATGAAATCGGTACGCGAGTCGACCGCCAACAATCTGCAGCGCATGGAGCAACAACGCGCACAACTGTTGGTGCGTCAGGAAGAGCTCGGCATTGGTGAAGATGCTGAAGATGACGAAACTGAAACTTTGGCGGCGCAGCAGGAAGAGCTGCAGCAGGCGCGCGATGAGGTCGAGCGTGAACTGGCACAGGCGCGGCGCAGCCTGGAGCAGCACGATGAAGCGCTGCGTCAGCGCGATCGAGACCGCAGCCGGCTGCAACAGGAACTCACCGAAGCGACAGCCCGCGTGCAGCAGGTGAAAATGGAGTCGCAGGAAGCGCGCGTCCGATTGAAAACGATCGACGAACAACTGGCCGAGTCCGGGGTTGATCGCGCAGAGCTCATGCCGCAAATACCGCACGAGGCGACGGTTGAGTCGTGGCAAACGCGAATCGAGGAACTGGAACGTCGAATACAGCGCCTCGGACCGATCAATCTGGCTGCGATTGAAGAGTATCGCGAGCAGGTTCAGCGCAAGGAATACCTCGATGAGCAACACGAGGACATCACTCAGGCACTGGAGACGCTGGAAGAGGCTATCCGCAAGATTGATCGCGAGACCAAGGCCCTGTTTCGCGAAACCTTCGATATCGTCAACTCAAAGCTGCAGGAGCTGTTTCCAAGACTATTCGGCGGCGGACAGGCGATGCTGGAACTAACTGGCGATGATTTGCTCGATACTGGCGTCGCGGTTATGGCGCGTCCGCCGGGTAAACGGGTCAGTAGCATTCATTTGTTGTCGGGTGGCGAGAAGGCGATGACGGCAGTGGCACTGGTGTTTGCGTTTTTCCACCTGCGTCCGTCACCGTTTTGCATGCTCGATGAGGTCGATGCGCCACTGGATGACGCAAACGTCGGACGCTTTGCGAAAATGGTGTCAGAGATGTCCAGCCAGGTGCAGTTCATTTTCATCACCCACAACAAGGCGACAATGGAGATGAGCACCCATCTGATGGGGGTCACGATGCAGGAACCCGGGGTCTCGCGACTGGTGGCTGTAGATGTTGACGAGGCCGTCGAATTGGCCGTCGCGTAGCGCCGGAGACGACACCGGAAATTGTCGGCGGTAAGTTGCCGAGCCGCACTGAACACTGCAAACTATGTAGAGCGGGCGCTGCCCGATCCCAACCAAACAGGTAAAACTGACCGATGGAATATCTTCGCTGGATCCTGATCATTGCCGGTGCCGCACTGCTCATTTGGGCGGTTCTGCTGGGCAGGCGGCGGGTCGATGAAAGTGTCGCTGTTAGACAACGCAGCCAGCAGGCAGAGCGTGACCTTGAGGGCATCAGCGTACCGCTGACGAATCAGGCCAAACAGCCGAAAGCCAAGCTCAACGATGTTGGCAGTGACTTCCTGCCGGATTCGGAAATCGATGAAGTGCTACCCAAGGTGGCTTACGACGCCGAACCTTCGGGCGTCGAAGTGGAGCTGGATATCAGTGACGATTTTGATGCAGGCGACCTGGCCGACATTGCAGAAAAGCCCGAATCGCGCAAACCATTCAAAAAGTCGGTCAAAAGCCTCGCCAACGCGGTGCGCAAAGCGCAGTCATCGATCTCCGATGATCTGACTCCCTATTCGGAGAATGGCGGCGACAATACCGTGCAGGAGCCAGTTGAAGAGAAGATCGTCACGCTGCATGTGACGGCCGGCAGCGATCGCAAGTTCCGCGGGCGCGACTTGCAAACCGCGTTTGAAAATCGCGGATTCATGTTCGGTGAAATGGATATTTATCATTACCCGTTCGAAGGGGAACGAATTTTCTCCGTTGCCAATATGGTTAAACCTGGCACTTTCGATCCCGAAAAAATGGCCGAATTTGAAACCCCGGGCATCGCGATGTTTATGCGCTTGCCGGTCAGTCTTGAGCCCAGTGTCGCGTTTGAATTATTGTTTCGCGAGGCGCAGGAGCTCGCCGATGAAATCGGTGGCCAGGTGCGTGACTCAAACCGCAACACCATGACCCGACAGACCGAGCAGCACATGCGTGACGAAATCCAGCAATACAGCTTTCGTCAAAAACACGCGGCACCTGCGTGAGCACTTCCACCAGTGGGTGCGCTGATGGTGCCGGGCAACAAGGCTAGCGCCAGGCTCGATGGCTGCGGGTAAAACAAAACTCGGGTCCGCTGACAGGGCTCGGGCGCAGACACTGCGCGAGCAGTTAAATCACCACAATCACCGCTATCATGTACTCGATGATCCTGAGATTGAGGATCACGAGTACGATCGAATGTTTCGCGAGCTGGTCGAGCTCGAAGAACGCTTTCCCGAGCTGCACACACCGGACAGCCCGACCATGCGCGTCGGCGCGCCGGTGCTCGATAAATTCGAGAAAGTGCGCCATCAACTGCCGATGCTATCGCTTGGCAATGTGTTTGATGAAAACGAGTTTGCCGAGTTTGATCGACGGGTCCACGATCGGTTGAAACTACCAGCGATCGATCTGCAGTACGTCGCCGAGCCCAAGCTCGATGGTCTGGCGGTTAGTCTGGTGTACCAGGATGGTGTCTTCACCCTCGGCGCTACGCGCGGTGACGGGCAGACGGGCGAAAACATCACACCCAACCTTAGAACCATAAACAGTCTGCCACTGGTGTTACCGTCTGCACCGGCCGGTCGCCTGGAGGTGCGTGGTGAAGTGTTCATCGATCGTGCATCGTTTGACGCGCTCAATGAATCGCAACAGCAAAAAGGCGAGAAGGTTTTTACCAACCCGCGCAATGCGGCTGCCGGTAGTCTACGTCTGCTGGACTCCTCCATCACCGCCTCGCGACCATTGCGATTGTTCGTCTATTCAACAGGTGCTGTCGATAACGATGCCGCGATTCCGGCGGGCCACTGGCAAACCTTGCAGTGGCTCAGCGAGATGGGCCTGCCGGTCAACGATGCGTCTGCACGGGTCGATGGCATTGAGGCTTGTGACGCCTACTACCAGAAGTTGCTCGGCCTGCGACCGCAACTTGACTACGAGATTGATGGCATCGTTTTCAAAGTTGACAGTCACGAGCACCAGCGTGCGCTCGGGTTCGTATCGCGTGCGCCAAGATGGGCCGTGGCGCGAAAGTTTCCGGCCGAAGAGGCGACCACCCGGTTGCTCGATGTGGAATTTCAGATTGGCCGCACCGGAGCGGTAACACCGGTCGCGCGACTCGATCCGGTGTTTGTCGGCGGGGCCAACGTCAGCAATGCCACGCTGCACAATATGGACGAGATCGCTCGCAAGGATGTGCGCATTGGCGATACCGTGGTCGTCAGAAGAGCCGGCGATGTCATCCCGGAAGTCGTGCGCCCGGTGTTGGCGGATCGAGATCCGGCAACGGTTCAGGCAATTGAATTGCCCACGGTCTGTCCGGTGTGTGGATCGTCGGTCTTGCAAAGTGCAGAAAAGGCGGTAGCCAAGTGTACCGGTGGTTATACCTGCGCGGCACAACGAACCGAGGCGTTGAAACATTTTGTCTCCAGGCGTGCGATGCAAATCGAAGGCATGGGAGAGAAAATTATTGAGCAGCTGGTCGAGCGTGAAATGGTCGCAGCACCCAGCGATCTGTACCACCTTGATACGGAAAAGCTGTTGAGTCTGGACCTGGTCGCTCAAAAAACAGCAGACAATCTGCTCGCTGCCATCGAATCCAGCAAGTCAACCACTCTGCCTCGTTTTCTCTATGCGCTGGGCATACCCGAGATCGGGGAGACTACGGCAGTTCAGTTGGCAGAACATTTTGGTTCCGTCGAGGCGATGTTTGATGTCGATGTCGACTACTATGTGCCGAAGGGCATTGATGGTATAGGTCCGGTCAATGCGCGTCGGGTTGCAGATTTTCTGCAAAGTACGACTGCCGATGACTGGCCAGATGCTGACAAAATACTCGACTGGCTGGATTCGTCATTGAGCAAGATTCGCCGCGATGCGCTCGAATCGCTGCTCGAGGCTTATCCCGATCGGGAATCACTGATGCGCGTTAAGGCTGAGGATCTCCAGTCTCAAGCACCGTCGAGAGTGGAGGGCGTCGGTCGCACGATCGCAGAATTTCTGGTCGACTACTTTGCCAGTGATCGCAACCGGGACGAAATTGCGCGGCTGATCGAGGCGGGCATCCATTGGCCGTCGGCAGACGAAGGCGAGATATCAGCCAACACTGCCCAACCGTTCGATGGCCTGGTGTTTGTCATCACTGGAAAATTCGATGGCTACAGTCGCGATGACATCGCAGCGCAGCTCAAAAGCCATGGCGGCAAGGTTAGCAGTTCGGTGTCGAAAAAGACCACGGCACTGGTTTGCGGTGAGGCGGCCGGTTCAAAACTAACAAAAGCACAGGCGCTCGATATCCCGATTGTGACGGCGGATCGACTCGACTTGCTGCTGCAGGGACAGCTCGAATAACGCGTGGCAAATATGGTCTGATTCGGCCAGCATATCGAGGAAGAGATTGCAATCTGTGATACCATTGGCGGCTGCCCTCTAGCGTGCGAGTCAATGTCGAGAATAGCGATCGCCGGCGCTGCCGGTCGTATGGGGCGTCAGTTGGTTCGCGCCGTTCGAGAGCGGGATGGTGTTGAGCTGGCGGCTGCCATAGAACACCCCGAGAGTGCCTTTTTGGGGATGGATGCCGGTCTGGTCGCCGGAGATGAAGCAGCTGGCGTTAACATTGTCGCAGACGCTTCGGCACAAGCGAACCACTTTGACACCATAATCGATTTCAGCAGCCCCGACAGCACGGCAGCTCTGTTGCAAATGGCGGTAGATCAGGACAAGCAGGTTGTGATCGGAACGACCGGGCTGAACGATCGGCAATTGCAGCAACTGGACGATGCGGCCGGTTCGATCGCATTGGTTTACGCATCGAATTACAGCGCAGGGGTGACGCTCAGTCTCGAGCTTTTACGGCGTGCTGCCGCGGCGTTGGGTGATCAATACGATGTTGAAGTCATCGAGGCGCATCACCATCACAAGGTCGACGCACCCAGTGGTACGGCGCTGAGTATGGGGCAGGCGGTGGCGGATGCGCTAGGTCGGGATTTACAAAGCTGTGCCGTGTACGGACGCGAAGGTATTACCGGTGCCCGCGACCGTCAGACAATCGGATTTGCCACCGTGCGTGCCGGTGACATCATCGGTGAGCACACGGTGATGTTTTGCGGTGAGGGCGAGCGTCTCGAGATCACGCATCGCGCTACCGATCGCATGACGTTTGCGCGCGGTGCAGTCAGAGCGGCGCACTGGCTTTCACAGGGTCGGGCCGCGGGGCGCTACGACATGTCCGATGTACTGGCCGCACCCTGAAGGCAGAGGCGTGAACAGTTCACCAACAAACGAGGGTTAGATGAAGCTGGCAATTGTTTTCCCCGGTCAGGGCTCGCAGTCACCTGGCATGCTTGCCGAACTCGCGCAGCAGCACGAAGTCGTCGGTCAAACCTTTAGCGAGGCGTCTGACAAACTCGGCTACGACCTTTGGGAGCTGTCACAGAGCGGTTCCGAAGATCAGCTCAAGCAAACCGAGATTACCCAGCCGCTGATGTTCGTCAGTGGCATGGCGGTCTGGCGCATCTGGCAACAACAAAACCTGCCGGCACCGGCTTTCGTCGCCGGACACAGTCTGGGAGAGTACGCGGCGCTGACTGCCGCTGGTGTGTTCGAATTTTCTGACGCCGTTGGCCTGGTTGCGCTGCGCGGCCAGTTGATGGCCGACGCCGTTGCCCCCGGTGTTGGCGGCATGGCAGCGCTGCTGGGAATGGACGACGCTGCGGTCTCTGCGCTGTGCGAAGAGCTGACAGCGCCCGATGGCATTGTCGAGGCGGTCAATTTCAACTCGCCGGGCCAGGTCGTGATATCCGGTCACCTCGCGGCGCTGGAAAACGCCTGCACCGTCGCGCGAGACAAGGGCGCTCGCAAAGCCATGGTGTTGCCGGTGTCAGTGCCCAATCACAGCTCCCTGATGGCACCCGTTGAAGAACCACTTGCCGCAGCGATTGACGCGGCCAATCCTGCGCCGGCGCAAATCGAGGTAGTTCAGAACGCCGGGGCCAGTGTGCCCGCCGGCAGCGCTGAACTGATTTCGTCCCTGAAAAAGCATGTTGTCAGTCCGGTTCAGTGGACTGAATCTGTGCGCTACATTGCGCAACAGGGGGTCAGCGCGATCGTTGAGCTTGGGCCGGGTAAAGTCCTTGCGGGGCTGTGCAAGCGCATCGATCGAAGCCTTCAGGCTTTGCCGGTTGAATCGCCAGCCACGCTGCAAAAAACTATCGATAGTATCGCCGTGGAGCAAGCATGATGTTGCAGGGAGAAATTGCACTGGTTACCGGTGCCAGTCGTGGTATCGGCGCGGCGGTTGCCGACCAGCTGGCGGCCGAGGGTGCCACCGTTATCGGGACCGCCACTACAGAATCCGGTGCCGCAAAGATTGGCGAGCGATTTAATGCTGCCGGTGTCAATGGCGAGGGTGTGGTGCTCAATGTCAATGACGTCGAGCAAATCCACGCCACTATCGACGCGATTTCGAAGTCCCATGGTGCGATCACGATCCTCGTCAACAATGCCGGTATTACCCGTGACAATCTGCTGATGCGCATGAAGCCGGATGAGTGGGATGACGTCATTGGCACCAACCTGTCATCCGTTCATCACACCTGCAAGGCCTGCCTGCGGGGCATGGTCAAGGCGCGCCGCGGTCGTATCATCAATATCTCTTCTGTCGTGGGTGCAACCGGCAACGCAGGGCAGAGTAACTATGCGGCGGCCAAGGCCGGTGTGATCGGTTTTGGCAAGTCGCTGGCACGCGAGATCGGTACTCGTAACATAACCGTCAACACTATCGCGCCAGGGTTTATCGTCTCAGACATGACCGACGCGCTGCCTGAACAGCAGCGTGAGGCGCTGGTGAAAGAAATTGCGCTGGGCCGGCTCGGCGATCCGGCTGACATCGCGCACACGGTGGCGTTTCTGGCGTCGCCCAAAGCGGCATACATTACCGGCGAAACCATTCATGTGAATGGTGGTATGTACATGAGTTGATATTGAATCCAACACGGGCTGCCCATACGAGTATTGGCGTTGCGGGATAGCTCGCGATCGCCTGTAAGCATCCTGTGCACTGGCGAGTCAGTACCCACTTTCAATACAATATCGTGGGTGCATCGTGGTAGAATGCCACCAAATATGTGTTTATCCCGGGGAGGGTGAAAATAAGATGAGCAGTATCGAAGATCGCGTTAAAAAAATCGTTGTCGAACAGCTTGGCGTCAAGGAAGAAGAGGTCACAACGGCAGCTTCCTTTGTTGATGATCTGGGTGCAGATTCACTCGACACGGTTGAACTCGTCATGGCGCTCGAAGAAGAATTTGAATGCGAAATTCCAGACGAAGAGGCAGAGAAGATCACCACCGTCCAGCAAGCCGTGGACTACATCAACGCCAACCTGGCGTAGCTAAAGGTCTTCGGAGGCGGCTCACCGTGCGCGGTTTTGCTGACATCAACCCTGGCGATTGCGCAATTCGGGTGAATCTATGACTACGCGTCGTGTTGTGGTAACTGGTCTTGGCGCTGTTACGCCTGTGGGTAACAGCGTCGACGAGTCCTGGAAGAATATCCTCGCAGGAGTTTCCGGCGCGGCGACGGTCGATTTTTTCGACGTGTCGGAATTCAACACCAAGTTCACCGCCTCCGTGAAAGGGTTTGACGCGAAGGACTACATGAGCGCCAAGGACGCGCGCAAGATGGATGAGTTCATCCACTTTGGTGTCGCGGCTGGTATTCAGGCGTTGGACGATGCCGGACTGGACATCGAATCGCTCGACGCCGAGCGGATCGGTACTGCGATTGGCTCCGGCATCGGTGGGCTGCCCAACATCGAGGTGCAACACAGTGCGCTGTTGAAGGGGGGGCCACGCAAGATGTCACCTTTTTTCGTTCCTTCCACGATCATCAACATGATCGCTGGAAACCTGTCGATCATGCGTGGGCTCAAAGGGCCGAATGTCTGCATTACCACCGCCTGTACCACTGGTACACACAACATCGGTGAGGCCTTTCGAATCATCAAGTATGGTGATGCCGATGCAATGGTTTGTGGCGGTGCCGAAATGGCCACGTCACCTCTGGGCCTCGGCGGTTTCGGTGCGGCGCGTGCGCTGTCCACGCGCAACGATAATCCAACGGCTGCCAGCCGACCCTGGGATGTCGATCGCGACGGCTTCGTGCTTGGCGACGGCGCCGGGGTGCTGGTGCTTGAAGAACTCGAATATGCAAAGGCAAGAGGCGCGAGAATTTACTGCGAACTGACTGGCTACGGCATGAGTGGCGATGCTTACCACATGACGCAGCCGGCCAAAAACGGCGATGGCGCGCGTCGCTGTATGATCAACGCGTTGAACGATGCCGGGCTCAATCCCGATCAAATCGATTACATCAACGCCCACGGCACTTCTACTGCTGCCGGTGATGTCGCCGAGACCACCGCCGTCAAAAATGCCTTTGGCGATCACGCCTACAAACTGGCGGTCAGCTCGACCAAATCCATGACCGGGCATCTACTGGGTGCTGCGGGTGGCATCGAGGCGGTATTTGCGATTTTGGCCCTGCGGGATCAGGTCGCGCCGCCGACGATCAACCTCGACAATCCGGATCCTGAGTGCGATCTCGACTACGTACCCAACGAGGCTCGCGAGATGAAGATCCAGCACGTGTTGTCAAATTCGTTTGGCTTTGGCGGCACCAACGCGACGCTAACTTTCGGCAGCCTATAACGCGCTGCCGCTTGCAGCTCGCGGCTATGCGTAGCGCCTGGGCGATTTCTACAACCATCAATCATTAGCGCTGAGGTCCTTCCGTGCCAGGCTTTCTGCTGCGCTCTCTGTTGTTCGTGTTTCTCGGGTTGGTGCTGGCTGCCGGCTGGGCCGCTTATGATGCCTGGCAATTTCTGAACAAACCGGTGGGCAAAGGCCAGTTTGAACTGCTGGTCGAACCCGGCGACACAGTGGCTGGTATCGCCAGCGATCTGACCAGTCGGCAGTTGCTCGACAAGCCTCACTGGTGGAAATTGTACGCACGCTACACTGGTGCGGCGCGTAAGATTCGGTCGGGCGAATTTGTACTCAACGGTGATCAATCCCCAATTGAACTGCTGGAAGCGCTGCAGTCGGGCCGCGAGAAACAGCACAGCTTTACGATCATCGAGGGCTGGACGATCTGGCAGTTGCGAGAGGCCCTGGCTGCCGACCCGGTGATCGAAGCAACGTTAGGCGATGCAGACGACAGCGAGCTGATGGCGCTGCTGGACATGCCGGGTGTGCACCCGGAGGGGCAATTTCTGCCCGACACCTATCTCTTTCCTCGCGGCACCACAGATGTCGATTTTCTACGCCGCGCCAACCAGGCATTGCAGGCAGAGCTCGAATCAGCCTGGGCCAACCGACTGCCGGACCTGCCGCTGGCCAACAGTTACGAGGCGCTGATACTGGCATCTATCGTCGAGCGCGAAACCGGTATAGCGGGCGAGCGCGATCTCGTCTCCGGGGTAATGGTCAACCGTTTGCGCAAGAAAATGTTGCTGCAGACAGACCCGACCGTGATCTACGGTATCGGGCCATCTTTCAATGGTGATATCACCCGCAAAGACCTCAAAACCAGGACCGCATACAATACCTACGTGATCAAAGGCCTGCCTCCTACGCCGATCGCCATGTCTGGCACGGCGGCCATTCGCGCTGCGGTGACTCCCGCCGAGACCACAGCGTTGTTTTTTGTCGCAGACGGCAGTGGTGGCCACGTGTTCTCCGATACCCATGAACAGCACAAGGCGGCGGTGCGTAAATACATACTGAAGAAATGATGACTGCAATGCCAAAAGCGCGATTCATCACGCTCGAAGGCGCCGAAGGTGCGGGCAAATCGAGCATGGTGCCGGTGATAGTCGAGTCTTTGCAGGCGCGCGGGCTCGAGGTGGTGCAAACGCGCGAACCCGGCAGCACGCCGATCGGCGAACGGTTGCGATCCATTCTTCTCAACGGCGTCGACCCGATTGAGCCTGACGCCGAACTGCTGATGATGTTTGCCTCGCGGGCACAGTTGATCGCCGATGTGATCCGTCCAGCCTTGCAGCGCGGCGCGTGGGTCGTCTGCGATCGGTTCACCGATGCCACGTTTGCCTACCAGGGTGCGGGGCGGGGCCTCGATTTCGCGCGCATCGAGGTGATTGCCCAGTGGGTGCAGCGCGGCCTGGAACCCGACTTGACCATACTGCTGGACGCCGATGCCAGCACGCGCAACGATCGTACGAAAAAACGCGGCGCACTGGATCGCATCGAAAGCGAGGGCGATGACTTTTTCGAACGCGTGCGTGCCGGTTATAGGCGCCGCGCCGACATGCACCCGGCACGGTTTCGGACGATCGATGCCAATCCAGCTTTCCCGGTCGTGCGTTCCGCTGTGCAAAAACTGCTCGACGACAAGCTCGACACCTGGCTCGGTGTCGCCGCCGAATGCTAGATCAGGTGCCAGCTGCGGCACCCTATCCCTGGCAGCAAGGCCAGTGGAAACTGTTATCTGACACGGCGAATGCCGGCCGCCTGCACCACGCCTATTTGATCAGCGGGCCGGCGGGCACCGGGAAAGCAGACTTCGCCACGGTATTTGCCCATGCGCTGCTGTGCGAAAATCGAGCTGATGATCGGCTAGCCTGTGGAGAGTGCGCCCGCTGCAAGCTGGTTGCTGCCGGCACCCACCCGGACTTCATCCAATTGGACTGGATCGACAAAGCGACGACGATCAGTGTTGAGCAGATTCGAGCGCTGACGGCCAAACTGTCGCTGACGGCAACCTTTGAGCAGCGGCGGGTAGCGATCGTACGTCGCGCCCATTCGATGTCTGCCGCCGCGGCCAACGGGCTGCTAAAAACGCTTGAAGAGCCGCCACCCGGTTGCGTCATTTTGCTCGTGGCCGATCGCGAAGCGGCGCTGCCCATTACCATCCGCAGTCGCAGCCAGCGCGTGTTGATGCCGCTGCCGGCGCGCGAGGTCAGCCTCGCCTGGCTTGAGCATGGTGGCATTGCCAACGGTGAGGGGTTGCTGGCTTGCTCACACGGTGCCCCGCTGACAGCGATGCGACTGGCGGGCGATGACACAGTAGCTGGAATCGAGACTTTGCAACGCCAGTGGCGAGAGTTTCTGCTCGGTCGCATTGAGGTGGTGCCGCTGGCCGAAGCCGCCGCGAAGATTCTGCCCACGCGCGAGTGTCTGAGTTTGTTTTCTGCCTGGCTGATCGACCATGCCCGCACCGCCGAAGGCAATGCTGACGCGCCTGTCAATCTGGCGCGCAGGCGTTATTTTGGAGAGGTGAGCCGCATTTTGGCGCATAGCATGAGGCTGGATAACGCAAGTCTTAAGACACAGGCTGTAATTGAAGGGGTGCTGGCCGATATCAAAATTACCAGAGCCAGAATACGTGCGGAGACCTCCCCATGACCACCGATCGCAAGGCTATCGTGTCGCTGACTATCACTGATCGCGGCGCATTGCAGGCCGCTTACATGTCATTCGTTGAAGGCGGTGGCGTGTTTGTACCCACCACACAGACCTACTGCCTTGGCGATTCAGTGTTCCTGTTATTCGGCCTGATGGATGACACCGAGCGTCTGCCAGTGCAGGGCAAGGTGATCTGGATTACCGCGTCCGGCAGCACTGAGACACCCGGCATCGGCGTACAGTTCCTCGGTGACAACGCTGGCAGCGCGAAGAAGGTGGTCGAAGATCATCTGGGTGGCCTGATGAACTCGGACCGCGCGACCAACACGATGTAATCAGCCCGGTCCTGCCTGCGTGCAGGTAGGCGCCAGGCCAGCCGATTGTCGCTGGCCAATGGCAGGGCAGGCACGCGGCGCGTGCCCAAACCAGAAACAGATCTCTCAATTGTTGTTGCCTGCAGTCCCTCGCCGGACAAAGCGTTGGCTGACGCTGCGGTAACCGCGGCACACACAGTCTTTGGCCCAAAACGCGGTAGTATTGTGACGGCGCGGAGTTGGCCCCATAACTGCGGTCAGTCTGCGCACTTTGCGTCCCAGTGGAGAGATCATGCAACAATCTGTGGTGTTTGAGGAAACGCGGCGTTACCCCATCGCATCCCTGAACCTCGAATATCAGGAATATCGTCACCTTAAGACCGGCGCAAGGCATATCCATCTTGCGGCGGATGACGATCAAAACGCCTTTCTCGTCGCTTTTCTGACGGTACCTCAGGACTCCACGGGGGTGGCCCACATCCTTGAGCACACGGCATTGTGTGGCAGCAAGCACTACCCGGTTCGCGACCCGTTTTTCATGATGCTGCGCCGCTCGCTGAACACGTTCATGAATGCGTTCACAGCGAGCGACTGGACTGCTTATCCCTTTGCCAGTCGCAACCGCAAGGATTACTTCAACCTGCTGGACGTCTATCTGGACGCGGCATTTTTTCCACAGCTCAACGAGCTTGATTTTTGTCAGGAAGGGCACCGGCTGGATTTTGCCGAAGCTGGAAATCAGGCCTCTGACCTTGTCTTTAAGGGCGTGGTGTTCAACGAAATGAAGGGTGCCTACAGCTCGCCCAACGCTCGCCTGATGAAGCAGTTCTCCAGTGCGCTGTTTCCGAGCATCACCTACCATCACGACAGCGGTGGCGACCCGGCCAATATTCCGGATCTGACCTGGCAGCAACTGCGCGATTTTCACGCCTTGCACTATCACCCGTCGAACGCTGTGTTGTTCACCTATGGTGACCTGCCGGCATCCGAACTGCAGGCGCGATTCGAAGAGCGCGCACTGGCCGAGTTCGAGCACCTGGATGTTTCGGGCTTCGCGATTCCCGATGAGCGCCGTTACGACAAGCCACAAACCGTGCAGGGCAGCTATCCGCTGGCCGACGAGGATGCCGCCGGCAAGACGCACGTCGTGCTCGGCTGGCTGCTGGATCGCAACTCCGATATGCGCATGTGCATGGAGGCGCGCGTGCTGTCAGATGTGTTACTGGACAACAGCAGTTCGCCGCTGCGACACGCATTGGAAACTACCGATCTGGGCACTGCACCGTCGCCGCTGTGCGGCAGCGATGACGATACCCGTGAAATGACTTTTGCCGCCGGGCTGGAAGGGACTGATCCGGAGCGTGCCGATGAAGTCGAGGCGCTGATTCTGGGCGTGCTTGAGGATGTAGCGCGTGATGGCGTGCCCGAATCTGCCGTGATGTCCGTGCTTCACCAGCTGGAGTTGTCGCAACGCGAAGTCACAGGCGATGGCTTTCCATACGGCTTGCAATTGGCCATGCGCGCGCTGACCCCGGCACTGCACGGTGGCGATCCCGTCGCCGCACTGGATATCGATCAACTGCTCGAAGAGTTGCGCGCCGATGCGGCGGATCCGGACTTCATTCCGCGGCTGATTCGAACCCAGTTGCTGGACAACAAACACCGTATTCGGCTGGTGATGACGCCCGACGCGAAGCTCGCTGCCACTGAAGAGGCAGACGAGCAACAGCGGCTGGCGCGTATGACGGCTGAGCTCACCGATGCGCGGCGTGCCGAGATCGCAAAGCTTGCCGAAGATCTTGAAGCGCGTCAGAGTGCGGTGGATGATGCCGAACTGCTGCCGCGTGTGACACTGGATGACGTGCCCGCCGACATACGAATGCCGCAGGGAGTCGAGGGCCGCATCGGAGAATTGCCGGCCGTCAACTATGCAGCCGGCACCAACGGCATGGTCTATCAGCAATTGGTGATGGATCTGCCGGCACTTGAGCCAGAGCTTGGCGATCTGCTGCCGTTGTACACCATGTCACTGGCTGAGGTCGGCAGCGCCGGGCGCAGCTACATCGAGACCCAGGCCGAGCAGGCCGCCGTGCTTGGCGGGCTCGGTGCTCGGGTCAGCACCCGCAGCGTGCTTGGCGATGATGATCGTCTGCATGCCTCGCTGGTATTGAGCGGCAAGGCTCTGAATCGCAATTGCGAGCACATTCCAAGATTTATTGACGAGACTCTTAACACCGCCGATTTGCGCGATCATAGCCGCATCACCGATCTGATTGCCCAGGCCAGAGTGCGGCGCGAGAGTTCGATTGCCGGTCGCGGCCACGCGCTGGCGATGATGGCGGCCAGCGCTGGACTGAGCACCTCGGCCGCGCTGTCAGATCACTGGGGTGGTCTGGCTGGAATGACCCGACTAAAGGCGCTGGATGATTCGATTCGACAAAATCCTGCCGCTGCATCAGAGCTATGCGAGAAGATGGCCGCACTGCACCAGATCGTGACCGCCACTGAGCGCGAGTGGCTGGTGGTCAGCGAAGCCGAGATGCAGGACCAGATAGCGGCGGCTACAGCTGCGCGCAATTTCGGGCAATTCAGTACCAATGGCAGCTTTGCGCCCGAGTGGCAGAGCAGTCAGGCGCGAGTCGCCTGGTCGATCAACGCACAAATCAATTATTGTGCGCTGGCCTATCCGGTCGTGCCTTCCGGGCACGCTGATTCAGCGGCCTTCATGGTGCTCGGTGAATACCTGGGCAATGGCTATCTGCACAGTGCGATTCGCGAGAAGGGCGGTGCCTATGGTGGTGGTGCGAGCTACGACAGCGACAGCAAAGCGTTTCGCTTCTACTCGTATCGCGATCCGCGCGTCGAAGAAACATTCGACGACTTCAGAACTTCACTGCAATGGCTGCAAGACGAAACGCACGAAGAGCGACTTTTGGAAGAGGCAATTCTGAGCGTCATCAGTCGCATCGACAAACCGGGCTCGCCCGCCGGTGAGGCGATTGGCAATTACTTTGCCGAGCGCTACGGTCGAGGCGCCGATTACCAGCGCGAATTCCGTCAGCGTGTGCTGGCCGTACAACTCGACGACCTGCGCCGTATTGCGGCCGACTACCTGGTGCCGGAGCACGAGAATCTGGCCGTTGTTGGCGGTCGCGAGCGACTGTCGAGCCTGGATTTCGAGCAACGCTCGGTATAGGCGCTGCCCAACTTATCAACGGCACAGTACCCGCAAGCCCGCTGCTTGCGGGTCGGCGCAACGATAGGGTGTGCAAGGCGGGAGCGTAGTTTGGGCTGAGGCGATAGCATCGCCTGCCATGCCGGACAGCCGATTGGGATGGCGCCTGCTAGCTTTTTTTAGTGAATTGCTGAAAGACTGCCAGGGTCTCGTCTGAGACGTGGTGTTCCATTCCTTCCGAGTCGCGTCTGGCGATGTCCTCGTCAACCCCCAACGCCAGCAGAAACTGGTACACGATCTCGTGCCGCTGGCGGCTCAGTTGCGCCGTCTCTTTGCCCTTGTCAGTGAGAAAGATGGAGCGATAGGGCTCTGAAGTGACATAGCCCTCGCGTTGCAGCCGGGCGATCGTCTTGCTGGCGGTGGGCTGTGTGATGCCCATGCGATGGGCGATGTCGACCAGCCGCGCTTCACCTGTGGCGCTGATCAGATCGTCAATTAACTCGACGTAGTCTTCGATCGCCTCGTACTTGTGCGCCTCACGCACGTGACTGAACAGGGCAGCCTGTTCGTCCGCACTTGGCAGCGTGTTGCTGGTTGAAATAGTCGCGACTCCAAAACGGAACGTGGCGAAGTATGGCATATGCTTGAAATGTTCGCCAGTATGTATAAAATAAGCACAGGCTAAGTTTCAGGAGCGGCGATTGCCTGCTTTCACAACACCAAATCAATCTCGTGGCATCGGTGCAGGCGTGCTTGCACTGCTGTGCCTGTCTGTTTTTTTACTGGTTGGCGCGTCAGAGGTGCAGGCAAAGCCCAGAGTGTTGACCACTTTCACCGTGATCGCCGACATCGCCGGCAATGTGGCCGGCGATCACGCTGATGTGGTATCGATCACCACTCCCGGTGCTGAAATCCACGGCTATCAGCCGACCCCACGCGATCTGCTGCGCGCCAGAGGTGCCGATCTGGTGCTGTGGAATGGGTTGAACCTCGAGCGCTGGTTCGAGAAATTTCTGCAGCGTCTGGACAACGTGCCCTCGGTTGTCGTGTCTGAAGGAATCGACCCGATCGCCATCGGTGGCGGTGCCTATCAGGGTAAACCCAACCCGCACGCCTGGATGTCACCGGACGGCGTTGCCGTCTATGTGGCCAATATTCGGGACGCGCTGATCGAACTCGATCCCGACAATGCTGACAGCTATCGCGCCAATGCCACCCGTTACATAGAGCAGGTTAACGCGGCCATGGCGCCGTTGCGTGAGCGGCTTCAGGCGGTCCCGGATCAGCATCGCTGGCTGGTCACCAGTGAGGGAGCATTTAGTTACCTGGCCCGCGATCTGGGCTTGCGCGAGCTGTACCTGTGGCCGATCAACGCCGATTCACAGGGCACGCCACAACAGGTGCGCAAGGTGATTGACGCGGTGCGAGAACACGAGATTCCGGCCATTTTTAGCGAAAGTACCGTCTCCGACAAACCGGCCAGGCAAATTGCCCGCGAAACCGGTGCCCGCTACGCTGGCGTTTTGTATGTCGATTCTCTGAGCGAACCCGACGGTCCGGTGCCAACCTACCTCGATCTGCTTCGCGTGACAATTGAAACTGTGGTTGAAGGGCTCAGTCAGTGACGTCTGCCGGCGATCCGCAACAGGCGACTGGCGGTGTCGTCGCGCAGGGTATTTCTGTTCGCTACCCGAATGGCTTCACCGCACTTGTGGATGCGTCCTTCTCTATTCCGCAAGGTTCGATCTGCGCCCTGGTCGGGGTTAACGGGTCTGGCAAGTCCACGCTGTTTAAAGCCCTGATGGGGTTTGTGCCGCTCGCCACCGGCGAGGTGCGTATTCTTGGGCAGGCCGCCGGTCGCGGTGCGCAACGCAACACAGTCGCCTACGTACCGCAAAGCGAAGAAGTCGACTGGGATTTTCCGGTGTTGGTCGATGACGTCGTGATGATGGGGCGCTACGGCCATATGGGCTTTCTGCGCAGGCCCTCCAGCCGCGACCGAGAGTGCGTCGATCAGGCGCTAGAGCGGGTCGGCATGATCGATTATCGAAATCGGCAGATCGGTCAGCTCTCTGGCGGGCAGAAAAAACGTGTGTTCCTCGCCCGCGCACTGGCGCAGGAAGGGCAGGTCATCCTGCTCGACGAGCCATTCACCGGGGTGGACGTCAACACCGAAGAGGCGATTATCGAGTTGATGCGAGGCCTTCGGGACGAAGGGCGGATGATGCTGGTGTCGACGCATAACCTCGGCAGTGTGCCGGCATTTTGCGATCAGGTGGTGCTGATCAATAGGACCGTGCTGGCCGCGGGGCCGACCGAACAGGTTTTCACTCGCTCAAACCTTGAAGCGGCGTTTGGCGGCGTGCTGCGTTTTCATATTCTGGGCGGGGCTGAGTTGCACAATGATGACGATGCCCGCGAAGTGACAGTCATTACCGACGACGAGCGGCCGTTCGTACTCTACGGCGAATCAGAGCGACCCAATGATCGCTAGCCTGCTGGAACCCTTCGGTTACGGCTATATGGTCAACGCCATCTGGGTGACCACACTGGTCGGCGCCGTGTGCGCATTCTTATCGGCCTATTTAATGTTGAAAGGCTGGTCGCTGATTGGTGATGCGCTGTCCCACTCCGTCGTCCCCGGCGTGGCCGGTGCCTACATGCTTGGCCTGCCGTTTTCGGTCGGTGCGTTCTTGTCCGGCGGTCTGGCGGCACTGGCGATGCTGCTGATTAGTCAGCGCACACGCCTGAAGGAGGATGTCGCCATCGGCCTGATCTTCAGCGGCTTTTTTGGATTTGGCCTGTTCATGGTGTCGCTGTCGCCTGCGTCCATCAGCATCAAAACCATCATCTTTGGCAATGTGCTGGCCATCGATCCGGGCGACACGCTGCAACTGGCCATTATTGCGGTGGTATCGCTGCTGGTGCTGCTGGTGATCTGGAAGGATCTCATGGTCGTGTTTTTCGACGAAGTCCACGCGCGTTCAATCGGGTTGCGCGCCACCGCGCTGCAGGCGGTTTTCTTCACCTTGCTGAGCGCCTGCACCGTCGCTGCGTTGCAGACAGTGGGTGCGTTTCTCGTCATCGCCATGGTTGTGACACCCGGCGCGACCGCCTATCTGCTGGCTGACCGCTTTCCTCGCGTACTGGTATTGAGTGTGCTGATCGGCGCCGGGACCTCAGCACTTGGCTGCTATCTCAGCTACTTTCTCGATGGCGCGACTGGCGGATTGGTGATTTGTCTTCAGCTCACCCTGTTTTTACTGGTGTTCTACTTCGCGCCCGTCCACGGCCTGCGCCGCGCGCGCCGCCGGCAAGTGGTCAGCGCCGAGACGCTATCCGGAGGTCAAACCAGTGGCTGACGGCTGGCTGGGGCTGTTTGCGATCGATTTTGTACAGCAAGCGCTGATTGCTGCGGTGCTGCTGGCCATTCCCACCGCCATACTGTCTTGCTTTCTGGTGCTGCGGGGCTGGGCGCTGATGGGCGATGCCATTTCTCACGCGGTGTTGCCGGGTGTGGTGCTGGCCTACATCGCGGGTCTGCCGTTGGTCCTTGGTGCCTTTGCCGCCGGCATGTTGTGCGCGGTGGCTACCGGCTATATTGCCGAGAATTGCCGCGTCAAGCGCGATACGGTGATGGGAGTGATCTTCTCCGGGATGTTCGGCCTGGGCATTGTCATGTTCTCGCTGATAGAGACTGACCTGCACCTGGATCACATCCTGTTCGGTGATATTCTCGGCCTCGTGTGGTCGGATATTCGCCAGATGGCGATTGTTGCACTGTCGATTACTGTGATCGTGCTGGCTTATCGTCGGGAACTACTGGTCTGTGCCTTCGATCCGCTTCATGCCCGCACGATTGGCATGCCGGTGAAATGGTTGCACTACGGGTTGCTGGTGGTGTTGTCAGTGGCGATTGTGGCCGGCCTCAAAGCGGTCGGTTTGATTCTTGTGATCGCCATGCTGATTGCCCCCGGCGCGATTGGCCACTTGTTGTGTAATCGCTTCGAGCAGATGCTCTGCGTGGCGATTGGCGCTGCGGTGATTGCCGCACTGGGCGGTGTGTCGATGAGTCTTGCCATTGGCAGTGCGCCGGCGCCAACCATCGTTGTGGTGCTGATGGTGCTTTTTTTGATCGCCCTGGCGGTGTCGATGCGCCGAGCTTCTGCAATCGATGAACAGCAGCGCGCAGAGATCAAGGCACTCGGCGCTGAGTACTGAACAACATTCGGGTAGCAAAATGGGAAACTCTCTGCAGGACCAGTTGCTGAAGGCGGGGCTCGCGAACAAGAAACAGGCGGTTCGGGCGCGCAAGGCAAAAAACTCCAAAGACAAGCTAAAGCGGACCGGCAATCAGGTTGATGACGAGGTCGCCACTGCCGCTCGCGAGGCCGAAAAAGCCAAGCGCGACAGCGACCGGGCGCTGAATCGGGCCAAGAGTGAAGAGGCCGAGGCCCGGGCGGTATCGGCACAGGTTCGGCAACTGGTTGAGATGAATGATCTGCGCGGTGCCGCCGGCGATGTCGACTATCGATTTGACGAGGGTGGCGTGATCAAGACCATTTCGGTCACAGATCAGCATCGGCGCGATTTGATCAACGGCGCGCTGGCGCTGGTGCGTCGGGGTGAGCGGTACGGGATAGTCGCGCGTGCAGTGGCAGAGAAGGTCGCGCTTCGCGACAGTCATTGTGTCGTGGTACTGAACGATCGGGATGACGCCGAGCAGACTGCCGACGACGATCCCTATGCCGAATTCAAAGTGCCAGACGATTTGCTCTGGTAGCGTATCCGCAAAAGCGAGCGAGCAGGCAGTGTTCGATAAAAACGTATTTCCGAATCTAATCGCGCTGGCTCTGATCGGCGTAGGTCTGCTGCTGCCAGGCGAGGCGGGGCGACTGATCTACACCGTGGGTCTGTTTGCACTGTCCGGTGCTTTGACCAACTGGCTGGCGGTACACATGTTGTTTGAGCGCGTGCCCGGTCTGTATGGCTCGGGGGTCATCCCGAATCAGTTCGACAACTTCAAAGGCGCGATCCACTCGCTCGTCATGCGCGACCTCTTCAGTCCCGATAGTGTCGCCCGGTTTCTTGGCGGCGATGGCGAGCAGTCGGCCATCGACCTTGAACCTGTGGTGCGCAACCTGGATATGGACGACGCTTTTGATCAGCTCGTCGCGGTTATCACCGCCTCGTCATTCGGCGGCATGCTGGCGATGGTGGGCGGCGAAAAGGCGCTGGATCCCCTGCGCGAACCGTTTAAAGAGAAGATGGGTGATTTTCTGGTCAAGACCGTCACCGCACCTTCGTTTCAGGACAATTTGCGCAAACAGCTGGGCAGTGTGACGGCCAGCGATGATTTCAGCGCTCGCATCTCCAAACTGGTGCAGGCCCGGCTCGATGAGCTGACCCCGGAAATGGTCAAAGACATCGTACAGCGCATGATTCGCCAACATCTGGGCTGGCTGGTGGTGTGGGGCGCGGTGTTCGGCGGGTTGATCGGGCTGCTCTCCGGCATTTTTCTTATCTAAGCCTGCGCCGCGAAGCGCGGCGTTGACGATTCGGTCACTCTAGTCTCACAGTTTTACATTCTGCAATTCTCCCAAGCTATTGGTTCTCTGAAGTTTCCCACCCCCTGTGCCGTTAACGCTGTTATCGGTTGGGGGGTGCGAATGCGTTGCCGGCATGTTTGCAGGCGGTGTTGACAAGTCGCTCCACCCTGTTTGATCAATTGGTTGGAGATAACTATGCGCAAGACCTCTGCGCTTTCACTGGTGTTTACGGTGATGCTCAGCATGTCTGTACAGGCAGCTGAGTTGCGTGAGCAGTTCAGCTTCGGCATCAACTACGCCTGGCAGCACTTCGCGAACGACTTTGGTGGTAACGACGTCTGGGCGAAGAAAGGTGTGGCCGAGGATCCCGACAGCTACGCCCGCGAACTCAATGAAATGGCCGAACACGGTGTGAAAGTGGTTCGCTGGTGGGTCTGGCCGGAGTTCTGGACGTCGGCAATCACCTTTGACGGCAACGGTGTGCCGCAGCAACTGGGTCAGCAGGCCATCGACGATGGGCTGAAGGCGCTGGAACTCGCAGCCAATGCCAATGTTCGCATTATGTTCTGTCTGTTCTCTTTCGATGGCTTTCGCCCGAGCCGCGACGTGGTCGGTATTCAGGCCACAGGCTACAAGGGCATCGTGGTCGACGATCAGCGACGCGCCGGCTTGATGCAAAACGTTGTGCGGCCTTTCGCCGAGGCGCTGCAGGCCAGCCCGCATCGCGACGCGCTGCACTCCTGGGACGTGATCAACGAGCCTGAGTGGGCGGTCACCGGTGCCGACAAGTACGGTGGTCAGGATTTTGATCCCAACCCGGAACTCGAGCACGTCACGCACGATCAGATGGAAGTATTCCTGGCTGACACAATCAGCGTACTGCGCGACGCCACGCCCGACATTCCGCTGTCGATCGGCAGTGCTGCAATCAAATGGGCACCGGCCTGGCGCCATCTGGATGTCGATTTCTACCAGATCCATATCTACGACTGGGTCAACGCCTACTGGCCCTACACGCAGTCACCGAGCGATCTCGGCATGGGTGACAAGCCGATGATTATGGGTGAGTACCCGGTTGAGGGTCTGAACAATGCCACTCACGAGCAAATGCTCAGCAGCTGGTACAACAACGGCTACGCCGGTGCACTGGGATGGGACTATCGCATCACGCATTCACCCGGTCTCGGGCCAGACGCCCTGGCGGGCAAGCGACTGGGTTACCTGCGTGAGCTGGAAGATTTCGCTGTCGCTCGCGATCTGACTACCTCGGCGCCAACGCAGGTGACCGGAGGCGGCACGCCGTCAACACCGCCGGCTTCCACGGGAGGCGAGCCTGCTATTGGCGCGGCCGCGGCACCGTTGAGTGCACCCGGTCAGCCGACCGCCCGTATCGTTGAGGAAGTGCCGGCCGCAGCACCTGCGCCTCAGGCACAGCCCCAACCGACGATTGGCAACAGCTCCGACGATCGTTAATCGCAGTCGGTCAAGCTGACCTTACGTAACTGAGTTGTATCCTGACGAGCCGGCCCAGTGCCGGCTCGTCGCGTTACACTGGCATTCTTTGACCTCATCGGTAACGACTTGAGCTTCCCTCTGACCGCGCGCTGGTTGTTAATAATCCTGCTGTTTGTCAGCCTGCCAACGCGCGCTGCAGAGCCGGATGTCAACACTTTCCTGTCTGGTATTGCGACGCTTCGCGCCACGGTGCCTGACACGGCCAGTAGCGCGGTGCGTCTTGGCACCAGCCGTGAGGGCACAGCAATTGTCATCGGCGGTGACGGGCTGCTGGTGACAATAGGCTATCTGGTGTTGCACGCCAGCGAGGTGAAGCTGCGATTTCAGTCGGGCGCAAACGCGACGGCGCAGGTGATCGCGCACGATGTGGCGTCTGGTCTTGCGCTGTTGCGGGCCGAGCTTCCGCCCGACACCTTGCCGCTCGATACCGGTCGATCGCAGCGGCTCGACCCCGGGCAGCGACTGATTGCGATCGATCATCGCGGCAGCGAATACGCCGCGGCCGTTGAGTTCGTATCCGCACAGCCGTTTTCCGGTGCCAGCGAATACTACCTTGAGCGCACGATTCGCACGACACCCGTGCGGCAGCATATCAGCGGCGCCGCACTGATCGATCGCGACGCCAGGCTGGTGGGAATCGGTGCGTTTGGCCTCGCGCAGGTGGCGGACGATTTTCAGCCCGCCACAGCCGGCAATCTGTTTGTCCCGATTGACCGCCTGATGGCCGCGATCGGCGAGATGCTCATCGATGGCCATTCCAGCGCGTCCAGTCGGCCGTGGCTTGGGGTATCCGTTGCCGTCGAAAACGGGGCGCTCGTCATCAGCGACACTCATCGGGACGGTCCGGCAAGTGCCGCCGGCATCATGAAGGGCGATGAGCTTATCGCCATCGATCGTTATCGTATTCGCGAACCCGAAGGGTTCTACCAACATTTTTGGCATCAGTACGCCGCGGGCCAGTCGCTGAATGTGCTGCTCGCGCGCGATCGACAACTGATCGATGTGCCAGTCACAGCGATCAATGCACTGGAACAACTGGAATGCAAAGCCTGTTAGGCAATCCTTCGCGTCGCGCGCTGAGCCGGGCATTTCTCGCCAGCCCGTTGCTTGCGCTGCTGGCATCGGCACCATCAGCACACAGTCAGGATGTGCTGCTGGATGGAACCGATCAGCGCTGTACCAGTTGGGATACGGTGCGGATCGACGGGCCCGATATCTTGCTCTCGAACAACACCTGGGGCAGCGACAAGCTGCGCAGCGATCAGTGGCGCCAGTGCATTCACGCCAGCGGTACTGGCGGGCAGGCGCGACTGCCGGTTGGCTGGAGCTATGACTGGCTGGCCAGCACCGATGGCGAACAATCCGCTGTCAAAGCCTATCCGGAAGTGATCTACGGCAACAAGCACGGCATCGAGATCTCCGCTGACAAGGCCACCACCGGCCTGCCGGAACGACTGGATCGTCTACCGCAACTGACCGTCGAGTATGCCTATCGGGAGACCGGTTCGGCCAACCGAGAGATCAATGTCGCAGCGGAATCGTTCATTCACGAGAGTTGCGACATCATGGGGCCGGGCAATTCGGCCGGGGACAATCGCGTCTACGAGATGATGGTCTGGGTACAGGCGGGCGATAAATACCCGTATCGACAACCCTTGACGATGGCGGTGATACAGGATCAGTTGTGGTACGTGTTTGCCGATGCCTCGCGTTCAACAGGTTACATCGCGTTTGTGCTGGCAGAGACGCAAACCAGCGGCTCACTCGACTGGAATGCCTTTTTGGACTGGACCCGACAAAATGCGCCGCTGATTGGGCTGAAACCCTTTCAGCCCCACTGGTGTATCGGTGCGGTGGAGTTCGGCAGTGAGATCTGGTGGGGGCGCGGTGAGTTCGTGCTGGACCGATTTGCTGTGCGGGTCAACGGCCGCTAGCTGCTTCACCGCGCACGATATCGCGTACCTCAATGCGCAGCGGCTGATAATACTGCTCCAGCACCTGGCGGGCCCGGTGCGGATCGGTGGTGCTTCCGCAGGTAAAAATATCAAACGCCGCAAAGCCGTGCTCGGGCCAGGTGTGCGATGAGATATGGCTCTCGGCGAGCATGGCAAAGGCGGTCAGTCCACCGCCGTCAAAACGCTGGGAGCGATATTGCATCAACGTTGCACCACAGGCGCTGATCGCCGCTTTGATCGACGTTTCCATCAGCCCGGCGTCGACCAGCAACTCCGAGCGCGTGTAGAGGTCTATCAGCAGGTGTCTACCCGTGGGCGGGCGCTGGGATGAGTCTGTTGGCTGCGACAAATTAACGGTTACCGGGGTGGGCGTCGCAGTGTACTGCAGCCTGCGGTCCTGCAGGCAACTTTGCCAAGGTTGACCGATTAGTCCGGGCGGCTGGCCTGGAACAGGATCGGGTTGTCATCTGCTGCCTGCTTGGGCGGTGGGGCAGGTTGCGCCGCGGCGTAGAAAACCGGTTCCTGCTCATCGAGTGATTCCTCGTCGAGCTTGCGCATTTTGACTTTCGTGCCCTCGGCTTCGGCCTGTTGCTGGGCCTTGTGCAGATCAATCGCCAGTTGCTTGTCCCAGGGCAGCTGAAAGGCTCTCGGATCGTCGATGCCATCCAGTTGCAGCCACAGGTAGATCGCAACATCCTCCTCGACTACCGAGCTGATAACGCGCGCCTGCTCGGCGAAAGCGCTGGCGGTATCCATATCGATACCCTTGGGTCGGCCCAGCAGATCATTCAGGCTGATGTAGCTGATTGGCAGCATCAATGTGGCGCAGCCGAGCGCGCCAAGTTTGATGCGGCGATCACGCGGTGACCAGATGGCGATCGAGGCCAGCGCCCCGATAATCAGCGCGGCGATACCGAACCAGAGTAATACCGGATTCATGTCTTTTTATTCCGCAGTTTTTTCGGCAGGTTATTCACGCTGCCGCTGACCAGGCTCGCCTTTTCGTCCAGGTTGAATCGAAATACCGTGGCCTCTTCGCCCTGGTGTGTCAGCTCAAGCTTGCTGACCAGAATCTGTTTAGCTGTCTTGAATCCCGGTTTTTTCAGGCTCACGACAACGGTCGCCGGCACCGGATAGACTTTGGCCGGATTGCGATAAAGGTGAACGTTGATCGCGTATTCGCCCTGTGGCACGCCGCGGCTGTAAGTGAATTCGTAGTTCAGCCCGGTCAGATCGGCGGTATCGCCCAAATCGTCGCGCAGCAGATTGAATACGCGTCCGCCCTTGTTTGAGTAACCGACCGGGCGATCGCCCGGCGCCTCGACCCACAAATCGACATCGGCGTTGATGTCGTCTGGCCAGCGCAACTCGACAGTCAGATTGCCGGGTGATTTGGCCGCTTCTTCGGCGACCGCCTTCGGATTGACGTGCGGCAGCAGCAGCATCACGACGGTGACAAATCCGGCCAGAGCCAGCATGATGACGTCGCGAAACAGCGTCGCGCTGCTGTCCTCGTCAAAGAGATCGAGTTCACGCATCGCTATTGCCAAGCTCAGACAGGCGCGCCATCAACTGCACCGTGCCGCCCGATAGAATTTGAAAGTTCGCCATCAGCCAGACATTGAGAATCGAGCCGATCAGTGTGGTGTACAACGCCGTTGACATGCCCCGGATAAGCGTCGAGACCATTGGTGCTATCGCGTTCACATCGGATGCCTGCTCCGGGCTGACACCGGATAGTGCAATGATGAAACCCAGTACCGTGCCGATCAGGCCGAGCAGTACCAGCGTGTTGGCCAGATGGCGCACCACAGAGATGCGCTGAGCCAGGCGCAATCGCATCGATCCATCCTGAACCGTAGGCGTGTTGTTTTCATCAAATTTGATCAGATGGGCAAGGCTGCTGGCACGCAGCCCCTGCGGGCCGTTCAGTGCATCGATCTCGCCACTGGTCTGCCAGACCTTGTGTGCGCAAATCGCGAGACCAGCCAGAAAAACCGCGAAGATGATGACAGACAGATAGGTGCGATCGGCGTCCAGTACCATGCCGACATAGCCCTGAATGGTGGCCGCGCCCAGCAATGCAAACGCGAGCACATTCAGCAGCGCGAAACGCAAAACGAGAACAGATCGATACGGATCGGATGAGCGTGTGCCAAACCGGTTTGCCAGTGAGCGGGTGGCGCTGGCGGGGGCGTCGGATGCGATAACCTGAGCCATGGACGAGCCTTCGGGGGTTGCGGCATTGCCTGTTTAATAACTAGCGCTCAGTCTGGTGAAAATCTTTAAAGTGAAATGTAAATTGATGCCCTATCGTAATGTTGCAAAGCGTATTCATGCCGGGCCCGGCGCAGAAGTGGTTGCGCCGGGCCAGGTGTTCAACGGCCCGTTCGTTAGGAGGCTTTTGCCTGCTGTCGACGTTCGTAGAGAATGAACTCAGTGTAGCCGTTAGGTTGTACTCGGCCCTTCAGAGCGAGATCAAGCGAGGCCTGAAAGGTAACGCTTGCATCGAAGTCGGGCGCCATCGGGGTGTAGTCCGGGTCATGCTGATTCTGGCGATCGACAAACTCCGCCAGCCGCTGCATTGACTCAATGACCTGTTGCTCACTGAGAATGCCGTGGTGCAGCCAGTTGGCAATGTGTTGACTGGAAATGCGCAACGTCGCGCAATCTTCCATCAGTGCGACGTTGTTGATGTCCAGCACTTTCGAGCAGCCAATACCTTGCCCGACCCAGCGCGCCACGTAGCCGAGAATACCCTGGACGTTGTTGTCGAGTTCGCGCTGTATTTCATCGGCGGAGAGATTTCTGCCGGCCGGCAGTAGCGGGATTTTCAGGATGTCGTCGACCTGCGCTGGCGTGCGGGTTTTCAGCCGGTTTTGCAGTGCCGGTACGTCGAGCATGAAGTAGTGCATGGCGTGCAGTGTGGCTGCCGTGGGCGAGGGGACCCAGGCGGTGCTGCCACCCTGTTTGAGATGCTGGATCTTGTTTTTGATCATCGCGGCCATTTCGTCCGGCATCGCCCACATACCCTTGCCGATTTGCGCCCGGCCCTGCAAACCACAGGCGAGCCCGACATCGACATTACTGTCCTCGTAGGCCATCAGCCACGGCGCCATTTTGATTTCCGCCTTGGGCAGCATCGGGCCGGCTTCCATGCTGGTGTGAATGTCATCGCCGGTGCGATCGAGAAATCCGGTGTTAATAAAGGCGACTCGCTCACTGGCGGCGTTGATACAGTTTTTCAGGTTAACGGTGGTGCGACGTTCTTCATCCATGATGCCCATTTTCAGGGTGTTGCGTTCAAGCTTCAGTGCGTCTTCCACGCGGCCGAACAATTCGCTGGCCAGCGCCACTTCGTCTGAGCCGTGCATTTTCGGTTTAACGATATAGACCGAGCCCGCGCGGCTGTTAATCATGTCGTGGCTCGCGCCGAGGTTGTGCTTGGTGCACAGCGACGTGAACATGGCGTCGAGCAGTGTTTCAGGCACGGGTTGGTCGTTTAACAACACCGCATCGATTTCCAGCTGAGTGCCAACGTTGCGCACCAACAGTACGCTGCGACCGTGAAGGGTCAGAGCGCTGCCGTCGGGGGCGTGGTATTCGCGGTCCTTGTTCAGTTTGCGATCAATCGTCACGCCATCCTTGCTGAACTCGTGACGCAGGCTGCCGTTCATCAGCCCGAGCCAGTTGCGATAGACCGTGACTTTGTCTTCTACATCAACCGAGGCGACCGAGTCCTCGCAATCCATAATGGTGGTGACAGCGGATTCGAGCACGATATCGCAGATGCCGGCATGATCGCGTTTGCCGATCGGATGCTCGGCGTTGAATTGAATATCCGCATGCAGACCATTCTTGCCCAGCAACACAGATGTCGGGCTCGCGGCGTCGCCCTGGTAACCTTTGAACTGCGACGTGTCCAGCAGAGCGATTGACTCGCCAGTACCGCTGCTGGCGGTGAGCTGTCCATCGTTGATCTGATAGCTCAACATATGGTGATGCGAACCATGCTCGAGCGGGAAGTGGCGATCGAGAAAGTCGCGGCAATACTTTACAACTTCTTCGCCGCGCAACGGGTTGTATCCCGAACCGCGCTCGCGACCATCGCTCTCGGGCAAAACGTCAGTGCCATAGAGCGCGTCGTACAGGCTGCCCCAGCGCGCATTGGCCGCGTTGAGTGCAAAGCGCGCATTGTCCATCGGTACCACCAATTGCGGCCCTGCGATGCTGGCGATTTCGGCATCGACGTTTTGCGTCGCAGCACTGACTTGCGCTACCGGCTCTTCCAGGTAGCCGATCGATTGCAGAAACGACTTGTAGGCGGCGGGATCAAAATCACCAGGGTTGTCTTTGTGCCATTGATCGATCTGGTTCTGCAGGTCGTCGCGTTGCGCCAGATGCGCTTTTATGCGCGGGGTGAAATCCTTGAGGATGTCAGCCAGCGCAGCCCAGAAATCATCAGCTGCCACGTCAGTGCCCGGGCTTATTTCGCTAACCAGCAGGTCGTGCAGCGGCCTGGCTATTTTCAGATCACCATGAGAGATGTATTCGTGTTTACTCATACCAGTATGGATTCCAGCAGAAGGGGGATTCGGGTCATTCGATCGAGGTAGCTGGGACAGATGCGCCCGCGCTTTCGAGTGGTGTTGGCAAGCAACTTAAGTCAGCGCCAGATTTTTAGTATAGCTTGTGTCCGCGCGGTGGACGTGCGGGCCGGCGACCTGAGCTTGTGCGCTGATTTCGTGGCGGTCCGGCGTTGTGGTAGTTTACCGAAAATTTTGCGGATGAACTCTAATGGCACAGTACGTCTACACAATGAATCGGGTGAGCAAAGTGGTGCCGCCCAAGCGTCGAATTCTGGAGAACATCTCGCTGTCGTTTTTTCCCGGCGCAAAAATCGGTGTGCTCGGCCTGAACGGCGCGGGCAAGTCGACGCTGCTCAGAATCATGGCCGGTCTGGATACCGAAATCGATGGCGAGGCGCGCCCGATGCCGGACATAAAAGTGGGTTACCTGGCTCAGGAGCCGGAACTCTCACCAGAGGCGACCGTCCGTGAATCGGTCGAGGAAGGGCTATCAGAAGTGCGCGACGTACAGCAGCGACTTGATGAAGTCTACGCCGCCTACGCCGAACCGGATGCCGATTTCGATGCGCTCGCGGCCGAGCAGGCCAAGCTCGAGGCGGTGTTGCAGGCGAGTGACGGGCACGACCTGGAGCGCCAACTCGAGGTAGCATCCGATGCCCTGCGACTGCCGCCGTGGGATGCCGTGGTCAAGCATCTGTCAGGGGGCGAAAAGCGCCGTGTCGCGCTGTGTCGGCTCTTGATCAGTTCGCCCGATATGCTGCTGCTGGACGAACCGACCAACCATCTCGATGCCGATTCGGTCGGCTGGCTTGAGCGCTTTTTGCACGATTTCGAGGGCACCGTCGTCGCGATCACGCACGATCGATATTTTCTCGACAATGTGGCTGGCTGGATTCTCGAACTCGATCGCGGTCGCGGGATACCGTTCGAGGGCAATTACTCTGCCTGGCTTGAGACCAAAGCCGAACGTCTCGAGCAGGAGTCGAAACAGGAGAGTGCGCACCAGAAGGCGATGAAGGCAGAACTTGAATGGGTTCGCAAGGGCGCGCGTGCACGACAGTCGAAGTCCAAGGCCAGACTCGCGCGATTCGAAGAGATGCAGTCGCGGGAATTTCAAAAGCGTAGCGAAACCAACGAAATCTATATTCCGGCCGGTCAGCGGCTCGGTGAAAAGGTCATCGACTTCAAAGGCGTGAGCAAAGGTTTCGATGATCGACTGTTGATCGATGATCTGTCGTTCTCAGTGCCTCAGGGTGCAATCGTTGGGGTGATCGGTGGTAACGGAGCCGGTAAATCGACGCTGTTTCGCATGATCATGGGTAGCGAAAAACCCGATAGCGGCAGCATCGATATCGGCGATAGTGTGCAGGTTGCATGTGTCGATCAAAGTCGCCAGGAACTCGACGGATCCAAGACCGTCTGGGAGATCATCTCCGATGGTCAGGATCAGATTGTCATCGGCAACTACGAAATCTCCTCCCGGGCCTATCTCGGGCGATTCAACTTCAAAGGCGGGGATCAGCAAAAGAAGGTTGGCGATTTATCCGGTGGAGAGCGCGGGCGGTTGCACCTTGCGCTGACATTGAAACAGGGCGCCAATGTGCTGTTGCTCGATGAGCCCTCAAACGACCTCGATGTCGAAACCTTGCGCGCGCTGGAGGAGGCGCTGCTCGATTTTCCGGGCTCTGCGGTGGTCATCTCGCACGATCGCTGGTTCCTAGACCGCGTTGCCACTCACATCCTCGCGTACGAAGATAATTCGCATGTAGAGTTCTTTGCCGGCAACTACACCGAGTACGAAGAAGATCGAAAGATGCGGCTTGGCGAGCAGGGCAGTCAGCCCAAGCGCACCCGCTATAAAAAGCTGGCCTGAGTCAGCCTGACGTCGTCTGCGGTTTTCCGTCGGGTCAGTATTCTCTGCTGACCTGACTTGCTGTGCGCGGTAACTGATCAACATACAGGTGTTGCATTCGTGTGCGGTGTCGGCCGTACACGAGACCTTTGGTTGTTCCGTGCAGTAATTCACCCCGGACAATCGTGCCGCAACTGCGCGACCGTCGCACGATAAACACACCCGAGAGCAGATTCCAATACCAAGTGGATTCTGCATCTTCGCTGTGATGCCTGCCACAAAATCACCAATCTAACGAATCTGTAAGTATTTGCTTCGCCCGGGATTTTTCATCGGCTTCCATCAAAGGAATGTAATTCAATCAGATAACCGCAATAAGTCGAATGAGTCTAGCTCGTAATACGACTTTATTACGGTTGTTTAAGGTGACTCGGCCGAGGGCCTATTTAATAATTTTTAACAATGCCAAAGCGGCCAGATGCGCTACCCAGCGCGTCGCAAAGCAGCCGCGTCCACAACATGCTGTATTTTGAATTCCCCATCGTAATCGTACCGCCAAGCCTTCACGCCGGCACTGAAACCATGGTGACACCCATATTATGAACTTAGGAAGCATTGTTAACCGATCCACCTTGCTGGGAGCATGCGCGGCGCTGATTGCGTTGGCGCTGGCCGTGCCTGAACTGGCCCACGCGCAGTCCAGACCAACCTGCGAAACGGCAGCCTCGGATCTCGACCGGGATGGTTGGGGTTTCGAGTATGGGCAGACCTGCCGGGTCGTTCGTGGCGAGACCATTGGGGCCGGCTCTAATCGTCCCAATTGCAGCATCAATGCGCACGACGATGGCGGCGGCTGGGGATTCGAAAACGGCCGCACTTGTCTGTGGCCACTGGCCGAGGCCAGCCAGACTGCTGCGGTACAGCCCGGCACATCGCGGCCGGCCTGCACAGCGGCGGCAATCAACAATGGCGATGGTTTTGGTTGGGAGAACGATCAGTCATGCCGCTGGACGTCGGCGACCCTGCCAGGCGGTCAGACCGGCGCCGACCGGCCCGTTTGCAGCGCCGCTGCCATCGACAATGGTGACGGCTTTGGCTGGGAGGACAACCAATCCTGTCGCTGGGCAGGGGGTGCACCTGCGGCGGCGACCGGCGCAGATCGTCCGGTGTGTTCGGCGGGGGCGTTCGACAATGGGGACGGATTCGGTTGGGAAGACGGTCAATCATGCCGTTGGGACAGCACAGCCAGTGCGCCATCTACCGAGACAACTGCTCACCCCACATGCAGCGCGGCTGCTCACGACAATGGTGGCGGCTGGGGCTGGGAAAACGATGCGACCTGTCGCTTTGCGTCTAACAGCCCAGCGCCCGCATCACCACTTTTTGATGATGACGGCGTGCGACAGTGCTCGGCCAACGCCTATGACAACGGCAACGGCTGGGGATTTGAATACGGCCAGTCCTGTCGCTGGGGCGATGTCAGGCCGGCGTCTGGCAGTGGCGACAGCGATGGCGCAGCGCCACCGCCCGTATCGGCCGCGGCACCTGGCTTTGTCGAGGGCACGCCGATCTGTCTCACCGATTCCAGCGACGGCAATCACGACGGTTATGGCTACGAGAACGATCGCACCTGTCGCGTTGTCGACAATGTCACCGCGACTGCGGACCGCCCGCTACTGAACACTCGCTGGTGTCAGCCCTGGGCCGAGATCGCCTACGGCGACTATGTATTGCAGAACAACACATGGAATGACAGCGAGGTCTACAGCGATAACTGGTCGCAGTGTATCGAGCTGGGGGGCAGTCGAGGCAACTACATCGCCAAGTGGGACTACAACTGGCTCGGTCGGTACGAGGGCAACGAGTACTCGGTGAAGAGCTATCCGCAGGTCTACTATGGTCGCAAAACGCGCAACTCGCAGTCAGGTTCGGTAGAACGGCTCGGTCTGCCGGCCAACATCAACCAGCTGCCGAGGTTTCGCGTGCACTACAGATACTCGGTGACCGGAGCCACCGAACGGAACGTGGCGCTGGAGTCGTTTTTTCACACCAGTTGCGAGGCCGAGGAGTGGAACAAGCAGTTTGAGTTGATGGTCTGGGTGAACAGCCCGGTAACCAAAACACCCGGCACCCAGGTGGCTGAGGCCACAATCGATGGCAAGGACTGGCTGGTCTATGTGAATCCGTCGCTTGGCTGGGGTTATGTTGCTTTCGTCGAGGCCACACCGTCGTATCAGGGCTCGCTCGACTGGAATGCCTTCATCGACTGGACGCGCTATCAGGGGCCGGCGCACGGAATCTGGTCGCTGGGCAACAATACTTGTATGGGGGCGATCGAAATCGGTACAGAGACCTTCTGGGGCAGTGGAACCTTCACCCTTGAGGACTTTCGAGTGGTTCGCTACTGATCGTTTCCAGCAATCTCGATGCAAGACAAAAGGGTCGCCTCTGGCGGCCCTTTTTCGTATTGGACGGTTGATCATCAGCGGGTCTGCTGGTGAATTTGCGGCCGGGATTCTGGTCCGGTCGTTCATTGAGCAGCGAATGGCTGTGCGCTCCAAAACTTCATCTCTAGAACATCAAATTTCACATAATCATGCGTGCATTCAGTTGCATACATGAGGTATAACGAGTCGGAAAGGTTGTGCCGGAGACAAATGAAGCACTTTTTGTTGCCACGACAACCTCCACAGATTGCGTTTTGCGATTACCCCGCCAACGGCGGGAGTTTGTCCGTCGCGAAGCGGTATTTCGGGAGAAGACGATATGCAATACCTTTTGGGTGAAATTTGGATGGCAGTGCTGATCGCTGGTCTGATCGGCCTGTTCGTCGGCTGGTTGATCACGCGCTATTTTCGTGGCCGCCGGATCGAGGGCCTTGAGCGCCGCTATGTGGGTGAGCTCGACAGCCGTGATCAGCGAATTCGTCGGCTGGAGGCCGATTTGAACAGCCGCCGCGAAGCCGCTGTGACCAACCGCATGACGAGCCAGTCGGACTACCGCGTCAGTCGGCTCGACATGCGCAACGACAGCGCTTCGCTGACCGTCAAACAGCCCGCAACCGCGGGACAAAAAACCACCGCAAGCTCACGCCAGCGCCAGGCCGCCGAGTCAGACGCTGGGCAGGCTGTGGATCTCGACTCGACCATGGAAGTACGCGAGCGCGCAGCGCAGCGGCGGATTGAGGATGAATCCCGGCAAAAAGAGCGAAACTTTCGTCGTTTGAGCGAGCGCGAGGACCAGCTTCGCCGGCAGCACAAGGAACAGCTGAGTACTGCCAAAGCCGACTACGACAAACTGCGCAAAGACTACGACGCACTGCGTGCAGCGCAAAAAGGTCGTGATCTGGCCAACGACAAGAAGCAGACCGAATACCAGACGCTGCTGCAGAAAAAGAACCATCAGGTCGACCAGCTGCAGCGAAAAGTACGTGAGTTGTTGCCGCTGGCCGATCAGGCAACCGATGGCGGCAGCCTGCGCAGCACCCCGGCTGCCCACGGGTTGATGCCCGGTGTCGTGTCTACAGGCTCCGCGGGTTCGGGCAAAGAATCCGCAGAACTCGCTCGATTGAGGCAGGAGCTGCAGGATGCCAATCGACGCCACACACAGGCTGCCGAGACGAGTCGGCGCGAACTCGACAAACAACGTCAGCAGATAGAAAAACTCAAATCCGGTAGCAGCGGTGGCAACGCGGCTCAGCTTGCCGGTTTGCGCGAAGAGAATCGTGTGCTGCGCGCCACTGTCGATGAAGAATCGCTGGGCAAGATTAATGCGCTGGCCGAACTGGGCGAGCTGCAGGCGAGCCTCGACGACAAGTCGGCGGCGACTGCCGGTAATCGTGGTGACAGTGCAGATCTGACGGTGCAGATGGAGTCGGCGCGCGTTGCCCACCAGCGCGAAACTGATGAGCTGAAAGCGGCGTTGAAGGAGCAGCAGGCGCAGAACGCGAGATTGCGAACGCAGATTAACCAAACTGCACGCACAACGCAGGATGGCAACAGTCAAAAGATCAATGCCAGCCAGGCGGCGGCGCAGAGTCGCGAACTTGCCAGGCTGCGTCAGCAGACCCTCGGTACTACCGGCGGTGCCGACGAATCGAAACTCTGGCAGAACAGATATGAAGCTGCACGACTGGAGCATCAGCGCCAGTACGAAAAGCTGGAGGTCCGTTTGCGCGATCAGCAGGCGCAGAATGAGCGACTGCGTCAGAAGGTGAACGCGCTGGGCAGCCATCGAGTGCCACAGGATGATCACTACAAAACCAGAATCAGCGATTCAGCGGCGCAAAGTCGTGAGCTCGCAGCCTTACGCACACAACAGCTCGAGCTGGGTCAACAGAAAGACCGGCAGATTGCCTCGCTGCAGTCGCAACTGCAGACACTGAGAACCGCACCGCAACCGTCTGCCGTTACAGACGAGGCGTCATCCAGTATCAGGCAAAAATACAATGATCTTGAGCGTCTGCATCAGGAGCGGATCAGCGATTTTAATTCCACGCTAGATGCGCAGAATCGAAAGTACGCTGAACTGGGCAAGAAGCTTTCGAGCACCCGTCAGCAGGTAACCCAGCGCGACGCCCAGATACAGGAATTGCGCGCTGAGTTGACTGATGCCGAAAAGCAGCGCATGGAGCTAGAAACACTCAATAGCGATTTGAGCGGCAATAGCGAAGGTCTGCAGCGCGAGCGGCAGAAGATGAACGACACCCTGGCGAAACTGCAAGAGCGCAACACCGAACTGGAACAGGTCGAGGTCACGCTAAAGGAAATGGAGCGCGAGTTCGTCGCTGCCAACAGCAACGCCGAAGCGGCCGTGCGCAAGTTGCAGATGGTTATCGATGAGCAGGGCAAGCGGATAGATCGGTACGAGTCACAGAATCAGGATCTGCGTCGACAGCTCGGTGAGGCAAAGCAGTCGCACAGTGCGGAAATCATACCGCTTAAACAATCGATTGAGCTGAACGAGAAAAAACAACTTGGTCTGTTGAGCGATCTTGAGCGATTTCGCGGCCAGGTGAACCACAAGGACGCGCAAATATCTGAGCTCACTCGAACGCTGCGAATGGGGCGAGGCGAGCTGGATACCATCAAGGGCGAACTGCGCCTGGGTGAAAAAGTCAATGCCGACAACGAACGTCTGCGCATGCGGATCAGTCAGGATGAGACAAAACTTGCCGATGCCACTCGCGCCCTGACGCAACTGCGACACGAGAACGCCGATAACAGCGCGCGGTTGAAAGCAAAGATCGCCGAGAACAACAAAGAGATCAACTCGCTGAGTGCCAGTGCACGTGAATGGCAGGCCAAGGCGAGCACCGCGCAGGCTGAGATAGCGCGGTTGACCAAGGCCGCGGAACGGGCTCAGGCTGAGAGCGAACGCGCTCGCATTCGCTATGGCGAAGAGAATGAAGGCCTGCTCGCGCGCGCTAACGATTTACAGATGCAACTGGAGACTGCGCGCGCCGAGGAGGCTCGCATACGAAAACTCCAGACGACTGCCGAGCAGAGCGCACAAACGTATGAGTCCGAGCTAGCGGGCCTGAAATCACAACTGACCGAGGCCAATGACGTCGCGACGCGAAAGCTCGCAGCCCGCGACCGACAAATCACCGACTTGCAAGCCGAACTCAAGTCGATGGAGCAGACTCGGGTACAACTGCAGCAACGCGAGCGCGAGCTTGCCGAGCTGCGGCGTGAATACGAGAAGAGCAGCGCGCAATCTGCCGAGCATCGCAAGGAGCTCGATAAATTGCGTGGTGAAATGGATTCGCGACGGGTTGAGCTCGAACGCCAGAAGAGCGATTTCGATACAGCGAAGGTAGGGTTCCTGAGCACCATCAAGGAATTGGAGCCGGTCAAAGACCAGTTGGCCGCTCAGCAACAGAAGTATGCCGATCTTGAGGTGTCGCACAAGCAATCGCTGACCCGTGCCGGCGAAGAGTCGAAAAGGCTCGGTGAACAGTTGTCCAGTGCCAATCAGTCACTCGAAGCGCTGCAAAAAGAAAAAGCAGCGATCGAAGCCGACATCGCAAAACGCCAGCAGCAGCTGGATACTGCGACTAAAGAGCTGACCAGCAGCCAGCGCGAGATATCACAGTTGAATGCACGTGTGCAGGAACTGTCGCGGCAGGTGACCACGCGTAATACCGAGCTCGCGGGCCTCAAACAGGCGGTCGAGGATACGCGCCTCGAACACGCGAAAGTGTTGCAGCAAAAGACAGACGAAATGAAGTCGCTGCGCACAGAAGTCGACAAGGCTTCGGCTATTCAGCAAAAACTTTCGGCGGTAACAAGCGACTACGAGGGCGTGCAAAAACAGCTGGAAGAGACGCGCGAACTGCACGCTAAAGTATTGAGCGAATCCAAACAGCAGGCAGGTGCCGCGTCGCGTCAACACGCCGAAGAGTTGGGCAAACGCGAACGCAAAATTGTCGAGCTGGAAGGCAAGCTTGAGCAACTCGATGCGATGCAGACGCAGCTGGGTCAGCGCAACGCTGAAATCAACCGACTGCAGGCGCGTGAAAACGAACTGAAAAAGCAGGTCGACGATTTTCAGGGTGAGATTGCTGCTTTGCATTCAGAGTCTGAAAAGAAACAGTCCGAGTATTCCGGCATTCGACAGCGGTTGGAAACTGAAAACGGCAAGTTGACGAGCAGAAACTCGGAATTGGAAGAGTTGCCCGCGACAGTTGAATCTTTGAAGCGCGATCTGAGTCAGAAGATTGCCGATCATCAACGCGCCTCGGCCGATCTACAAAAACAGCTGGATCGACAGTCCGCCAGGGTGAGAGAGCTGGAGCCGCTACAGCGACAACTGGAAGAATCCAAAGCCAGTGTTTTGCAACTGCAAAGTGCGAGCAAGTCATCCGGTGACAAGCACGCCAGTGAAATGGCCGAACGTGACAAGCAGATCCAGGCGCTGAAATCACAGGCCGAGCAG
>CAZNIS010000004.1:0-45586 GCA_964573105.1 uncultured Granulosicoccaceae bacterium
GCCGATGAAGTCAAGGCGGTGCTGCCATCGCATTTGGCTTATCAGGCAGAGCAGGAACAGCAGGGCAACCTCGCCCTCGCCGGCCCGCTGTCAGATGAGACCGGCGAGCAAATGCAGGGCACCGGCATGATCATCTACCGCGCCCCGTCGCTCGAGGCCGCCACCGAGCTTGCGAACAACGACCCGATGCACAGCACCGGCACGCGCAGCTATACGATTCGCCGCTGGTTGGTGAATGAAGGCAGCCTGCAACTGGATATCAAGCTGTCTGCGCAGTCGATCCAGCTCTAGCCGGAGTGATCGGGACACAGCGGAATTGTGCAGAAAAAGTGCATACCAACCAATGCGTCTATCGCGTTTTGCCCGTTTGATCTATTGAGCTGCGATTCCCAACTGCTGTAACAGGTCACTGGCAAGACGTTTACTCAGTGATTCAAAGTAGCTTCTGGTTTTGTCGAGTTCGAGCTGCGGCAGACCACCCGGCGGCGGTCGGAAATTGGCGATACGCTGCATCGAGTTATCGCGGGCGGCAGCAATCACCCGGCCATCTGTGCAGTTGACGCCAATCCCCAGCGCACTGCTGTAAGCGATAAACGGATTGACACCGGACGAATCGATCTCAAGCGCACCGTTGCCGATCAGCTCAAACTGGGCGCCCTGCACCGTGCGAGTCTGATTGTCGTCGAGCCAGATGATAATGGTGCCGATTTTTTGCGCGACGCAAAAGCGCTTGATCTGGCCGGCCGTGGTGCGGTTGAGCAGATAACCGCCGTCGGCTTTACGGCGAACGGGGCTATCGGCGCTGGCGAGCCACTGCGGTGCGTCCAGGCGCGATATCCGGGCGCTGGATGCTTCGCTGGTGGCATCGATCAGCAGATCGCTGACATTCCACGTCAGCGGATACTGGTTATCGAAACTTGCAAACGTCGATGCGGTTCGAAACGCGTGCACGACGGCGCTGTCAACCAGACTGACCATCGCAATGGCGCGCTGCCCCTGTGCCTCCACCGGTGGTGCCGGCGGGGTCGAGGCGCAGGCAGTCAGCAGCAGTGCTGCTATCGCTGTGACAATGCGCATAAAAAGCTCCCTGTAAGCCAGCCCAGATCATACAACATCGCGACGTGACGGCACCTGGCCGACTCAGGCATCGCGAGTGGCCGCTTGCTCGATGCGCCAGAGTCTGTACGAGAACAACACGCCAATCGCCATCAGCAAGCCACTGCCGATGAAGGCAATGCTGAAACGCCCGGTGGCCTCGATCACCCAGCCGGCTGCAGCCGGACCCAGTAGCTGACCAATGGCAAACACCACCGTCACCAGGCTCACCGCAACCGGCACCAGCGCCGGCGCCACGCGCTCGGAGGTGGCCGCCAGAATCACCGTGAACAGCCCGCCCAGCACCAGGCCCGAGACCGCGAAGTGCACGGCGAAGCCGGTGTCGGTTGGCAGCGCCACCGGCAACAGCGTGATAACGCAGGTGATGGCAAAACACAGCATCAGCGTGACCGCGCGACCGGCATAGTCGGAGACGCTGCCCCAGATGCTACCGGCAAAGATCGACAAAAAACCCATGGTGCTTGCCATCAATCCGGCGCGCACCGGGTCGACGCCCGAATCCAGCGCGTAGCTGTACATGAATACTGACTGCACGATATAGCCGATGCCGAGCGCGCCATAGACCAGCGCAATCGCGCGGATGCCCGGGTTCCGCCATACCTGCTCGCGATCGTGCTTGCGTTGCGCTGAATCTTTGACAGTGGCACCGCCGCCAACCGGCGGATTGCGCACCCGCCAGCCGACAGCCAGCAGCACCAGCGCCGCGAATCCGGCAAACAGCATCCAGGCGAGGCGAAAGCCGCCATTGCCCTGCGCTTCGATCAGCCGTGGAATGCCCAGCCCAATCGCCAGCATGCCGATGCCGATGCCGCTGTTGGCGACCCCGATGACCGTGCCGCGTCGATTCGGGTACCAGCCGACGAGCAGCGCAATCAGCGGTGTGTACAGCAGTGCGGTGCCAAACCCCATCAGCACCATTGCCAGCAGACACCCTGCATAGCTGCCGACAAAGCCCATCGCCAGACAGGCCAGGACAAGTAACAACAGCCCGATCAGTATCGACAGGCGCGGCCCTCGGCGGGTGGCGATCAGACCGGCCGGAATCACCATGGCCAGATAGCCCAGTGACGACGCGGTGCCCAGATTGCCTGCCTGCGCCACACTGAACCCGAGTTCGGCACGCATCGCGGGCACCAGCAAGCCGTAGGCGAGGCGCCCGATGGCCAGCGCACACAGTGTCATGCACATCGCCAGCGGTATCAGCAGCCACAGGCCTGGCGGTTTGCGTTCGCTTGATTCTTCGATGGGATATTGCTCGTTGGGTGATCAACGGTGCAGCTCAGCCGAACGCCGAAGTCGGTGCACGTCGAAAAGGTTGTTGCGGCGATGCCACTGCGCCGGCAATTGCAAGGCGACGCGGCCAAGGCCCAGCCAGCGCACTGCAACAGTCGCCAGCAGCGCGCGCCAGATGCCGGCGATGCCGCCAGCCCTCGATCATATTACACCGGCGCCCGGCACCAGACACTATGGGCTTGTGCGGGCGAAAGATCCACGAATCTCGCGGCTTGCCAAGCGTTCGGCTTGTCACTAAAGTGCAACAGGCTGCGGATGCATGGTCACGCCATCGCCCGCGCACACCCCGAATCACATCCACCTGTCGCCGCTGTGCCCGGCAGACAATCGCTTGAGGAGACCTAGATGATTTCAACTTTTCGAACCGCCCTGATCGGTGCGGTGTCGATCGCACTGTCCGGTGCCTTCGTCCAGACCGCCAGCGCCGAGACTACGCTGACAATGTCGTCGTGGCTGCCGCCGAAGCACGTGATCGTGTCCGAAATGATGATGCCGTGGGCCGAACAGGTTGAAGAGGCCACCGAGGGCCGGGTGAAGATCAAGATCCTACCCAAGGCGCTGGGCAAGCCACCGGCTCACTACGATATCGCGCGCGACGGCCTGGCGGATCTGACTTACGGCATTCACGGCTACCAGCCGGGTCGCTTCGTGCTGAACAGCACTGCCGAAGTACCTTTCCTGGGTAACGATGCGGAAGACATTTCTGTCGCCTACTGGAGAATGTACAAAAAGCATCTGGAACAGGCGAACGAACACAAAGGGGTCAAGGTGTTGGGCCTGTTCACGCATGGCCCTGGCCAGATCATGAACACGCAAAAGGAAATCACCGAAATCGCGCAACTCAAAGATATGAAAATGCGCATCGGTGGCGGCATCGTAAAGTCGGTAACCGACAACTTCGGCATTGTGCAATTGTTCAAGCCGGCACCGCAGGTGTATGAATTGCTGTCTCGCGGTGTGGCTGACGGTGTGATGTTCCCGCTCGAGGCGATCGACGGCTTCAAGCTTGAGAACACTATTAAATATGTCACGCGCATTCCCGGTGGCCTGTATAACACGAGCTTTTTCTTCGTCATGAACGGCAAGAAATTCGATTCGCTTTCAGCCGAAGATCAGGCGGCGATCGACAGTGTCTCGGGTGAGGTATTTGCACGCATGGCAGGCCGCGCTTTTCAAAAGCGCGACGACACGGGTCTTGAAAAGTTCTATCAGGCAGGCGGCAAGATTACCGATGCGCCGGCTGATATGGTCTCTCAAATTCAGGGCTGGGTCGCCGACATCGAAGCCGAGTGGGCAGAAAAAGCTGCCAAACTGGGTGTTGATGGCGCACAGGTGCTGTACGACATGAAAACCGAGGTCGCCAAACTGGCTGCTGAGTAAAAACCGTCACGTCGGCCGTCCGCTGCGGCGGCCGACTTTCACCCGCCCTCGCCTCACAATCGGTTAATGAATACACCCCCTCCTCCGCTCGCCCTGCGCATACTGGCCAAAACGCTCGAATACAGTGGCGCGCTGCTGTTGTTTGCGATGATGCTGCTGACTTTTGTCGATGTCATCGCGCGATATTTTTTTAGCCGCTCGATTACTGGTGGATTCGAAATCACCGAGATCATGCTGGCCACGCTGATCTTCTGCGGTTTGCCACTGATCACACTGCGCGACGGACACATCACAGTCGATCTGATCGAGGGCTGGCTGCCCGACGGATTTCGCGCACTGCGAGATCGCTTCGTCTTTTTGCTGGCAGCGGTGCTGATGGGGTATCTGGGTATCCAACTGTGGAAGAAAGCCGGCACCTTTGTCGAATTCAATGATCAGACGGCGGTGCTGTTAATCCCGCTTGCTCCAGTCTGCTATGCCATGGCCGTGCTGACACTGCTAAGCGCCGTCATCTCGCTGATTCTCGCTATCACCGGCTATCGGACTGGACAGTCTTCCGCACTGCCGGCTGCAGATCAGGGAGACTCGCAACATGGTTGAGTCGCTGATCGGATTTGGCGTACTGCTGTGCATGGTATTGCTGCGGGTGCCGATCGCGTTTGCGATGGGCCTGATCGGATTTGTTGGCTTTGGCTATCTGGTGAGCTGGAGCGCTGCCGGCGCGATGGTGGCAGGCACCGCCTATGAGACTGGCGTGTCGTACACCTTGTCAGTCGTGCCGTTATTTGTACTGATGGGCAATTTCGTCACCCGTGCGGGATTGTCGGATGAACTCTATTCCGCATCGAACGCGTTTCTGGGGCATCGGCGCGGCGGCCTCGCGATGGCAACCGTGGTCGCCTGCGGCGGCTTTAGCGCGGTGTGTGGATCGTCTGTGGCTACCGCTGCCACGATGGCACGCGTAACGATTCCATCGATGCGCCGCTACAACTATTCCGATGCACTGGCCACAGGCGCGATCGCCTCCGGCGGCACACTGGGCATTCTGATTCCGCCCAGTGTGGTGCTGGTGTTGTTCGGTGTGATGACAGAAACCGATATCGGCAAACTGTTTGTCGCAGGCTTACTGCCTGGCCTGCTCGGCATTCTGTTGTATCTGGTTGCGGTAAAGCTCACGGTGTGGATCAATCCCGAGGCCGGGCCTCCCGGTGAAAAGGTGTCATGGCCAGGCCGATTGCAGGCACTGAAAGCCACCTGGGCCGTGTTGGGTTTGTTCATTTTGATTATCGGCGGTATCTACGGGGGTATTTTTACACCAACCGAAGCGGCCGGTATTGGCGCGACCGGTGGATTTTTAATCGCCCTGTTTCGCCGCAAGCTGACATTTAAAATTGTGCTCGATATTTTCGCAGAGACCGTGCAAACCACGGCCATGCTGTTTTTTGTATTGATCGGCGCGATCATCTTTTCAAACTTCATCAACTATGCCGATCTGCCGAATATTCTGATCGACTGGATTCGCAGTCTAGAAGTCGCCCCGTTAACCGTGATGGCGGTGATCCTGCTGATCTACATTTTGCTCGGCTGCATACTTGAAAGCCTGTCGATGATATTGCTGACCGTACCAGTGTTCTACCCGTTGATACTGGAAATGAACTTTGCCGGTGTACCACCGGAGCTTGTGATGATCTGGTTCGGCATTATTGTAGTAGTCGTGACCGAGATCAGCCTGATCACGCCACCGATAGGCATCAATGTATTTGTGCTGAAAGCCATGCTGCCGGACGTGCAGACCAAAACCATTTTCAAGGGCGTGACGCCATTCTGGATACTCGACATCATTCGCCTGGCGTTGTTGGTGCTGATACCCGGTATCGCTATTTATCTACCCTCATTGATGAAATAAAACTTGGATAATTCACGGCCTCAACGGCTCATCATCGGAATTAGCGGTGCGTCTGGCGTGGTACTCGGCATTCGAGCACTGCAGATGCTGCAGGACACCGACATTGAAACCCATCTGGTGATGTCCAGGGCGGCGGCGCTGACGGCCACCTACGAGACCGACATGAAAGTCGATGAGATCAAATCATTGGCTGACGTGGTTTACCCGATCAACGACATTGGTGCCGCAATTTCATCCGGGTCATACAAAACCCTTGGCATGCTGATGGCACCGTGCTCGATCAAATCGCTGGGCGAGATTACCAGTGGGGTGACTTCCACCTTGCTGACGCGTGCAGCCGATGTCGTTTTGAAAGAACGCAGACGACTGGTACTGATGCTGCGCGAAACACCCCTGCACGCCGGACATCTGAAAAGCGCACTGGCGGCGACTGAAATGGGCGCGATCATTTCACCACCCGTACCAGCGTTCTACGCACGCCCGCAAAGTGTTGATGAAATCGTGACACAGTCAGTCGGGCGCGCGCTGGATCTGTTCGATATCGACAGTGGTGAAACTAAACGCTGGGGCGAGGATTTGAAAACCTGACGGCTGTCAGGGTAATCGACGGTACGCCGATACATCTGGGTCGCGGGGGACGCCCGCAAAGACGGGGGTTTTGGGGCAGCACGGCACCCACAATCACTCTGACCCAATTTACCTCTCCCACCCTTTCGCAGTGCAATCAACCCGTCTGCATATAGATCTGCTTCCAGATCGAAACATGATCAAATAGCGTGTATTCGCGCCTGAGACCATAGGGTCCGAACTCGGCGTGGGTGAAACCCATGACGTAGATGTTGGCACCGGTTGGCTGACCAAACATGCCCCAGCCCTCGTGCTTGCCGTGCAATCCCCAACGCACCGCGGCGCGCGGTGACAACATCGGATCTTCACGACCAATCTGGTGTTCGATCGAAAATTCGGCGTTCGGGAACGACGCGCGCAAGCCCATCCACAATGCTTCAGTGTCGGCCCACGAGTGCACGGTGGTGGATGCCGGATGTTCGGTGTGTACGGCGCGATCATACTCGGCCTGAATCACGGCCAGATCCTTGTGCATAATGCGACTAAGAATGCTGGCCAGGCGCTCGCCCCACTCGTTGTCGTTGCCACGGCCGCGATACGGCCCCTCTACGTCAATATCCGGGCTGAACGGTTTAACGCAGTTTTCCGGCCCGCCCTCGCGCTCGATCAGCTCGCGCACAAACTGCTGCGGATCAAGCCCAAGCTGAAGCAGGATACCGGCGGTGTCGCGGATCAGCCATTCGTCGTTGATTTGATCATTGATCGCGGCACAATCGGCGATCGCGCGAATAGTGAAGCGCTTGCCGGTCGGTGGCCCGAAATAACCGCCGCCGGTATGTGTGCCCATGGTCAGCAATCGGTGCGATGATAAAAACCCGTCTTGCGGATTGCCCGACCAGATCACGTCCTCGCCGGTCAGCTGGCGATCGGGAAACTCGGCAAGCGTTGCCAGCGTGCCGTTGATTGTGCGCTGATTGCCAATCGATATCCCTTCCGGAAACCGCATCGGAATGTCTGGCGTGTAGTAGTGGTTGAGTGTCTCTAAACCTCGCCCCTCCCAGATTTCGCGGGTGATGCCAAGGATGTAATCAGGTAGATCCTTCCAGCGATTGGAAAAGCCTTGCATAGTGTTTGTCTGCTTGTTGTCGGGAGTTCGGCGGCTGGTCAATGACAGCGGGGGTGTGATGTCACACGAATCGACACGATGGGCCTGTGCGATCGATTCAGGAAGATGATCTTAGAATCGCAAAAAAGAACAACGCCCAGCCAACGATAAACGCGACACCACCCAGCGGTGTAACTATGCCTATGTAGCGTATGCTGGAGATGGACAGCACATACAAGCTGCCGCTGAACAATACGGTGCCAAGCAACAGTGCCCAGCCGGCACCCGCCAGCAATGAACCGCCATACTGGCGCAGCGCAAGCCCTACCGCCAGCAAAGCAACGCCGTGCACGAGCTGATACAACACGCCGGTCTGATAGACCGACATCATCTCCGGTGACAAGGTCTTGCGCAAACCATGTGCGCCAAAAGCGCCGAGCGCCACACCCGAACCGGTGACGACACAACCAAATAGTAGAAAGAGTTTGTCTGCTGTCATGCTGGCAGTATACCAACTGCCCTATCGATTGGCTGTGCCGACGCCGCCAGAGCGGTACAATGAATGATCGAGAAAAGGATATCGCCATGACGGCAAATGCTACACCGCCAATTTTCGACGGTCACAACGATGTACTGACTCGCTTGTGGAAAAAGTCGCCACAGTCTGCCGCCAGGTTGTTTGTCGACGGCGACGGTGAGGGCCATCTGGATTTGCCGCGCATGCAACGCGGCGGGCTGGCCGGCGGATTTTTTGCCATATGGATCCCGAACAGCGAAAGCGATCACTTCAGCTATGAGGATCTGCAGGGCGAGCAATACGACGTGCCGCTGCCGCCGCCGGTGTCCCAAAATGAGGCGTTGACCGTGGCGCTGGCGCAAGCGGCGATTCTGATTCAGATTGAACGCGCATCCGCAGGGCAAGTGAAAGTGTGCCTCGATTCCGAAGCCCTTCAGCACAGCATCGACAACAACGTTCTCGCCACCATTATGCATATGGAGGGCGCCGAGGCGATCGATGAAGACTTTCACGCATTGCATGTAATGCACGCAGCCGGATTGCGATCACTGGGCCCGGTCTGGAGCCGGCCCACACGCTACGGTCACGGCGTGCCGTTTCGCTATCCGTCCACCCCGGACATCGGCCCCGGCCTGACCGACGATGGCAAACGGCTGATCAAAGCCTGCAACGAACTTAAGATCATGGTGGATTTGTCGCACCTGAACGAAGCGGGCTTTCGCGACGTGCTGGCCTTAAGCGATGCCCCGCTGGTGGCTACCCACTCAAACGCGCACGGTATTTGTCCCACGGCGCGCAACCTGACCGACTGGCAGCTCGATGCGATCGCAGAGACCAACGGTATGGTTGGGGTGAATTTTGCCACTTGTTTTCTGCGCGCCGATGGACAGATGAGCGACGACACACCGCTACAAACGATACTGGCCCATCTGGATTATCTGATCGACAAGCTGGGTGAGGATCGGGTCGGTTTCGGTTCCGATTTTGATGGAGCGATTGTGCCGGCAGAGATTGGCGATGCGACTGGTCTTGCCGCACTGCGTGAGGCAATGACTGCGCATGGCTACCACCACGACCTGATGGAAAAGCTGTGCTACCGCAACTGGATTGCGCTACTGGCACGCACTATCGATTAGCAAGTCTTTCAATACACCACCGCCAGTCGGCGACGTCGCCGACGAGCCGGCTGCGATCCGAACATCATTCTGAACAAACCAATCGTGCTGATTGCGATCCACGAAATCTGTATTAGCGCAGAAGCCAGATTAAAATCGTGCAGCAGGCTGATCATAACGAGGCTCGCAGCGAGAATATTGGCAATGCAGTAGGTTGCGCTGTTGGATCGCAAAGTGCCCGTTTGCAACATGAAGTAGCTGCCGAGGTACATCACCATACCGGCTACGCCAATCACTTCGTGCCACTGCGCCACTACTGCATGCATTGCTATTCTCGCCATTTCTGCTGTTGAGAATAACTATAGCGGCGGGCATCTGAATTCCGGTGTGATCCAATACCGGGTGGTCTCGGTAATTTTCACAACTAAGGGATCGAGTGCATCGTTTACCGCTCGCTAAACCCGATGTCTCCATACCAGGCTTCAGCCCGCTGACCGGAATTGTCCGTATCGGTCATCACCACTACCGCATCGATGTAGTGAACCTCGCGACCGAATGCCGCCTTGAAATCCTCGTAGGCGTTGCGCCGCTCTGCCTGCCAAACACCGGGCTCGTCCTGCTGGCCACGGACGGCGATGATGGCTGCATGGCGTGGATTGTGGGCGTTGCGCCAGCTCGTCCCGGCCGGGTTGCTCGACGACCACACATAGGTGACGGTGCGGGTACGCCACTTCAGCAGTCCGCCATCGACCACCAGATAGACGCGCGCGGCGAAGTCATCACCTTCCTTGCTGCGCTCATCCAGGCCTTCAAGTCGATTGCCGATCTTCCAGCGCCAGCTCACCCAGGGCGTCTGTTTCAGATCGATGCGGATACGGCGGCCCAGCGCCGAAGCGCTACCGTCACTGACGGCATTGAGTACGGTGGTGCCGTCGTCACCCACCAGGGAGTAACGCGTATTGCCGTCAAAGCTTCGCTGCTGCCAATCGTCCAGCGAGCCTGCCGAGAACGATGCCGCCAGCCGGGGATTGGCGACCAGCGCTGCCGACAACCCAGCCAGCAACGCTGTGACACATATTGCGACAATTCGGGAAGGCATTCTAGCCATCTCTCAAGGCGTCCAGGTCGATCTCCGCGCGGTGCCCGAATGAGACGGAATTGTCGACGAACAGCAACTGCTGCAGATCGCATCGATACCAACTGATTTTGTCGAGCGCGCGCAGGATCTGCGGTGGCGCGGTGTCAGCATTGAGGTTAAATCTGGCCTGATAGACGTCGATCGCGTGCTGACGCTCGTCACCTTCCAGCAGCACCACGCGCCCCGACAACTGCAAGCCGCGGATCGCAGACCAGTTGTTCACATCTTCCTGTATCGATCCTGACACGTCCGGGTTTTGCGCCATATTCTGGCCGTGGCGGGTGTGCGGCGCAGACAAAAAATACAGGCTTGCCGCACGCCAGGCATAAAACACCGGCGCCACCCACGGCTGATTGTCGGCACAGGTGGCAAGGCTCAGTACATGATGGGTTTGCAGGTATTGCACGGCAGCATCGCGATGTGAGTCAGCGTGAGGCAATGTTGTCATTCCTGTTCTGGCGTGTGAATGGGTTCACACGGGCTGCACCTGTCGGGGAATCAACGCCGAATTGCGGCCACCGTGTGCATGCGCTTTTCCGGTATTATGATCGGAATCGGCGCGCAACGTTTGACTACCAAAGGCGCCATCGATTCAACCTTTCGACGCCCCGGAGGCCGCATGACAGATCAGACCAAATTCCTGCTGACCGAAAAGGATATTCCGAAAACCTGGTACAACATCCAGGCTGATCTGCCGCAACCCATGCCCGCCGTGCTGCACCCCGGCACCGGCCAACCGATCGGCCCCGACGATCTGGCACCACTGTTCCCGATGGAGCTGATCATGCAGGAGGTCAGTCAGGAGCGCGAGATCGATATCCCCGAGCCCGTGCGCGACGCCTACACCCAGTGGCGCCCGACCCCGCTGTATCGCGCCCACCGGCTGGAAAAGGCACTCGATACGCCGGCCAAGATCTACTACAAGTATGAGGGCGTGAGCCCGTCGGGCAGCCACAAACCCAACACCTCCGTGCCGCAAGCGTTCTACAACTACGACGCCGGCATCAAGAAACTCACCACCGAGACCGGCGCTGGCCAATGGGGCTCGTCACTCGCCTATGCAGCCGCCCTGTGGGATCTGGAAGTCAGGGTCTTCATGGTGAAGGTCAGCTTCCAGCAAAAGCCCTATCGCAAGGCGATGATGGAAACTTACGGCGCCACTTGTGTCGCGAGCCCCAGCAACGAGACCGAAGCCGGCCGCGCGATTTTGGCCAAAACTCCTGACAGCACCGGCAGCCTTGGCATCGCGATCAGCGAGGCGGTGGAAATCGCCGCGCAAAACGATGACACAAAGTACGCGCTCGGCAGCGTGCTGAACCACGTACTGATGCACCAGACCATCGTCGGCCAGGAAGCCATGCGGCAGATGGAAATGGCCGGCGACTATCCTGACGTGATCGTCGGCTGCACTGGCGGCGGCAGCAACTTTGCCGGCATTACCTTCCCGTTCATCGGCAACAAACTGCGCGGCGGACACGACGTGCGCATCGTCGCCGTAGAACCGGCCGCCTGCCCCACGCTCACGCGCGGCAAATACGCCTACGACTTTGGCGACACCGCACAGATGACACCGCTGGTCAAAATGCACACCCTCGGTGCCGGCTTCGTGCCTTCAGGTTTTCACGCCGGCGGCCTGCGCTATCACGGCATGGCACCGCTGGTCAGCCACGTACAGGAACTGGGCCTGATCGAGTCCCACGCACTGGAGCAGATCGAATGCTTCGAAGCCGGCGTCCTGTTCGGCCGTACCGAGAGCATCATCCCCGCACCCGAAGCCACCCACGCAGTGCGAGGCGCAATCAAAGAAGCCCTGCGCTGCAAGGAAGAAGGCAAGAGCGAAACGATCCTGTTCAACCTGTGCGGCCACGGCCACTTCGATATGCAGGCGTACCTGGATTACTTCGAGGGCAAGCTGACGAATCAGACCTATGATGAGGGAGAGTTGGCGATGGCGCTGGCTGGGTTGCCTTCGGTGGCTGGGGGGTAGTTTAGCAACGTAGATTGCCTAAATGAGGAAGCAGAGCCCGTTACACTTGGCTCTGCTCCTCTTGCCTTTAGGAGCGCACAAGATCCGAGCTACTAAAAGAACTGCGAGTATCTTTTGTACGGCGAGACCAATCGGAAACATTGGATAGATATTGAAACGCGCCCAGCGGAGCTCTGAGGTCAATAGATCAAGTTACAAATCCAAGCTCTAGACGGGTGATTTAACCAGAGTGTTAACACTAGCAAACTGGATCTCTACTGATTTCCCACTACGCTTTGGGCCTACTCCAAACAACCCTTCCACCAAATATTGCATCAAAAAGCGTGGTTCGCTGACTCCACCAATTCGATCCAATTCATATATCCAAACTGTAGTCTCGATGCTGGCGTTGCTAGCCAACACAGGGTAAAACGGAATTCTGATCCCTTGCACTTCTATACGGTTCGTAGCTACCGACAGCTTGAGTGCTCGCTTGTATTTAAACGGTGTCATTTTTTTTAGGCGACGTAGCATCTGAGGAAACTGGCTCGGTACCTTCTGATCTTTACCAGAAAAATCGAAACTAGCATGTAACCTTTGCGAATGTTTAACACTGCCTCCATCAGAGGTTGCGCAATCACGTGAATATATTCCAGCATCGCATTCAATCACAGACCCAAGTGCAAATACTTTATCTCCGCTATCTGTCGTATTTAATTTAGCTACATTAGGACCAATTTGCCCATCATTAAGCATATGAACCCAAAAACCAGATTCGTAGTACCATGGCGAATGCATAGGAGTTGGGTAATTGGAAGTAGACTCAGACTTTGAGGAGTGAATAAAACTCTGGTGATACTCCAGAGCCACTAGTGACTGTTCAATTTCCCTATCAAGAGCTCTAATCGCTTCCATCCCGGGAATGTTCTTACTGGCGACACGGATTTCCAGCATATCGCAATACACATTTTCTCGGAAGCAATACGCATAATTTTGCTGATTATAGCTGTCGCGTGTCAGCGACAATTCTGACGACATAGTGCCATCGCAACCAGTAACATTTTCAGTCGCGAACCAAATCCCTGGAAGATTGCTTAGCAATCCTAGATTCGTATCCTCCAATTGACCTACCCCACTATATTCCATATTAACAATTACTCTCTACGCCGCATCCTTACAGTCATCTCTACAGACAAATAGTAGCCGTACATCTCGGGACAGGGAAACCAAAATTGCCAGTCGAGCCTTTGCCAGCAGTAATCCATCGACAATAGATGCGAATTACTAAACACATTAGCAACTGATCGAGGTTGCCACCTGACGATCATGCGCCCCCACCCGTAAAAACTCGAACGTCAAAAATTCACATTGCCTAGCGTTGATTTAACCTAGAGCTAGAAGAGTCAGTGCACGGCAGCTTCACACATACGACAGAAGTATGTGTTAGGCGGCGAACCGACGTTACCACAGGCAACTTCGAGTCAACCATAAGAACACGCCAAATCAGGCCGCCGGAACAATCTGTAACTCTTTCTACATCTAAAGATCCACGTCACACTGGGGGACTGTCGACAATAAAACGCTCTACTTTAACGCGCTGTTCGGGACTTAACAGCCCGAAACCTCCCCGATTTATCGACAACCCCGGAATTAGGCTTAGGGATGCTAAAACACTAGTCTCGGCGGATTCAGGCACTCCAGAGCTTAAGAGCTGATTGGCGATCTGGTTAGCAATTTCACGCGCGAGCATTGGTGCAGCGACGCTGGTGCCCCCCATCGGCAATACTGATCCACTCATACTGCCCGAGGCAAGAACGCCGAAATGCACTCTAGACCCCTCAGCAGCTGCAACTGCATTTGGCACCCTTTGCCCTGCCAACGCGTCGTCTTTTCCGCTAATTCTTGGACCACCTGCTGAGTACTCTGTCAACTCCCTCTCACGCTCATAATAAGATCCAGCCACAAACACTTCATCACCGGTGGCCATGGCGTTTATCAGCGACTTTCGCGACACGACACATTCTGAACCGATTGGATCCTCTACTATCAAACGCCCTTGTTCATCGTGTACCTCATAGCAATCATTGACAAAATAGGACTGCCGCCCCATCAGTGGATAACCGTAGACTTCCTCATCACTTAGTATCCAAGTGGAAATGGTTTCATGAATTCCTTCCGGAGGTAAACTTTGTAAATCAAATGGCTTTCTCTGAATATGTATTCTCCAAACGCCGGAGGGAGAGGTATGCGCGTTCTTCCATGGGCCAGTGTCAGCGGCAATTATCGATGTGGGAGTCAAATAAAACCTTAATAGACCTTTACATGTGTGACCAGCTACAAAATTATATTTCGCTTCGAATACAACAAACTCATTCCCGCCTTCAATTGCTAACAGCCTAACTCCCTGCCCATGCCCACATTGAATAACTGGCGAAGTGAGACCTGACGGCGTGGTGACCGTGAAGGTATAGCGGTCGTCAATAAAATTAGGCTGCAATGTAGCGTTCGCATCGTCTACATCACTACTGTAGGGCAACCACATCTCCATATAAGTGCCTGTACGATCATCAGGAAAAATCTGCCATTCCAAATCTCTTGACTCAACGGGCCGATCTGAATGATAGGAAATCTCCGAGTGGGTTCGTGACAACTGATTGTTGCCTGCTGAAATTACCAAACTAACATGGCCCCCCTCAGCCTCATACTCCTTGACTAAACGTGCCAAATTCTTTTCTAAAACGGAGGTGCCATCGTGAGGGCCTATATTAAAGCCATAGCTCAGGTTAATTACCACTGGCAACTTGTTACCAGACTCCGGAGACATTCGCCTCGCACGATTTAAAATATAGTCAACACCTGCGAGTATGTAGATATCAAGTTCTGCACCAGTGCCTCTCTCAACCGCCTCTTGCCATAGTTGAACACCTATTATTGGCCTATCCTGCCTATTAGCAACACGGTCGAAGCCAGCCGCGACGTCAGCAACGTGGGTACCATGTGTCAAGCCCAGAGCCACTGTTGAACGCCTGGCACTTGAGAAATCAATAGTCCCAAATTCACGGTATATGCTGGCGTCCCCGATCCCGCTATTCTCGTGTTTGCTGATAAGCTGATCTATCTCAAACTTTCCTAGCTCTTTCCCGAACGGCACACCAGTCGCTGAGGTTTGATGCGCATCCTGCCACCACATATATTGAAATCTTGACTTATTGTCCGCGTCTCTAAACCACTCATTGGCGAACCCAAGACCATCGTCAACAATCGCGGTGATCACTGTCCCAACTGGCCACCCGCCCTCAGGAGGCAAAGGTTCAGGCCCCCCTTCGAACGTGGGAACTGTGGGAACCCCCGCCGAAATCGGAGCACTAAATTTGAACGAGGCTCTAGATACAGCCAACTGCTTCCTCAGTTCCGGTTCAATAAATACCTCTCCACTACTATCAACTCTAATCAAATCCTCGCTGAGCAACTCCCGGTTAGTAAAAAAGTACCCTGAGAGAGAACCCAATGGCAAACCTAATGCAGAGGCTATCTCCAACAATGCCGGATTGTTCTTTGATGCCTCTGGGTAGTCAAACACAACAGGTATTGTGCTTATCAAGGTGTCGAAAGGAGGACTTTCTTCAAATGGTTCAGCGACATAACGAAAGTACGCTGATCGGCCAGGACCGAACATAAACCAGTTAGCGGCTGGTTCCATGCCTGGTATTTTATCAAATTGCTCCGCCTCGGATATTACTCTCCACCGATAATCCATGTTCCTACCCTCCCTCCGCTACCATTCTGCTTTGGCTTTTGTCCAAAGCCAGGAAAGCGGTGTTTCGTCCGAGGGTGCACTTACGGACACGAGATCGAGAGTACTTATCCAGTCCTTATGAGTTGTTATGGATCCGGACGATCCAACGTTGATATAGTCGGATACGTCGAAATCAGCGCCACCCAACTCAGCCGCTCCGGCGCTGGGATTAAACCATACTGTTTGCGCATTACCAGCTGCTCGAGTGGCACGCTGTATAAAGTAATCAGCTAAAGCCAGCCCCAAAACACACCCTGCCATGCTGTCCACAGGAAAGTGAACACCGGCTACTGTTCTGTTGATCGCGATTCTGGTTGCCTGTCGGTACAGCTGGGTGCGATACCCACTATGGCTATAAGGCTTTTGTGCATTCGATTTCGTCAAAACATCCAACACTCTGGCCACTATAAACGCCTCGGTTGCGTGCCCGGATGGCAATGAGCCGTGATCCGGCGTCAGGATAATGGGCTGGACCTGAGCACTGTATTCCATTGGCCGCTTACAGGCCAGCGAGTACTTAAATCTTGTCTCAATAATTCCAGCAAACCGGAGTACAGTTTCCAACAACTCCAGTGTGTATTTGGTTCTATCCGGACGTAGATACACGATCGAAGACATGAAAGGAATTGGACCGGGAAGCTGATCTACAATCTCCGACTCCCTATCCAGACGCAGCGCGGCGTAGCCATTGAGAAACTCCAGTTGCTGCTCGAAGATCGACTGAGAAGGCCGCTCCATTCTGATGAACTCAGAATAGGTTGCGCCGGTGGGCCTTGTATCCCCTGGGTTACTTCGCTCTACATGATAAAGGCCTGCAGACGGGCGAGGATCACCGCTGGCGTTGGAATCTGGGAAAAAATAGAAGTCCAGTTTCGACCAAAGATCGAAATCGAATATATCGGCCCTGATATCGTGACTAAGGAGATCCAGGTTGTTTACATTTTCCTGCGGTAACGCTACCGGTAGGTGGGCAGTTCCTGGCGCACTCCAGCCGCCGACTATGCCATCTCTATTCGATATCAAGCTGGAGGTAAAATCGCCTTGCTGGTACGTACTGCTGTCAGTATCTATCGCTGAACTGCCAGATGACACAGACATCGTTCTCATGGTGCGCATTGTCCGCATCGTGCGCATTGTTCTATTTTTTGCCATACTTTCCCCCAGTTGCAAATTAGGCAATTGCCCTATCTTCTCAACAGCTTAAACCACTTTCGCATTGAACGTAAACTATTGGGTCGTAAAATTCATTCGGTGTTTTTACGTTGAGTTGTAAATACGAACTCCGAGATCATTCTATATAACTCGACTTTCAAATAGATGCACTAATTAGGTTATTTCGAATCTACCCAGTAAGTGAATATAGTGCTTGTTCTCTCTCGCCCTCTCGGTTACCACAAATGTTGATCAACTAAAGCGGAATTCCAGCCCAGCCGAGTATTTTTGCATTCAATGTTAAAACTTCGCTGTTATCTACTGGAGCGTACTGTTTATACTTCTCTACTGTGAAATCCGGGTACACTGACATAAACTCTTTCGCGTAAATTGTTGCTTTTTCTTCATTCCCGAGTCGCCAGTTAGCCAGTATCCTCATACGCAAACTCGACGCGTGCAATTTATTCAGCTTCAGGGACTTTTCTACCCATTTCAGCGCTTCTTCTGATTCCCCTTTCGCCAAGCATGCAGATGCCATTGCATTTTGGTACAGGAAAGATGCAGGATCAAACGGCGAAAGCTCTATCGCTCTCAGTGCGTCCTGCGCCGCACCATCACCCTCGTCAGTAAACGATCTTAAGGCTGATCTGCTAAACCAGGCCAGGCAATTGTTCTTATCTAAATCGATTGCATCGTCATACCTGCTACGTGCGATATCTATTCGACCGAAGAAATGGAGTTGCACTACGCCTTCCGCTACATGCGCCGACGAACAATCAGGATCGCAATCTAATGCACGACTCGCAGCATCAGATGCCAATGCAGCCTCTCTTTTCTTGTCTATCATCCAGCCTTGCTGAGCTCTCATCACCCGCCACTCGGCAAGCATTGCGTGCGCAGGGGCCCAAAACGGGCTCCGACTGACAACAACTTCCAGCGCCCTCCTTGCGAGAAAGAAATCGCGATTTCCAAATCTATTCATCATGTTCGCCGCAGCAGTCAACAGCTTATGTGATTCGAGTGTAACCGGCGATTTTGCGCGTAACTGTTTTACAGCATGCCGACCAATGGCAACATACAGATCATTCAAAATATCAGCGCACTTATCTGCTCGCTCAAGTGGTTTTTGGAAATCGCTAATAATATATCTTTCTGAAAGAATGATTGACTCGGTTCTTCTATCGGACAGTTCAACAAATGTTTCCAGCACATTATCAGCAATAGAAAAACTACCTCCAAACACATAGTCACAATCCAGACTATCAGCTACCATTGCTTTCGAACGAACTCCCCCTGAAAACGCTTTTGTTGATTGTCGAGAAATCACCTCGAAGTGACCATTTGCAGCTACCAAGTGGATCAATTCATCTGCGAACACGTCGCCAATCAAGCGATCATGCTCTGTGGTGATAATACGCGCTTCCAATGGAATTATGGCAAGTCGGGCAATGGTTCTTTGAATAGGGTCGTGCAATCTAAAGCTACTTCTACCTACAATCTCTGTAAGTCTAAAACAGCGTATTTTTTCATCATAAGCATCAATGTAGGTTTCACCTATGTCTTCGACAATGGCATCGACGGAAGCTGTAATGTGTTCCCTCACGCTAGCTGTCACTATAAGATCATGGCCGTTGGAGAGCGAGGCGAGTTTCTGTGCTGTTAATAGTGATACTGGACCTTGTTCAAAATGACCAATGATTGCCATTTTTGCAACAGCTCTGGTCTGCTGCATCAGCAAAGTATCTGTTTGAGCGCGCAATACAGACAAAGCGCAATTTATTGCCTGACTACAGGTATCGAATTCTGCAAAATACTCATGGATCGCAAAACTTTTTATCTGTATGCCCGAACAGTCGCCAACTATTTCTTCAATCGTGTATTGTGCAGAATCAACATAGACTGTCGTATCCCCACGATCTACCGCCTGATCGGTGGGAAAGTACCAGTAAAGATAAAACTTCAACGGACCGGTTCCTGACAGATCCGCCATTGATATAGGTTTTCGCGTTTGAGGTTGGCGATCAGTTGCTCCGATTGCATGGATGGCCTTGGAACCGATATCGATGTTGCGCTGTGCGTCGTTGTCAAACGTCGATTCATTCACTTTGATCTTCACAGCTATTTCCTGCGTTTGTGAGGAAGGCTCTACATCGAACTCTTCTGATAATGCTGCCCACAGTGACGAATAGCATCTCAAAGCCTTTGCGTTTTCTCCTCGTTCATAGTACTGCCGCATTGCAAATCTGCATGCTTCTTCATTAGTTGAATCAAATTCCAATAAACACTCGGCCGCCTCTAACCTGACGTTAGTAGTCAACTGCGAACGGAACAGACCCGTCAGAGCAGACTGAAGCCGAGTGCGAAAATCAGCCCTGACAAACCTTACCCAGTCAGTCATTGCCTCGTTCTCAAGCTCTATTCCTGGCAAAAGGCTGTCATCAAGGCCGGCAACCACTTCAGGAGACGGCACTTTTCGACCACTACGTATAGCATCGACAACCTCATTGCTGTCGAGCTGAACACTCCCAAGCTGCAAAACTATTGAATCGTTGCTGGTCTCGAGCACATGTTCGAATTTACGCTTCTGGAGTTCCCGCCGCAGGCGGAAGACCGCTTGTCTAAGGTTAGACTTGGCACTTTTTGAATCCGAGTTTGGCCACAGAGTAGCTGCGGTTTGTTCCCTGTCGATTCGTCCGTGTTGTGAAAGTGCGAGGCACAGCAGCACATGCTTCGCAGCCTGCAAGCTGAGTAGCAATGGTTCGCTACCAACTTTTGCGTTGAACTCACCCAACAGCTGGATTTGCAGCAAGAGCCCGCCCCGCGTCTGGAGCGGCGAGCATGCAATCGTCTTGCCTCTCTCGGACACCCGGAAACCGAATTAGATTTCCCGCCGGAGGCTATCTGCTACTCCACCCGACGAATTGCCGGTTAGACTGCGGATTACGAACCCGTTGCGCACCAGACATTAATAGAAGATCTGATGAGCTATTTTTATCATAGTGCATTAGACCAGTCCATTGTTTATCGGGTGGCGATGCACCAAGGCGGGCGCACGGGATGCCCAACTGACTGCTCCCAACATCGCATAGTCTGTCAATTACCAAAACCCGCATTGCGTGAGCGTTTTGGCAATTGACAGGTATATGACAACCTTAAGCCAGGTCGCATAATACGTTGTGGCAACCAACCTCCTGTTATCTATATTTGAACCGTTCGAACGATTATGCCTCACAGTAGTAACTCGGGGAAACTCGGAGGTGTTCACCCAATCTTATGCCTCCGGCTTCCAGCAATTGATATTGGCACACCCGGTTAGGGCCACGTAAGCACAACTATGCCGCGAAAACTACGAGTGGACGTTGACCCCATGTGTCCGCACCAGTCACGTCCACTACAGTTGCATGTAGCTGGCACCTCCCGAATTTTCGATCTGAGGCGCCGCGATCAATCGGCGTGAATAGGCCCACTGCGTTGCTTCAGCGACTGTTGACACCCCAAGCTTTGCGTAGATATTTGCAATATGACGTGCGGCCGTATTCATACTAATCGATAGACTTTGGCCGATCGCTCGACGACTGTATCCATGGGCGACAAGGACGAGAACTTCCTGTTCTCTTTCTGTCAACTTAGTGTTGTCGGGAATCGCACGACGCGTAGCCGACGCACGCTCGGAGCAAGAGTTGGCATACGCAAGGAGTGCAGCGATGTCTTGCATTGGCAGCTCCTGGATTACGTCAACGAATCTGGCAATAAGCTGTTTTTTGCCGGTATGACCGATTAAATTCTGATTTAGACTTTTAGATTCTATATTCATAATTTTTTCGAATATTTGACCACGACTTGGTCCTATTCGCTCCTTCTCCTACGTTGCGATCAACTCTAAAACCTAAATCGAGAATACTGATGAGGTGTTATCGCTGCGTTAATCAGTCGTTTTCCCCATAAACCGTTGAGCTATATGATTTTTTTCCAGCCACTTGACCACCGGGATCTTTGAACTCGACTCCCCCGTGCGTGCCTTGCGGCGCCCATTTAACAGTTATCTGCGGCACACGGATGACAGCTGCCCCGCTGGCCACCCCCTAATAACTGCTTGAAATGCGCCGAAATTTAGCCCAATGTGAACCCCTGATTTCCGCGATGTTTAGATTTGCTGATTCGATACATTGCTTGAGATTAACCTCTGGCAATGTAAGTCATAAAAATCATAACCGGAGGGAATTATCGTGAGTGAGACTGACGGTGGCGGCTTCGGCGGGGAATCCGCTGACAGCGACAACTACGGCCACAACAACCACGCGTTTGGCACTGAGTACCGAATGGGCCAGGACAACATCCGTCCGCTTGGCCTCGATATCCACAATCCTGTCTTTCTAATCTCAAGCCTTGTCATCATTGCGTTCGTTCTGATCGCGCTTGCCAATCAGGAGGCTTCGGCCGAGTTTTTTGGCTGGCTGCGGCCGTGGCTGACGAGTACGTTCGATTGGTTTTTGGTGATTGCGGTGGATCTGATGCTGGTTTTTTGCCTGCTGCTGATCGTGTTGCCGGTGGGGTCGGTACGAATCGGCGGCAAGGACGCGAAACCGGATTACTCTTACGCGGGCTGGATTGCGATGTTGTTCGCTGCGGGCATTGGTATTGGCTTGCTGTTCTTTGGTGTGCTGGAACCGGTCTACTACACCTACGCGGAAGGCGGTGCGGCCAATCCGCTGGGTATTGATCCCAAATCACCGGGCAATGAAAACATCGGGATTGTCGGCACGGTTCACCACTGGGGGCTCGGTGGCTGGGCGGTCTATGCGGTGGTGGGGCTGACGCTGGCGATCTTCTGCTATAACAAAAAATTGCCATTGACGCTGCGCTCGGCTTTTTATCCGTTACTGGGTGAACGAATCTGGGGCTGGCCGGGACACATCATCGATACGCTTGCGGTGTTTGCCACGCTTTTTGGCCTGACGACTTCTCTGGGTCTGGGCGCCACACAAATCGCTGCCGGATTGAACGATGTATTTGGTATCGAACCGAGCAACACGGTGGTCGTGTTGCTGATTATCGGCATTACCATCATCGCGCTTGGCTCGGTTTTGATGGGCATGGACAAGGGCGTTAAGCGCCTGTCTGAAATCAATATGGTGATGGCGGTCTGTCTGTTCTTTTTCGTTTTATTTATCGCCGGTGCCGGCGCCACCATGGCCCGCTATGCTGATGTAATGGTGCAGTACATGGTGCAGATAGTTCCGCTGTCGAATCCGTTCGGACGCGAGGACACCAGCTACTTTCACGGCTGGACCACTTTCTACTGGGCCTGGTGGATTGCCTGGTCACCGTTCGTCGGTATGTTCATCGCGCGTATCTCTCGCGGTCGCACGGTGCGGGAGTTCATCATTTGCGTGCTGATCGCACCGACACTGGTTTGCGCGCTCTGGATGACGACTTTTGGCGGTGCGGCTATCGATATGATCGAGGCTGGTACCGGCGGCGGCATCACGGGTGTAGTGGTAGATACGTACAAACCGGAACTGTCGCTGTTCAGACTGCTTGATCAGTTTCCGTTGTACAGCGTGATCGCGCCGATATCGCTCATCCTGATCATTATTTTCTTTGTCACCTCGTCCGACAGCGGCTCGCTGGTGATCGATACGATCACTGCTGGCGGCAAGATGGACGCACCGGTGGTACAGCGAGTGTTCTGGTGCACGCTGGAGGGGCTGGTTGCAATTGCGCTGCTACTCGGTGGCGGACTGGCGGCCTTGCAGGGCGCGGCGGTATCGACCGGGATACCGTTTACGCTGGTAGTTCTCTCGATGTGCTGGTGCGTCTACGTCGCGTTGCGCACGGAACCCAGATAACCCGCGGATGGCCTCGGGCTTCGCCTGAGGCCTGCTTAATCCTGCGTCGGATCAAAACGCGGTTCGAGCACTGATGCTAGCGCTCGCTTTCTACCCGCGCGCTCAATTGGCCATCGCGCCAGATATCAGCCTGAACCGGTATGCCAACCGGCATCGCGCGCCTGACGGCCGCTTCTGTCGCATCACCATTCTGCAGGCATAAAAAGTAGCCCGCTGCCAGATGGGCCTGCCATTGCGGATCGATGCCGGGGTCGATGATGATCACGTCTTTAACTGCAGCCCCTCTGCTTAAGCTTGCGGCGAATTTGTCGCGCTCACCCACGCTGCAGCAGCAAAGGATCTCAACGGTACCGCCCTTTTTCGGCAATTGCTTTGCGAGCTTAGCGCCGCGAACCGCCTTTTTGCGATCGAGAAATCGAATCCCGTGACGCGTGCCGTCGGCAATCAGCAGCACGTGCGAGTAGACCCCCTTGTTGGCCTTGAGCCAGGCACGCAATTCGGTGGTGGTTCGCATCCGCTCTACATCAACCAACAGTTCGCTGCCGACAAACCGCGCTTCCAGATCCAGCATCAGTTCTGCGGCGCTGCCATCGTTCACGTCAGCACCCACGTGCGCAATCAGCAGGCCGCGCTGGGCGCCTGTAGTTGCCGATTCAGCGCCAATAGAGGAGGAATCCGTTTGGGCAAATGAGGCGATAGCAGGCGTATCCAAAGCCGACGGTGCTGCGCCTGAAGCACTCAAGCTGGCGGTGTTTGAAATCACGACATCACTCATATCGACCGGCTTGTAGGCGGCGCGGTCATATTCGTAGGTGTACGGGAACGGACGCGTGCAGTCAAAACCGACTTTGCTGCCGAGGTAATCGGGAAAGCCTGGATTGAGACCGTGGCCGAAGACTTTGTCGATGGTGAGGATGCCGGTTTTGGGGTCGAGCCGGGTTGCCATTGACCACTCGACATCCGAGGCATCGCGAATATCGACGTCATCGTCGACGACGGTAACCATTTTCAGCGGTGGAAACGCGGCAAACGCCGCCATAATCGCCTGCTTGCCCCAGCCTGCGCGCTTTTGCGACAGACTGACCACGGCGTGATAGAAGCCGCAGCCACCGTGGGTGAAATAGACATCCTGCACGCCGGGTACCTGGCGCTGCAGGGTCGCAAGCACATTGGCCTCGCCCAGCAATCCCACCGAATTCCAGACTTCCGCACCGGAGATGATGGTTTGAAACACCGGATTTTGGCGGGCGTGGACAGCGCGCACTCGCACTTTCGGCCGCGGCTCACGGCGAGCGTAGTAGCCAGTCACCTCGGCGAACGGCCCCTCGTCGCCGAGTTCACCAGGGATCATTTCGCACTCGATGGCGTACATCGCGTTGGCGACCAGTTCGCTGGGCGTCATGCGCCCTTTGACCAACTCCAGCGGTGCGCCGTGAAATTCGCTGGCGATGCCCAGTTCATCGGTATCCGGCGGTGCCGCCTCAGCCGGGGTGGCAGCAGCGAAGTGCAACCCTGGCCCGACGCCACAGTTGATCGAGATGAACAGGCTCTTTTTCAGTTGGCGCGCCTTTTCCAGATAGAGACCGAGATGGCGGCCGGCATCGATATTCACGTGCAATGTACGCTCGTCCACCACCATGAAGCGCTGAATGGATGCGTTGCGCACGCCCGTCTCGGGATCGGTTGCGATCACCACACCGGCGTCGAAGTAGGGTCCGCCGTCCTTTGCGGCGTGGACTGGTATCGGGATGTCGTCCAGCGTCAGCCCTGATTCGCCCTGCAACACGGGGCCATCGTCAACCAGCACCGGCGGCATGGGTGATTGCTGCCAGTTCCCGATGCTGTCGGACACATACTGTGGCAGTTCATCCGGAGCTTTGCGCATCAAATGCCCGAGCAGATCGCGCGACCAGTACAGACCGGTAAACACCGGCGCACTGTGGCCCTTGACGTTATCGAACATCACCGCCTGATGGCCACCCTCAAGGTTGGCGGCGATGCCGGCCAGATCGTGTTCGAGCGAGACTTCGCTGGTCACATGTGCGATGCGACCGGCACGGTCGAGATCATCGATGATCGAGGCGAGATCAGCCAGATGATTGGCAGCCATGGGATTCTCCGAAGACAGCGGTTAGGGGTATGAACTTCCCGACCCTGATTTATAGCAGCTAACTGTACCCTCTAGCAGTTAACTGTACCCTCGGTCCCGACGACAATGCAGCGTGACCGTTCACACAGTGATCAGGATTGCGTTAGGCTCTGAATTATCCCCAACCACTGTCCAGCGCCGCGCCGATCTGACGATAGCCGCTTTCAAAAAATACCAGTGGCGGCTCATCGTCGCGCACATCGACCGACGCCACTCGGCTGACGAGTATCTGGTGATCACCGGCAACAATCGATTGCAGCGCCACGCACTGCAAACACACGTTGCAGTCGGCGAGTATCGGCGCGCCACTCTGCCCGGTGCTCCAGTCGATACCAGCGAACTTGTCAGCGGCGGGATCGGCGAATCGATTCGACAAAGCGACCTGGGATTCGCCGAGTACGTGTATAGCCGTATTCGTTGCCACGCGGAACACGCCGAACTCGGGCGCGTGCTCACCGACACTCCACAGCACCAGCGGCGGCGTCAGCGACACTGAGGCGAAACTGTTGACGGTCATGCCCACCGGGTTGCCGCTGGCATCAGTGGTGGTGACGATCGCCACGCCGGTTGCGTAACGCGCCAGCGCGTGACGCAGCTGTTCGGTATCGGGTGCGCTCAATGGTTCGTCGCTCTTGTGCGGTCGATTAGCTATTTAATCAGATTGCTTATCGTCATTGCGATGGCTGATTAGCCTCTACCGGCGGCGGCAGTAACCTTTGTAACGCGGCGAACCAGCGCTCGGCCATTTTTTCTTCACCGTTTGCGTTCGGGTGGTAGTCGTCGTGATTGTCAGCAGCGGGGTTGTAATCGCTGTACTGGTCGACGAGTGCGACCGGCGAGGTCTCGGTCGACATGGTGGGTGCCCATGCCCGCAAACCGGCGTTGAAGGGTTCGGTGTCCTTGTTGCGCATCGGGATGATCTGGGCGATCAATATTTGCACCACGGGGTTGGCCTTGCGCAGCGATGCTATGATTTGTTCCAGTTCAGCGAGCGTGCTATCAATCGACTGATCGCGGTCAAAATCGTTGGTGCCCAGATGCATGATCACAACATCCGGCATGTAGCCGAACAGCCAGTGATTCATCCAGCCATCGAGTTCGGCTGCGATCTCGCCCGTCTCCCACGCCCAGTGCCCCTGGTGATCGAGGTCGAAGTCCCGTGCTGAACTCGGCGGCGCCTGGCCATAAAAATCATCCTGCCCGCCGACAAAATCCACGGCGTAGCCGGCTTTGTCGAGCTTGTGCCACAGCGCCCGGCGGTAGCTTGGCATGCCGAGCCCACCCTGAGTGATCGAATCGCCAAGTGGCAGGATCCGAATGGCGTTTACGGCAGCGGCCTGCTTTGTGAATTGCCAGGCAATCCCCGTCACTGCGATCAACGCAAGCACTACCAACCCGAGTTTGCGGCTTTTCACTTTCACGACTCGTTGCTGACTGAGCGCGATGCTATCGCAATATCCGGTCCCACGTCAGTGCGGTCATGACTGCCTGGAAGGCCAGGCGCGCCGCCAGCACCTCACAGCATCTGGTCATCGAGTCCACCACCCGCGAGCGCATAATAGTGCGCCCGCGTGTGGCAGTTACGATCAGGCGCTGGCCAGATCCTTCTCGTGACGAGCAGTTGCCTCTTCGACGGCCTTCATCTGCTTTTCTGCCAACCCGCTCCGCTGCGCCTGCGCGCGATCGGCGGCGGCCTGCAAACCGCTGCCTGAAGACTGGAAGTGTGGCATTACCTCGCGGGCAAAGAGCTCATAGCTTTTTTGCGTTGCTGCAGTGTTGGCCCAGTTGTGGGCAAGCGTGAGATAGGTGCCAAAGCCCCCGTTGGATTGCTCGATCAGATTTTCGATCTGCTCGATCATGCGTTGCGGTGTACCGACGACACCGAGACCACCATTGACGAAATCGATCATTTCGTCGACATCGCCGCCTTCGACCGCCATTTGCGGAAACGCAGCGACACTCTGGAAATACCGGAACCACTGTTCCATGCCGTATTTCATGTCTTCACGTGCCTGCTTCTCGGTTTCGGCCAGATGCATCAAGCCAACCAGTCGCCACTTGGCGCGATCGGCCACCTGACCGTGCTGCGCAGCCATTTGCTCCTGAATCGTCCAGTGGTGAGCCAGCACGTCCATACCGACGGCAACAGTGGCCCCAAGCGACAGCAGACCTGCGCCATAGCGACCGGCCAGCCGCGCACCAGATGGTGAGGCTACGGCGGCGACGGCAACGTCGAACAGCGGATCGGAATAGGGCCGCAAATGCAGGCGGGCGTCTTTGAGGGTCAGGCGTTCGGATTCGTAGCTGACCGGCTCTTCACTGGTGAGCAGTCGCATCACGATATCCATGTAGTCTTCGAGCAGCGGCCGCATCTGCGGAGGCTCGAGGCCGAGCATCGCCGCATCGGTCGGCAGCGCACCGGGACCAACGCCCATCATGATGCGCCCGCGCGTCAGGTGATCCAGCAGCACCATGCGCTCGGCCACCCACAGCGGATTGTGATACGGCAGCGAGACCACTCCGGTGCCAAGCTTGATACGCTGCGTGCGCGCTGCAGCCGTGGCCATGAAGATTTCCGGTGAGGCGATAATCTCGCTGCCGGCCGAATGGTGCTCACCAATCCAGGCCTCGTCATAGCCGAGCCGATCCAGGTGTTCAAGTAGTGTGAGGTCGTCCTCCAGAGACAAAGTCGGATTATGACCGGGCGCATGAAACGGCGCCATGAAGATACCGAAATTCATTCTCATATTATTCCTCCGTTGTAGCGTCGGGCCACCCCGCCCGCTCGCCCATCATAACGCCGCAACCGCCCCCCAATGCAAGTTAAAGTTGAGGGCGTTCGGGTCACTGCCCGAACGGATCGAATCCGAGGTTTTCCATCAGGCGTTTGACCACTCTAAATGCAGGCGCGCCAGGTGCAAATGCCGGATCGTAGATGGCTTGCAGCAACGCGCGATCGTAACGGGTAATCGATTTCGGCTCGACCACATTGTTGAACGAAAAATAGCGCGAACCGCCGGCGTCGTTGAACATGCCAAACGATTGATAGATCTCCTCCTGCAGACAGGTGCGCAGCATGTCCGTCGAGAGGTCGTCGCGCACGTAGACCAACGCCTGACGGATCTCCATATAACCGGTCTGAAACGGGGAGAAAAAACACAGCGGGGTCGGATCGCGATCAAACGTGCGCTGATAAACGGGCCGCAGTGGAATGGTGCTGGCGATGTCTTTCATCGTCGCCGCACTGGCAAACACCACGACGAAATTGCCACAACGATCCTGCTCTTCGCATTCACCGATAGTAAAAGGTGGCGATCGCTGCAGCTCGGCCAGATAGTCCTCTGCACTGATCGCAGGTTCAGTTGCCAATGTATAGCGGCGATCGACAAGCCCGGTAACCTCGGCAAGCGTCTGCTCGGCAAGCGATGCCGAGCTATCACCAGCGCGGCCGACGATTCGCAATCGAACATCCTGCTCCCAGCGACTGATCACATTGACGTTGCCACCGAGAATGTGAATCGCCTCGTCGAAGATCTGCCCCTGCTGCTCACGGCTCAGCGTGTCCTCGGCATGGACCGCTGGCTGGCCACCGAGCACAAGCGCCTTCGCCAGCAGCCAGCATGCGATTGCGGGCCTGCGCCGAGCCTTATTGATTGTTTTGCTCTAGCTTTTTTGAACCGGTACTGACAAGTGCAACCAGCAATACGATCGCGACGATCATCATGCCCATGCCCTCGCGCGCAGTCTCAACCTCCCACCACACTTCCTGTCGCCACCAGCCCGGGGTGGTTGGCCAGTACCAGAACATCCCAACCAGCGCCAGCAGCAGACAGATGGACAATAGAATGCGCGGTGCCGGTCGGCTCAGCCAGCCAGGGAAAAATCCCGCAATCGCGGCCCACCCCGCCGGCACCAGATAGATCGCCATCCACAACAGGCCGTCTGGGTCATTGAGTTGCACTGCGATGAACAACAGCATCAGCAAACAGAGAAAGATGTTCAGATAGCGCATGGCGTGTCCAGAGTGTTTCCCGACTCAATTGTAGACCGACCACACAACCGAGAATAGCACCGCGTTGACAACCACGGTCGCGCCGTTATGATGATCCGGCAGTCGCGGGAATCACGGCGACCGCATGCGAGGAATCCTGTGACAGCCGCCGGCAGGCTCTGGATGTATGGTGCCGGCAGGACTGCGCTGTTTCCGGCTCGGGAGCACACCGGGGCCATGGTCGGCGGACACCTCACAATGTTTTCATCACGCAGCGCCAACCACCGTACAGCCGGAAGCCCATGTCACAAGTCAGCGAACAATCCCGAAACCATACGACCACCGCGTGGCAACGGTTCAGCGTTCCATACGAGTTTCCGGTTTGTTTCACCAGCGGCCTGTTTGATCCGGCCAATCCGCTTTTGCGGGACACCCTATGCCGGCTGGAGCCATCAAAACGCCATCGTATCGTCGTGTTCGCCGACAGCGGCCTGCTTGAGACCATAACCGATCTTGGCAAGAACATACGCGCTTACTGTCTGGCGCACGCCGAGCACATCGATCTGGTCACCGATCCCGTGCCGATGCCTGCCGGTGAAAAACTCAAATCCGAACTGCACTTTGTCGAGCAGATGCAAAAGGTGCTGTTCGAACACCACATCGATCGCCACTCATACGTGATCGGTCTGGGCGGCGGCGCGTTGCTCGATGCCGTTGGTCTGGTCGCCGCGACTTCGCACCGCGGCATTCGCCACATTCGCATGCCATCGACCGTGCTGTCTCAGAACGACTCGGGCGTCGGTGTGAAAAACGGCGTCAATCTGTTTGGGCAGAAGAACTATATCGGCACTTTTGCGCCTCCCTTTGCGGTACTGAACGACTACGACTTCATCGAGTCGCTGCCTGAGCGGGACAAGATATCCGGCATGGCCGAGGCGGTGAAAGTCGCGCTGATTCGCGATGCCAGGTTTTACGCCTGGCTCGAGTCCAACGCCGACAAACTCGCCCGCTTTGAACGCGAGGCGATGAGCTACATGATTCAACGCTGCGCCGAACTGCATATGCACCAGATCGGCAAAGGTGGCGATCCGTTCGAGTCCGGCAGCGCGCGCCCGCTGGACTACGGACACTGGGCCGCCCACAAACTCGAAACCCTGACGCGCTATCACTTGCGCCACGGTGAGGCGGTCGCGATCGGGCTTGCGCTCGATACGCGCTACTCGGTGCTGTCTGGCCTGCTGGAAGCCGGTGAGGAGGACCGGGTTTGCCAATTGCTGGAAAAGCTGGGTTTTGAACTCTGGCACGCGAGCCTTGAGATGAAAAATACAGCGGGCGCCTATGAAGTCATGCAGGGCTTGCGCGATTTTCGCGAGCACCTGGGCGGCGAACTGACCATCACACTGCTCGAATCACTCGGCCAGGGTGTGGAGGTCCACGACATGGACGAAGCGCGCGTCATCGAGTCTATCGACTGGATGAAGAATCGACGCAGCTGATCTTCAGCCACCTATGCCAGAGGCAAACGATCACCCATGAGCACCCCTGCCGAACTGTTGCAACGCTGGCTGACCGAGCGCGCCAGCCGTGAAAACTGCGACTGGCTGCAAGCGCAGCTGGACAAAATACTGCGCGCGAACTCTGATCGCGACCTGCACATTACGCTGGGCATGATCCCGCGCAAATTCGGTCGCGATGATTTATCACTCAGCGCTGACGAACTGGCCGCCGCGCACGCTGCACGCCCAAACTGGAACCCGGCTGGCTGGAGCATCGACACCGCCGCCCGGGTACTGGTGTTGTGTCACCTGGCCGAACGCGGCGAAGAGCAGTTCGGCGCGACCTTCACCGATCTGAGCCGAAGTGCTGATCTGGCTGAATCGATCGCGCTCTACAGCGGCGTGCCGCTCTACCCGGCCGGCGACGCGCTGGATGAACAGATCGGCGAAGGGCTGCGAACCAACATGCGCGCCGTTTTCGAGGCGATCGCCCATCACAACCCCTATCCGGCCGAAAACTTCAGCGAGAACCGCTGGAATCACATGGTGTTGAAAGCACTGTTTATCGACAGCACACTGGCACCAATTCAGGGCCTGGATGATCGGGCCAATGCCGAGCTTGCGACGATCCTGTGCGACTACGCTCACGAGCGCTGGGCCGCCGGGCGGCCGGTTACCCCGGAACTGTGGCGTTGCGTTGGCCCATTTGCCACGGGCCCGATGATTGACGATCTGGCGCGCGTGATCGACAACGGCACCGAGCTGGAACGACAGGCAGCGCTGCTCGCGCTGGCGGCCAGTTCGGACCCGGCAGCGCGTGAAATTGTGGGAAAATTCCCCGAAACCGGCGAAGCAATTGCCAATGGCTCACTGACGTGGGATTCTCTGACGGCGGCCGTCGACTAAAGCGCGCCGCTATCCCCCTGACAGGAACAACATGTACATCGACCCGCACGCTCACATGATTTCCCGCACCACCGACGACTACCAGGCGATGGCAGCCTCCGGGGTCGTGGCGGTGATCGAGCCTGCATTCTGGGTGGGTCAGCCACGCACGCATATCGGCACCTACATCGACTATCTCTCGGCAATTATCGGCTTCGAGCGATTCCGCGCCGGGCAGTTCGGTATTCGTCACTACTGCACCGTGGGGCTCAACTCCAAAGAGGCCAACAACGAGGCGCTGGCCGAGGCGGTGATGGATATCCTGCCCCGCTTCGCGCTGAAAGAGGGCGTGGTCGCGATCGGCGAAATTGGTTATGACGAACAAACGGAACTCGAAGATCGCTACTTCCGGCAACAACTGGACCTGGCGAAGGAGCTGGATTTGCCGGTCATGATCCACACTCCGCACCGCGATAAAAAGCGGGGCACGACGCGCTCGATGGATGTTTGCGAAGAGCACGGCATGGATCCCACGAAAATCGTCGTCGATCACAACAACGAAGAGACTGTGCGCGAAGTGCTCGATCGCGGCTACTGGGCGGCCTTCTCGATTTACCCGTCGACCAAAATGGGCAACGAGCGAATGGTGGATATTCTGGCCGAATACGGTGCCGAGCGGATCATGGTCGACTCTGCCTGCGACTGGGGCATCTCCGAACCGCTGGGTGTGGCGAAAACGGCGCGTCTGGCGCTGGAGCGCGGCATACCGCAAGAGCAAGTCAATATGGTCTGCTACGCCAACGCGCTGGCAGCCTATGGACAGAGCGGCCAAATGAGCGAGGACGACTGGCTGAACCCACCGCCCATTGACCAGCGCACCGTCTACGAAGGCAATTCCATTTTGCGCGGCGGCCGCGATCCGGTGGTTGAAGACCACGCTGTCAGCAGGAATGCGAACAAGCTGATTATCGAGTAGCCATCTCATGGAAAGAGCACCGCAAAGCGCGTTGCGCGATATTGGTCTGCACGAGCAGATCATCGCCATCGACACCAACGAGCCCTACCCGATCGACAAACTCGAAGCTCACTTGTCGGACATTCGCCATGTGGCGATATCCATCTTCGTGTTTCACGACGGGAAATTATTGCTCCAACAGCGCGCCGCCACCAAGTACCACTCGGCAGGACTTTGGGCCAACACCGTCTGTTCACACCCACGCTGGGATGAGACCGTCAGCGAGTGCGCCGATCGACGTCTCAACGAAGAGCTCGGGTGGAATACGCCGCTGAAAAAGTTCGGCACCATCGACTACCGCGCACAGGTAGGAGAACTCTACGAGAACGAACACGTGCACTGCTTCGCCGGCGAGCTGACCGACCCGAGCCAAAGTGAACAGTTCAATCCACAGGAGGTTGCAGCGGTCGAGTGGTTGACGCTGGCAGAGATTCAGCAGCAGATCAGCCGTCGCCCGGAGACCTTCACCGAGTGGTTCAAAATCTACATGAGTACGCATCGCGACATGATCGATGCGTTGCTGCATTAGTGCTCTGGCAACACTAAAAATTGGAACACAGTATGACTTTTGATGTACCGACAACTTACTGGCAAAGACTGAACGACGGTGGCCGGCACATCAAAAGCCATCCCCTGCGGGCGAGCGTATAAGTGGCCATCGCCGCGTTGCGCTCACTCACAATAGAACAACTATTATTCGATCGCGCGCCTTGCGCTGACCACTTCTACACTCGCTGTATCCCAACTTTTAATATTGTCAGAGCACTAGCAGCTATCACAGAGTTTAATTGCTCCTCCAAATACAACGGTTATAGCTCGCAACAACCGTTGTTTCCAAACGCTTTTTAGGGGTGCTCATCTAACCCAGTTGTGGTACATTCAGATCAGCCGTGGTCGGTCATGCATGGGTCGATGTACTGGTTTCCCACGTGATTTCGCGGCACCTGCCAAGGCTTGCTCAATCAAGTTGGGGCAAGCCCTGACCATCGAACACTTCCTGGAGGAAAGCACCACATGCAACTCACCAAACTGGTCACAGCCGTTGCGTTGAGCACGGGTTTGCTCGCCGGCGGCACCGTCGCTCAGGCTGAGGGCGCCAAAGTAAAACTTGAGCCATTCGCAACAGGCGTGAATGGACCGACCTCAATGGTCCAACCGGATGGCGATAACCGACTGTTCGTCACTGAGCAATTTGGGCGAGTCAGAATTGTCAATGCAGATGGCAGTGTCGAACCAGAGCCGTTTCTGGATATACGAAATCTTATGATCGATTTGCATCCTGACTTTGACGAACGCGGGTTACTCGGCCTTACTTTTCATCCCGACTTTAAATCTAACGGGAAATTTTATGTAGCCTACAGTGGGCATCTGGATTTCGATTCAGACCTAGGTAAACAGCTTTGGTGGTCACACACCAATACTGTAGCGGAATTCACAGTCTCGAGTGACGATCCGAACAAGGCCAACCCGGATTCAATGCGAGTGATTACCTCTATGGACTGGCCCCAATTCAACCATAATGGACACTGGATTGGCTTTGGAGCGGATGGCATGTTGTATATCTCGACTGGCGATGGCGGCTATGCGAATGATTGGGGCATTGGTCACAACGTACTCGAAGGCAACGCACAAGACCTCACAAATCCCCTGGGGAAAATCTTGCGAGTCGATGTCAACAAATCAGAGAATGGCAAAAACTACGCTGTGCCGAGCGACAATCCGTTCGTTGGTAACGCTGAGGTTGAACCAGAGATTTGGGCATACGGCCTGCGAAATCCCTGGCGCTGCTCATTCGCACCTGATGGTGTTCAGCTATTTTGTGGTGACGTTCAGCAGAACAGCTATGAAGAGATCAATATCATCGAAAAAGGCGGCAACTACGGCTGGCGCAAAATGGAAGCATCTCATTGCTTCGACTATACCAAACCAGACACGCATCCAGCAGATTGTGATACTGAGGGCCTGATCGAGCCTATAATGGAGTACAACCATTGCGCGGCGCAGCCCGATGGCTGCCTTGGCATTTCCATCACCGGCGGATACGTTTACGACGGCACGGTTGAAGACTGGAAAGGAAAGTACATATTTGGCGACTGGAGTAAGTCTTTCGCTTCTATGAAAGGCCAGATCTTCATCGGTTCACCCGGTGGGGACGGTGACTGGGCTATGGAAGTAGCTGAAGTGGCGAACATGCCAGGAGATGTACCCTATGTGATGGCATTTGGTCAGGATTCTGCTGGGGAGGTCTATGCACTGACCTCTATCACAACCGGTCCTGTAGGCTCATTGGATACGATCTACAAAGTCGTTCCTGCCGAGTAAGCCACTCCAGGGCTGATGTATCGGGCTGCCCGCAATCGCGGGCGGCCTTTTTTTTGACCGTTAAAACACAATGACCGGTATCGGGTGTCACGGCGACAAACCCGGTGCCAGCCGGCGTTCAGCTTGTATCGGCTATGCTGCCATCGATCAATCAGGGTATCGATCAATGAAAAGAACACTTCAGGGCCTTTTCGCCGCAACACTTTTCGGCTTGATGTGCCAGCAAGGCATGGCGGCCAATGCCATCAAAGGGGCCGAGATATTCAAGCAATGCGCTGCCTGCCACACCATGGGTGCAGGAGCTGAACCCACGATTGGCCCAACGCTGAATCACGTGTTCGGCAGGGTCGCTGGCGGCGAATCCGCATTTCGGGGCTATTCCGAAGGCATGAAGGCTAAGGGTGCAGAGAATCATATCTGGCACGAAAAGACCCTGTATAAATTTCTGGCCAATCCGGCCAAACGTGTACCTGGCACCATTATGGCGTTTCCGGGTCTAAAGACCGAAAAGGAAATAAAAGACCTGCTGGCTTACATGATTCAGTTTTCACCGGCCTACAAACCCAAATCGCGTAAGGCCGTAACACCCGAAGCGATGGCCGCTGCCACCGTGCCTGAAATGGTCATGGATGATGGCACGCCTGAGGAGCCTGACTTTAGCGATGAGAACATGGCGTCTGCCGAGGCCATCGGTACCGGTGAAGTATTGTGGGCAAAACAGTGTCGACATTGCCACGGTAACTCGGCCTACCCCGGCAAGGCACCAAAACTCAAGCCGGCGCGCTATACACCGGATTTCACGTTTGATCGAATCACCAACGGCTTTCGCAAGATGCCTGCGTGGAAGAGTGTATTTTCGCTGGAAGAGCGTACAGGCCTGGTGGCCTATATTCTCAGTGATCAATTTTCGCCATAGTTAGCTTGGGGTTAGTCCAACAGTGGTGCGATTCGCACTACTCATCGGCTCCCTACGGCGCTTCACGCGAACAGTTTTTTTAACTGTTTAACAACCATCGATAGGTCAAGATGACCTGGCTCTGCGCTCGCTGCCGCGCTCCACAGCCATCGGGCAATCCATACCGACTCCAGTTGTTTAAATACCGCCAAATTCGTGTTTCACTACACGCTCTTATTCAAAATCCTTGAGGGGATTTCACGTTGCGATTGCAAACCCGTACGGGTGACACTCAGCACTTGAGCTACTGCTCGAACATCCACCCCGGTGAGAGCTGGGACGAGGTCCGCGCTAATCTGGCCAGGCACCTGCCTGACATTCGCCAACAGCTTGCGCCCGACGAGCCCTTTGGCATCGGCCTGCGACTGTCGGCGAGTGCCGCCGATGCTTTGGCACAGAATGACAACCTGACCGAGTTTCAGCGGTTTTTGGCTGACGGTAACTACTACGTATTCACTATCAACGGGTTTCCGTACGGTCCGTTTCACGGCACGCGCGTGAAGGAAGATGTCTACCTGCCCGACTGGATGGATCCCGAACGCGTGCGCTACAGCAATCAAATGGCGGATGTGTTCGCCAAACTGTTACCTGATAGCGAACCAGGCAGTATCAGCACCGTGCCCGGCGCATTCAAAACCAACGTGAAGAACACCGCCCATCTGCACACCATGGCAGACAATCTGATCATGCACGCCTCACATCTTGCGTGGCTGGAACGCGATGCCGGCGTCTGCATCAATACTGCCCTTGAACCCGAACCTTGTTGTTATCTCGAAACCATCGACGAGTCAGTCGAGTTTTTTCAATCGCAGCTTTTCAGCCGCCGCGCGATTGCAAAAATGGCCGCACTCGTCGGCACCGATCACGGCAACGCCGAGGCATTGTTGCGCAAGCACTTGACTTTGTGCCTGGATATCTGCCACGCGGCAGTTGAGTTTGAGAATGCCGGCGAGGCGCTGCAAAAACTCCGCTCCGCCGGTATCGGCATTGGCAAGCTGCAGATTAGTGCGGGCCTGCGATTAGATAATGTCACACCCGACACTGCCGACATCCTGCGCCCGTTCGACGACGGCGTCTATCTGCACCAGGTAGTCGAAAACCACGGCGGAACCATCAATCGCTACACTGACCTGCCCCAGGCATTCGACAATCTCAGTGCTGATGGCATACCACGTGAGTGGCGGGTTCACTTTCATGTGCCGATCTTTCACGATGATCTGGGGGATTTTTCATCGACACAATTTTTCATCCGCGAGATGTTGGCCCTGCATCGACAACAACCCATCAGCAATCATCTGGAAGTCGAGACCTATACCTGGAATGTATTGCCCGAGACCTACCGCGATCGATCGATTGGCGATGCCATTGTCAATGAGCTTGCCTGGGTGAAAAACGAGTTGTCGGCATGAACGCAAAAGTTTTTTTAACCCTCGGTCGCGTCTCCAATCTGCCGACCGTCTGGACCAACTGCATCGCTGGAGCGGTGCTGGCGACGGCTGCCGCACAGACAATTAAGGTCAGTCCGCTGGCACTGGTGGCACTGCTTGCGGCAATGACGCTAGCCTACATTGGCGGTATGTTTTTAAACGATGCTTTCGATCACAGGATCGACGCGATCGAACGCCCCGAGCGCCCGATTCCGACAGGCCTGGTGTCTGCCGCACAGGTCTATACCTGGGGGTTTGCGATGCTTGCCATCTCCGTCGCGCTTGTCGCGTGGACTGCACTTGGCAACCCCCACTCGGGCGGATGGATGGCCATAGTCAGTGCCATTGCGTTGTGCGGCGCCATCGTGCTGTATAACGCCTGGCACAAGAACAATCCACTCAGCCCATTCGTGATGGGCCTGTGCCGAATGCTGGTGTATACCACCGCCGCCTACAGTGTCACGGCAAACCCGGCGGCGGTGCTGTTCGCAGCCGCTGTAGCATTGTTATGTTATTTGATAGGTCTGACCTATGTGGCCAAACAGGAAAATATCGGTAACGTTAAAAACCTTTGGCCACTGCTGTTTCTGGCGGCACCATTGATTTATGGCGCCATCATCAACGGTGGCCAAACACTTGGCTGGATCGCATTGGCCGCCCTTGCCCTGTGGTTGCTCGTGGCAATCAATTTTGTACGCCGCCGCAACCCGGGCGACATTCCACGTGCCGTCATCAGCATGATTGCCGGTATCTCACTGGTCGATGCGATTTTTATCGCGGCAATGGGTGCCAGTGGACTGGCGATTCTGGCCTGGGCGGGTTTTGCCACTACGCTGCTGTTACAAAAAGTGGTGTCGGGCACTTAAATCAATTTTTATTCCGCGTCGCCAGAAACACACCCAGTGCTGCTACACCGATACCCAGCCACGCCTGCGGTGCGATCACTTCACCCAACAGCAACCAGGCGATCATCGCGGCCATCGGCGGGATGAGAAAAAACAGTGCTGAGACACGGCTGACATCGCCTGCTCGAATCATCGCAAGCAACAGCCCGATGGCGATGATGGAGTTGCCGATGACAAGATAGGTCAATGACGCGGCAAACCCCCATGTCCATTCAACCCGCATGGATTCGAGCCCAAACATGAACGGTGCGACGCCGAGCAAGCCTGCAGTGTAGCCAATCAGGTTTGATGTGACCGGATGATGCGCCAGCCCAAAGCGTTTTTCCCACAAGGAACCGCCGGTGATACCCAGCAGGCCGATCAATGCACACAACAACGCGAAACCGGTGGGTGGTGCAATTTCTGATCGAGTTGTGATGACTATCGCGGCGCCCAAAAGCCCCAGCAACAAGCCACTCCATCGGCGCCAGCCTATACGTTCACCGACCCATCGAGGTGCAACCAGACCAACCAACACCGGTTGCAACGACAGCAGTAGGGCCAGCGTCCCGACCGCGATACCGGTTCTAAACGCCAGATAACACATGCCGAAGTACACCGACTGGATCAGCAAGCCGACAATCGCCAGATGTAACCAGTCGATCGGTTTTTGCGGCAGCGGTGGCTTGATGATCGCAAACAGTGCCAGCATGATCACCACCACAACGGCATAGCGGATAGACAGAAATGTCATCGGCTCGGCGAAGTTGAGTCCGTACTTAGCCGCCACATATCCACCCGACCACAGGCACAGGAAAACCGCAGGTGCCACGGTTAGCCAAAGAGGTTTTTCAGTCATGCAGCCAGGTTGGTCAACCATTCAAAGGGACATGGTAACCCAACAACGCAAGATCCACTTGCTCCTACCGACTTGGGGATGACTATTGCTCTGGCACATTCCCCAAGCTGTGTTCAGATCCCACGACAGCTTGCAGTGAGAGGACAGACATGCCACGCGAACATGCTACGCGTGAAAATAATGCCCTGACACTTGTTCCCTGAGCGGGGCTCAGGTCCCACGGTATGGCTGTATCGAGATAAGCACGTCGTGGCGATCACACCTTCTTTTTGCCTTACTTCAACAAATCCTTTATTTTTTCGCGCGCTTTTTCCTTCAACTCGTCTTCCAGCGCTTTTGCTTTTTCTTGCTGCTTTGCCAGCTCGGCAGCGAGTTTTTCCTCGGCGCGGGCTTTTTCGGCTTCAAGCTTTTCTCGTGCCTGCTGTTCTGCGGCCTCGGCCTTGGCCCGCGCTTCGGCTTTGACTTTCTCGGCTTCTGCCTCGGCCAGCGCACGCGCGTTGTCGGCCGCCTGATTTTTGAAGTCATCTCGCATGGCGCTAAAGATGGTGCCAGTGAAGTCAGCGGCTAACTCACTGAAGCTGCCGCGGATTGGAATACCGACTGACAAGCCTTTCAACTCGTCCAGCTCCGCGCCGCCCTGACCTTCCACTGACCCGACGACCTTCGCTTTCAACGTGTAGTCGACCTGCTCCTGCGGCAAGTCAACCGTGCCAGCCCCACCGATGCGCAATCCGGGTGAACGTATGTCGAGATCGTCGGAATTGATAATCCCATTGGCAATCGTCGCCCCCAGATGCAGCGCGGAAAAATCGGTTTTCACCACGGCTTCCTCAACCGGCTCGTCACCACCCGCCAGAAAAGACCTGGCGCGGCGAAGCTGATAACCGATGTTGATGCCATTTAACGAACCATCGGTGAAGTCAGCGCTGATTTCCCCCGCCAGTGCCGCTTTCATATCCTGCACCGCCGATCCGGCCGTCTGCAGATCGATAGCGAAATTCGCTTCACCGCTGATCGGCGCATCGTCCTGCAACAGATCCCGTAGCAGCGGTGCGGCCTGAACGGCTTTTAGCAGATAGTTCATCGTGAATTCGGGTTTGGTGTTACTGGCATTGAGCCCAAGTTTGCCCTGCATCGCGCCACCATAGAGCGACGCGGCAATGCCATCAGCCGCAATCACTGCATCCTTCGCCACCAACGGCAGTGCGATATCACTGATTGCCAGCTTGGCCACCTTCATCTCACCGACATTGAATACACCGTCGATATCGAGATCGCGCAGCAACTCAAGTGGTAGTTCAATTTCTTGCGGTGCTTGCGCAACCGATTCGCTCGACGACGCTGCCGGTGAAGCATCCTCTTGCGGCGCTGGCAGATAGCGATCAAGGTCAATTTGATCGACGTTCAGATCAAAGCGGACCGGCGGGAGTGTAGCGCTCAGGTCCGGCAGACTGACGCTGCCGTTCAATGTGGTGTCGTCGATACCAATCTGCAGATCGGTCAGTTCAGCCGCACTTGCATTCGCGCTCAGCGAGGCACTGAATTGACCGCGCTTTAGTACCGTCTCATCGGCTGTAGGCACAGGTGCCAGACCAAGTGCCGCGATTACATCAGCCGGGCTAAACGCTTCGCTGCGAAGGTTGGCGGCGACCACCGGCGCTGAGTTCACATCTGAAACCGTGACATCACCGTTCAACTCAATACCTAATGCCGAAAGTGTCAGCGCAGTCGCATCAATCTGACCGGCAGCCAGATCGGCGAGCACAGCGGCCCCCACAGCCAGGCTAAGTGCACCATTGGGCAGCGCCTCACCTTGCGCGTCTGTCTGCCACTGCAATTGACTGATCTGGTATCGCTGTTGTTCCAGATCCAGCGTGACCTGCCCGGTACCACTTGCTTTAGCACTGACACCCGCGCTATCACTTTGGAGCGCGAAGTCGGTACTGAAATTGAAAGGAACACCAGGCGCTATGGCACCAGTATTGAGATTGAAGCCTGCAAGTGTCACATCGGAACCGCTCTGCGCATCTCGCCATCGAATGCTCGCGTCTGCAATTTCTACCCCGGAGACGGCGAGTGAGGCAAGCGTTGGGCTCGATGCATCTGGTTCAGCTGACGAATCCTGACGCTCAGTCTGCGATGGCGTTTCCTCGGCGGCGGCGAGCAAGTCCTGCCAATTGGTTGTCCCGTCGGCTGAGCGTTGCAAGTCGACGGCTAAACCGCTGAGCTTGATGGTTTTAACCTCGACCGATTTCTTTAGCAGCGGTAACAGTTTTACTTGTACCTCCGCGCCACCGATGCGAACAAAGTCAGCATCGCCGAACGTTTCCGGATTCCCCATTGCCAGCTCGCCAAGCGTCAACCCCACCCACGGAAAATAGCTGACGCCGATGTCACCGGGAATAGCAAGTTCACGGCCCGTCTGTTGCTTGGCTACTTCCTGAATTTTGTCCTTATACTGATTGAGATCGAGAAAGTTCAGCGCCACCACAACAGCCACCAGTAACAAGGCAGCCAGCGACACCACACCAACAATCAGCCATTTCAAGATTTTCATGTTTTACTCAGACCTGTCGCCAAACCACACTCAAACCATTTACAGCAGAACCGCCGCTGAACAGCTGGCTGCAATCGCTAGCCCCGCAGCCCGCTTGACGCCTGCTATTTCCTCGGCCATGATCAACTGATGCCACGCCACTCCAAACCCTTCAATCTGCTACTGATCCTGGCCCTGCTGCTGGGTACCGGTCAGCCGTTGCTACACGCTGCCTCTGCTGGCGAGGGCTTCTGGACAACCAGCTGTAAAGGCAAGGCGTTATTCGTACCACTCGCGCAAGAAGCACACCCGGAACAGATGCGCTGTCTGATTTGTCTGGCAGACAACAGCGATGAATTTGCTCTGATCGCCTCGCGTTCTGACCTCGCGATCATTCAACCCGCGACGGCCACACTGGCAGGCTTGGTTAGTGGCCCTGCTCTGTCGAGTGACGAAAAAAACCAGCCAATTCGCGCTCCACCGGCTGCTGACCTTCGCAGCTAACTGGCGTCGCTGCAGCGCATTTTCAAGCGCAGCGTCCATCCCTATTCAAATCCCTGTACGGCTGACTGCCGTGCGCGACTGTGCGTGCACAGCCGGCCAATCCTTTTTGGACAACTCTATGAAAATTCGATCCTTCATCGCATCTATGGCAGCCGCTGCCTTGATGCTGCTTACCACCGCCTCGTTCGCAGACGCCATCAAAATTGGCGATCTGGAGATTGTGCACGTGCAAGCGCGCGCCACGCCACCGGGCGCCATGACCACGGGCGGCTATATGATCATCCGCAACACCGGCAGCACCGACGATACCCTGATCGGCGGCAGCGCGACATTCGCCGGCAAGACAGAAGTTCACGAAATGAAAATGCAGGGAGAAGTCATGAAAATGCGCAGGCTCGAACAGGGCCTGCCGATACCAGCCGGACAGACCGTCACGCTGGAATCGGGTGGCTACCACATGATGTTCATGCGTCTGCAACAGGCGTTGAAACCCGGAGAGTCATACAGCGGCACACTGGTTTTCGCCAATGCCGGGGAGGTTGAGGTACGTTACGAGATCACAGCCATTAAGGGTATGAAGCATCATCATCACGGCAAGAAAGACAAGGCTCACGGCAAGAGCGAATAGCGCCGTTTTACACTGCAATACGAATGTGCCGCAGTGATCGCGGCACATTTCAGTAACTGAAGCCAGAGTGGTCAGGAGTGGACGATGATTCGATTGCGCCCCATTTCCTTTGCCTGGTAAAGGGCAGCGTCCGCCAGCCGCATACAGCGTTCGTACCAACCCGTTTCGCCAGCTGGTACTTTGATCATGCCAGCGCTGACTGTCACCGGCACACGTGTCGAGCCACTGAAAACCTCCATCCGCTCCACCGATCGCACCAGGCGTTCGGCAATCGCATTAAAATCAACATTCGGCTTACCCTGCAACAGCAGTGCGAACTCCTCGCCACCGATGCGTGCGAACCGGTCATTGTCTCGAATCTGACTGCGAATCCTGCTGGCAAAATCCGCCAGTACCTGATATCCCACCGCGTGGCCAAACTCGTCGTTTATCGACTTGAAATGATCAAGGTCCAGCAACAACAGCCAACGATCCTCGTCAATACTTTCGTTTCCGGATCGCTCGCTACTAATCCGATCAAAAAACGCGCGGCGATTGAGACAATCGGTCAGTGGGTCGGTATCAGCCATGTGGCGTAACTGTCGCGACTTACTTTGCAGCGAATGATTTTTACTGACCAGAAGCATCACGGTCCACAACAGGCAGGCCGATAACACGCCAACCAACAGGCTGGTATTGCGAATGTGCGCCAAGGGCAGTCCAACGTCGCGCTCAGCCACGAATGCCCCCATCATGTCGCCCAGTTGCCAGATTCGCTGTTGCCCCTCGAGGCTGTTGTGACAATCGACGCAGGACTGTTTGTTGGCAATTGACGGGAACACCGTACGAAGAGTGGATTGACCGTGCAGGTGAACCAATTCGCTATACCGTGCCGGTGTGTCTTTCGCGTCCATCTCCAGCAGCTTTTTACGCAGCAGAGGATCGTCTGCGCTGACCGCCACCTCATGGCCCGGCACACCAACCATAGCCATGCTATCGTGCAGGCGCTTGCCGCGGCCCGCGTTGTAGGCGAGTAACGCCTGTGCCCGGTAGGTCGCTGGCACCGGCGCATCGGACGTGCCGTGCTGCGCCACTACGTCAGCATAGGTCCCCACATAGCTATCGGTGAACGCAAGCAATACCTCAGCATCGGCGATACTCCGGTCGATGTAGTTTGCCCGTTGTACGCTGTAGTACCAGAGGCCGGGTAAAACGCCAAAGCCCAGGACCGTCAGTACCAGTAACAACCCCACAGCGCGCGGAAAACGAGCATTCATTGCGCCCAACTTGACACCTGCTTTTGTCCAGTTAACCAAAATCCCGCCTCCAGCTGACATCATTCAGTTGGCAGAGACAAACTGGCTACCAAAGACGTCCTGTATTGCTTGATTAACGGTTTTAGAGACAAAGTATTGAGCGCACCAATGCCATACAACTCACATCAACTGCCCGGCTGCACCATAAATCCTTATTCTATTTGACAGTTGTTCTCGCGAATTTGAACAGGCAACCGTGAAGGCAAGCAAAGCAAGAGGATGTACTATCAGGCCGTTACGCCACATTCCTCCGGTCAAGGTGATGTTAGATCAACGGGGTGTCGCCTGCTCAAGCTCGGCAATCGCCTCGACAATGAGCTCGGCGCGCTGCGCGACGACGGCCTGCGCGTCATACAGGCCACGATTGTAAAAATAGGCCCCCATCTCTTCGGTGATGAAGTCCAGTAAAAAATCCGCTTCGAACTGACCCAACTCACGATCGAGCTCATCGCTGAAGTAACGTTGAAACTTTTCGATCAGCAGAGATTTTTCCGCCTGGGTAAATTTTATCGCAGCCACTGACAACTACCTTTTGTTACGATGACGCCTTTTCTTGTCGTGAACACCGGTCATCATGAGCCCGATCGCCCAAACGCCTGCCCCACCCTACTACGCTGTGATATTCACTTCCACCCGTCAACCGGGCGACAACGGCTATGCCGAGACCGCGCGCAAAATGGTTGCGCTTGCGAGCCAGCAGCAGGGCTTTCTCGGTATTGAAACCACGAGAGATGGCGTAGGTATCACCGTTAGCTACTGGGCCGATCTGGAGTCCATCAGGCAATGGGCCAAACATGCTGAACACCAGGCGGCGAAAGAAAAGGGCAAAAATATCTGGTACGAACACTTTCGCACCAGAATCGCCAGAGTTGAAAAAGAATACTGAGCGGTATCGGCTGGCGACACTCAGCCAAGATGGGTGGCATAAAAATCCAGCGTCCGCTGCAATGCCAGCTCTGCCGCCAGCTGATTGTAGCTGCCGCGCATATCGCAGTTGAACCCGTGATCGGCATCGTACAGGTGAATTGGCACGTCCGGATGGCGCTCGCGCACTTGATCGACATCGCTCAAGGGAATGCCGTGATCGTGCTCGCCAAAGTGCAGCATCACCGGCACCTGCGGTTTTAGATCAGGTTCTGCTGCCAGTATTTTTAGAATCTGCCCACCGTAGTAACCGACCGCGCAATCCACCTTGCTCTTGCACGATGCAAGGTAGGCCAGTGATCCGCCCCAGCAATAACCGACGATGCCGGTCTTGCCCACATCAGCCACCGCTTCAATCGCCGCGTTGATATCCAGAATCGGCGACTCCCAGCCCAGCGGGAATGCGAGCTCTCGGCCGCGCGCGATATCGTCTGCCTCGTAGCCAAGCTCAATGCCGCTGCCCTCGCGATCAAACAGCGCCGGTGCGATTGCCACATAGCCTTGTGCCGCGTAACCATCGGCTACTGACTTGATATGAACATTGACGCCGAAGATTTCCTGTACCACGACGACGGCACCAATCGCGGCACCCGCTGGATCAGCGCGATACGCGGTGAGTTTGTGCCCGTCAGAAGCGGTGAGTGAAATTGTCTGGCCCATGCTGGAATCCTCCGATGCGATTCAGACACGCATTCTAACCGCTGGCAAGCGCTTGTACAGTTGCGGTGAACTGTTGTCGGACCAGGCGCCGCTCCGTTTTTGGCGACAAGGCATATCCATGCAACACAACTCCCGGATCAAGGTTCCGGTCTCATC
>CAZNIS010000004.1:45686-69245 GCA_964573105.1 uncultured Granulosicoccaceae bacterium
TTGTTCCCCGGTCGGAGACCAGGTCCCACTGATACCTCGGCGCGACTGCTTCGTTGTACGAACATGGCCTACGAGCGCGCTCAATAAACTTGTTCCCCGGTCGGCGACCAGGTCCCACTACTGCATTGGCGGGACAACTTGGTTGCACTAGCACGCCATACAGGAAATGCCCCGGAATTCTATCCAGGGCATCTCTTCGCTCAGCTACAACACACTGCTATTCCTTAACTTGCGTCTCAGTTTCAGTCGAGGACGCAGGTGCAGCAGTCGAGGATTCGCTGGAGCCAGACTCTGCCGTATTGGCTGAATCCTCGGCCGGTGGATCTTCCTCAACCACTTCGACTTTCAAATCATCCACCGAGACATTCGCAATCGATTCATAGTCCGATTTTTGAATGGTGAATACGGCGTCGATGTCGGCGCGGGTGATGTAATAGTCCTCACCTGCTTCGACCAATTGATAGGCCAGTTCGCCATCTGCCGATGTCACCGAAATACTCACAGGCGTCGCCTCTGCCGGCAACTCGGCTGCGACGTCCTGCACGCGCAGGCGCGATAGCGCGCCCGTCAGTGCATTCACTTTGCCATCGTCTGCGGCCACTGGCTCACCATCTCCTGCACTAAGCTGCCATGCATCTTCCTGCTTTGCGAGTGTGGCATTGCCAATACCGAGCGCCGTGATGTCGGTTGCTGCCAGTAGATCTTTCTGCAACCAATCGGCCGATGCAGCCGGCATGTCGTAGCTGTTCAGCGCGACAGAATAAACTTCATCGGCATCAGCCTTGCGCGCGTGCACACGACGCATGCCAGGTGAAGTGCCGACGTACAGATCACCGACCAGCTCGTCGCCGTTGTAGAGTTTGACGCGGCGCTGGTGATCATCTTCTGCCACTTCAAGCTGAGCGTGACTGGCGGGTTTGGTTGCCACCGCCCAGCCGGTTTGAAGATCGGCCATGGCGCTCACCAGGTTTTGCATTTTCTCAGTATTTGCCGGAACGTTGCTGTTGTCAGGCAATAGCCAGTCGTCACCGTTTTTTGTCAGCCGTACGCTACTGTCATCGGCGCCATCGGCAATCTCGATGCGATCGACGGTTGCGGTATCGAATTCGAGCAGCACGCCATCGGGGCGGGTGACTTTTTTACTGTGGCTGGCATACAGCAAACCGCCGGCAACAACGAGTTGCACGACCAGCAATGCCGCGAGTATCGTGGATCTGATTGTCATCGTAGTGCCCTCCTTCAAGCGCTCATGATCTGGCTGTGGCGTCGCTGCTTACCCGCCCGCATGCGCCGGTAGACTAGTGCGATGAGTGCGAGCGCAATGGCCGCCAGCGCGTAGTTCAGATATTCCCAGAACAGCTGCTGACCACGCGCCATCGGCGGCAGGGTGCGATTGAAATGTCCGCGCGAACGAATCTGCAAAAGACCTGTATCTTCCAGTGACCAGTCGATGGTGTTGGCCATCATCTCGTAGGAGGTCATATAGGCGCTGCCATTGGCCGAGCCCGCAAGCTGAATCATCTGATCGCGCAGAAAATCGTTAGATGCGAACACAATGATGCGAGACGATGCGGGCGACCGGTCGATCACACCACTGACGACGGTCTTCTCTTCTTCCTCGCTCTCTTCTGCCGGCTGCTCGCCATTGGCGACGCTTGCTGCCGCATCGAGTGGATTTTCAGCGCTTTCCAGCATCGGCGAATCCTGACCGGCAAAATACGAATCAAACTGCCCGCCAACAATCGCGGCAACCAGTTGCGAGCCGGTTTCGCCCTCGGGTTGATAGGCGGCGACTGCGCCATCCTGCAGCCGAGGCATGATGTCAATCGAATCGGACACCCACGAACCTGCGGTACTTTTGATCAGCTCGGTGACGGTGCGCTCGCTGTTTTTTGCCTCATCGATGGTCAGCGGCGATGCCCAGGCGATGTTCAACTGTGGCAGCGAGCTTGTGATCGGGTTGTCGGCATTCAGTCCATCGGCGCGCACGTCGAGAAAATACGGGTAGTTCAGCATGCGTATTTCCTGCAACTGCATGCCGCCAACCTGACGATTGACCGGTGCCGGGAACGCGGCATTTTGCGGATCCATGACGAAGTTGTCGGCGATGCTGACACCGTTGTGTGCCAGCCAGTCCTCAATACCGCTGGCCTTTTTTGCGACATCGATTCGCTGTCGGCCAAACGTTGCCGATCGTGGTGACGTGGCCGTTACCACTGTGCCCCCTTTCATCAGGAACTGATCGATCGCGAACACGGCTTTTTCGTCCAGGTTCTCCGGCGCGATCACCAGCAGGATATCGGCCAGACCATCGACCGCACCATCGGACAAGTCTTCGGGGATGGTGTTCAGGTCGCCCCCGAGAAACGCCTCAAGCTGGGCGTAATCGCTGCGCGGTGGACCGCCGTAGGGATTGGGCTGGCCTGCCGGTAGTACCATGGCAACAGTCTTGGTGAAACCGGTAGCAAAGCGTTTGATCGCCGCTTTGAAGTTTCGATCAAAACCAGTGTCTGTCAGGTTATCCAGCGGTATCTGCACCGCCTGATCACCTTTTTCCAGCAACATGTAGTACCAAAACGGCTGGCCACCGAACAGACCGGCACGCATCGGTCGCAGACCGTACTCTTCAGCCAGCAGCTGTGCGACCGCCCCACCCTCGGCGTCCGGGTCAATAAAGTTGACCTTCAGGCGCCCGTCTGATTGTTGCTCGTAACCGGCAACGGTCTGTTGCACCATTTCGCGAAACGCCACCAGATCAGCCGGCAGCACCGCATCGTTAGACAGGTACGCATTGAACGTCAGCTCTCCGTTGACCGTATCGAAGAGGTTGCCGCCCGCCTGATAGGTGGTCAGCACCTTTTTGATCGCCTTGGTCAGGTCTAGTTCGGGGTTGCGCAGTCGAACGTCGAGATTCGCCTCGCCACTTTGCTTGACGTCGATCAGGTCGGGGAAACCGAGCACCTGCGTTTCATCGCCGTATTTCACCAGTACATTGAAATACGAACTGACGATGGACGATTGATAGCGATCAGCCACCTGAAACGGTACCGGCTCGATGCCGTATTGCTGATTGGCCTCTTCTTCGAGTGCCGGATTTTGCAGTGGATCGATAAACTCGACCTGCACCTGACCATCACCTGCGATTTCGTACTCGCGAATCAGATCGCGAATCTGGGGCACCAGCGGTGCGAGCAATGGATGAGTCTTGCCGCTGAAGTAACCGCGAATCAGCAACGGTTCCTGCAATTGCCCAAGGAAGTTGTGTGTCGCTCCAGAAATCGAGTACTGTTTGCCCTCGGTCGCATCGACGCGCAGCTTGTTTAACTGCCCCAGCCACAGGTTGGCGGCGATCGCATTGAGCACCAGCAGCGCAGTAACAGCCTGCCAGCCCTTGTGCCACTTTGTGCGGCCAGCGTTGGTCCAGCGTTCCTTTTCAAGAAAATAGGTATTCAGCGCGAGGAACACCAGCACGATGCTGAGGTAATAGTAGAGATCGCGCAGATCGATCACGCCACGGGTGATGGAGTCAAAGCGCGACCCGGTACCCAACAGCCGTAGCCACTCGCCGCTGGCGTTACCAAAAAAGCTGGTGAAACCATCAGAACCGATCAAATAGAACACACCACACAGCGCTACCGATGCGATCAGACTGACAATCTGATTGTTGCTGCGCGAAGACACGAACAAGCCGATAGCCAGGTACGCCGCACCCAGACAAAAAGCCGCAATATAACCGGCCCACACAGGGCCCCAGTCGATATCGCCAATCATCGATACAGTGATAGGCAGCGGCAGCGTGATCAACAGCGCAATCAGCAACAGCACCAGGCAACCAAAAAACTTGCCGACGACAAACGCCCACAAGGGTACCGGTTGCGTGAGTATATGTTCCAGTGTGCCTGTGCGACGCTCCTCACTCCACAATCGCATGGTCAGGGTGCTGCATAAAAAGATCAGCAACAGCGGCATCCATTCGAACATCGGCCGCACATCGGCGATATTGCGCGAGAAAAACGACTCGCCCCAAAAGAACACAAAAAGCGTGACCGCGGCAAACGCGGCGAGAAAGAGATAGGCCACCGGCGACGCGAAGAACAGCGTCACTTCTTTGCTGGCAACTCTTCTTACAATAGAAAAATTACTACGCGGCATGACTGACCTCCTTCGCCACACTATTCACTTCACGAAACAGGCTCTCCAGATCGCGGCGTCTGGCCTGCAGCGCGTACAGCTCGCCACCGGCGTCGATAATCGCCCGGGCCGCCGCAGCGCTCACCGCTGATCGAGCGGCCCCGTCTTTCAGGCCGATGTCGAACACGTGGCCATCGCCATCACTGCCGCGATCATCGATGGCGCCGATGCCCTGCAGTCCGTTCAATGCCTGGCGCAATGCCTTGCCCGGAAGCGAGGTCTCAATGGTGAGCTGATTGCTCTGCTGCAGATTGGCAAGCTTTTCATCGACCGCCAGCGTGCCACTGCGCATCATTAATACGCGATCGCACAGTGCCTCGACCTCCTGCATGATGTGGGTGGAGAGGATGACTGTCGCGTCCTGCGCGATATCGCGCATCAACTGACGCATCTGATCGGTCTGGGTGGGATCCAGACCGTTGGTCGGCTCGTCCATGATCAACAAGCGCGGCTTGCCCAGAATCGCCTGCGCCACGCCAACACGCTGTTTATAACCACGCGAGAGCGTTGCTATCTCGTCGTTGATCTTGTCGCCAAGATCGGTTTGAGTGGCCACGCGACGGATCTCGGCGGCTTTGTCTTTGCGGCTGATGCGCTTTAATTGCGACGCGTAGTCGAGATAATCGGCCACGGTCATTTCCGGGTACAGCGGCAGGCTCTCGGGCAGATAGCCCAGATCCTGCTGAATGGATTTCAGATCGGTTGAGATGTCGCGACCGGCAATTTCTATTTTGCCGCTGTCGGCCTCGAGATAGCCACTGAGCATTTTCATGATCGTCGTCTTGCCGGCGCCGTTGTGGCCCAGCAATCCCACGATCTCTCCACTGCCAATCGAGAAAGACACCTCGTCTACCGCCTTGAAGTCGCCGTAGCTACGGCTCAAATGACTGACGTCAAGCATTGTTATCCTCGGTTGATTTTCCAGTACCATCGGCGTTGCCCGCCAGCCGACCCGACCACGCGGGGCCGGCGGCTGTGGCAGACTAACCGTCACTTGCCAGGTGTGCAATGCACAGCCTGAATAAGACTGCCTGCCACCTGTGCCTCGATATTTCGCAAGCGAGAAATAAGGCGATGGGCCAACCATTTCAAGGCCCGCCTGAGAGGCACATTACCCAGCGGTAATGTTGATCCAACACACCTAAACGACTCGCAGAAACGACCAGGACATCCAACCGATTGCAACATCAGAGCACGGGCTTCGACCAACCTCCCCTTCCACTGGACAGCTGCCCATCACACCCTGACAGGAACTGGCGCAGTCTCGCGGTTTTGCACGCGCAGCCGGGAGGTTCACAGTGATCGCTGCCACAGCGCGCCAATCAGTTATCGCGGTCGGCACTCTGTTCTTTTTCAACGGCGCGCTGTTTGGCGCCTGGGCGTCGCGCGTGCCCACGGTGAAGGCCCAGTACTCGCTGAGTGAGGCGGCGCTGGGTACCTTGTTACTGCTACTGGCCGGGGGTGCGGTAGTCAGCTTTCCGGTCGCCGGGCGCGTCATCGACCGGCTCGGCTGCTCAATCGTCGCCATTGCACTGGCAATGCTCAATGCGGTGGCGCTGATTGCAATAGGGGCCAGTGTCAATGTGACCACCGTGGCAATCGCGCTGACACTCTTTGGCGCCTCGCACGGCGGCATGGATGTGGCGATGAACGCCTGGGCAGGAATGGTCGAGCAGCGTCACAACATCCGCGTCATGTCGCGGTTGCACGCGGTCTGGAGCCTCGGTGCGGGCGTCGGCGCCCTGTCCGGGGTGGTGGCGGGCAAGCTGTCAGTTGGATTGCTGTTGCACTTTTTCATCATCGCACTGTGCATGGTTGTATTGGCAGCCTTGCTCACCCGCCCCGAGGCGCGGCCGGCGACCAGCAGCACCAGCGGCGCACCCTTCGCATTGCCGCGCGGCACCCTGTTATGGGTGGGCATTATCGCGTTCTGCGCGTCGATGGGTGAAGGTGCGATGGCGGATTGGTCTGCGGTGTACCTGAACACTGCCTGGCAGACGAGTGCGGCAATCGCGGCCAGCGGCTACGCGGTTTTTTCGGTCGCGATGGTAATTACCCGACTGTGCGGTGACTGGATCATCCGCAGCTTTGGTGAGCGCCGGTCACTGTTGATGGCGGGCATATGCGCCACCGCCGGCACATCGGCCCTGACACTTGCCGGACAACTGCCCGTCGTATTCACAGGCTTTGTACTGATGGGCGCAGGCTACGCGCTGGTGATGCCGATCGCCTTTTCGCGAGCCGCCAACGATCCGTACATATCCGCCGGCAGTGCCACCGCCGCGACGGCCACACTGGGTTACGGGGGGCTGTTGCTCGGCCCGCCGCTGATTGGCTTCATCGCCAACGCCACATCACTCAAGCAGGCATTTATGGTGCTGTTACTCGGTGGGGCGACGATCCTGCTGTTATCCAAAGCGGCAACCGGCACAGAGCGGTAAACCTCTCGCTAACGATCGGGCAGTGACTATGGTATGAGTCCATCGAGTCAACCTCCGGAGTGCCTGATGCCTGTCCCACGTTTGTATTTGGCCTGGCTGCCCGCTGTCGTCGCGTTGTTGTGCTTGTGCACCAGACCGCTCAGCGCCGGCGATATCGTCGATCTCACCTCTCACACCAATCTTCGCGGCGCCTGGCTGATCGAACAGCCAGACGCCGTTGAACTGGATGTACGCCTGTTGATTGAAGCTGGCGAATACGACAACACCGGCCTCGAGGGGCTGGCGCACTATCTGGAGCATCTGGTTTTTCTGTCCGCCGATAAAATCCACGGAGACTTTGGCGATCGCACCGCCAATGCCTGGACATCGCGCAACTGGACGCTGTACTGGAACAACGGCCCTGTCGCCAACCTTGAGCCGATGTTCGATAATGCTGCAAGGATCTTCTCGCCGGTCGATCTCGATCGCAATTTTGCGCAATCTGAAGTTGATATCGTCGAGCGCGAATTCGACCTGCGCAATACCGAGTCACCCTGGCTGCAGCTCTACACGAAAATGTACCAGAGTATGTACGCCGGCCATCCGTTTGCGCGCTCGGTCATCGGCTCGCGCGATTCGATCAGGCAATTCACTCCACAAGCTACGGCTGAATTTCATCGACAGTGGTACCGCGCCAGCAACGCCTACTTGCTGGTATCGGGTCCGCTGCGGGCCGATCAGATTATCCCCCAACTTAAGAAACGGTTCGCCGCATTGCCGGCAGGCTCGACCCCACCCCACCAATGGAGCAGGCAATCGCGACAGCCCGATTCGATTAACATCGAGATGACGCACCCAACGATTGGTGGCTCACGCGTGCTCTACATTCGCCATGCAGCGGCTTTGGACGGTATGTCGTCCCGCCAGCAACTGGCCACCTGTGCACTGACGACCGAACTACTCAACTCAGCTCAACCCGGCGGTCTGACCAAGCCACTCTATTACGATGAATTTCTGACACTGGAACTGGAAAGCAACTGCGACATACAACCAGATCGCTCGAACCTGCTGCTAATCTGGGCACAGCCTGAAGAAGGCGTGACGGCAGAGAAACTGTTTGCGCAGTTTGACCAGACGCTGCCAACCCTGACCAGCCACGAAGCGTTCGACAAATCGATCGAAACCGTCAGGCAGCGATTGATAAAAACGCTGCAACGCCTTGCTCGCGAGCCACAGCAGGAAACCAACATCGCAACCCTCGGGCTGCTGCTGCACAACGATATCCTCTCAAGCGACGAGTACATTGATGACATCAGGTCAGTTCAAACTCGCGACATCAAACGCCTGTTGAGTGCGTTTGCTCAATCTGCCACCAAAGCCCGTGGGCAGATTCACCCGGAGACAGGACAATGAAACCATTTTTATTCAAACTGACACTGCCCGGCTTGCTGGCAGTGGTCTTGAGCAGCTGTGCCAGTTTGCCTGGCACGCACAGCGAGCCTGGCATTATCGAGACACTACAGACGCCCGCAGGCCACAGCTATAGCTATCACCACATGCCGCAGTCCTCGCGCGCGGCAGTGGCGATCAGCTGGCGAGGTGGCTTCGCGGGGGTTGAGAACGGTAAGGAAAACATTGCGTTTTTTGGCCCGCACATGATGACCGAGGGCGGTGCCGACGGCACGAGTCCGGTCGATCTGGTGGCAGAATTCGAAGCGCTTGACGCCGGTGCACGTCTGTACTCGGAAGACGATTCGATCCGCGGGTTTATCGTTGCACCCAGCGCCGATTTCCCAACCGCGGCCACGATCGCCAACAAGGTGCTGGCGAAACCCACGATGGACAAACGCTGGCTTGCGCGATTCAAGCGCGAGCGCAAAACACTCAAGGCGGAACGGCAGGCGACAGTTGTTGGACAGGCCTGGCACACACTGCGGCAATCAGTCATTGGCCAGCATCGCCTGCAGCAGGCGTGGTCGTGGACATCCATACCCAAAATGGAATCCATCTCCATCGACGATATTCGCGACTGGCATCAGACACACCTGTCCAGCAACGACGCGATCATCGCGGTGGCAGGCAATATCGCACCGGATGCGGCAGCCGCCGCAATCGACACGGCGCTACAGGGCCTGCCAAGCGAACACAAACGCCAGAACTTCAACCCCATCACGCTGACGTTCAACGGCAAAACTATCCTGGTGCATCGCCCGAACGCTGAAAAATCCTATCTCTTGATCAGCGGCCCACTGCCGCCGGCCTCGCACCCGAACGATCTGTCACACAGCCTCGGCGTAGGCGTGCTGGGCGAAGGTCAGCATTCGCGTCTATTCAAAACCGTGCGCACCGAACAACGCGCGGCCTATGGGTTTGCGGCGCGCAAATACGCTTTCACGCGGGTTGGCGACGTGCTGGCGCTGGAGGGCGAAGTAGAAACGGCCAAGATCCCGGCTGTGATCGCTGCGGTTGAGTCCGCCTACAAGCGTTTTGTCGAGAGTGGCATCGGCCCGGTGGAGTTTCCGATCGCCCATCGAATCATGAAAAAGCGCACCCGGGAGGCGACGGCAAAACCCTCGACAATCGCCTATCTAATGACCGAATCGGTGATGCGCAATCGCCCCCAAACTGACGCGATTACCCTTCGAACGCGCGTGGCGGCACTGGATCGCGACGGCGTCAACGCGGCGATCAAAGAGAGCTTTCCCGCCTTTGATGACATGCTGCGTATTGTTGTCTCACCCGATCGGGATATCGTTGCAGCCGATTGCATCATCAATGATTTCAGGGAGTTCGATTCCTGTCGTTAAGCAATTGCTAGTTGCCGGCACATTTGTTTTCTCAAGTGCGTACCAATGATGCCGTCAGATACCCAAGCATAGGAGTATCCCGTAGACGTGACTTGATAGAGCGCCGCCAGGCGCGTTCCAGCGAACGCGCGCTGTCGTGGGCGAAACAGACACTAAAGTGAACGTCAACCATGAACCCAGGGACGAGGGAAATACGCCTGATAGGAGGCGTGGCTATAACGGCAGCGGCGGCGATCTGGCTGATTGCCATCACGATGGGGTCGTCGACAACCCATAGCGGCCTTGGCACCCAAATGGATCAGCGACACGACAGCCTGTCTGAACTGGTCACGTCGATCTCGCTCGAGCATACCAGGCTGCTGAAAGCGACTAGCCAGTACGTCAACGGTATTGGCACCCACACCAATCGCGATCTGGCCAACATGGCCCGCCGCTACGGCGAGCGCTTTTCTCTGTTGCGGCCACATCAAATTGCTATCACCTCACACGCAACGGCTGGCACCGTTGCTCGTGAAGCAAGCTTGATTGTCGACTATCGCCAAAGCTCAGGCATCAACAACTACTCGACGCTTGCGAACTATCACACCGATGCACTGGCGAAAAAATATATTGACTCGATCTACCATCGGGTGGACGCCGCGATCGAGACACTGCATCACGACGGCAAACCTACCCTGGTCTACGTGCAGACGTTGTTAGGCTGGCTGCAGCCGGGCGATTTTTCAGAACATTTCTCGATTCGATCGATACTGGATGCGCTGAACGATGACATCAACAAACTCGAAATCGCATCGCTTGAGCATGCCGAGCATCTGACCGCATTGCGCGAGGCTCAGGAACACACGCTGAGCAATCAACTTCATATCGCCTACGTCCTGATGGCGCTTGGTATTACGCTGTTGCTCGGTTTGCTCGCAAGCTACATGCGCCACAAATACCGATCGACCAGAGAATTGCGCGAATCAAACGCCAGGCTCTCGCAGGAAATTGAAGCGTCCGCCCGATTGACGCAGGCACTTCAACATCGTGCAACGCACGACGACCTCAGCGGGCTGTTGAATCGAACCGGATTTCAGACAGCGCTGGACGAATTGCTGCAATCAGGCGCCGGCAGTCACGGCCTGTGCTATCTGGATCTGGATAGAGTGAAGATCGTCAACGACAGCGGTGGTCACGCGGCAGGAGATGCATTGATCAAGGTTGTCGCCGACACGCTCACCGCAACGGTGCCAGACAATATCCTGCTGGCCAGATTCGGTGGCGATGAGTTTTTGATACTGGCTCCCAACTGCGAACCCGACTATTTCAGGCAGGTGGTGAAACAGTGTTGCGAGACACTGGCACCGCTCAACTTCCACTACGAGGGACGCCGCTACGCGATCACCGGCAGCTTTGGTGCGTTGCTGTTTGAACCGAAAGACCATACCAGCCACAGCGTGATGACAACGGTCGATGCCGCCTGTTACCAGGCAAAACGTGCAGGCGGGGCACGAATTTGTTTTCATCACAATGACAACAGCGCACTGGCCGCCCGCCAGTTAGATCTGCAATGGGTGCAAGCCATTGTCGATGCACTGGCACAACAGCGATTCAGGCTATACCACCAGCCCATTTCGCGAATCGATCCAACCCTCGGCAAACCCATTCACAGTTGGGAAATACTGGTCCGCATGCTGGATAGCAACGGCGAGGTACTCATGCCGGGCAAATTTCTCGATGTCGCCGAACGCTATGGCCTGGCGTCCAAAGTGGATCGCTGGGTGGTCACCAACACCTTTGCCTGGCTGAATGCCAATCGGGATCAACTGGAACAGTTTGATTGCATCAACATTAATCTGTCCGGTCGCTCGATCGGCGATACGCAGTTTCTGGAATTTCTGGAGTCACAGACGGCCAGCCTAAAGGTGCCTACCGACCGTGTTTGTTTTGAAGTTACCGAGACCAGCATCGCAGGCGACAATGCCCACGCCGCCGTGCAGCGCTTGCGGGAGCTGGCCTACCAGGTGGCACTCGATGATTTTGGCAGCGGTTTTTCATCGTTCGGCTACCTGGAAGCGCTGCCAGTCGACTATATCAAAATCGATGGCATGTTCGTGCGCGACATCGATCACAATCCGATTCACCGCGAATTCGTCAAAGCAATCAACTCCGTAGGCAAAGCGATGGGTAAGCAAATCGTGGCCGAGTTTGTCGAAAACGAAGCCTCATTGCAAATACTTCACGATCTGGGTGTGGAGTTTGCGCAAGGCTACTACATCGCCAAACCTGCGCCGCTACCAAAATCGCTGACAAGCGACACGAGCTGGCAGAAAGCCGCCTGATCTCAACCTGTGAGGCCAGTGCAGACAGGCCACCACCGAAAGACGCAATTCAGTTATTTCCGCGCAATTATCCGTGATACCTTCATTGACCTGAATACAATGCTCCGGCCACCGCACAGGCTCGCCTGATCGGCGTCGGACACCAGGCATCTACAGGTATCTCGTTATGCAAACCCATGCTCAGGTTGTCGTGATCGGCGGTGGTGTCGTCGGTTGTTCTGTGCTGTTTCATCTGGCGCGCGCCGGCTGGACCGATGCGTTACTGATCGAGCGCTCGGAGCTGACGTCAGGTTCATCGTGGCACGCCGCCGGCGGCTTTCATACGCTGAACGGCGATCCAAACGTCGCCAAGCTGCAGGCCTACACGGTATCCCTGTACGAGGAGCTGGAACAGATCTCTGGCCAGTCCTGCGGACTGCATCTGACCGGCGGCGTGATGATGGCCGACAGCGCCGAGCGGATGGACTTTCTGCGCTATGTGCACGCCACCGGGCGCGCGCTCGGCATGGAAACCGAGATCATCACGCCGGCTGAGGCGAAAGCCATGTTCCCGCTAATGGACGAGCGCAATTTCGTCGGCGCGCTGTGGGATCCGGTCGAGGGTCATCTCGACCCCTCAGGCACCACCCACGCCTATGCCAAGGCCGCCCAAAATCTCGGCGCCAGCATCGAGCTTCGCAACCGGGTCGAGGCGCTGTCGCAAACGCCCGACGGCACCTGGCAGGTGCAAACCGAAAAAGGCCTGGTACACGCCGAGCACGTCGTCAACGCCGGTGGCTTGTGGGCGCGTGAGATCGGCCGCATGGTCGGTGTGGAGCTGCCGGTACTGGCGATGGAACACATGTACCTGCTGACCGACGAAATGCCCGAAGTCGTCGAATTCAATCAGAACAGTGGGCGCGAGCTCGTGGGCGTCATCGATTTTAAGGGCGAGATCTACACCCGTCAGGAACGCAACGGCCTGTTACTCGGCACCTATGAAAAGGCCTGCGTGCCCTGGTCACCCAACACCACCTCATGGGATTTTGGCCACGAACTGTTACAACCCGATCTCGATCGCATCGCCCCGTCGCTTGAAATCGGATTTAAACATTTTCCCGCATTTGCGCAGGCCGGTATCAAACAAACCATCAACGGCCCATTCACCTTTGCACCGGATGGCAACCCACTGGTCGGACCGGTTCAGGGCTTAACCAATTTCTGGAGCGCCTGTGCGGTCATGGCAGGATTCAGCCAGGGCGGTGGCGTAGGCCTGGCGCTTGCCAACTGGATGGTCGATGGCGATCCGGGCCACGACATCTTCGGTATGGACGTCGCCCGCTACGGTGACTTCACCTCACTGCGCTACACCAACGCCAAGGTGCGTGAAAACTACTCAAGACGATTCTCGATTCGTTTTCCAAACGAAGAACTTCCCGCCGCACGCCCACAACAAACCACTCCGCTCTACGACATCATGGTGCGCGATAACAACGCCGTGATGGGCGACACCTGGGGCCTGGAAACACCACTGTGGTTTGCCCCGGAAGGTACAGAAGCCGCAGACGTTCTATCGTTTCATCGCTCCAACGATTTCGAGCATGTTGGCGACGAAGTGCGGGCCGTACGCGAGGCCGTAGGCGTAACCGAAATTGCAAACTTCGCCAAGTACGAAGTGACCGGTGGTGGTGCCGGCGGATGGCTGGATCAATTGATGACCAACACCATGCCCGCCACCGGCCGCCTGGTGTTAACTCCGATGCTGAACGAACGCGGCAAACTGATCGGCGACTTCACCATCGCCAAGGCTGCCGAGAACCGCTACTACATCTGGGGCTCCACTGCCGCACAGATCTATCATATGCGCTGGTTCGAACAGCATTTGCCGAAAGACGGTTCAGTGAAGATACACCGCTTCGGCCAGACACTGGTAGGGCTTGGCCTGGCTGGTCCGCGTTCGCGCGATGTGCTGCAAAAACTGGTGGACTGTGATGTCTCAAACGATGCCCTGAAATTTATGGACCATCGCGCGCTGGACGTGGCCGGCTGCCCCTGCCTGCTAAACCGCATCAGCTATACAGGTGATCTGGGATATGAGATCTGGATGGAGCCGTGTTACGAGCGGCGGGTTTATCTGGCAATCAAGGAAACTGGTGCCGAGTACGGATTGAAAGATTTTGGTATGCGCGCCCTGTTATCCATGCGCCTGGAGAAAAACTTCCCCACCTGGTTTGCCGAGCTGCGCCCGATCTACGGCCCGTTTGAAGCTGACATGGATCGTTTTATCAAATTGCAGAAAAACGAATTTATCGGGCGTACAGCCGCAGCCACCGAAAACGAAGGAGGCGGCAAATTAAAGCGCGTAACACTGATCGTAGAAACAGAGAACACCGATGTTATGGGCGACGAGCCAATTTGGGCCAGAGTCGAAAAAGACTACGACAGCGTGGTCAAACCGCACGGCTACGGCGCACCGCGGTTCGACGCGACAGGTACAGCCACACCCAGAGCGATTACGCAAGTGGATGGCGACTGGCGCGTGGTGGGTTGGGTGACGTCGGGGGGTTATGGGCATTCGGTGCAAATGTCGCTGGCGCAGGGTTATATACCAGCTGAGCTTGCAACAGACGACAGGACAGCATTTGAAATAGAGATACTCGGCAACAGATGTCCCGCAACACTCGCGCTAGAACCGCCGTTTGATCCGCAAGGATTGAAGATGCGTAGTTAAATTCCAGCGTGTTACCTGCGCAAGCGATACCCGGTGGGAGGACAACCCCGTTGCACGAAAATGCCGTGACGGGCTCGATACACGTTGGAGTACAGGCTTTAGCCGCCGCGCTATATTTGGAAAAAGCAGCCTCTACCCCGTACTCCAGCAAGCGACACTCCCCTCTTACATTTTCCCGGATCGGAGATCTGGTCCCACCACACTCGGCGGGAGGACAAGCCAGAAAACCAGATTTTCGTCCAACAATAACCTACGTCTTCTCCTCCAACAAAAAATACTCAGCACCCTCAAGCTCAGGCAAACGGCGATGGTAATGCGTCTGTTCAACGAAACGCCGCGTTTCGGCGAGATCTTGTTGCGGTGAGCAATCAGGCCACGGTCAAGGTGTAGCCGGTGACTGGTGGGAGCAGCACCTTCTTTTAGCGAGATTCCAGCAGTAAAGACACAACGTGTCGCAGCAGGAGCCGTTGTGGTGTGTACTTTGCTCTTGTCGAAATTACAAACATCCTGCTTCGACTTGTTCACCGCCCGGTGGTCAGCAACCACCTCTCGATGCATTCGCTACGCTCAATGTCGGGCACGCTTAGGCTTTGCTTCCCTGCGGCCGACCTACCACGACTCGGCAAAAAACTTAACGCAACGTGTATCAACACGAGCCGTACTGCGGTTAAACGCCCTCTGAGGGCTTTGGACAAATTCAGCGACAAGGGGTTTCGCGACAGGACGTCGCGATAAGCGCTGCGCGCACACGGACGTTCGCTCAACGCGGCCCCGCCAGTCGATGGATTCGTCCAAAGTGGCGACGGCCATAACCGAAGCGGGTAAAAGCGTTTTGGTACTTTTGCGCTTTTTCAAAAGTACATATACCCGCTCTGGCAAGTTCGTGGGCCGGGGGCCTCCTCCCACACAAAAACCACATAAATACGTGTTCTTCGCAACGTGTGTCAGCACGAGCCGTACTGCTGTTAAACGCCCTCTGAGGGCTTTGGACAAATTCAGCGACAAGGGGTTTCGCGGCAGGACGTCGCGATAAGCACTGTGCGCACACGGACGTGCGCTCAGCGCGGCCCCGCCAGTCGATGGAATTGTCCAAAGTGGCGACAGCCATAACCGAAGCGGGTAAAAAGCGTTTTGGTACTTTTGCGCTTTTTCAAAAGTACATAATCTCACAAATGAAAACGGCCACCCAACAATGGGTGGCCGTCACTCACAACCTACCAATACAACTCAACAAAAAAAACCTAGAGTGCACCCTGTTGCGGCTGCATGTCGTCGCGATTGATACCGGCAACCGGCACAGGCTTTTTCATTGCGTCGCGACGGAAGGGCTCGCCCAGTTCCTGGTTCAGAATCACTTCGATGAAGGTGGTGACGCCATCGTCCTGCGCTTTGCATGCGGCACGCAGGGTGTCGGTCAGTTCGTCCATGGTACGCACTGTGACACCTTTAAGACCACAGCCTTCGGCTACTTTGGCGTAGCTCAGACCCGGATCGAGTTCGGTGCCGACGAAGTTGTTGTCGTACCACAGTGTGGTGTTGCGCTTTTCAGCACCCCACTGGTAGTTGCGGAAGATCACCATAGTGATGGCGGGCCATTCGTCGCGACCGATGCTGGACATTTCGCTCATGGAAATACCGAAGGCGCCGTCGCCGGCAAAGCCGACTACCGGTGTGTTCGGGCAACCGATCTTGGCGCCGATGATGGACGGGAAGCCGTATCCACACGGGCCAAACAAGCCCGGTGCCAGATACTTGCGACCTTTTTCAAAGGTGGGATAGGCATTGCCGATCGCACAGTTGTTGCCGATATCGCTTGAGATAATAGCTTCATCCGGCAGACCCATTTGAATTGCGCGCCATGCCATACGAGGTGACATGCGATCTGGATCGCGGTTGCGCGAATCTTCGTTCCAGCTGGTGCCCGGATCGTCTTCTTCGTGATCCATGCTGGACAACGCCTGCAGCCAGCCGGACTTGGTGGTGCGGATAAGATCGGTGCGTTCCTGACGGCCCTTGTCGCCGGCGGCGCCGCCGAGCTTTGACAACAGGCTTTGCGCAACCTGTTTGGCATCGCCGCAGATACCGACAGTAACTTTTTTGGTTAGACCGATGCGATCGGCGTTGATGTCGACCTGAATGATCTTGGCATCTTTCGGCCAGTAGTCGATGCCATAACCTGGCAGGGTCGAGAACGGATTCAGGCGTGTGCCCAGCGCCAGTACCACGTCGGCCTTGGCGATCAGTTCCATCGCGGCTTTTGAGCCGTTGTAACCCAGTGGCCCGACCGACAGCGGATGTGAACCGGGGAAGGCGTCGTTATGCTGGTAGCCGCAGCAAACCGGCGCGCTGAGCTTTTCGGCCAGCGCGACGCAGTCATCGATCGCATCGCCAATCACCACGCCCGCGCCGGACAGGATGACCGGGAATTCTGCGTCGGTCAGAATGGCAGCAGCCTCTTCGATCGACTTGGCACCGCCCGCCGGGGGCTCAAGGTGCACCACCTGTGGCAGTTCGATGTCGATGACTTGCGTCCAGAAATCACGTGGTACGTTGATCTGCGCCGGTGCGCAACCGCGCCAGGCTTTCAGAATCACGCGATTCAGGACTTCGGCGATTCGGCTTGGGTCGCGAACTTCTTCCTGGTAGCAGACCATCTCGCTGAACATGGCCATCTGCTCGACTTCCTGGAAGCCGCCCTGACCAATCGTTTTGTTGGCCGCCTGCGGGGTGACCAGCAACATCGGTGTGTGGTTCCAGTAGGCGGTTTTTATCGCGGTGACGAAGCCGGTGATACCCGGTCCGTTCTGGGCGATAGCCATGCCCATTTTGCCGGTGGTTCGCGTGTAGCCATCGCAGATCAGACCACCGTTGGTTTCGTGCGCCACGTCCCAGAAGGTGATGCCGGCTTGCGGGAATAGATCGGAGATCGGCATGAACGCTGAGCCGATGATGCCAAATCCGTGTTCGATACCATGCCGTTGCAAGACTTTGATGAAAGCCTCTTCGGTGGTCATTTTCATAGATGTGAGTTCCGTGAGTGTAAAAAACTGCGCGAATAGTCGGGCTTAGCCACTTTCCTTACAAGGTCCAGATTGCCACTGAACTAAGCGACAGATGGCGCGTTGTCGCGGCCCGAATTTACGCCGCCAATATAGTGCCAACCCCATCACATTCAAGCAATTAGCAGCCGACATTGACCGAATTGACATATCACCCGGTATCCGCGGCAGCGGTTCGCCAATGTGCTAACCTGCCGGGCAGAAATCGACCGTCGCGCCAAACTGCCGCCGCAATCAGCAGGCGCTTTCGATCCTCTGGCGACATCGACATCCACAGGACGCCCATGACTATCACGTTCGACAGCCCAAACCCGGAACCCAGTGCCGCAACCGGTTTTTCACAAAACCGCCTGATTCGCGACGCGGAGCATCGTGACGAGTCCTCTCTGCCCACAGCACTGGCAAGCGATGATCTGGAACTTCATCTGTTTTGCGATCAGGGTGTGATCGTGCGTCGCGACGACCATCCGAGCGCCGTCTTCGGTCTGACAGAGGCCGCGCAGTTCGAGCCGGATCTCGACAACGCCATCCTGTTGGGGCAAAGCGAAAGCGGGCCACGCGTCGCGGTGCCGGCGCAGACAGACAAGGACGCCCTGCAACCACCCTATCGCCACTATGACTACCGTTCCTTGCTGTACTCCAGCAGCACCTCGGAAGGCGATGTCGGCGCGATCGCACAGGGTGCAAGCCTGTTGCACTGGAACAGCGTCAACCGGTTTTGCGGTAAGTGCGGTGCACCCACGCGCTCAATGATCGGTGGCTACCGCCGCGAGTGCTCGGCCTGTGATCACCAGAGCTTTCCACGCACTGATCCGGTCGTGATCATGCTGGCGGTAAAGGATGACAAGTGCCTAATGGGACGCGGACCGCACTTCCCGGCCGGCTGGTATTCAACGCTGGCGGGCTTCGTCGAGTCCGGTGAGACCATCGAAGACGCGGTGCGACGTGAAACCTTTGAAGAATCCGGGATAGAAATTCAACGCGTGCAATACTATGCGAGCCAGCCGTGGCCATTCCCCCATTCACTGATGATCGGCGTTCACTGCGAAGCGATCAACGACGATATCAGGATCGATGACAACGAGCTGGAAGACTGCCGCTGGTTCAGTCGCGACGAAGTAAAACTGATGAGCCGTGACGAACACTCGGATGGCATAAAATGCCCGCCGTCACGTGCGATTGCCAGCACGTTGATTCAAGCCTGGTTGAACGACTGATTTGTGGGCATTACCGCCCGCTGATCATATCTGCGGACACTGCAATTACGCCACGCGTTGCAATGCGGCGCCCGTCTCGAAGAGACTAACCGGCTGCGGCTTGCCAACGCCGTAGCCCTGTACATAATCGATCCCGATCTCGGCGAGCTTTTGCCGGATTGCATCGTTCTCGACAAATTCTGCGATCGAGGCAATGTTCATTACTCGCGATATATCGGCGATAGCCCTGACCATCGCCAGACTGGTGTCGTCTTTCAGCAAGTCTTTGACAAAAGCACCGTCAATCTTAATGAAATCCACAGGAAGGTTTTTCAGATAGGTGAATGAGCTCATGCCGGCGCCGAAGTCGTCGAGTGCAAATCGACAACCCATTTGCCTGACTTCTTCCATGAACCGAATGGCGCTGGCGAGATCGGCCACCGCTGCGGTCTCGGTAATTTCGAAACAGATGCTGGAACACGGCACGCTGCAATCTGCAAGTGCCGCTAACAGAAACTCACGGAACCGGGCATCGCACACAGACGCGCCGGAAATATTGATAGCGCACACCGGCACCATTTCCGATCGCGCCTGCAGCGAACTCATCCATTCAAGGGTGTGGCTGATCACCCAGCTATCTATCTGCGGCATCAATCCATAGCGCTCGGCGGATGGCAGGAACGCGCCGGGCGGAATCAGCTCGTTGTGTTCATCGAGCATTCGCACCAGTATTTCAAGGTGCGCTTGCTCACAGGCACCGGATTTAGCTGGCTCTATCAACTGGCCATACAGTACAAAGCGCGATGCCTCAATGGCGGCGCGAATACGAGGCACCCAGCTAATTTCCCGCTCCCGGGCCAGACGCCGTTCATCATCCTCCTGGTACACATGAATACGATTCCTGCCCGCGTACTTGGCTGCATAACAAGCCGTATCCGCTGCCTGAAGCACGACGGCCATGTCGTTGTCGGCCCCGCTGATTGCGACCACGCCGATACTGGCCTCGGCTGCAAAGGTACGCTCCTGCCAGGAGAATCGGAAACGTTCAATGACCAGCCGCAGGTGCTCGGCGTAGCTTTCTCCGGCTGGCAAATCGGTGGTCGGGAGCAACAGGGCAAATTCGTCGCCACCCAGCCTTGCGAATACATCTCCCGCTTGCACCTCATTGCGTAACATTGCCGACAACTGAACCAGCAGCGCATCGCCCGCGGCGTGTCCACAGCTATCGTTGACCAGCTTGAACTGATCAAGGTCAAAGAACAGCAAGGTGGCTGGTGGTGAGTCTATTGTTCGACTCGCCAGATGATTGCGAAGACTTTGCTCAAAGCTCGAACGACTGACGAGACCAGTCAGATAGTCATGACCAGCCTGATATTCGAGCTTTGCTGCCAATGTTCTGGAGGCATCTATCGCGTTGCCCAGATTATCAACCGCAGCGGACAACAACTGCATCTCGCGAGAGCCTGACAAATTCAGTGGCGCAAGATCATTGATACGACTGTTTTCATCAGATAACAACCGCAGCCTGCCGCCGATCCGGGACAATGGCGATGTGACCAGTATGTGCAGCAAAAACAGGCTCAGCGCGGTGAGTGTCAACAGCGCCACAATCATTCTCGATTGCTCCAGCGCTAGCCGCGCATTGACGGCGTCTATCAGTCGCGCCGGATTCCACACCGCCGTCACGTTGCCAAACACCAGCCCGTCATGTTCGACCACTCCCTCGAACGTGTATGCCCCATCCGGAAACGATTCTCCCGGACGAACCCAGTACACAATCAAACCACCGGCAGCATTGCTGACGCGGACCGAATACAGATCAGGATCGAGCTTCGCGGTATCGCGAATCAGGACGTCGACAACCGCGATGTCTTCCTGAATTACAGATTCGAGTGCGCCGGCGGAAAACATCTCCAAAGTTCTGAGACTCTGTGCCTTGAGTAAATCCTCAATTTCTCTTGCGCGCTGATCATGGCCAAGTTGGGTCGTGGTAAACGCGACCACACCCATCGCGCAAGCCAGAGCGATGCATATTTTCAACCACAGCGGGCGCGGCCCCGAGCTTGTGCCAGCAAGGCCGGACAGTTGCCGTCTGATCGAGTCGAAAGTGATCACGTTGCTCTACGCCAATAACCTGTAGTCCATACCGCTCAGCGACGACAAGCGGCCCAGAGACGAGGGTGACCCTATCGACGAGAGCGACGGAAATTGTGAGGTAGTTCAATCAAGGCTAACGGACACCAGGTTGTGAGCTTTAGTGCGAGTGGCCACTACACCCCGGCCGACGGCGGCCTGCGCACCAGATCCCAGATACTCGGCACCTCACCCATTGGCACGTGGATCAACGCCGGTACTTCTTCGTCAAGAAAACCACGCAAGTGCCTCTCCAGGCTTTCGGCATCATCTGCGCGCGCCGCTTTTATACCGAACGATTGCGCCAAGGCCACAAAATCCGGATTCGATAGGTCGACGGCGATGTGGCGACTGCCGAAACTCTGTGCCTGTATCGTTTTGACATTGCCGTAGGCACTGTTGTCGACAACGATATGCACCGCCGCAATATTGTGCTGCGCAGCCGTTGCCAGCTCCTGCACGGTGAACATGAAACCGCCATCGCCTGATATCGACACCACAGGTTTATCAGGGCAGGCGACTTTGGCCCCTAATGCCGCCGGCAGGCCATAGCCAAGAGTGGCCTGATAACCTACCGTCAGCCAGCTGCGCGGCTGGTAGACCGGATAGCCAAAGCGTGTGTAGTAGGCGAGCTGAGTCACGTCGTTGACGAGGATGCCATCCTCGGGCAATACCCGCCTGATCGCATCCGAATATTCGCCAAGCGGCACAATGCCGGCCAGCTTGTCGAACATGTCGGCACGATGCCGATCGCACCTGTGCAGGTATTCGGTTCGATCGGGAGGTGATGCCGGCAATTGCGCGGTAATGGCCGCAAGACCCAGTGACGCCGACGTGACAAGGGCCGCTGTCGCCGGTCGGGGCTTGCGGATCTGATCGGGGTCGATGTCGATTCTCAGCACTTCAACTTCACTACCCCTGCCCCATGCCAGCGCCGGTGCCAGAAAGCGCGTACCCACCACCAGCGCTACGTCGATATCATCCCAGATCTCTTGGCCACAAAGAATGTTGAAGGCCAGCGGGTGGGCATCGGAGAAGGCGCCAAGGCCACTTGGCGAGATGATCACCGGTGCGTTTAAACGCTCGGCCAATTGCAGCAACTGAGTTTCAGCGCCGTAGGCACCGCCGCCGATGAATATGGCCGGTGACCTGGCGGCGGCCAGTTTGCGCGCCATCAGATCGACGGTGTCAGAATTCGGCTGTGGTGGCGGATCGAATGTCGCCGCCCCAGCCGACACCACCGGCGCCCTGCCGTAGTACTGATCCGGCGCCATTTCCAGCACCGCAGGCTGGCAGCGGCCGCTGTGCATGTAGTTAAATGCCTCGTTGACCACGCGGCCGACCTCTGCCGGATGATGGGCACGTTTGGCCCAGCCCACCACCCCGGCTGACATCGCCAGCTGGTCGCGCAGCTCGTGCGCGATGCCGTATCCCATGCGAATCTGCGGTGACGGAATCTGCCCGGTGATACCCAGCACCGGCGTATTGGTGGCGACTGCAGTGGAGACGGCACTCATGGCGTTCAGCAGACCCGGTCCCGGCACTACCGCAAATACACCGGTTTTGTCACTGGCCTGCGCATAGCCCATCGCCATAAAGGCGGCCCCCTGCTCGTGCCGGGTATGCAGCACGCTGAGCTGATTTTGTTTTTGATAGAACGCATCGAACAGCGGGTCGAGCTGAATACCCGGTATACCGAAAACCGTATCGACGCCGTTTTCGATCAGCGCCTCGGCCATCGCCTGCCCGCCGGTCAGCACCCGCGCGTTGTCATTGGTGTCTTGCACGATTTCCTCCGACCAGCCGGTGGCACGGCAGTGGACTCTGCCCTCGCACCCCGACCGGCACATTCTCGTTTGTGCTTGCAGGTTGGGCCATGTTCACGTCAAAATCAAGCCATACGGCCGGGTGCGTATGATCGCATCAGCCAACCGAAAAATTCGCCGATTGGCCAACTGGCGCTGGTGCAAAGGAGCATCTCTTTGAACTTTGAAACCCTGACTTTCGATATCTCGAATAATGTCGCCACCATCACGCTCAATCGACCGGATGACGCCAACGCACTGGATGCGCGCATGGCCGATGAGCTGTTCGAGGTCTCGGTGCTGTGTGGCAATGACCCCGAGGTGCGGGCTGTTATCTGGACCGCTAACGGCAAGATGTTTTGCGCCGGCGGCGATTTGCGCGATATGCACGATCAGGGTGACAAAAAACCCGCCCATCTGGTGCGTATGGCAAGCAAACTTCACGGCGCGGTGATTCGGCTTAACCACATGGACGCGCCCGTGGTCATGGCCATCAACGGCACAGCAGCCGGTGGCGGTTTTTCCATGGCGCTGTCCGGCGACTACAGCATCGCGTCTGAAAAGGCCAAGTTCATCTCTGCCTACACCGCATCAGGACTCACGCCGGATGGTTCATCAACCTACTTTCTCGCCAAGCACGTGGGTCTGATGCGAGCCAAGGAACTGTTGCTGACCAATCGTCTGCTGACCGCGCAGGAGGCAATGGAATGGGGCATCGTCAATCGCGTGGTCGCCGCCGACGAGCTGATGACCGAGGCCAACAAAATGGCAGCCATGTTTGCCGCCGGGCCAACCAAAGCCTACGGGGGCTTGAAGAAACTGCTGCTCAGCGCCTACGACGCGCCAATGGAAATGCAACTGGAAAAAGAGACGCAGGGTATTTCCGGCATGATGCGCACGCACGATGGCCCGCATGG
>CAZNIS010000004.1:69345-70433 GCA_964573105.1 uncultured Granulosicoccaceae bacterium
GCGGGAATCAGCGCGCGTTCGGCACCCACTTCGCGATCGAGGTAATCGAGAATCGCAGCACTCTCGACCACTACGTTGTCATCACTGACAACCAGCGCCGGCACCCGGCCAATTGGATTGATTTTGCGCAGATGCGGCGCATCGTCTCCGGTGTGCTGCAATGGCTGATGTTCAAACGGCATGTTGTAGAAATTGAGCGTGGTCGCCACGCGACGCACGTAGGGAGACAGATAGCGGCCAATCAGAATCATCGATTTCCTCCGGGAAAAATAAATGCGGGCTACGGATAGTTATCAGCTATAGCGATCTAACGCACGTTGCACCGCCGGCAAATAGGAACTGCCAAACTTGATCGCGTGTACCACCAGGGGCGCCAGTTGATGCAGTGCAATACGGTCGCGCCAACCGGCTTGCAGTGGTGACACTTCCTGATAGGCATCAAAACATATTTCATCAAAACCGCCAAACAGTCGCATCATCGCAAGATCAAATTCCGGGTGACCACCGTGCATGGCAGGATCGATCAGCCAACTCACACCTCGATCATCCCAGACCCGGTTGCCGGCCCACAGATCACCGTGCAGACGCGCGGCCATCGTGGGTGCATCGATAAATTCTGACAACCGACTGGCGATGGTTTCGAGTTTTTCTATGCTGGCAGCGGGCAATGAGCCACGTTCGCCCGCAATCGCGGCCAGCGGCAACAGCCGACGCTGTGCGTAGAATTCGAACCAGTTGTGGCAGGGATCATTGGGCAGCGCGAGACTGCCGGTGGTGCGGCCATCCTCGCGACCGAACACCGGCAAACCACTGTTGTGCAATTGCGCCAACTGCCTGCCGAAAGCGGATTCATCAGGCACAGTTGAAGATGACATTGCGATCCACTGCATCGCCAGATAGGGTGGCTCGTCGGAAACTGATAATACCTTCGGCATTTGAACCGCCTCGGCTTCGCGCAGCACGGCAAGGCCGGCCGCCTCGGTGGTAAAAAAGCCGGGCGGCGGATTCGCGTGCGTCTTGATAAACAGACGCTGCGTCTGGCCATCGGCGCGCTGCAACTGCGCACAATACGCTGTTGCAAAATCGCC
>CAZNIS010000004.1:70533-74246 GCA_964573105.1 uncultured Granulosicoccaceae bacterium
CGTCAACGACACATCGTGGCAGCACACCTATGCCCATGTTGGCTAACACACAACGGCGTATCACTTCGACATTGCTGAAGCTCTGTCGCGGCTGCAGTACCAGGCTCGATTGCTGAAATCGCCTGGCGATTTCACGCCGGTAGCTGCAGGCGGGTTCCGTGGTGATCAGCGGTTGTGAAGACAGCGCCTCGAGACTCAACGGCTGTGCCTGCCATCGATCCGGATGACAAACGAAAATCACCTCTTCGGTATACATCGGTTGACTGTAAAAGTGCGGGTCTGCCTCGTCGATTGATACTTCGATTGCGGCATCCAGTTCGCCTGCCTGCAACGCAGTGAGATAGTCAAACGGTTCGTGCACCAACACCAGTTCTATTTTTGGCGCATGCTGCTGCAGATAGCTGATGATGGCTGGTAGACGATAGATACACATGGAGCTGGGTGCATACAATTTCAGTTCACCAGCCGGTTCGCCCGCCACGTCTACGGCTGCGCGCTGAATGTCATCTGCCAGCCGCGCAAACTCGACAAACTGCGGCATCAGCCGCTTGCCAGCATCGGTCAGCACCAGACCGCGGGTGGTCGATCGAAACAATTCCACGTCCAGTTCGGACGCGAGTTCGTTTAATTGCGCCGAGATACTGCTGGGCGCCAGATGCAATTGCGTCGATGCCTGGCGGATGCTGCCAAGCTCAACCACTTTAAGCAAACTGCGAATCTGGCGCGGCGTCACCGCCATTGCCCATAGGTCGTAACCTGCACCTTGCTTGGCCTTGCTTTTGGCTCAGCGATGATAAATGGCGGGCTTGGCATATGCGGCTGAAGTGTGCCGGGTATTCTCGGTGCCTGCCCTGGTGGCCTGGCAGCGCCTATTGGCAATATTGTCATCGATAACGATTTGCTCAACAAGCTGCTCGCAGCCGCTGCCGATGCGATTGTTTTTTTACGTTTTGATTGATGCTCTTGTACACGGTTGACTATGGTACATAAACATGGCGTCAGCATTCGCTATACACCCGCCAGGGTTGGGTTGATCAACGTCAGTGATTGCGGTTTTTTATCATTGCCTGCCATCATTTTGCGCCACTGTGACACCGTATCCGCCGTGCCACCTGGAAACGGCTGATCGGTATCTCTCGCCGGATCGAGTACGGCGACCAATCGATCGGCGTGAAGCAACATGTACTCGGATGCGCGCTGGTAAGCCCGGGCATGTCTCTCCTCGGGATCATCAGCGGGCAGCGGAATAAATCGCACGTCAGGCGCGCGCTCAAGCAATCGCGCTCGCTCGGCTTTTATTTCGTGCGCAAACCACTGCCAGGCAGTATTCTCTACCTTCTCCCGAATTTCGCTTGAATCGATCGGCTTGCTTCCCTTTGTAGAACTCTGTCGCTGGGCTGTTTCGCGCTGTATCTCTTTTTCAAAATCTACCGCACCGAAACTGCGCTTGTTCTCCAGCCAGTCGACGCCCTGTTCCCATACCGGGCGAAAATCACCGTCGACTGTATCATGCGGCAATGCCTTCGGGATCACCAGTCGATAACCCGCCACCGGCCGTTGGGAATCAACCGAACCATTCTGCCAAATTGCACTCTGAAACCGGTTTAATACCCCACTGACCAACGCACAGTCACTACCCGGTGCCAACGGGGTGATGAAATCGAACCAGACCCAGTTTTTCGTGTCACCCAGACACAGGGTCTCAAGCAGAGCTTGCATCTGCGCAGCTACATAGTTCGCTTGTTGGCGCGTGATCGCGTTGTGACCTATCAATGCAATGCGGGTTACTGCTGCCGCTGTCGGTACGGGCGACCGCGTGCTGTCGCCAACCGAGCGCAACACTTTTTGAACCACCGCGATTTGAGCCTTGTCCTTGTCTTTGTCTCGCGCTTCAAGTGTGCCCCACGATTTGAGATCGGGATGAAAAAGCCCCACATCATCACGTTCGCCGGGACGATAACCTGCGATCAGCTTTTCTGCCATCCAGCTCTTGTGTTCAAGCTGTGACAGATTCACCGTCGCATACAGCAAGCTGGACCGACTGGAAATGTCCGGCCGGATACCGCGCCAGTGATAGCCAGCGCTAAAGAGCTTTGGCAGCACGTGATCGGCAGCGCGAAAATTGCTTTGGCGCAGGTGGTAATCAAGAAAGTTCCAGCTCTTGTCACCGGGCATTCTGCTGCCGTCCTCTTCCACCACAGCGAACTTGTTGCGGTAATCCCCGTGGATCTCACTGGCCAGTTCATCCATGTACGCCAGCAGCTGCGTATCACAATACTGCACCGGCGATCCAAACGGGATGATCTGCTGTGCCGGATCTGATTGTTGCTCGCTGATAGCGAGCATCGCCTCGGTGCCCTGGCGCTTTTCCATCTCCGCCAGAACGGGCACGGACCAGACCTGATGGCGCTGTGACAACTGGCGGCACTGCGCGGCGCGTTGCAGGCTGGTCTCAGTATCATCCACGCTGCACACAACAGCGGTCACCGGGCTGATGTCTTGCAGCGCTTGCATGAGTTCGATATCCAGCAGCTCCTTGTTCTGGCGGTCACGGCAATACACGTCTACGTGACCGGGCAAATCGCGCGCGACAATTCCCTGATACTCAACGGGTATCGCGTCGACCTTGTCCGCACGCACTTTTAGAATCGGGTGGCGCCGCAAAAATGAATCGATGCGAGTCCGGTCGTTGCAGATTATGCTGAACAGTGGAGATCTTTGATTGGCACAGGGCCAGATACGGGCATATTGCAGGATCAGTTCACCAACGAGCCGGCTAAACCCAAGAAAGACCAAGTGCACTCTCACATCATCCGCGGCCGCCAACCGCCGCTCGGCTGCCCATTGATAGACCGGATGGTGATAGTAAAAAACCCGCGCCATGCGTTTCTCGGGATCATAGAAGCCCACATGACAGCGCCGCGTTGAACTCAAGAGCCCAGTGAACAGTTTATCGCTGTTGGCGCCATCGCTAAGATCAGCACCGAGTGACACATCCATTTCCAATGGCTCAATCACCGCTGTGCGATGTTCATCGACAAAGGCCCGAATACACGAGGCGATGCGCAGATTCTCATCCTGATCACCGGTACAAATGTACACCCGCTTGGCCTTATGAATAGCGCAGGAGCGCAGGGCCGATGTCTGATCGGCGTTGCCACGAACCAGGTGTACCTGGTGGTCTCGGCAAAATAGTTCCACCGCAGTGTCGGCGTTAATTTCAACGGCAATCACCTTGCCTGGCAACGGTGCGCAGTTGACCACGAACGCCCTGCCCTGCCAGCCGAGCCCGCAGACAACCGTGTGATTGTTTGCGAAAATACGATAAACCCAGCTCCAGAACGTATCGCGAATCGCCGACCACACCAATACAGCCAGCGGCACCAGCAACACAGCTTTAGCTGCCACCGCCGCCCAGGTAAGCCATCCGCCATCACAGCCCGGTGGCGTCTCTACATCGCTCACCGCAAACAGGAAGGGAATGGTATGAAACGGATTGTCACAGTTGGACAAGCCGATCAGCACCAGCATACCTGCAAAAACGGCCACGCCAATATAGACCGCCAGATCCTTGCGATAGGCCTGTTTGGCAGCGCGCGGAAACAGCTTGTGGGTCGGTCGATCTTTTTTTGTTTTCACTGACAATCCTCTACAGCTGAGCCGGTTCCGGCAATCCCAGCTTGCCGGCGAGACGAACCAGCGGCTCCGGGTCC
>CAZNIS010000004.1:74346-77093 GCA_964573105.1 uncultured Granulosicoccaceae bacterium
TCCTTGTCGATGATCAGATCAATCTCATCACAGCAGTTCGAACTTCGATTGCAGGCCGACAGATAATTTTCGATTTGCTCCATTGGCGCTGTGTAGTCATCAAGCGCCCAGTTCGCCGCATCGGCAGGCTTTGGATTTCTTGCGTAGGAAATAAATATCTGCCGTCGTCGCCGGATATTGTCGTTGCCGACCGGCTCCGGCTTGCTGATATTCTGCAGTCGCCCGCGCGTATCTGGAAGTCGGTTGCGAAGGTAGGCTTCTATCGATTGCGCCAGTGACAGCTCATCTGATTGACCGGAATATTCGATCGTCACCGATCCGCCTGGCTGATAAGCCGTCCAGGGTTGTCCAATCGTGAAAGCGGACTGATACCGCACCAGCAAATCGATTTCATTATCCAGCCGCACATACAGACCATCGCGCGCATAGTGCGCGCTGCGGCCAAACCGGGAACCGGCGTGAACCAGAAACTGCTGCCAGTGGGATTCACTTAGATGTTCTGATATCAGTTGTCTGTTGTACGTCTGCCCGTTGGCATTTTTTTGAAAGCGCTCTTTAAGTTTGAGCGTGTCGCTGTCTGGCAGATGCTGATAACTGCAATAGACCGTTTCATTGGCATGGGTGTCTGCATAGCTCAGCAGTTCGAAACACAGCGCGCACTGCTGCATAAAGCTCAACATCAGTGTCTGTTCTTCTTGTGTGTACTCGGTTTTCCATTCAAGCTCGGCCAATTCACGCGCAGTGAAGCGGCCCTGGTTCGCCCGGATGGTTTGATAGATCGGCCTGCCCTCGCGGCGCTCGATCAGTGCGTAAATGCCATCCAGCGCCCAGCGCTGATCGACGATGACCCGGCCATCGGCGAGGTCCGGATGCCAGTAGAGCCAGCCGCTGTGGGTGAGGAAAGCCAGTGTGCGTTTTACTCTTTCGGCGTCGAGCTCAAAACCCTTGCGCCAGACCGATGCGAGCTTTCGATACTTTGCGGGGTATAACTCGATATTCTCATCGATAGCCCGCTCCAGTTCCGCACCGAATTCATCGGCCAACAGTTGTTCGTAGCGAGCGCGGCCATCCTCTCCTGGCAACCACTGTTGCACGAGGTTCTGTGCAATTTCCCAATAGGCCGGCACCGCCTGGCCCTGCGTGCGAATAATCCGGCCGGTGGCTCGGTAGAGCCACTCTTTTAGCCGCCTTATCTCACCGCTATCACTTAAAGAATCGATGAAAAACAGATTTTCATCTGGATCAATTTGCGGCAACTGCTGCCTGAATCGGGCGATCAGATCTTCCTGGCGCTGCGATTCATGCGAGCAGACAAAAGCGATGTGCGGTTGGTGCGGCCGACAGGCTGATTCGATCAGGTTCGTCCAATACTGCAGGGGCCGCCAGGTGTCTTGATAGCCGTTTTCTTCATCAGGTTGTACGCCATCCTGATGCGGATGCCACAGCACCACAAACACCGAGCCCTTACTCATAAAGAGCCGATGCGTGTTGTGGTAGATCTCCTGCCCGCCGAAGTCCCACAAATGCATATTTACATCGCTTAAAAGCCCCGGTTGAATGGTCGCTTGGCCATCCCAGGGCCAGAATTTAACCCCATGCGTGGTGCCAAGCTTTTCGGCATCACTCGGATTGCGGCCGGTCAACAGTAGCGACAATGCCGTTTTACCCGCGCGACCATTGCCGAGCACCTGAATCTTGCAACGCTGCACAGTGCCGGTGCCGGTAAGCGTGCATTCATCAAAATAGTGGGCGGTCGAGTTCGCGATGTTGTCATTGGGCCCACTGCCATGCTCTGAGGCGGGCGGCACCATGACACCACTGCCAAACAGGTACAGCGTGCGCGGCCGACCGCGCCGCTCGGGCAACGCCTGCAGTGACGTGGCATAGGACAGATCGACACAGTCCAGCGAATCACTAAAATCCGGCAAGCGGCGCAAGCGCTCGGCACCGAAAAGATCCAGTTGCCGCAGTGACGAAGGCCAGGTGTCGTGTAAGCCGGCGAGCGATGTGCAATCCCGCAGCTTTAATACCTCGAGCGAGTCTGGCAACCGCGACAAGGTTTCTATTTGCGTGCAGCCACTGGCATCCAGGAAGCGCAGGTGTAGGCTGTCGTGAAGCAGCCGATGAAGATCGTGTTCAGTGATACCAGTGCAGCCACTGACATCCAGATCAACCAATTCAGGCAGGGCGATACGCGGCAACGATTGCAGTGCCGGGCAATTGCGCAGAACCAGTGTGTCTAGCGTCACAGGCCAGTTGCCCGATTCACTGAAATTCGGCGCGTTGCGTATGTCGATGCACTTTAAGTCCAGGCCAGACAAATCCGGCAGTTGCCGGATATCCGCGCACCACAGATGCAGGTGGGTTAGATTCGGACAGCGAACAGCGAGTCTGTCGGGCAATGAGAAGTCGATCGGTGTGTCACTATCGAGCGACCCCACCACCAGTTTGGTGACCTGCGGAATGGCCGTCCAGTCGATCGCGACCGTCTCATCATCCGCCAGACTCCAGACTTTGCCATCCGGTGAGAACAGCGCGCGCGCTTCCGATAGTTCCATTCACTTACCCACTCAACTGACAGTTTGACCAGACCCTGCCGACTGGCTGGACATTGTGCTGCACCACGCCCGTTCCTGCAATCTGGTAGCCCTGACAAGCCTGCGTGTCTGCACCGCCACCGGACGCTGCCGCGGCGTCGTCCCTCCTTGCTTGCGGCGACCGGCGGCTAGCCCGGTCATTTTCCTGTC
>CAZNIS010000004.1:77193-105366 GCA_964573105.1 uncultured Granulosicoccaceae bacterium
AACCATCCCGCTCGATGCAGCGCCCCTGCACCACTGCCGGTGTAATAGTCCATTTGTGCAAAGCGACCTGAATCGCCACGGCACGCGAACTCCCACTGCGCCTCGCTGGGCAGATCGGCTGCATGGCCGTCCGCCAGCTGATGCTGAAATTCGCTATTAAGCCAACGGCAGAAACCTGTTGCCTCGTGCCAGTCCATGTTCTCGGCGGGATGATCAGGATTGCCGGCAAAGTGATTCTTGTGCTCTATTGCGTTGGCAACCGTGTAACAGGCAAACTGTGCTTGGGTGACCTGGGTCTGCGCCAGATAAAATGGCTGACTAATCTCGACACAATGGATGGGTTCTTCGCGGGCGGACTCACCACGCGCGCCCATCATAAAAGAGCCGGCCTGTACCGGTTTGAATAAAATCGGCGGCACATCAGCAGCCAGCACAACTGCAATATCCTGCAAACAACCTCCAACGCTACATTAAGTGGCGCCCCGCCCGGCCGCTTGCGCACACCCGTGCAGCGCGTACCACAACCGAGCAGGGACTTACCCGTGGTTTCGACCGCAACCCACAAAGCCGGTTGCGGCACTGGAGCACACGACGTCCGTGGATGGTTTTCAGGCGACGATGCGCCGCCGTTTCAGTCATCCTCGTGCCGGATACAAACCCACGCGAAAGCCCTGGTTCCTGTTGCGATTGCCGGGGTGCCTGCTGTTGCGATACGCGGCGCGACAGTTCCTGGCCGAGTTGTTGAAGGCACCACCACGGATCACCCGCTGGGGTTTCTGCATGCCCCCTGCAGCGCAATTAGCCACTGCAGTCATGTAAAGATAACACACGTTTTCGCCAGTTCGCATCGTCTGCAGTGCATACATGTGCAAACAGGGAATTAACTACCGCCTGATAGTCAGCTTCGCTGATAGCTCCGGCGGCATACGCCTTTTTCAACGCCTTCATTTTTCGCAGAAGCCGTTTGCGTCCGTTGCGATTGACGCGCAAGCGGTCCGGGTAGACGACAAAACCGAGATAAGGCACGCCGTATTGAACCGAGTTCCATTCGCCGCCATTTTTTGCCCGAAGAGCAAGATTTGCCAGCAGCGCCTGTGAATGATGCCGCACGCTGTCGATATGTTCACGAGTACCGAGTACCAGGATATCGTCCAGGTAGCGCAGATAACGTGGTGAGGGTACACAGGCCTGCAGCCTGCGATCAAATTCGTCGAGATAAAAGTTCCCCAGATGCTGACTGGTCAGCGCACCAATGGGCAAGCCACGGCCCGGCTGAGTTTGATAGGACTGCAGCAGTTTATCGAACAGGTCTAACAGGCGACGCTCTCGAAAGCGTCGCGCCAATAGACGCATCAGAATCGAGTGATCCACACTGTCGTAGTACTTGTTGATATCAATTTTGGCATACCAGTCTGTTCGCTTGATCCACTGGCGCAGCTGCGCCAGTGCCGCGTGCTGGCCCTTGCCGCGACGACAGGCATAGCTGTGGTAAAGCGCCCCCATTTCAAATACCGGTCCGGTCTGTCGAATAATAGCGTGGTGTACTACGCGATCCCTGAATGACGGCGCGTGAATGACTCGCGATTTGGTGTCTCTGACGGCAAAACAACGGTACCGATCAAACTGAAGCTCGCCGCTTCGTATCTGATCGACGATATCGTTGAGCTGTGATTCCGCGGCTGCGATAAACCTTGAAACTTCCGGGTTATCTTTTTTACCACGTGCCGCCACCCAAAGCGCGGCACCGAGATTATCTCTGCTGGCAATGCGCTCAAACAATCCCCCGATCGCTTTCATTTTTAACCGCTGCTTTTGTCACTATCTGCATTAAAATAGCTTTTCACGATCTCGCACATGGCGGCGGCGTATTTTTCGACTCGCGATTTTCCAACGCCGGCAATGGCTGCAATTTCCTCGATCGTGGTCATGCGTGAAGTCACCATTTCTGCCAACTGCGCATTGTTGAACACCGCGAACAACGGTATTTTCTCTTCCTCTGCAAACTGCTTGCGACGCTCTCGCAGGGCCGAGAAAACCGCGAATTCATCAGCCGGTAAGACTTCCTTGTAATCGATTGCCGTTGCACGATCGGACGCAGAAGTTTTTTTTGCGCCCCCTGCGGTCTCAACCACAAATACAAGCAGAGGCCCGGTGGCGCAGTTTGCGATCTCTCGCGTGACGGAAACCACACGGTTGCTGGAGAGAAAACTATTCAGATCCGCAAGTTCACCTTCAAGCGGCAGGTTGTACTGAAAAACAGTGAATTGCATCCCCCGGTGTTCCCCTGTTCAAACAACAGAAATATTATCGGCGCACGGCTGGCTGGTGCCGGTCGGTGAACGGTCGCTGCCGCTGCGTCGTCCCTCCTTGCTGCGGCGCCCGAACACCGACCGGCTTGTGCTACTGACCTGCTGGCTGGCACGATGAACGCGGAAACAAACCCACGCGAAAGCCCAGGTACCCGTCGCGAAAGCCAGGGCGCCAGCTGAGGCGAAACGCGGCGCGACAGTGCCTGGCCGTGTCGACCCTGGACCCGCCACGGAACACCCGCCGGGGTTTATCAACATCTTCGCCAGCAATGACCTCCGGGTCCTGCACACCGTCCCAGCGACGATGATAGCAGCGGGGGTCCCAGACATCGCGGCACCACTCCCAGACGTTTCCATGCATATCGTGCAGCCCGTAGTCATTGGCCAGTCTCGGCTCTGGATGTACCGTTCCCACCCGCTCGGTTGATGTACCGGCGTTGTTGCGGTACCAGCCGACTGCAGCAAGCGCCCCCTCACCATTGCCAGCGTAATAGTCCAGCAACTGTTCGCGCCCCGCTTTGCCGCGGCACGCATACTCCCACTGCGCCTCCGTTGGAAGGTCTGCGATGTGATCACCGGGCAATTTGCCCACAGACGGACAGTCGGGTAACAAATCCGATACCCACCGGCAGTAGGCATCTGCCTGATCCCACGTTATATTCTCAGCCGGATGATCGGGCTTGCCATCGAAGTGATTGCTGTGTTCGATACCCGTTTTTTTCGTCCAGACGCCAAACTGTCGCTGTGTCACCGGGGTTGTGCCGAGATAGAACGGCTGGGTGATTTCGACTCGGTGAATGGGTTCTTCTGCACTAGCATTGCCACGTGAACCCATTAGGAAACTGCCCGCGGGAATCCGGCTGAAGCCCATCCAGATGTCGGTATCGATGGCTATATCAAGATCCGGCATGTCACTGCTTTCAATGCGATAACTCGTCGAACATCATTCGGATAGAGGCCAACATTTCGAGTCTTAAAGACTGAAGAGATCGCAGGACCGCGATGTCAGTTGGCACTGCCGGGATCCATTGTACCTGACAGTGCACAGGTATAGGCGGGTACGCAGTATCTCGATTGTGCGGTGGAAATCAGGTCGGCATAGCACAGATAATCTATGTCCGTTTGACTTACTGCCATCGAGCTGAGGAGACCACCCGCATGCCGGACATGACACTACTTATCGCGCTTGCCTACCTGCTGACCGGCGCCGTACTCGGGCCGATTTTCGGCTCGGCACTGAAAGGGGGTGGCTTTGGCGTATTTGGCAATATCTGCATGGGCATACTCGGCGCCTGCGCAGGCGGCTGGGTTGCCACGGTGGGCAATATCGTGACCGACAATGACCTGTTGCGTAACCTGCTGGCCGCCGCCGCAGGCGCGATGATATTCAGCATGCTGATGGGCATTATCAAGCGACATTGATCCCGCCAGGTCGCTCTGGCGCCCCCTTCCGACAACCCGATGTCAACGCAGCGCCGTGCCGGTTATTCGAAGCACAAAGCCTGTCGCGCAAGACACCCGATAACCGCATCTCGGCGCGAAAAATAGCTGTGTGAATAGCGTGATGAAAATGTGACATTTATGTGAACATTTTGTGCATTTTTCGTGCAATTTTTTGCACAATTAATCGGTCCGAACTCAGCACAACGCGTCGTTGTACTGAAATTCGGAGATCTATATGCCAACGCCTCGCGATACAACCTCCCTATCGCCGTCAACCGCCATTCACGCAACACCAGCTCCGGCCACCTGCAACACATCCACGCCGACTGCGCGGGTACAGGACGGCCGTTTCTTGCGCTGGGGTTGTGGCACCTGTGTCGAACTGCCCGAAACCTCCATCGTCAGCGCATTCGAGCGCCGTGTATCCGAATCACCATCCAACATCGCGATAGAGGAACACACCGGCAGGCAAATCAGCTACCAGGAATTGAACCTGAGGGCCAGCAGCCTGGCTTGCGAACTACAGCGGCGTGGCGTACGCAAAGGCGACCACGTGGGCCTGTTTCTGACTCGATCAATCGAAATGGTCATCGGCCTGCTCGCGATATTGAAGTGCGGAGCTGCCTACATCCCCCAATCGATTGGCATCGCAACCCAGTCACAGATGCAACACATTCTGCAGGTCAGCCACGCCAGACTCACGCTGACTACCAGCGCCTGCCGCGATGCTGTTCCTGTGGAAGACGCGAGTTGCCTGGAAATTGATCGCTGGCTTGAAAAGCAAGCCGCTGGGTGTGCAACCACAACGCCGGCTTTTCAATCGGATGTCCAGATCGAGCCGGACTGTTGTTGTTTTGTGCTTTTCACATCTGGTACTACCGGCAAGCCTAATGGGGTCAGAGTAACTCACCGGAACATCTGTAACATCCTGTTGACCGATCCCGGCAGGCTTGGCATGGCGCCAGGTATAAAGGTTGCCCAACTGCTGAACATCGCTTTCGACATGGCGGCCTGGGAGACACTTGGTGCGTTGATGAATGGCGCTACGCTGCTGATACGTGGCAAAGACTTCAACCAGACTGCGAGCCGCGCCAACGTCATTATTGCCACCCCATCCATTCTTTGCAACATAGACCGGGATCTCTGCAAGGAGGTGGAAACCGTCGCAGTGGCGGGTGAGCCCTGCGCGCGGGCGCTGGCGGATCGGTGGGCGGCGCATTGTAATTTCTACAATTGCTGCGGCCCCACCGAAACCACGATTGTCAACACCATGCAATTGCACCATACAAAGGCCGGGTTGCTGACGATTGGCAAACCGACCGCAAACAACACGGTTTATATACTCGATGCTAACCGCAAGCCGTGCGCCATCGGCGAAACCGGAGAAATGTGGGCCGGTGGCAGCTGTGTGACAGCAGGCTATCTCAACAACCCCGAATTGACAGCTGAACGCTACGCGCCGGATCCGTATCTGGGCGGTGACCACATGATGTTCAACACCCGCGACCTCGGCCGATGGACGGACAACGGCGAACTGGAGCACCTTGGTCGCACTGATGATCAGGTTAAGGTTCGCGGCTTCAGAGTCGAGCTCGACAGCGTGTCAGCAGCACTGGAGACTATCCCCGGTTGCACCCGCGCGGCGACTTTGAAATTCAGCGATCGCGCACTGGTGGCATTTATCGCACCGCAGAATATCGATCCCGAGGCGGCAACCCGGCAGGTCGCCAGTCAGCTGCCCTACTACTGCGTGCCAGAAAAAGTATTTGCGCTGGACCAGCTACCGCTGACTTCTCGCGGCAAAATCGACAAGCGCAAGCTCCTGCAGCTGGCAGAGGCTGAATTATCCGAACTCAAAGAGACGGCCGGAGCAACAGCGTGAGCACACCAGAATCAACACTCGCCACCTCGCAATTCGACATCATCGAAGGCGGCGAACACGCTGCTACCCCTGCTGAGCAACCTATTCGCAGCAGATCCATTAGCACCCGGTCCATCGATACCAGCGGATACGATCAAACCGAATTGCCAGCACAGAAAGTGCTGTGGCGTGCGATATGGGGCCACCATCGACTCTATCAGTACTGGCGTCTGATGGTGCTGGTCTTCGCGATCAACGTGGGATTTTTCTACTGGGCGAGCGCAGCTCAGCCGGCAGTATTCGCCAGCCCCAATCTGCTGCAGACAAGCCTCAATCTGTCGATCGCCAATTTCGCCCTGGGCATTCTGATAAGACAACAGCTCGTCATCAATATTCTGTTCGCCATCGCCACCAGTGTACCGGTGAGCTGGCCGCTCGCGATTCGCCGCCAAATGGGCAAGGTCTATCATTTCGGCGGATTGCACATCGGCGGTACGGTGGCCGGCACGATCTGGTTCATCGCCTATCTTGTGTTCGCGATCGAACAACAGAATAGTGGCTTGTCACCCCTGTCTATTGTCACTGTGCTAACCGCTTATTCGATCGTGCTGTTGCTTTTAAGTATGCTGGCCTTTGCCTATCCTGCATGGCGGCAGAAGTATCACGACCGATTCGAGATCAGTCATCGCTTTGGTGGCTGGGCGGTGCTGCTGCTGATCTGGTTGCATTTCTTTTTGATCACCGGAGATTTGCGCGGCCCAACGCCTTACCCGGAAGCCATGCTTAAATCGTTTGGCTTCTGGGCACTGGTGGTCATCACCATGAGTATCGTCTTCCCGTGGAGCCGACTGCAGTATGTGCCAATTAAAATTGAACGGCCATCAAACCACGTCGCCCTGGTCAGCTTCGACTATGGCGTCACGCCCTTCGCAGGCTCCTCAACTGCTCTCAGCCGAAGCCCGCTGACTGAATGGCACTCGTTTGCCAATGTGCCGGCCCCCGGGCAATCAGGCTTTCGTCTGACCATTTCACGAGCCGGCGACTGGACCGGCGCGCTGATCGACGACATGCCGTCTCATATCTGGGTAAGGGGCATTCCAACCGGCGGCGTCGGCAATGTCGATCAGCTGTTCAAACGCGTGGTGTGGATCGCCACCGGCAGTGGCATCGGCCCCACTCTGCCTCATTTACTGGCAAAGACCGCACCGGCGCACCTGATCTGGTCCACTCGCGACGCGCGTGCCACCTACGGTGACAAGCTGGTCGATGAAATTCTGAACGTTGAACCGAATGCATTGATCTGGGACACCAACACTCGTGGGCGGCCCGATCTGGTGCAACTGGCTTACGCCGGCGTGCAGGCATTCGAAGCCGAGGCGGTGATTGTAATATCAAACGAAAAGCTCACTCGCGAGGTGGTATACGGCATGGAGAGTCGTGGCATACCGGCCTACGGTGCCATCTGGGATTCGTGATCTGCAAAAACGAATCGCTGCTGCCCACAACCACCCGAGATATCAGCCATGAACACCATTGAAATTCAACACCGTGAGCGCGTCGTTTGCGTCACACTGAATCGACCCGACGTGCTGAATGCACTCAACGCCGAGCTGCGACAGGAGCTGATCGGCACCTTGCAGGAAATGGATCAAAGCCCCGATGTCGGCTGTATTGTCGTGACCGGCAGGGGCCGCGCCTTTGCCGCCGGTGCAGATATTGAAGAACTGGCAGGCAAGTCGCATCTGCAGGTCTGCCGCGAAGACCTTCTGGCCGACTGGCAGGGCTTTGCCAACCTGCGCACCCCGACCATTGCCGCCGTCAACGGCTACGCGCTGGGCGGCGGCTGTGAACTTGCGATGATGTGCGACATGATCATCGCATCGGACAACGCCAGGTTCGGACAGCCGGAGATCAAGCTCGGGCTGATCCCCGGCATGGGTGGCACCCAGCGATTGACTCGACTGATCGGCAAGGCCAAAACCATGGACATGATTCTGACTGGCCGCATGATGGATGCCGCCGAAGCGCTGCAGGCAGGGCTGGTATCGCGGGTCTATCCCGCTGACACACTAGTGGAAGAAGCGATGAACATCGCCACAACTATCGCAGGCTTCAGCAAACACAGTGCAATAGCGGCGCGCGAGTCGGTCGATCATTCACTGGAGTGCGGACTGGCGGCGGGACTGATCTACGAGCGGCGCAACTATCATTCACTGTGGGCGACCGATGACGCCCACGAGGGGATGCAGGCATTCCTGGAAAGGCGCGAGGCGAAATTCCAACAATAGTGCCTAAAGTTTACTCTGAACATGAAACGATCAGGTTCAGGTTTTCATTCTCACCCGGTGCCCGAAAATGCTTTGTCACCGCATCGAACATTTCCGGCGTATCGGTTCTGCGCCGTTCAGGGTTTTCTCTGGCCCGTTTTTCCAGCTGGCGTTTACATTGCTGGTCTGAACGCTGCAGGTAGTGCATTTCATGAGCGACCCCGGCCTGCGCGGCCAGTGACGTCAGCCATCGGCGCTGCTCGACCGTGTTGGCGGGAAAATCCAGTACCAGCGCAGTACCGGTTTGCAACAGATTGATCAGCACCGGTTCAAGGGCAGTTTTCACTCTGCTGGAGAATTTCACGTAGCCTGCCAGGTCTTTTATGTCACCAGGATACAAACCCTCCAGCAGCTGATCTTCGCTAAAGATTGCCGCACCGTGTCGCTTTGCCAGCTCTCCCGCCAGCGTTGATTTGCCAGCGGCCATTTTGCCGCACACAAGATAGAGCGTGGTTTGGGTCATTGTTTATCGCGGAATGGGGTTGCGTCGGTGTTTAGGGATTTCGTGTTCCCCACCAATATCTGCAAGGGCGTCAGGCTGGTTGGCAAAGGTGCCATTGATGATCTGTTGGCAGGTGCGCTTTGGCTTACCTCCTCTACGACTGTCCAATATAGTGACGCACGATCCACTCGGCCACCAGGGCAGGTTTTTCCTCGCCGTCTATTTCGACGGTGACATTAAACGTGAGCGTGCGCTCGGCGGGTTTGGATAAATCGAGGTTGGCGAGTTCAAAGCGACCGCGCACCTGTGAGCCGATCGGTACGGGGGAGACGAATCGCAATCGATTCAGTCCATAGTTGACCCCCATGCGGACATCTTCGGCTTTGGGCACGGCATCCAGCGCCATCGCCGACAGCAGAGACAATGAAAAAAAGCCGTGTGCGATGGTGCCACCAAACGGGCTTTCCGCGGCGGCGCGCTCAGGGTCGATATGGATAAACTGCGGATCGTGCGTCACCTCTGCGAAAGTGTTGATGTCGCTTTGTGTGACCGGAAACCAGCGCGACACGCCGACTTCACTGCCCACCTTTGCCTGTAGCGCTTCGCTGTTTGCATTCACCCGTGGCTTCCTCGATTGCGATGTCCGAAGCGCCAGCATGCCACTGCCCCCGACGGCTGACAAGCATCTGGCCGATCAGAAAAATTCAATCAACCGTTTGACCGTCTGTTCGGGTTGTTCTTCGGGCAGGAAATGCCCGCAGTCGAGCGATTCACCCTGTACGTCGGTAGCCCAGTTGCGCCAGATATCGAGCATGCTGCCGCGCCTGGCTGCGCGCCCCTGTGCGCCCCACAGTGCGAGCATCGGGCAACGGATGCGATGGTTGTTGTCGCGGTCGGTGGCATCGTGCTGGCAATCGAGCGTGGCACCGGCGCGGTAGTCCTCGCAACTGGCATGGATGACGGCAGGTTTGGAGAAGCAACGCCGATACTCGTTCATTGCCTCAGCAGTGATCGCGCCTTCGGTGCGACACCAGCTATTGATGGTGTGCTGCAGGAAGTAACCCGGATCACCGCCGATCAGGGTTTCCGGAAAAGGCGCGGGTTGGGCGAGAAAATACCAGTGATAGGTCGACAGCGCGCCATCATGGCCCATGCGTTCGAATTGCTCGAGCGTGGGAATGATATCCAGCGTCGCCAGCCGATCGATGCAATCGTGATCGAGCGCCATTCGATAGGCAACTCGCCCGCCGCGATCGTGCCCACAGACTGAAAAGCGCGCATGCCCCAACTGTTGCATCAGTTGCACCTGATCAGCCGCCATCAACCGCTTGCTGTATTGGTTGCCCGCCTCACTGGCAGGCCCCGTGCTGTCGCCATAGCCGCGCAAATCGGGTATTACGACGCGATAGTGTTCGGCGAGTATCGGGGCGATCTTGTGCCACATCACATGCGTTTGCGGGTAGCCGTGCAGCAACAACAGGGCTGGGCCTGCACCCGCTGTAACGACGTTGATCGACGCCGATTCGAGCGCGATGGTTTGTTGATCGAATTCCTCGAACATAAAAATCTACCCGGGTTTGTCGCGGTCAGTCGGTTATACAGGACGAGTCATAAAGACGCTGTACGGATCGAGCTCATAGTCACCAAACGGCTCGCACTCGACAAAGCCGTTTTTCAAATACAGGCGACGAGCCGGTGCGAAGACCTCGGCACTGCCGGTCTCGAGGTTGAGCCTGGCGTAGCCACGGTGAGCCGCCTCGGTGATGATATGGTCGAGAATGGCCTGCGCGACACCACGGCCACGCTGCTGCTCGGCGGTTCGCATGGATTTGATCTCACCCCAGTCACCGGGCATCGCTTTCAATGCGCCGCAGCCCAGCAATGCATGATCATCCCAGGCTGCCCAGAAGGTGACATCCGCTGCCGTCAGTGCAGAAGGATCCAGCGCATGCACGCTCTCCGGTGGCGAATGCAGCGCCATGTCTGCCAGGTGTTGTGCTAACAGATCCAGTATCTCGGGTTTGGTGGGATCGTCGATACAAATGTGCATGAAAGTAGCGCTGGTGGCAGGCAGAAGAACGGCGAATGGCCAGGACATTAATCGCTGAATCCAAAGCGATTCCCGATCTGGCACTTTGCCATATCACCGCTTACAAGTCGACTTGTCAAATCAATTTTGCAGGTGCACCGCCGCTCACATGTTGAGAGAGTGACTATAGTTATTCGAGCGACAGCATCGTCGCCGCAACACAGATACTGCCGCGGACATCACGAACAACACGAGTTGTTCGATTTGGCTGCGTCAGAACATCGAACGCACGCCACTCGCCATCAGACAACAACCAAAGAGACGCATCCGTGAAGCGCGAAGTCAGAGAACTCGACACCCTGGCCCCATACCCCGCAATCTCTGCCTCGGGTTGCATGGCATGAAGCCCGATTATCCCGGCGCGGCATCGCACACTCAACGCTGGCAATAGCGGAAACAGACGTGCAATTTCCGACCTTCAATCCCCAGTGGAGCGACGCGCACAGTTTCGTGCAGAACGACTTTCTGGACGAGGCTTTTCTCGCCTGCACGGAAGGCCACAGCCTGTTCGACAGTGACGGCAGACTGTTGCTGTGGTCAGACAGTCTTGCAGACCTGTACCCGCCACTGGCGCACCAACTGAAGGCCGGCATGCACTACAGCAGTTATCTGCGGTGCATGGTGACGCTGTCAGCGATTCGAAATATCGGCCACATCGCCAACCTCGATGAGTGGGTAGCCGCCGAGATGAAAAAGGTGGGGGTAAGCGAAACCGAGTTTGTCCACCACCTGCTCGATGGCCGCTCCATCCTGGTTCGGCACAAACCCCTGTCGAATGGTTTCTGGTTTTTTGCCGCCTTTGATATCACCGAACTACAGCGCGCCAAATCAGCCGCCGCCGGCAGCGAACAGAAATTTCGCAACTTCGCCCGCTTGTCGTCAGACTGGTTCTGGGAACTGGATGAAAACCTCTGTTACCTCTACCACTCCAGTCACAACCAGCCGCTGAGCGGTATCGACGTTGACAAGGTCGTGGGCACTTCTCGAATCATCGATGTCTCCGGCGCAGTCGTCGACAATGAACAGTTGCGCGAACACAATCAGGGGCTTCGCGAACATCGCTACATCGATGTCGTACTGACCTGGACCAATCCGGATGGCGGATCACCGATACACTCGCACATCGTGGCGCGCCCCTTGTTTGATGGCAACGGGAAATTCACGGGCTACCTTGGCTGCGGGCGCGACGTATCCACACTCTACAACCTGAAACAGCAACTGGAGTATCACGCCACACATGATTACCTCACGGGGCTGTTAAACCGGCGCGCGTTTGGCGAGTACCTGAATGAACAACTCACTGATCTTCAACATCATCCGGCCGCTGATAGCAAAACGCTGATTTGCCTGGATCTGGATCAATTCAAACTCATCAATGACAGCGCCGGGCACCAGGCGGGAGACCAGTTGCTGCGCGAAGTCACGGCCACACTGCGCAAAGAATTCGGGCCGGATGCGGTCATCGCGCGACTTGGCGGAGATGAGTTCGCCATCGTTGTATCACTGCCAGCCGATCAGGCGATCGCGATGTGCTCGGCTGCTATCACCACCATCGGCCGCAGTCCATTCCACTGGCAAAATCGCAGGTTCTCAATAGGGGCCAGTGCGGGACTGACCACGATTGATGCAGAATCCACCACCCCGCACGAGCTGCTGTCCCGAGCAGATATCGCCTGTTACTCAGCCAAGGCGGCGGGTCGCAATCAGTGTCAGGCATATTCCAGCCACAGTTCCTTTCAAAGGCAACAGAACGAGGAACTGGCGAGGCTGAAAACTCTGGTCTATGCGATGGACAATGATGGTGTCACGCTATACCTGCAACCCATCGTACCCTGTAAACCCAAAGACAATCACGACCAACCTGCCAAGTTTGAAGTGCTGGTCAGAATCCGCGATGTCAATGGGGAACTGATATCACCGGCTGAAGTAATACCGATAGCCGAAAAATACGATCGCATGCACCAACTCGATCTTCGCGTGATCGAACAGTCGATCGAGGCGTGGCGACGACTGACCGCCTCTGGCATGCGCGTAGCGCTGTCGGTTAATCTTTCCGGCAACACGCTGAGCAACGAAACCTGCCTAACCCAAATTGCCGCGCTGATCGAGGAACACCAGCTGCCACCCGGCTCGATCTGTTTCGAGGTGACCGAGACCGCGGCAATCGAGAGCATCGAGCGGGTCACGCGGTTTATTCTCGATCTCAGACAACGGGGCTGTGAATTTTCGCTCGATGATTTTGGCAGCGGCCTGTCATCGTTTGGCTATCTAAAATCGCTGCCGGTGGACTACTTAAAAATTGACGGATCGTTTGTGCGCAATATTCTCGACGACAAGGCCAGTCGCGCAATCGTTACCTCATTCAACACTCTCAGCCACGAGATGGGCATGAAAACCGTGGCCGAGTATGTGGAGAACGATGCGATCGCCCACCTGTTGGGTGAACTGGAAATCGACTACCTTCAAGGCTACGGCGTGGGCGTGCCGCGCGATCTCGAAGCGTGGATCGCGGAGCTCACCCCGCCCCTGGCGCGTACCGGCAGCTGATCAACTATCAGCCGCGCCGACGCCAAATCGCAGCGAATGCCGCCAGCAGTGCCAGCACAATAGGACCGGTACCACCACCGCTTGAAGAACTGGCAACCGACACCGCACCGCGCTCATCTGAAGAGGCGACTGTGATGTTGTCAAAGCCCGCATAACCGCCCTCAATCAGATCAATCACCAAGGCGACATTGCCATCAGTGCTGCTGCTGGCATCGAGTGCAACGATATGATTAGTCCAGTCGAACACCAGTGGTTCGGAGGCGATGCCGGTAATGGTGTCACTGTCGAGAGCCGGCGTGCCAATTGAACGCACATCAAATGCGCCGAGCGGTGCGTCGTATAGGCTAAGCTGAAACACCGGTATGTCACCGTTCGGGTTGAACGGCCCGCCACAGCAGTCAAAATCAATCGATGAGATATCGATCTGAACATTCAGAAAGCCGGATTCTCCCACATCAAAAACGGCAGCCAGCAAATCCGGCTCGCGATCAGACAACATCCCCAGCGCGTAGGCGCCGCCGATGCCGGATGGATCAGTAAACTTGGCGCTGCCGGCGATCTGGAGTGTCTCGACGTCATGCGTATTTTGAAATGCCGTACCGAACAACCCGTTCACGAAAGCGTAGGTCCAGCTGAGCTGATCCGGATCTGAATAGCCAGTGGGCGAGTTGAAGTCTTCGCTGAAGAGTACTTGCGTCTGCGCGAAAAGGGGGCCACTGGACAGCAGTGCCGCCAGCGCAATGGGGAGGACAGGTTTCATTGAGATCTCTGGGTTGCGATAACATGCGGCCAACGAGGGGCCCAAACACAAAACGGAATTTTGTCCGATCTTTACGAAAATCTCAGCGACACGTTAGACAGAAACCGGTTAACAACGATCAATAAAAGAGTCATCGCGGGGTGGGACTGCCCGTTTGAAACAGTGCAATTCAGGTCTGGTATTGGCGATTGAGCTTTCGCATGCCGCCAATCCAGCGATCGTAATCAGCTGTTTTTCGCCGCATATATTCAAGCACTTGCTCGTGCGGCAAGACCAGAAATTTCTCCTCGCGAATCGTTTGCACGCACGCTTTCGCCACCGGTTCGGGCTCGAGCATGCCATCCACGCTCGCCACGGCATCTTCCAGGCCTTTGGTCATTTCGGTTCGCACGGCCTGCGGACACAACACCGACACCTTAATGCCCTGATCGCCGTAGGTGAGCGCCAGCCATTCGGCAAGACCAACGGCCGCGTGCTTGGTCACCGCATAGGGGGCAGAGCCAATCTGACTCAGCAGACCGGCCGCGGATGAGGTGTTCAACAGATAACCACCGCCGCGCTCGATCATGCGCGGCACCACATGCCGCGCGGCCCATACATGTGACATCAGGTTGATATCCCAGATGCGCTGCCACTCGTCATTGGGCACTTCGGGGCCACCGCCAATCGCGATACCCGCATTGGAACAGAAGAGGTCAATCGGCCCCTGCGACGATTCGACGCTGTCGATCAGATCGCGAATATCATCCTCGCGACCGACGTCTACCTGTACGGCTGTCCCGCCGCCGATTTGCGCCGCAGTGTCGCGTGCACCATCCCCGTTGAGATCAGCGCAGACCACCGCCCTCGCCCCCTCGGCGGCAAACTGTATTGCCAGGGCACGCCCGATACCGCTGGCAGCACCAGTGACCACGATGGTCTTGTCTTTCAGTTCCAACTGTCTGCTCCTTGAAGAATTGGCAACGCGGCCGGGGAATCGGCTATATCAGCGCCACATATCGCTGCCACCGCAGACTGTCATCGCCTGTCCGGTGACGTATTGACTGGCTGGAGAGGCGAGAAAGATCGCCATGCCTTTGAGGTCTTCGGCATCGCCGAGCCGTCCCAGTGGAATACCCTCAACCACTTTCGCCGCAGCCTTCGGATTCTCCCACAGGGCACGGGCAAAATCGGTTTTGATCAATCCCGGGCAAATGGCGTTGGCCCGTATACCGTGCTCGCCGAATTCAGCTGCCAGCACCCGCACCAGCCCCAGCACCGCAAGCTTCGAGACGCCATAGATGCCGAGCCCGGTGGAGGGCCGAAAAGCGCCGACGCTGGCGGTGATCATGATCGAGCCGCCGCCCTTTTCGATCATGCCGGGTGCGACCATTTGCGCCAGCCAATGATTGGATTTGACGTTGGTTGCCATGGTCTTGTCGAAGGCATCGTCTTCAAGGCTCGACATCGGGCCGTAGTGCGGATTGACGCCGGCGTTGCCGACCAGAATATCCGGCGCGCCGTGATCGGCACGGGTGCGATCGACCAGAGCCTGCAGTTGTTCCCGATGACCTGCGTGGCAGGCAATGCCAAAGGCGCGGTTGTTGCCACAGGCGCTGTTGATCGCGGCGGCGGCCGCATCGCAGGCCGCCTGTTGCCGGCTGGAGACAATCACCGTGGCACCGTGCTGCGCCAGACCCTCGGCCATCGCATAGCCCATGCCCCGGGTGCTGCCGGTCAGCAGCGCCACCTTACCGGTTAGGTCGAAGAGTCCGGAATCACTCATTATTGACCCACACCCGCCTTGCGAGAGTTAGATGCCTTGAAGCTTGCAACTTCAGCGCGCGCGACCACGTGGTGATGGACTTCATCGGGTCCGTCGGCCAGTCGCAGGGTTCGCTGTTTGGTGTACATATCGGGCAGCGGCGTCCACTGACTGATACCGGCAGCGCCGTAGATCTGCATCGCCTGATCGATAATCACACAGACTTTTTCCGGTACCAGCGCCTTGACCATCGACACCCAGTAGCGCGCCTCTTTGTTGCCCAGTACGTCCATCGCCCGTGCGGCTTTAAGCACCATCAGACGCATGGATTCGATATCTATGCGTGCGCGCGACACCAGCTCCATATTCTTGCCAAGATCAATGATCGGCTTGCCGAAAGCCTCGCGGCTAGTGGCGCGCTCGAGCAGCAGATCCAGTGCCTGCTCGGCCGCACCGATCGAACGCATGCAGTGGTGGATGCGACCCGGACCAAGACGCAGCTGCGAAATCTCGAACCCGCGCCCCTCACCCAGCAGCATGTTAGCCTCGGGTACGCGCACGTTTGTCAGGCGGATATGCATATGGCCGTGCGGCGCATCATCGTGGCCGAACACGTGCATCGGGCCGAGGATCTCGACACCCGGGGTGTCCAGCGGCACCAGTATCTGGCTCTGCTGTTTGTGTGGCTCGGCGTTCGGGCTGGTCTTGACCATCAGAATCATGATCTTGCAACGCGGATCGCCGGCGCCGGAGATATAGAATTTCTCGCCGTTGATGACCCACTCGCCGTTCTCAAGCACCGCCGACGTCGAGATGTTGCGCGCATCGGATGAGGCGACGTCAGGTTCAGTCATGCCATAGCAGGAGCGAATTTCACCCGCCAGCAAGGGCTTTAGCCACTGTTCTTTTTGTGCTGGCGTACCGACCCGTTCGATTACCTCCATGTTGCCGGTATCGGGTGCCGAGCAATTGACCGACTCTGCCGCCAGCGGGTTTTTACCCAGTTCTACCGCGATGTAGGCATAGTCCAGATTGTTGAGCCCCTCACCAGTCTCGGCGTCGGGCAGAAAAAAGTTCCACAGTCCGTTTTCCTTCGCCTTGGTCTTGGCGGTTTCCAGCAGTTCGAGCTGACCGGGCGCATAGCTCCAGCGATCGGCACGCCCCTCGCCGAGACGAAAGAACTCTTCGGTGATCGGCTCGACGTTGTCCTGAATGTGTTGAACCACGGCGTTCAGCAACGGCCGCGACTTTTCAGTCATTCGCAGGTCATTGAGGTCGCTGTAGGGATCTTCGTTACGCATCGGCGTGTTTCCTTATGCTTATAAGTCGTGATGACGAACAGACTGAGCGCGCTGCGCTGCAGGACTATGAGGACGCAACACTACAATGTCAGTCCAGTCAGCTCAGCCAGTTCATCGATCGCGGTACGGTAGTTGTCGAATGGCACTTTCACGGTGCGCATGCCAAGTGCCCTGGCGGGTTTAAGGTTGATGCCCAGATCATCCACGAACACTGACTGTTCGGGTGTGACCTGCAATGCCTCGCACATCATTTCATAGATTCTCGGTTCGGGTTTGCGCACACCGGCGACCGAACTTTCAATCACGTGTAGAAACTTGCTCATCACCGATCGGGCAAGCGCTTTGTCCTCATCGCTGCGCGCCCATTCAGTGGCCGTGCTCTTGGGCATATTGTTGGTGATACAGCCGGTTTTGAAACCGGCCGCGTTGATCTGGTCGAGCGCGTCGATCATGTCGGGTCGAAAGTTCAGTTGCAGCAGCGACACCAGCGTTCTGCCATCGACTTCGTGGCCGGCGGCGCGCGTCTCGCGCGCGAATTCAGCGTCGAATTGATCGAGGTCGAGCTCTGCGCGCTCAAAGCGTGCGAACGAGCCACCGTTGATATCGGATTTGATCACTTCACTGATGAAGCGCTCCGGGATACCGTGCTGTTTTTCGTAGCGCGCAAAACAGGAGACCGGCGATTCGGTGAAAACGCCGCCAAAATCGAAAATGATTGCAACTGGTTTCATGCGCTGGCTGGTTTCGCTCTGAACTGGATAGGTAGGCACCGCTGCGGCCAGCGCCAATGAGGACCCGTGCGTAGGCGACGGGCATTTCCTCCTGCGACCGGTTCAGCGATCAACCGCGAGCCCGGGCCAACGATTATAAACGCAACCGCGCGAGCGTCACCAGCATCCGGCGCATTCTCCTCAGGCGTCTGCGCGGGCGCGCTGTTCCATCGGCAACAGCAGTTGATAGACGACCGACGCGACCGGTGTGGGCACGCCAGTCTGCTGACCAAAACGGACGATTGCGCCAATCCAGGCCGCGAGCTCAGACGGCTTGCCGTCCAGAATATCGCGCATCATCGAGGCGCTGGTATCGGCTGGCAGCCCCTCATAGAACTGCCACATGGTCTGCTTTAGAGAATCGGGTAGCTGATAGCCGCGCGCGCGACCCACAGCGAAGCACTCATCCATGCTCTGCTCGATCAGTGCGCGACTGCCGGGTTCTGCCAGCAACGGCCCAAGCGGAGTGCGCGAGGCCGTGGCAATGCCCGACCACGACGCGACCAGCATCAGTTTCTGCCACAGTGCGGTGCGAATATCGTCGCTCACGGTGGCGTCGATACCAGTATCGCTGAACATCTGCGCCAGCGCCTGCGAGCGCTCGCTCGGCTGACCGGACAACTCGCCAAGCTCAATGGTTGCGTGCGGATTCATGTGACGAATGACACCGGGCGACTCGATCTGACTGAAGACGCGCGACAGCCCACCGAGAACCGGTTCCGACCCCAACACCTCGACACACTGATCTGCCGCCTCAACGCCGTTTAGAAATGGCACCACCGCGGTATCTGACCCGATCAGCGGCTGCATATCGATGGCTACCTGCGGCACCTGCCAGGTCTTGACTGCCAGCAACACCAGATCTACCGGCCCGATATCGGCTGGCTGATCCGACGCCAGCGGCTGCGCCAGATGATAGTCGCCGAGCGGACTCAGGATTTGCAGACCGCGCTCACGCATCGCGGCAAGCTGGGCGCCACGCGCAATAAAACCGACCTCGTGACCGGCCTCGGCCAGCCGAGCCCCGTAGTAGCCACCCAGACCACCCGCACCGTAGATTGCAATTCGCACGCGCTATCGACCTTCGCGAAATCAGAGCATCACATGCTAACGAATTTCGAGCGTCAGTGCCGCGCCGGCTAAAGCCGAAGTTACCCCGCATGTGCAACGTCAGATTCGCGGCGACAGATTATTGTCGGCGCCACCGACAAGCCAAAGCGCTCGATCACTGGCACGCACAAGGCCTGCAAATCGTGCCGTTAACCGCTTTGCCAACAAGCATTGGCAAGGTCACGAAAACCGGCAGGAAAGCCCTCATTTTAGAAACTTGAACTGGCAGCCGCCAACACTGGTATGAACTGATTCACAACATCGAAACGTCAAAGGGGCCGTTGCAGGATTCGGATCGGCATGACACTCAAGTACTGCCGCGAAAAAATGGGCATCAGCCCCTCAACCAGGCGCTAAAACGCAACCTTTCGTAGTCACTTTTCGCCCGTTTTACATGCCGCAATCCGGATTTGTGCAGGTAATCACAGCTCCTGCCAGAGCAGTTATTCCCACCAATCACACGGCATGATCATTGAACCCACGCGACCATACAGGCGAAAACTTCAATGGAAAACAGTGCCGGGCTAACAATTCTGCACGGATTCCTGTCGTCGCCCCCGAAAATCAGAACCAAAGGAAAACAACTAGCGATGAGTCTTCGCTTTGTCGGAACCGGATTCGCCCGTCGCCTGGCGACGCTTGGCCTTGCGGGGTTACTGTCACTCGGGTCAGCATGTACCGTTATGCCGCAGTCGCGCGTAGCGCTGGGCTCGTTACCAGCCAATGTCAGCCTGCACCGAATTTCACCGTCAATGCTGACACAGCTGTCGACTGAAACCGGTTCGCGTCAGTTTGGTTGCAGAGTGGGTTTCTGCCCCGATAGCTGGGATTATCGCGTCGGACCGGGCGATGTGTTGAGCATCCTGGTCTGGGATCACCCGCAACTGAATATGCCCGCCGGACCCAATCGATCCCCCGCTGAAGTCGGCAACAGAATCCACGGTGATGGCACCATTTTTTATCCCTACATCGGCACTGCTATGGTCAGCGGCAAAACAGTGGCGCAGATCCGCGAGATGATCACTGTCGGTCTGAAGAAAATCATTCCAGAACCACAAGTCGATGTCACCATCGCCGCGTTCAGAGAAAACAATCACGTCTATGTACTGGGCGAGGTACCACGACCTGGCAAACTGCCGCTGGAGATGTCGCGACTGAGTTTGACCGACGCACTGGCACAGACCGGCGGCGTCGACGAACCGACCGCCAACGCACGCGGGATTTTTGTTTTCAGAGCAAAAGACTCCGGTGATGGCACCGACGTGTTCCAACTGGATGCGCAGTCACCCACGGCTTTCCTGTGGGCCACGCAATTCAATCTGCAGGCGCAGGATGTGGTCTATGTGACCGCGGCTCCGGCTACCCGCTGGAATCGTATCATCAGCAAGCTGATCCCATCGTTGTCGGCATTCAACACACTGCTGCTGCTTGAAGATCGCATGTAGACAGACCTGAAATCAGTTACAAAAAAGCCCGTTTCCCGCGGGCTTTTTTTTACCTTGCAGCCAAAGCTGCGCTATACGTCGATACGGCACTGCTGTCGATCAGACTCATAGGCCGCCTCGCAGGCGCGCATCACCTCAAGGTACGAAGAGACTTCGTTTTCATAGTGGCCATCGCCCCTGAATGCTGCCAGCGCGCTGCGATTGAGATAGTCGACACAACCCCCGCCAAAGGAAGACGTATCGACCGGCAATTCAATCGGCAACAGAATCTCATCGTTGCCGCCGAAGGCGCGAAACCGAAGCTCACCGCGACCGTTTAGCCGAACCGATCCACCCTCGCCTTCCAGCAGCATTTCCCCCATCGTCAGACGGTGATTGTCGGCAACGTGATCACTCAGTCGATTGCCGTCAAACACCGACACAGCGCCCCCGTTGTGCTGCAAAATCATCAGACCGGCATCCTCGCCGGCAATCACTGGATTGAGTCGCCGCAGTTGGGCATAGACCGATTCGATATCACCGAGCAGCCAGCGAAAAAGATCAATGAAATGCACCGCCGTCTCGTGAATCAGCAAGCGCGGCATCTGTTGAAAAAAAGGCTGGCGCGCGAGATATGCGTCGGGCCCGCGACCATCGCCGGGCCGCAAGTCGAAACGACACTGATAGATCTGGCCCATTTTGCCGCTCTCCAGAAACTGTTTGAGCGCGCGGTGCCACGGCTGAAAGCGAAAGTTCTCGTGAATGATGATTCGGGTGTCGGCCTCTTGCGCAAGCTGCGCCGTAGTCTGCGCCTCTTGCACCGACGTACAAAACGGCTTCTGGCAAATCACTAAACGCCCGGCGCGCGCCACTTTGGCGATCAGTGCAGCATGCGCCGCCGGTGGCGCGACAATGTCGATAATGTCGGCGTTGGTCTGTTCCAGCAGACTGTCGATATCGGCATAGCCCGGTGCATCACAATGTTGCTGTGCGGCATTGCGTGCGTGGGTGTCGGGATCGCAGACGGCAACCAGTCTCGCATCCGGGTTGGCAGCCCACGAGCGCAGATGAAACTGGCTAAAATAACCCAGCCCGACAACCGCAACAGACGTGGCGGCGGAATCACTCATTGCGCATTGACCTGCGAAATCACTTCTGCCGTCACCGCCCGGGTACCCATATCGCCACCAAATTCGCAGGGTCGGATACGGTTTTGCTCAAAGCCGTTCTGAACCGCCTGCTCGATCAGCCTGGCCGCCTCGGCGAGTTTGTCGCTCGCGCCTTTTTCATGCAAATAATCGAGCATTAGCGCACCACTCAAGATGGCGGCCAGCGGGTTTGCCAGATCCTTGCCCATAATGTCGGGCGCGCTGCCGTGCGCCGGCTGAAACAAACCGTGTTGATCGCCGATCTCGGCGCAGGCGGCCATGCCCATGCCACCTACCAGCCCACCGGCGAGATCCGACAGAATATCGCCGAACATGTTCTCCATCACCAGCACATCAAAGTCCCACGGGCGACGGATCAAATCGAGCGCCTGCGCATCGACATAGCTGTAGCTGGTGTCGATATCGCTGTGACGCGCTGCGACTTCATCAAAGATCTTCCTGAAAAAAGCCATCGAGTTGAAGACGTTGGCCTTGTCTACGCAGGTCAGCATGCCGGCGCTGCCGCGCTCTTTGCGCTTGCGCGCCAGGCGAAAGCCAAAGTCGTGCAATTTCTCGGTGGTGGCGCGTGTGATTCTAAGCGTGTCGCGCACTTCCTCATCGCCGATAATTTCACTGCGATTGTGCACCGAGGCCGAGTAAAACAAGCCTTCAGTGGATTCTCGCAACACGACGAAATCGATGTTGGCGGCGCGCGCATCGGCCAGCCGTTGCGGGGCGTTCGGGTAGGCTTTGACCGGCCGAATACCGGCGTAGAGTTGATAGATTTCACGCAATCGCAGATGCGGTGAGATTTCAGTGCCGTCTTTGGCACGAATAGACGGCAGCCCGATGGCGCCCAGAAAGATCGCATCGCAGCGACCGGCTGCCACCTCACCATCCGGCTCGATGTCATTGCCGGTCTCCTGGTAATACCCGGCACCGGCGTGAATCTCGCGGGTCGCGAGTGTACCGGCTGCGGTCTTCTTCATCGCCGCTTCTACGACGGCCATGGTGGCGTCGCTGACGTCCACTCCAATACCGTCACCTTTGATCAGCGCTATCTGTGCCGCCTGTTGCAATGTGCCAAGCTCCCTAATGGTTGATGAATGGCTCGAACCCGTGCAGGCCGGTTGCCGTGTAAGACACTTGTCGTCAGTGTGCAGTGGCGTATTATCACGGCAGCGGCAGGCATTATTCCACCGCTCTTTGAACAACGCTTGCCACCTGGCCCGCCAACAACCCTGCCGCAATCGAGGAAACACATGTACAAGCCCTTTGATCTGACCGGACGCAAGGCCCTGATCACCGGTGGCAACGGCGGTATCGGTCTCGGCATGGCACAGGCGCTGTTACAGGCCGGCGCCGACGTGGCGATTTGGGGCTCCAACCCCGACAAGACCGATCGCGCGGTCGAGCAACTGGCGGCCGAGGGTGGGAACGTATCGGGCTTCAGCTGCGATGTCGGTGACGAGCAGATGGTCCAGCAGGTGATGGAAGAAACACTGGCGACACTCGGCGGACTAGATGCGTGCTTTGCCAACGCCGGTGTCTCCTCGCTGCCAACCCCGATCGCCGACATGACGGCCGATGAATTTCGCCGCGTACAGCGGGTCAATGTAGACGGGGTGTTCTATACCTTTCGCGCCGCCACCATTGCCATGCAGCAGGCCGGCAACGGCGGATCACTGGTCGCCACCGCCAGCACTGCCGCCATCGAGGGGGCAGCGCGCAACAGTCACTACGGTGCGTCAAAAGGGGCCATAACCTCCTATGTGCGCGCGCTGGCCGTGGAACTTGCGCGCTATCGCATTCGCGTGAACTCCATTCTGCCCGGCTGGATTACCACCGACATGACCGCGAGGGCGATGGCCGATGAGCGCTTCAGCAGCAATGTGATGCCGCGAATTCCCGCGCGCCGCTGGGGCACTATCGAGGATTTCGGTGGCATCGCCGTCTATCTGATGAGCGATGCATCGTCCTACACCACGGGCGAACAGTTCGTCATCGACGGCGGCTACACAAAATTTTAATCCGGCTCAACATCACTACCGCCTGACAGCCATCGCGATGAGCAAGCCGCTCTACGCCATGAGCGCCACGGCACTAGCCGCCGCCATCCGGCGGCGCGAGGTGTCGAGCCGCGAGGTGATCGACGCCCACCTCGCGCGCATCGAGGCCATCAACCCCAGGCTCAATGCGCTGCCGGTAGTGATGGCGGAAGAGGCGCAGGAACTGGCCGACGCCGCCGATGCGGCGCTTGCACGCGGCACATTGCACGGCCCGTTACACGGTGTGCCTATCACGGTAAAAGAGAACATCGATGTCGCGGGCACCGCGACCACGCGCGGTGTGATTGCCTACCGGGATGCGGTTGCCACGCAGGATGCGCCGGTAATAGGCCATCTTAAACAGGCCGGCGCGATCGTGATCGCACGCAGCAATATGCCTGACTTTGGCATGCGCTGGCACACCGACAACGCCCTGCATGGGGCGACCTTAAACCCGTGGCATTCGCAGTACACACCCGGCGGCTCCAGCGGCGGTGAGGCAGCGGCCATTGCCACCGGTATGTCACCGCTGGGCATCGGTAACGATATGGGTGGATCGACGCGCCAGCCGGCGATCAACTGCGGCATCTACGGGCTGCGCCCGACTACCGGCCGGGTGTCGCGGGTGATGAGCAGTGCCAACGACGAGGCACCGATGTTCTACGAACAGATCGCCTGCGTGAATGGCCCAATGGCGCGCAGCGTCGAGGATCTGCAACTGGCGCTGTCGATCATGCAGCAGCCCGACCCGCGCGACCCGATCTGGCAGCCGGCCACCAGACCTGCCGCCTGCAGCGTCGATAACCGCATTGGACTGATCACGCAACTCGATGACGACCCTGTCTCACCGGCAGTCGCTCGCGCGCTCCAGACAGCCGCCGATGCATTGCGCGCGGCGGGTCATAAGGTTGAGGAGATTCAGGCGCCAATGCTGCGCGAGGCCGACGACATCATTCAGCGCCTGGCGCAGTTTGAGGTGACAGACTACCTGGAAGACATGCAGTCCATGCTAAGCCCGGACGCACGAACATTTCTAAGTGCTGCACTTACGGAGCGTACCGTCGATGGTGCAAGCTATCGCGACGCGATTGCACAGCGCTACGTGGTGGCGCGGCGCTGGCGCGAACTGATGGAATCATTTCCACTGATATTGGGGCCAGTGTCAACCATGGAGCCTTTCGCGGTCGGCGCCGACACAGCGCAAAAAGCGGATATTCAGCAGATCATCCGATCGTTTCGACTGACCGAGCTGTGCAACCTGTTGGGCTTAGCTGCCATCGCACTGCCGGTGACGATCGAAAATCAACTGCCACAGGGCGTGCAACTGATTGCCCGGCCATTTGATGAGTTGCGTTGTTTCAAGGCTGCGATGGTGGTTGAAAAAAGTGCCGAAGTCACCTCGCCAATCGAGCCGCTGTGCTAATCGTGCGGCACTCGCGCAAGCTACATCTCGGTGGTTGCAAAATACTGCTGCAGTTCATCAACAAACATTTTGACTTTGGCCGGCGCGCGCCGGCCACCGGGATAGACCGCATAGACTGCCACATCGCCATCTGATGGCGCGGCGATGTAGTCATCCAAAAGCGGCACCAGTGACCCCTCTTCGACCCGATCGGCGACGATCCAGTCGACCAGCAGAATAATACCGAGCCCGGCCATTGCCGCCCGCACCAGCACATCGGACGAATTGGCCTTGATTGCGCCACTAACCAGAATCTCGTGTAGACCATCCGCTCCCTGAAAGCGCCAGATCTTGGCGCCGGCCCGCCACAGTGAAGACACTTGCTCAAACTCGAAGGTCAGGCAGTTGTGGCTTTGCAGATCTTCCGGGTGTAGCGGTTGACCAAACCGTTCAATGTATGCCGGGCTGGCATAGACACGCCGGTTGATCGGTGCCAGCTTGCGCGCCACCAGCGTCGATGAATCATCGAGCGTGGCGATTCGCACGGCGACATCGATCCCGCCACCGATGATATCGACGATGCTGTCGGACAACTGCACCTCGGCTGTGACCTCTGGCCAGCGCTGAAGATAACGGGCCAGAGTCGGCACCACATGCAGCCGCCCCAGCACCGTCGGTGCGCTGATCCGCAATACGCCAGCCGGTGACTGATCAAAGTCGCGCACCGCCTGACCAGCCTCCGCAAGGTCCGCCAGTATGCGCTGCGCGCGGGTGTTGAAAATCTCGCCGGCCTCGGTCAGCGACAGTGTGCGCGTGGTGCGAATGAACAGCATCGCCTGCAGCTCTTGCTCCAGTTGCGTGATCTGCCGCGATACCGACGAGGCGGCCAGCCCAAGCTTGCGGGCTGCCGTGGAAAAGCTGCCAGCCTCGACGACGGCGACGAATATCTGCAGCGAGCTGGTAGAGATCATTATTGCGTTTGATGCAAAGGTGTTTCGCACAATAGCAGATTTATAGGCACGGGCCGCAAGCCTATATTGATCTCAAGCCAAACGGCACCACCCCCAAAAGGAGAATTTCAATGCGCCATTCAATCAACGATCAACTGTCTCTGGAAACACTGGACGCGGCTATCTATCCCACGCGTGGCAGCATCGAAGCGGTTCGCTCGGCTGCCATCCGGGAAATGTGGCAGTCCCTCGGCCATGCGCTGACAAGCGCCTGGGGCCGCCGTCCACAGCGTGCTCCCCTGACCCCGCAAGCCGCGGCTGCCTGATGGCAGCATCATCGCTGCAAACGAAAAAGGGGCCATTGCGGCCCCTTTTTCCACATCTGTCAGGCAACGACTAACGAGTCGCGCTACCCGTCACGAACGTCAGATCCGGTGCATCAGCAGGGCGTCTGTACCAGTCTCTGGCCTCCTCGCCACCGCTTTGCACCCAGTCGATAAACGCGGGGTACGCGCGGCTGATATCGATAAATTCAGCCGGGTAGTCGATCGGAAACGGTACGTCGATCATCCACGGCAGATTGCTGTTGTTAATGTAGAAGGTGTCAACGCCATTAGATGCATCATCCCCAGCACCGAACAGTGACAGGTCCTGACCGCTGGTTGGTCTGTGGTGCGGCAGATGGATCTCGATGTCGCGTACGCTGCCGTTGTCGCGATAGATCTCACCTCCAAGGGCATTCAGGCGCGTGTAGCCCGCCAGATCCGGCCCCACTTTGTGGGCGTACAGATACGGATTGTACGGCGCTGCACCCAGTGCCGAACGCTCGACCGGATTGGCAAACGTCAACTGAAAATCGAAACTGCTGACATCGCTGGAATCGCAACCCGGCAGGGTGTGAAAGGTCCAGCACTCTGCACTGCCGCCCTGCCAGGTGTGTGCCCAGGCATCGTCGAATATCGAGTAATTAAGATAGACCGCATCGGCGATCGGATCGATTGATTCGCCATTCAGGGTGACGGACTCGACGTTATCGGCGAATACCGAGTCACCCAGTGAGACGGCAAAGCCATTGTGAAAGGCCGCGCCGCGCGCCTGCAACTGGTATTCGATTTCAACGTCTTTGATCTGTCCGCCGCTGTTCAGCACTTCGCGAACCCGATAGCGCACCACCATGTCGTTCATGTCGTAGTCACCCTGCAGCGGCCAGTTGTCTTCAGCCAGCAGTGTGCCCCACTCGTTCTCACCCGGATAGTACTGCTCGAAGGCGCGGCTTGCGTCGTTGTCGTCGATGTCGGTTGTGTCTGTCACGCCATCTTCATCAGCATCGACGGCGGCATCATCGTTTGACAGCACCGGAATGCTCGCACTATTGGCCAGCGCATCGGCCGGCGAGACTTCAACCTGCACGATCAGATCGTTGTAGTCTTTATCGCTGTAGCTGTAGTCGAGGCGAATATCCTCAAAACCCAGCCAGAACCGCCGCGTGTTTTGCGCCAGATCCACCTCTTCACCCAGCATCACAATGTGTTTGCGATCCGCTTCGTGGCTTTCGGGATTCAGATCAGACAAGGTATAGAAGTGATGGCCGTTGTAGCCTCGACCGCGACCCGAAGACCAGCCGTTGGCTGCGAGCCAGAAACCTAGACCGGCGTCGCCGTTTGCCGGATCGATCTCGCCCAGGAAAATACTCGCGCCAGAACGCAAACCGCCACCACTACCGGCCAGTGAGGTGTTCGGGAATAGCACTTTTGCGGTATCCACCTCGTCGTGGCTGGCCGGCGGATTGGCCGGATCGTAGGAGAAAAAACCAAACGTGTTGCGATAGCCCGCACCCTCGTGCAGAAAAGACACCATCACTTTGGCGGGGCGGGAGAATTCGAGATTGCTGCCAGAGGCATCGGCATTGAGAAAACGTGTTGCCGGTGTGCCGCCTTCCGGCAGCGCCTCACCAATCATTTTCAGCGTATCGCTCTGCACGCTGATGTTGCACAGATCACCAGCGACCATGGTCTCCATATCGCAGGCACCCGCTCTGCGTATGCCTTGAGGATGACCGTACCAGTAGTTGTAGCTGGTGAAAAACGGCTGCAGAAAGTAATCGCCTGATGCAGCGTTGCCAAGTACCTGGCGACGGGTTGAATCATTGGCCGGCACGGCATCGAGTGCCAGCACCGCCTCGTCGGTTTCCGGCCCGAATGTTCCGTTGGCCTGAAAACCATCCACCTCTTGGGTGATCGGCACATAGGCGACGGCCGCAACGCCCATCAATTGCGTCACCACATAGACGTAGCCCTTGGCCGCGACGTGACCGGGCAGCTGCAATTCACCGGTCGCACTGCCATCACTGGCAGAGACCGATTGTAAATACGGAGACAGTCCTTCCAGTTCCTCGGCGAACGGCTCGCGCATGTCTTCATCCAGCGCCGCATCTACCGCAGCGTAAACGGCAAAGCCTACGCCGGCCGCTGGTTGCCCATCGATATCGAGCAGCTGCA
>CAZNIS010000004.1:105466-162766 GCA_964573105.1 uncultured Granulosicoccaceae bacterium
CCGGGGTGATCCCACAGCGCATGGTCGGTCGGTAACGGTTCGGTATCGAATACATCCAGCACAGCTCGCGCCGGGGTGCCGGCATCCAGTGCCGCCATCAGTGCCGATTCATCCACCAGTGCTCCTCGCGCCACATTGATCAGCAGTGAACCGGATTTCATCGCAGATAAAAACTGGTTGTCGACCATGCGATCGGTCTGTGGCGTGTGCGGGCAGGCCAGCACAACAACGTCTGAATGTGGCAACTCATCGATCAGCTGTGCTTGCGAGATCGTGCGATCGGCCAGTGGATCCTGCGTATCCGATTGTCGCACCGCTACGATTTGAGCATCGAATGCTCTGGCTCGCTTCGCCACTGCTTTGCCGATGTGTCCAAAGCCTGCGATCAGCCATTGACTGCCGGCCAGCTCGGCAAAGCGCTGCATCTTCCAGGTCTTGCTATGCTGTTGGGACTGACGCTGCTGCATCCCCTGTGTGTGGAAAAGTGCATAGCCCAGTACGTACTCGGCAATCGGCAGCGCCTGCGCGCCACTTTTACTGATGCGAATGCCATGCTGTGACAGCATCTGGTACAGCGGATGGTCCAGGCCCGCGTTGAGCGTTTGTATCCACTGCATTGAGCTAAAGCTCGCCAGCGCCTCACAGTAGGGTTTCATGAGTTTGGCGCGCATCACGTCAAAGCTGACCCAGCCCGCCTGCGGTGCCACCTCGGCCGCACTGACTATGGAACCATTTCTTTGCAGACTGCCATCGACCTGCCACAGCACCGGTGTGACCTGCGGATAACGCTCGGTGATCTGTGCACCGACGCGCTGCCATGACTCGTCGAATATCAGTATTTCGCTCATGGCTTGATCACACGGGCCTGATCAGCACGTGGCGCTTTTTGCCAAACGACAGTTTGACCACGCCATCCTGCAGCTGGCTGTCATCAATGGTCATGCGCTCGTCGCTGACAGGCTGATCATTGACCTTGACCGCACCACCCTTGACGCTGCGCCGCGCCTCGCCATTACTGGCGGCAAGTCCACCCTGCACCATCAGGCTAAGCAGGCCGGTACCGGCTGACAGTTCCGCTGCGGCGATTTCGATCGACGGCAAATCTGCGGCTGTCTGCCCCTGCTCAAAGGTTTGTCTGGCTGTCTCCGCCGCCTGCTCTGCTGCGTCCCGGCCGTGCAGCATGGCGGTGACTTCGGTGGCGAGCACTTTTTTTGCCTCGTTCATCTCGACACCCTGCAGCGCGCCAAGCCGGGCAATTTCATCCAGTGGCAGTGCGGTGTAGAGCTTCAGGAATCGTTCGACATCGGCGTCTTCGGTGTTGCGCCAGAACTGCCAGAAATCGTAGGGGCTCAGCATATCGGCGTTTAACCACACAGCGCCACTGGCCGTCTTGCCCATCTTGGCGCCCGACGAGGTCGTCAGCAGCGGTGAGGTGAGTGCGAAAAGCTGCATGCCGTGCATACGTCTGCCCAGCTCAATACCGTTGACAATATTGCCCCACTGATCCGATCCACCCATCTGCAGCGAGCAGTCGCAGCGTTTGGCAAGCTCAACAAAATCGTAGGCCTGCAGAATCATGTAGTTGAATTCCAGAAACGACAGCGATTGCTCGCGATCCAGCCGCAGCTTGACCGAATCAAACGACAGCATGCGGTTGACTGAAAAGTGTCGCCCCACGTCGCGCAGAAATTCTACGTAGTTGATGTCCATCAACCAGTCGGCGTTATTGATCATCAGCGCGTTGCCGCCCTGATCGGTAAAGTCGAGGTAGCTGCTAAACGCCTGCCTGATGCCCACCAGGTTGCTTTCAATGCCTTCGGCGGTGAGCATTTTTCGCGCTTCGTCCTTGAAAGACGGATCGCCGATCATCGAGGTGCCGCCACCCATCAATGCGATCGGCCGATGGCCGGTCTGCTGCATCCAGTAGAGCATCATAATCTGGATCAGCGAGCCCGCGTGCAGACTGGTGGCGGTGGCGTCAAATCCGATATAACCGGTGACGGTTTGGCTTGCGAACAGCTTGTCGAGGCCGTCGTCATCGGACGTCTGATGAATAAATCCGCGCGCCGCAAGGGTCTGCAGAAAGTCTGATTTGAATGCGTTCATTGACAGTACTGGTGCTGAAACTAAAGAGCAGAGTGGCAACCGTGTTGCTACCGGAAAGCGGGCAAAGTCGTGCCTGGAACGCGCAATTATACCTGTTTCAACCGCTGTCTATCGCCCGTTGATCGCAGCGACAAATGCGCAGGGTGGTCCACCCCGGATCACCGTCAAGATGCTATGTCAACTATAACAATCAGGCCGCTGCCCTGCCTCTGTGCCGTTGCAGCAGCTCTTCAAAGGCAAACGGTTTACTGACGTGATAACCCTGAGCGTAGTCTACTCCCAGTTCGCGCAGCTGATCCACAATGGCACCATTTTCAACAAACTCGGCTACGGTATCGATCTGCAGCAAATCGGCCACCCGCTGAATACAACGCACCATCTCCAGATTCACTTCGCAGGTTTCGATATCACGGATAAACTGGCCATCGATTTTCAGGACGTCGACTGGCAGCTTCTTGAGATAGCCAAACGAGCTGACCCCAGAGCCAAAATCATCCAGTGCCAGCTTGCAGCCCAGTTCGTGTAGAAAATCCAGAAGCCCTGTCGCATGTTGCATATTCGCAATCGCACTGGTTTCGGTGATCTCAAAACACAGTCGCTGCGGATCAACACCGGTCTGATCAATCTTGTCACCGATGTAGGTGATCAATTCCGAATCCACCGTCGACTGGCCAGACAGATTGATCGAAAATCGCGGCACGTCATCACCCAGCAAATCACGCATTTCTGCGATCAGGCCGAACGCATGGCTGATCACCCAGCGATCGATATCGCGCATCAGATCGTAGCGCTCTGCCGCCACGATCAACTGAAATGGCGTCACCAGCGTGCCATCCTCTTCGACCATCCGCAGCAGCACTTCGTAGTGGCAATCGGCAGTCAGGCCGTCGGCTTCGATTTTCGCAATTGGCTGCACAAACAAGCGGAAGCTGTCAGAGCGCAGTGCGTTCTGCAGCTTGGGCAGCAGCAGCATCTCGCCCTTTCGACTCGACGTCTCCTCGCAGGCGGGACGATAGATGTGCAACTCATTGCGGCCACGGTCCTTGGCCGAGTAGCAGGCAATATCGGCGGCCGCCATGACTTCTTCGAGGCTGTCGTACTGGCCGTTGATATAGACAAAACCGATGCTGGCGCGGATCGCAAACAACTGCTCGCCGTCGCGAAAGTAGAAGTCCTGAAAAAGATCGTGCAGGCGACGCGCCAGTGACTCGGCCTCGCGTTCTTCGCAATCGCGAATCAGCATGCCAAATTCATCACCGCCCAGTCGTGCGATGGTGTCGTTGGCTCTGACTATTTTGTTCAGCATGGTCGCTACCTGCGATAGCAGCTTGTCACCCGCTGAGTGCCCGCAAGTGTCGTTGACCAGTTTGAATTGATCCAGGTCGATGTAGCAGATCGCATGCTGTTGCCGGTCGTCCTGCGACGCTGCGATCATCTCACGCAAACGCATTTCAAAAACATAGCGATTGGCGAGGCCAGTCAGCGCATCGTGGGTGGCGCGATACTCCAGCTCGCGTGACAATTCGCGTTCGACGCTGACATCGCGCATGACAATGGCGGCGCCGCTATTGCCACTGCCATCATCGTCTTCGCCGGCACAAAAAGGGGACACAACGCTATCCACTTGAATCGCTTGTTCGCTGTTATCGTAGAGTTTAAGCTCAGGCAGCTTCTGGATCGTACACTGACTCAGCGCTGCGTCCAGATCGAACGCGCTCGCCACGGCAGATTCATGATTGCCCTCCCGCTCAAGACGAAGCGTCGCACTGACGGGTTGGCCAATCAGATTGTCGGCCGGCAGTGCGAGCAGGCTCTCGGCCGCCGGGTTGACATAAGAGATACTACCGCTGGCATCAGCCGTGATCACCGCATCGCTGATCGCCTCGAGCGTCGTCAGTGCGATCTCGCGCTCTCGCTCTAGAGAAAGCTCAGACAGTATACGTTCACGGTCACTGACTCGACGCGCGTGCACCAGCACCGCTACCACCATGATCGCCAACGCCGCCAGCAACATTCTCAGCGCCGCGGTGCGCAGCGCTGCGCGCGGCAGGCCATCGGGTGAACGCACTTCCACCAGCAGTGAGCTGGCGCCAACACCTGCCCTGAATACTCTGCTGACGCCGGGAAACGCAGCTTTCAAAAAGCGTTCGGTATCGGTTTGATGTGCCTGGGCTGCCAGGGTACCAGGCAGCGCTGGCTGATTGGCCGACTCGGCAAAGCGAATGCCTACCGCCAGGCCACGGGTTTCGCCCACCACCTCACGCAGCAATCGCGCAGCATCCAGTTCAAGGAAAAACCCACCGTCGGTCTGTGCCTGACGCTCGGCGGCAGAATCCGGCACATAGCGCCCGAGATAAGTGGCGTGCACCAGCATCACGCCAGCGTTGCCAGGCCAGCCCGCCGGTTGTTCGACCAACGCCGGTGCGCGCGCCTCTATTGAGCGCGATAACGCCGTTGACAGTCGCGCTGTGCTTGAAAAATCCACACCCACCAGCGACGCCAGCGACGGACTGAAAGGCACCAGTCGCACGATGGGATCGTGGTACGAACGCATGCCCGGCTCGCGCATTGACCCATCGGCCACTAGTTCCTTAAGCTCGAACCGATACACGCCGCGCTCGGCCATCTCCTCGACGAAGAATTCCAGATCCCCGACCGGCACGCGATCAAAGCGCCCGATGGACGACACAATCGGTGTCGCCTCCAGTGCATCCTCGGCAAAAATTTCGAGCTCATCGCCCCCGATGTCGCTTGCCACCTGATGCAGCACCGACAATGAACCGACAATACTGTTGACCACGCCGACGTGCTCATACAGTTTTTGCGTCAGCTCGTCAGCGCTGCGACTGGCCTGCTGATAGCTTGCAGCGGCTGACTTGTGCAACGACCAGCCGCCGATCAATAGTGTCAACAATATCGCGACCAGCGCGAAGAGTACCCGTTCGTGAGGCTTGAACAGGCTCAGCCCCTGTTCTTTGGACATCGATCAGTCTTCTGCCATGACCAGCTTCTTCGCCTTCCGGGTGAAACGGTCAGACAAGGATTCACCGGTCACATCGACCAGCTGCTGGTTGATCCACAGATCCCACTTGCGGTTCGTGATGATGGGAATGTCAGCCGGTGAAGTACCATCCAGAATCGCCAGACCCGCCTCAGCCGCCCACTGCCCGTGCTCCTGGGGGATTTTGGTATAACCCAGTGCGGTGACATCCATCATCCACTTGTGGTTGGTGACGCTGATCACCTTTGCGTGTTCGACTGAAAAACCTCGCGCGTCTTTGTCATCCCACTCGGCAATACCCGAGTTGCTGCCCATGACGATGTAATCTGCCTGCTGGTGCGCTAATTCGAACGCCGCCTTCCACTCGGCAAAGGTGCTGACCAGTTTTTTGTCCAGCTCGCTGTTGAGACGCTTGGCGCCGCGTGCGATTCTGGAGTAGTTTTTTTCTTCGGTCAGGGTGTTGGCACCGAGGTAGACGCCGCGACTGCCACCGGCGATTTTCATCGCCTCTTGCAGCATCGGCTTGATCGGTGCCACTTCAACAATGCCGGTGACGTTGCTGAACGGGAAACCGTATTCATCGACGGTCCAGTTAACGCCGTTAAAAACAAACGGTACGTCAGCGTCACGGTAGTAAGGGACGATCAAATACTTCGCGGCATTGTCGTCAGAGGTGATCACCACATCGGGCCGCCAGCGCTCGATCAGTTCTCTCGCGCGAAGCCCCGCGGCCTCTTTGTACGCTTTGCTTTTGTTGCGCTTGGTGTCCATATCGAACTGACGCAACTCACATTTGCCATCCAGTACCTGCCTTACACCTTCCTCCACCCCGTCTGACCATGCATAGCCCTTGTGGTAAGACGAGATATACAGACACTTTGGCAAATCTTCAGCCGAACTGATGGGCAATGCCCCCGCCAGCAGCGAGATGGCCAGTGCTCCTTTTACAGCGAGTGTCGAACTCCAGCGAGTAACGCCTGGTATGCGATTCGAACGACTTTGGTTCCGGTACCGCCTTGCAGGTTTCATTGCTCTGTCCTGGTGCTCGACTATCAGTAACTACCCTTAGTCATATTAAAGTTGTGCTCCGCGCTGGCAGCGACGAGTACCAGACTTGTATCGTTTGTATAAATCCGGACTTGAAACCCGGCGAAAAGAAACCGCTGGTAATCCGAACGGCGTCAAGCAATCGGTGCGCAATATTCTTAGTGATGCAGAATAAGTGCAGAACCACTGGCGATCAGCAGCAGCGAGATGAACTTCTTGAAGGTCGACGCCGGAATCTCTCGATGTACGCGACCTCCACAATAGAGGCCCAGTGCAAACGGCGGCAATGCCATCAGCAGCACGATCAGAAATTGCTGATTCAACAAACTCAGGCCCACGATGTATACGCCAATGCGCACTGCCCCATCGATCAGAAAATAACTGGCAAAACTCGCGCGAAAGGCCTCTTTCGACAGTGATCGCATATTGAGGTACATCACGTAAAACGGGCCGCCAGTACCGAACAGCGTGCCGAGCAAACCACCCAGCAGACCAAACGGAAATGCCATCACAGGGCCACCGCGCAGATCGGGAATCGGCAACAACTGGTATATGGCAAAAAACATCACGAAGATACCCAGTGATACATTCAGTACTGCGGTATCTACTGAGTTAAAAAAATAAAGTGCCAGAGCGATACCAGCCAACGTAAAGGGCAGCAACGGCACCAGCACCGACCAGCGAATACTGCGTCGGCTGCTGACACCCTGTGCCGCTGATCCGATCAAATCCAGAAACACTACAATCGGCACTACTATTTTCAGTGGCAGCATCAGCGCGAGCAGCGGTATCGAGATCAACCCTGATCCAAAACCGGCGATACCGCGCACCAGATAGGCGACAAAAAGTATCGCGGCCGCCACGAGCATCTGACTGGGCGAGATCATCGTCGACACACAACCGCGAGCTGCAGTGCGTCAATTTGGCACGCCGCAACCGACCAATCCTGCCATCCGGCTGTGAACGTTGTATAAAGCCGCAATGAATGCCGATGTGTCCTTACCGCGCGGCGGTCGCGCCGGCTACTCACGGATATTCGTTCCAGATTCTCACCAGGTGGCGTCCACGCTCACCCACCTCAAGGTCTGAAAACGCGCCGCGCGCGTGCACCAGCCAGCCGTTGTTGACATACTGTAGCTGACCGGCTTGCAGACCAAACGGCTTGATCGCCGTGTCTGCCAGCGCCTGGTCGATGCGTCTGAAAAGACTCTCGATGTGCGGCGCGACCGTCTGGCCCGCAAGCTTGCTGCCGGTGCGCACGTAGTCGACGTAGTAGCGCAACGCCGCCGAGGGTGATTCAGAATCGAGAACCGGCAGACGACTGTACGGCAACGCCCCTTCCCGTTGTTCACCCATGCAGTTCCAATAGACCGGGGCAAACAGTTCATCGAGGTCGATACTGTCGTCCTCTTGCACAAGTCTGGACAGTGCCACGGGCAGGCTGGCCAGTTGGCTGCTGCCACCGGACAGCGCCGGCTGAATACAGAACAACCCGATCAGTGCCGGCGGCGGCTGCAGCCACGCCCCATCGGTATGAAACGGTTGCGCCTGATTGGTCTTTGACCGCCTGATGGCACCGTCGGCGCCGCCATTGTCCAGAACATCGTACAGCCGGGTACCGGCTCGATCCTGCGCCATCAACGGCGAGATCAGACTGCCAAGCAATCCCGCCAGCTGCTTGTTCTGGGCAGCCTCATAACGCTTGACGGGCAGTCGATCAAGCACCACAAAACCGCTTCGCTCGAAGAGCTCTGTGCGCAGATCCATCGCCAGTGCGGCGCAGCACGGCAGCGCCTCGATCAGCTCAGCACGTCGGGTATCCAAGCTGATGCCGCGAGTCAGCGCCTGATCCAGCTCGTCTATGCAGTCGTCGGAGATCATAATCAGGTGGCGCTGACCCAAATCGGCCCCGACCAGCGCCTGCCAACTGGCCAGATGACCCGCCCATCGCTGATCGAGCATGGCATGGGCCTCGTGCTCAGGTCGGGAGATCGATAGCGGTGCGGCGGATGTATTCATTGTTCAGGGTTGATTGATGGCTTGCATTCCCAGCGAGACTCTATCACGTTGCCAAATCGTTACAATTCAATTCTCAATCTTTACAAAAATCATCGTTCGGAATAGCGCCACCCTCCAGACACACCCCGTATCCGCAGCACGATCTCGCGCCCGCTGCGCCCTGACTTGCGCCTCACATCAGGTGTGCTCGCAAGCCAATAGATTGAAAAGAAACACAAAATTCTGCAGCACGCTTGCAAAATAGAGCCGATTGATTCACCCTTGCGCGGTCGATGTGTCGCCACTGCTGACAGTGACCGGCGCAAACACCTTGTGGGAGAGATCAGTCCGGGCATCGCTGCCTTGCACTGGCGCCGAAGGAGCAACACCCAGGAAACTCTCAGGCAAAAGGACCACATCGCTGTTCGACATCTGGAGAGAGACTCGCCAATCGCGTGCGTCCACCGAAGGGGTAGTGCAAGGTTTTTCAACCTCTGCCGACACTCTCAGGTTCCAAGACAGATGGGAAAAAGAGCTGATCGCCATCAGGCGGTCTCACCTGTTCCCGTTCTCTGGAGCTGAACCATGAAAACTATCGCCGTCATCGGCGCTGGCATTACCGGCGTCACTACCTGCTACGCGTTGCTCGAGCGCGGCTACGCTGTCACAGTTTTCGATCGCCACCGCTACCCCGCGATGGCAACTTCCTTCGCCAATGGCGGTCAGCTCTCAGCGTCAAACGCCGAAGTCTGGACGCAGACCTCGACGGTACTGAAGGGCCTGCGCTGGATGCTGCGCAAGGACGCACCGCTGCTGGTCAACCCGCGCCCGGACTGGCACAAGGTGTCGTGGATGGCCGAATTCATCGGCAGCATTCGCCACTACGAGGACAACACTATAGAGACCGCGCGGCTGGCGATTGCCGCACGCGAGCATCTGCAATCCTGGGCGCACCGCGAACAGATCGATTTCGACTTTGAATCGCGCGGCATCCTGCACATCTACGACAACAAAAAAGACTACCAACACGCCGAGCGAGTCAACAAGCTGCTGGCCAAAGGTGGCCTCAACCGGCACGCCGTCACACCGACGGAGATTGCCGACATCGAACCGACGATCGCCGGCGATCTCTACGGTGGTTTTTTCACTCCCGACGATGCCACCGGCGATATTCACAAATATACGCGTGGCCTGGCCGATGCCTGCCTGCGCGCCGGTGCGCAGTTTCGTTGCGACACCCGCGTGCATGAACTCATCCACAGCGACAGCGGCGTACAGGTAAAGTCGACGCTGCAGGTGCCCGGCGAGACACCGCTCGACAATAGCGATGCGTTCGACGGCGTCGTCATTTGTGCGGGTATAGAGAGCCGCGCGCTGGCGGCACAGCTGGGTGATCGGGTGAACATCTACCCGGTCAAGGGATATTCGATCACCGTCAATCTCAACGATGAAAACAGTCAGCAGGCAGCACCCTGGGTCAGCCTGCTGGACGACGCGGCAAAAATAGTCACAAGCAGACTGGGCGCAGATCGCTTTAGAATCGCAGGCACCGCAGAGTTCAACGGCGTCAACTACGACATCCGCAACGACCGGATTCAACCCCTGATCGACTGGTGCCGCACCTATTTTCCAAGTATCGATACCGACAAGGTCATCGCCTGGTCAGGGCTGCGACCGATGATGCCGAACATGATGCCGCGCATCAGCAAAGGCGCGCGACCGGGCGTGTTCTACAACACCGGCCACGGCCATCTGGGCTGGACGCTGTCGGCCATCACCGCTGAGATGATCGGCGATATCGTCAACGACCATATGCCGAACAGCAGTTCTGCGCGCCGTGCCGATGAGATGCCTCTGCGTCGCGCAAGCTAGAACCAGCGCAAGGACGCCTGGCCTGTTGAGGCCGGCGTCCCGCCCGGCATCTGTCACGTCGGGAACCAACAGACCAAGGTTTTAACCCTGCCAGGCAAATCTGCGCGTACAATCGGCCGAACTCTTTCTCCGCACAGCTGCCCATGATTACCATTCACCATCTGGAAAACTCCCGCTCTTTGCGGGTGTTGTGGCTGCTTGAAGAACTCGGCGTCGCCTATGAGGTGAAGCACTATCAGCGCGACCCAAAAACCAGCCTCGCGCCACCGGAACTGCTCCACATACACCCACTGGGCAAAGCACCAGTCATCACTGACGGCGACATTGTAATCGCCGAAACCGGTGCGATCATCGAATATCTCGTCGACGTCTACGACGATGGTCGAATGCGACCGGCCAGCGGGACAGCAGATCGGCGGCAATACACCTACTGGCTGCACTACGCCGAAGGCACGTTGATGCCGTACATGGTGTTTTCGCTTGTAGTACAGCGGGTGGAGTCGGCTAAGGTACCTTTTTTCATCAAGCCGATCACCAGGGGAATCGCCGGCAAGATCCGCAGCAGTTTCCTCGCGCCGAACATTGACCGCAATCTGGAATTCATCAACGGTCATCTTGAATCAAATTCATGGTTCTGTGGCGAAAACATGAGTGCTGCAGACGTGCAGATGAGCTTCCCGCTGCAGGCGGCACGCAGCCGAATTGAGATTGCACAGCGCTATCCGGCAATCGATAGATTCGTCGACACCATAGAAAATCTGCCATCCTTTGTACGCGCCACCGAAAAGGGTGGCGCGCTTACGTTGCCAAAGAGAGCCACTTAGCGTTTTGGGTATTGAATACTTCGGCCAACGCCGAAGTGACGCCTGGCTCCACGTTGTTGCAGCTTGCACACTAGTGTATAAACAGTCAGTAATTGTCTGGCAAGCAACTGCAGACCTTTCATTTTTGCCAAAACCACTTTGCCGCCTCGCGCTCGGCGTCGAATCGAGTCATGCCGATATCACGCAATAGTTCATCGGACAGCTGGCTCAGGCATCGTCGCTGTTCTACACGATCAAGCCACAGACTAAAAAGACCGAGCACGGTATTGTGCGTAGTTTTGTACTGCCGCACACCGCCAGTTCTGGATTGAGATACAACCGCGGATAGCGCTTGCCTGTCGAGTGATACTTCCGGTACTGTGGCCATTGTCATTCCCTGCTGTTTGCAATTGATGAACCGTGCCGGCCTAAGGGTTTTTCCCTGCCGACAATATCAATTTAGACTCGACGGGCGTCTGCCACAAACGATCATTTTTCATGCGACGATCTAGTTTTTCTAATGAATAGAAAACTGCCTCCGCTCAACGCTCTGCGCGCCTTCGAGGCCGCGGCACGCCACTTAAGCTTCACTACGTCTGCAAAGGAACTCTCGGTTACCCAGGCAGCTGTCAGCCACCAGGTAAAACACCTTGAGGAACACCTGGGTGTGCAACTGTTCAAGCGCCAGAACCGCGCACTGCAATTGACGGAAACCGGCCGACGTTACCTGCCCGAGGTTCGACAGGCCTTCGATCTGCTGGACGAGGCCACGCGCCGATTGACAGCCGGTGACACACCCGACACCTTCACAGTCACCGCGCTGCCATCGTTCAGTGCACGATGGCTGGTGCCGCGACTGGGGCGATTTATCAAAGCCAACCCGAACGTCAATCTGCGTCTGGCACCGGCCGAGCACCTGGTCGACTTCGAACGCGATGGAGTTGATGTCGCTATTCGCTCCGGCCGGGGTCACTACACCGGCATGACCTCCGAATGGCTGATGTCTGAAGATCTGTTCCCGGTCTGCAGCCCTACGCTGCTTGAAGGTGACCATCCGCTGGACAGCCCGCAACAACTCACCCAGCACACACTGCTGCACGATGATCACATCAGCGACTGGCGTACCTGGCTGCTGGCGGCGAGCATCGACAACGTCGATGTCAGCCGCGGACTTTATATCAGTGATTCCAGCATGTTGCTGCAGGCGGCCATCGATGGACAGGGCGTGGCGCTGGCACGTGGTATTCTTGCCGCAGACGACCTCGCGGCTGGACGTCTGGTTAAACCTTTCGCACTCACGCTGCCATCGGAGTTCGCCTATTACCTGGTTTACCCACGGCAAACCAGTCACCCCACGCTTGACACATTTCGCAACTGGGTGCTGGCGGAGAGCAAGCACACCGACATGCAGCAACCTGTCGAGCACCGTACCATTTCGGGAAAAGCCCATAGTGAATGACAACCCCCTGTTTCAGCCGTTGCAGATCGGCACTCTGGCACTGGCCAACCGCATCGTAATGGCACCGATGACGCGCTCACTGTCACCGGGAAACATCGCCCACGCAGCCGTTGCGCAATACTACCGTCAGCGCGCACAAGGCGGTGCTGGCCTAATCATCACTGAAGGTACCTGCGTCGGTCACCCGGCTGCCAATGGCTACCCTGACGTACCCTATATTTACGGCGAGAAATCGCTGGCGGGCTGGCGACAGGTAGTCGAGGCCGTTCACGACGCCGGTGGCAAGATTGCACCGCAACTGTGGCACGTCGGCAGTGTTCGCCGCCCGGGCACAGAACCCGATCCCGATGTGCCGGGCTACGGTCCTTCCGGCTATGCGCGTCCAGGTAAAAAGACCGGCCATGAAATGACGACCCGCGATATCGATGATGTGGTACAGGCTTTTGCCACTGCGGCCAAAGACGCACAATCGATCGGTTTTGATGCAATCGAAATTCATGGCGCACATGGCTATCTGATCGACCAATTCTTCTGGCCGGGCACCAATCTGCGCACCGATTCCTACGGTACAAACAAATCGCAATTCGCGATTGAAATCATTCGCGCCATACGTGCAGAAATATCTCCAGACCTGCCACTGATTCTGCGCTGGTCACAGTGGAAAATGCAGGACTACAGTGCAAAACTTGCAGACACCCCTGCACAACTGGAGGCGTTTCTCACGCCGCTTGTCGATGCGGGCGTCGATGTTTTCCACTGCAGTCAACGTCGCTTCTGGGAGCCCGAATTCGAAGGCAGCGATCTGAATCTGGCTGGTTGGGTTAAACAGCTGACCGCTAAATCGACGATCACCGTCGGCAGCATTGGACTGGACACAGGATTTGTCGATGAAGAAAAACGTGGCTTCAGCAATGCCAATCCCGCGGGCCTGGATGAGTTAATCGAACGACTGGGCAACGATGAATTCGATCTCGCCGCGGTTGGCCGCGCCATGATCAGCAACCCCGATTGGGCCAACCGGATTCGCGATGGCAATAGCGATTCGCTGCGCGCGTTCGACAAGGCCGATCTCGCGACGCTGTGACGGGCAAACGAAGCATGCACGTACTTTTCATCTGTACCGGAAATATCTTCAGAAGCATGACTGCTGAATACAGTCTGCGTGCAGCGCTGGGCGCAAACTCGGATATTGTTGTCAGCTCCGCCGGCACCATCGAGGCGCCACACCCGATCGTACCGTTTGTACGGGACTACCTGCAGGCCATCAATATCGATATATCCGCTCACAGGCCTACGATCATCACACGCGAAATACTCGCGCAGGCCGACCATGCAATCGCGATGGATCATGCACACGTGCATACGATTGCCGAACGTTTCGGCAACACACTTCCGCTTTTCAGCCAATTCGCCTATGGCAAGGACTTGCCAATGCCGGATGTTGATGAAGTGGTGCCAGACTGGCGCAACAACCACAACGAGGCAATAGCCTACGGGCATCAGGTGATGGATTTCATTTGCGAAGCGGCCCCGGCTATAGCCAAAAATCTCGCAAACGAGCGCTGATTATCCCGTTATCGCCGGTTGCAGCGACACAGTTGTCAACATTTTTCCGATGGTGTTCGCGCCGCAAGTGCTCAATATTGGTGCGGTGTAGACGCATTGGAGATGCAGTTTGAGCAACGAAACGCCCAATAATATCGGCGATCAGCCCGACCTTAAAAAACGCAAAACCCTGAAAACCCTTGGCGCGACTGTGGGGGCAGGCACCATGGCAGGCTTTCCCGCTATGTCATCTGCGACCCATCAACTCGATGGCGCAGCCGGCGCTGCTTCACCTGCCGAATCGACCCACCACAACCTCACGATCAACATACAGCTTAACCGAGAAGATCTCGACGACTGGGTGTTGATGGAAAATCTAACCGAACAACCGCTGGTCGTGCGCGCATTCGAGCCGCGTTACGTGCAATATCAAAACAAAGTGCTGGATCTGCACTCACTGCTGTCACGTCAGCAGCGCGGCAAGGAACAGCTGGAAATCTGGCCCAACCACGCCTGGACTCATTCGGTTCGCGGGGCCACACGTGCGCAACATCCACTGCGCAGTGATTCGGGCGCCTGTCAGGTGAGTGATGCCGACCAATGCCGCTCAATTCAATTGGCAGCCTTCGTCCACGCCGATGGCGACGTGACCCTGCAGCGTGCGTGATCACGCTTTGCAAAGACGCGATCAGGGGCGACATCGCCTCTGATCGCATTGATCGACGTTACTTGCGCAAGGTGACCGGTAGGCGCGTAAAACCGTGGACAAAATTCGACAGCGTGCGCTGTGGCTGACCAGTCACTGTTATCCACTCAAAACGTGGTAGCAGTTCCTCCCACAGAATCTGCAGCTGTAACTCGGCCAGCATGCTACCCATGCAATGATGAATGCCATAGCCAAACGACAAATGTCGTCGAGGGTTGTCGCGATCAACGATAAATTCATCGGCGCGATCGATCACGTCATCATCGCGATTGGCCGACAGATACCATAGCGCTACTCTATCGCCGCGACGAATGGCCTGGCCGCCAAACTCGATATCTTCCAATGCGGTTCTGGCCATGTGCGCCAGCGGCGTCTGCCAGCGAATGATCTCGGGCACCAGCGATTTCACCAGCGATGGATTCTGTTTGAGCTTTTGATATTGCTCTGGATGCTCATTCAAGGCCAGCACACCCCCGCTCATCGAATTGCGCGTGGTGTCATTTCCACCGACGATCAACAGCAACAGATTGCCACCAAATTCGGCATCCGACATGCCCTGCGTGGCTTCGGAGTGCGCCATCATTGAAATAAGATCACCCTGCGGTGGCTGGGCTTTGCGTACATCCCACAGCTTGCGGAAATAACGAAAACATTCGTCCAGCTCTTGCGCCTGCATTTCGGCCGAGGTGACCGGTCCGTCGTCCTTCGGATGTCCGGTCGCGATATCCGACCACCAGGTCAGTTTGCTGCGCTCCTCGAACGGGAAGTCGAACAGCGTGGCGAGCATTTGAGTAGTCAGATTGACTGACACTTGTTCTACCCAGTCGAACTCTTCATCGACAGGCAGGCTGTCCAGCAGGCTACACACGCGTTGGCGAATCAAAGGTTCCAGGTTGGCGAGACTCGACGGCATGCCCACCGATTTCACAGTCTTGCGCTGCGCGTCGTGCTCAGGCGGATCCATCGCGATAAAGCTTGCAAGCTGAATGCTGCTCATCGGCGAGGCGAGCGTAATACCACCGTGCCGCTGATCAGAAGAGAAAACCTGATGGTTCAGCTCGACCTGTTTGATATCCTGATAGCGCGTGATTGACCAGTAGGGTCCAAAGCGACTGCTGCTGCAATAGTGCACTGGCGCCTCGGCCCGCAGACGCGCAAAGTAGGCGCCGACACTGTCATTGCGAAACAGGTAGCCGTCACTGACGTCGATATCGTCAAGCGCTACACTGCCGGCCTGTTGAATACTATCGGTTCGCGCCTGCAGGTAGTCAGTGCCAAATATCGAATCTTGCGTTTTTTCAACCAAGCGACTCGCCCCAGCCGTATCAACCAGTCGCGAATGTTAACACGCAGTGCCAGTGAGCGTACGCGACAGTTTACCGCCTGCCCCATACCACGGCGCAGAAAGCAAAACGCCCGGGACAAGACCGGGCGTTTGCCAAGTACAGCAGCTCGTTAGCCCTTATTCATCAATCACACTGTAGATCGTGTGTTCTTTTTCGATCGGATACAGCACCACCTCAACACGGCGATTCATCTTGCGACCCTCTGGCGTATCGTTCGATGCCATCGGTTTGTATTCGCCGTAGCCGACGGCTGACAAAATGGTCGGATCGATGTTCGACTGGTTTTGCATGTGTCGAACCGCAGCGGCCGCACGCGCAACCGACAGCTCCCAGTTGCTCTCAAAACGGTAGCGCAACTTGACGCCGATCGGCACGGTGTCAGTGTGACCTTCCACCACGATGCGACGATCCTCAAAAGTCGCGATAATTCCGGCCAGCTTCTTCAGGTTGGCGCTACCCTCTGCCGTCAGTTTCGCACTACCGGGCTTGAAGAAGTCGGCGTTGCCAAGGCGGATCGGCACAGAGTTGTCCGCACGGGTCTGCTGTACGGTTACGTTCTCAAGTTTCGCTGCCTCGAGCTCGCGAGTCAGCGACTGACTGAGCTTTTCGGCGTCGGCCAGAATCGCATCGCGCTCGGCTTCCGCGGCACTTTTCTCACGCAGCAGCACATTGAGCTCGCTCTGGGCAATTCTCAGATCGCCTTTGGTTTCGGCCAGCTCGATACCCAGCTGCTTGGCCTTTTCGTTGGCGGCAAGCTCGGCCTGCTCTGCGGCGCTCAAGCGCTGTCGATAGTCGGCAATCTGCGCTTCCAGGCGATCAATTTCGGCGTTGGCAGCACTGGCAGACTCACCCAGCTCCTGCAACTCGGCCTCTGTGCTTTGCAACTGCAGCCCCTTTTGACGCGCCGCCACCTGCAGTTGATCGCGTTCGCCGATCAGTGAGGCGATCTGCTCGCTGAGCTCATTGCTGCGCTGTGCGTGCTCGGCCACCTCCCAGTTGGTATCAACCTGCAGACGAGTCACCTCGTCGCCCAGTTCGGCAACGCGATTGTTCAGGTCTCGCACGGCGCGATCGCGCTCGGCAATACCCTGCTCCAGTTCCGCCTTGCTCGCCTGCAGCTTGTCACGTGCCGTGCTCAGGCTGGCCATCTGGCGCTTTAAGCGCTCGTGCGATTTGTTCAGATCTGTGTGCTCGCGCGAGAGCTCTGCAAGCTCAGCCTCAACCACCTTTTTCTCTGCATCCAGCTTGCGTCTGGAATCACGCAGATCGGCGTGGCTCTTTTTCAGTTTGGTGTGCGAGTTATCCAGCAAGCCATGCTTGTCACCCATGTTGGCGAGGTTATTCGCAAGCGATCGTTTTTCGTTGCGCAATTCTGCGATAGCCTTGACCCGATCTGCCAGCTGATCCTGCAAGCCGCGATGCTTCTCGCCCAGAATCGCGTGTTCCTTGTTCAACTTCGCCAGTTGCGTTTCAAGATCCAGATTCTGTGCATCCAGCGATTCATTGGCCGCTTTCGCCTTTGACAACTGTGTTCTGAGCTTGCTGCGATCATTGTCGACCCGCGCCAGCTGACCGTTCACATCGTCAAGTTCCTTTTGCAGCGCCAGCTTCTGGCTACCCAGATCATCGCGCGCAGAACTGATACCGGCGAGTTGCTTTTCCAGCCCCTGCCGCACATTGCCCAGCAGTGACAGTTGCTGTTCACGCTCGCCACTGACTTCCTGCGCCTTGGCAAGGCTGCCTTGCAGATTCTGAACACGCGCCAGTGCATTATCGCGCTGACGAGTGGTGTCATCGAGACTGGCCAGTGTTTGTTTGAGTTCAGCACGCATGCGCGCGGCTTTTGCCTTCGCATCTTCCAGCTTGCCATTCAGTGCGGAAATTTCCTTGTCTGATTCTGCGAGCTGGCCTCGGGCACGCGCCAGGTCATCCTGCTTGGCTTTCAGCGAGGTGGCCGTGCGATTAATTTTCGCCTGCAGCTTGTCGTTCTGGTGGTTGCCATCAACCAGCTGCTTGTCCAGATCGTGAACCTGCGCGGTCAGCTTTTCACGCTCACCGGCAAGGTTGTCCAGCTGTCTGCCGAGTCTGGCCAGTTCTTTTTCTTTGTCTTTGATCATCGCCTGTGCGGCGTTGTCACTGGATTCGTGATCGCGTCTAAGCTGTGCGATTTGCTTCATCGCACCGTCGTGATCCGCAGCGGTTTGCACCAGCCGATTGTTGAGATTGTCTTTGTCAGATTCCAGCGCTGTGCGATAGGCCTGCGCCGTTCGAAGCTGTGCCTCCAGGTCGGCCAGTCGATCGCGCAAGTCGCCAATTTCCACTTCCGCCTGCTGATGACGTGTCTCGGCTATGTAGCGCGCATTGATCATCTCTTTGATGCGCTCGGCCATCACATCAATTTCCTGATGCTGCGAATCGACCAGTGCCTGCGACTTTTGCGACAGACGCACATTGGTGACAGTGACGCTGTTCGCCGAGATGGACTGCCCGCTCAATACTTCTGCGGTTCCGGCTTGATCTGCTGCAATTTCTACAGAGGCAGCCGGTGTGGCGACTTCCTGCGATATCAATGATTGCGAACCGAAGGTCGCCACAAACACAGCGGTAAAGATCGCGCTGCGCTTTGCCAGCACGGGCAATTGACTCGAGTGTTTTCGTGTCGGAGTTGGGTCCAGTTTCATCTTGTCAGGTTTCTCAGATAAGTCCGGTCGCCAGAGCATTTGCATCTCTGCGCAAAGACAGCCACGTATAGCGTGAAATCAGACGCTGCCGCCCTGCACAACCCAGGGGACAAACTTGGCAGCGCAAATCAGGGAGTTACAACAGCTAACGGCGCTGCACCTGATTTGATTAACTCACGGATAAAGGCATCACGACCCGAAGCAGGCGAATTACATGCCTGCCACCCCACGCAGAGTGGGGAAATGTGCAGAATCGAGACCACTGACTCAAAAAACACACCAGAACAGGTGTTTTAGAGCGCTACTGCAACAAAAACGCGTGTATTGCAGAGTTGAGAAAACAGCAAACCGCGCCAATAGAGACAAGCGCCGTTGAGTCAACCAGCCCTGCCGGCAACCCATCGACGCACGCGCTTTTCGATCTCGGCAGGGCGCTCGTTCCAGCTTAGTGCCAGCGTATCTCGCACCGCCTCGCCTATCTGTTGGCCCGCCTCACGCTGTAACGCGATGTCATCTTCTGCCGCCGGCACGGCGATAATCACATCACCGGCCATGGTGGGAATGTAGCCATCGGCATTTTTTTCGGGCAGCTGGACCGCTTCACCGTTGGCCGTGGCACGAATGGCATCGCGCAGCAACTGACGGTACTGAGCGACACCGACATCGGTGCGGCCGAGCATTTCATCGTCGTGCACCGTGATTTTCCCTTGCGACACCTGAGCCTCGTAGTCACCCGGCGACCGCTGTCCTTCCTCGTAACTTCTCTCGGTGCCGGTCTGGCCCACAAAGTCGACTTTACCCAGCCCCACCTGACTGCGATCGCCCTTGCCATCCAGATCCAGCGTGTCATTGAAATGGCGCCACGCGATGATCCGACAATGGCTATCGTTGACCGGCACAGTCCACTTGGTAATACCGACCCGCGGAAAAAATTTTTCGGCTTCTGCGTTTTGGTAAATATCGGGTGGTTGCGCAATCGCCGGTAGAAAAACCTCGGCGGTGCGAACCCAGAGATAATCTTTCCAGCGGCGCGTGTTGGTCAGGTAGATGCCGCAACCGGCGCCCATCGAATGCCACTCCACGACCGGCATCGCCCCCCAAGCCGGATTGAAATGCGCGCGCGTCACCCGTGTGTGCAAAAACACACTGTGAAACGGATCCATCGGATTTTCCGCCACCTGCAGCCAGTTGCAGGGGTAGTCGATCAGATATGGCACCATTTCATTGTCAGCTTGCGCCATGGTGTCGAAAATCGGGAATTCAGGCATCTCATCGGGCGGCCCCATCCATGCGAAAACCAGCCCTTTGTACTCGTGAACAGGATAGGCACCGTGGCAGATGCGTTTGGGTATCGGGCTGTTCTCGGGTTCACCGGGCACCTCCAGAATGGTGCCATCGACATCGTACAGCCAACCGTGATAGCAGCAGCGAATACCCTTTTCGGAGATGATGCCGTACTCCAGCGAGGCACGCCGGTGACTGCAGTACTTGTGCAACAAGCCCAGCTGCCCGCCCAGATCGCGAAACAGCACCAGCTCCTCGCCCAGCACCTCAATCGCCAGTGGAAGATCGCCAACCTGTTCGGTCATTGCGATGGGCTGCCAGAAACGCCTGAAGTATTCGCCGGCCGGCGTACCGGGCCCGGTGTGGGTAAGCTCGGGATCTTCACGACCCACGACCGATCGATAATAGCCATTGAACGGCCGCCGCCTGGCCTTGATGTTATCCATCGCTACGCCCCCCCGCATGTGTTTGCCCAACAGGCAGAAGCTCGCTTATCTGCCACAGCTCATTGTACCGCACCTGCACAAAAGCGCTGTGGGCATGCGCAAGTTGCGCTGTGCATCGACACGATGGCAAAGCAAAGAGTAGGATCCAGATTCGACCCGGCGTTCCAGCGACGCTGACTCTACTCGATCAACACTTCCATCTGCCCACGCCATGTCTCTCGCCAGCCTCGCATCGATCGACGATCTGCGCCTTTGCGCTAAAAAACGCCTGCCGAAATTCGCCTTCGACTTCATCGACGGTGGCGCCGATGACGAGCTGAACCTGCGCAAAAACCGCACAGCGTTTGACGAGATCGAACTGATCCCGCGCTACCTGAACAACATCGAACACCGTTCGCTATCAGTCCGATTATTTGGCGATGACTACGCCGTGCCGTTCGGTGTCGCACCGGTCGGCTTCATGAACAGCGCCTGGCCCGGCGCCGACCTGATGCTCGCACGGCTGGCGGGCGAGCGGCGCCTGCCCTACTCGATCAGCACTGCGTCTTCCACCGCACTCGAACCACTGACCGAAGCGGCCGACGGCTGTGCCTGGTTTCAGCTCTACTATCCGTGCAATGCCAATGTCTACGGCGGACTGATCGAGCGCGCCATTGCGGCCGGTATCAAAGTGATGATGCTGACGGTTGATGTTTCATCACCCGGCAAACGCGACCGCGATATTCGCAACCAGCTTGCCGTGCCTTTCAAACTGACACCACGAGTCATCGCCGATCTGTGCCGACACCCGCGCTGGGCACTGGCAACGGCACGCAGCGGCTCGCCCAATCTGGCCAATATCCTGCCCTACGTCGATGACGGCTCGCGCTCACTGGCGAAAATGCAGGCAGAGCTGATCTCATCCACGCTGAACTGGGAGATATTGCAACGCATCCGCGATGACTGGCCCGGCAAACTGTTGATCAAAGGGATATTGCACCCGGACGACGCCAGCCGCGCGATCAAAGCCGGTTGCGATGGCATTGTCGTATCCAACCACGGCGGGCGTCAGATCTCGTTTGGCCCGGCATCGATCAGCGCCCTGCCCGCGATCGCCAAAGCCGCCGGCGACGCACCCGTACTGCTCGACAGCGGCATCCGCCGCGGCGCCGATATCGTGCGCGCCAAAGCGCTGGGCGCCAGCATGGTGCTGGCTGGGCGGGCGTTCGCCTATGGTGCGGGCGCCGCGGACGAGGCCGGAGTAAAAAAGGTTTACGATATCCTGCACACCGAACTCGATCGCGCGGTCGGCCAGATCGGCTGTACCGATTTCAACGACATCGACGATCGTTTTTTACGTTGATTCACCGCGCGGCAAGATACACTGTGGCGTGCGAAACTGGCACACAAACCCAAGATCAATTACAAACCGAATGCCCGCCGATATAAAACTCACCGTGCTCGATCAAAGCCCGGTCCACCCCGTCGACACCAGCCCGACGCAGGCCAATGCCGGGCAGATGTCGATTGACCTCGCGCGTGCCTGCGATGCCATGGGCTATCACCGCTACTGGGTGGCAGAACATCACAACAGCCCGCAGTTTGCCGGTCCCAGTCCGGAGATTCTGATCACCGCGATCGCAAGCGTTACCCAACACATGCGGGTTGGCAGCGGCGGTGTGATGTTAAGCCACTACAGCCCGTACAAGGTGGCCGAGGTGTTCAATATGCTAAGCGCGCTGTTCCCCGGGCGAATTGATCTGGGTATCGGCCGCGCGCCCGGCGGTGATGCGTTGGCCTCATCAGCGCTGGTATGGCCGCATTCATCGCAAAACGCCAGTCAGTATCCGACGCAGGCGGCAACGCTAAAGGCGCTACTCGACTATGCGATTCCGGCCGATCACCCGTGGGCACAATTGCACATCAGCCCCCGTCATCACGAACTCACACAATTCTGGATGCTGGGTTCCAGCGGCGGCAGTGCGGAACTGGCCGGTCAAATCGGTGCCAGTCTCGCTCTGGCCCGTTTTATTTCACCCGATCACTGCACACCGGATATATTCGATGCCTACGAACGCGGCTGGCAGACTGCCGGCCATGCGGGCACACCACACCGGCTGCTGGCAATTGCCGCCTTCTGCGCAGACACACACGAAGAGGCAGAACTGCTGGCAGGCACCGCGGTTTATCGCAAAATGATGACACAAGTGGGCGAAAAGGATGATCTACTGTCACCAGAAGTAGTGCAGGATCGGTACAGGCGATTCAGCGAGTCACAACAGGCGCAGTACCAGCATGTACTGAGTGGCTACACCGTCGGCACCACCGATCAGTGCCAAAGCGAAATTCACGATCTCGCCAAAGCCTTTGCCACCGACGAAATTGCCGTGGTCACCGTCACCCACAGCTACCACGACAGATTGCGCAGCTACGAGCTGTTATGTCAGTGACGCCATCATGGGATATCAGGCAGCGCGCTGGCCACAACCCGCGCTGTACCAACGGACACTAATATGCCAATCGAAAAACTGGATCACGTCAATGTGCGTACCACTCAACTGGACGAGATGATCCAGTGGTACACCGATGTACTGGGATTGCACAGCGGCCCGCGCCCCAACTTCTCCTTTCCCGGCGCATGGATGTATGCCGGAGACTCTGCCGTGGTCCATCTCGTGGGCATTGAGGGCGCCCCCGCCACCGGCGCAGAGGTCACGCTTAAGCTTGAACACTTTGCGCTGGCAGCGACTGGCATGGCAGATTTCGAAGCACGACTGACCTCATTGGGCGAAGACTACAAACGCAACCTGCTCAGTGATGTAAATCTCGTACAGATCAATCTGTGGGACCCGGACGGCAACCACATTCACGTGGACTTTCGCGCCGATGAGTAACGCCGTGTTCGGTCCGGGCTATCATGCGCTTTTCGGGCGTGGCAAGCTGACGCTGGGTCTGATTTTTCCACTCGAGGCCTACGCCAATCCGGTACCGCTGATGCAGAACCAGATTGAGCTTGCCCGCACCGCCGAGCAAGGCGGCTTTGCCGCGCTGTGGTCACGTGATGTGCCACTGCTGGATCCATCGTTTGGCGATGCGGGTCAGATATACGATCCGTGGGTGTGGCTCGGCTACATGGCGGCGCACACCAGTACCATCGCACTGGCGACCGGCTCGATCATCCTGCCGCTGCGCAAACCGGTGGATCTGGCCAAGGCTGCGGCATCGGCAGACCAGCTATCCAACGGTCGGCTCATCCTGGGTGTTGCCTCCGGTGATCGACCGATCGAATACTCGGTCTATGATGTCAACTACGATCAGCGCGCCGAGCTCTTTCGCGAGCACCTTGCGTTTTTGCGTGGCAACAGCCATCGACCGGCAGAATGGAATGATCAGCAGGCGGCGTACAGCGGCAAGCTGCACATGTTGCCGAAAAGCGTTTGCGGCGATCTGCCGCTACTGGTCACCGGCAACAGCCGTCAGTCGACCGACTGGATTGCCAACCATGCCGACGGCTGGCTGATGTATCCGCGACCGCTAAGCCAACAGAAAAACGTGTTGCAGCTCTGGCATGAAGAACTCGACAAAGCCGGACAGGGATTTAAACCCTTCGCGCAATCGTTGTATATCGACCTGACAGACAACCCGGATACGCCGCCCACGCCCATTCACCTGGGCTATCAACTGGGTCGCAATACCCTGCTTGAACTGCTGCACGGCCTGCGCGATATCGGTGTTAACCACGTCGCCTTTAACATCCGTTTTGCCACAAGGCCCGTTGCAGAAGTGATTGCGGAATTGGCAGAGTATGTGGTGCCTGCTTTTCCAACCCTGTCGAACAACCCGCAGAGCGCGGGCACTTAAGGCAGCTGGGTTAAAAACCGTACAACGCCTGCGGATTATCTACAAAAATCTGCTGAAGCAACGTCTCGTCACCAATCCAGTCGATGGTGTCGGACAACAGTTGCCCGTCATCCGGCATATCGATGCGACACATCACATGGGGCCAATCCGAGCCCCACAATACGCGTTGCGGTGCAGCCTCTAACATCGCCTCGGCAAAAGGACGTATGTCATCGTAGGGCGTCGCACGGTTCTGTGTGATGCGATAGCCTCCGGTCATTTTTACCCAGGCTCGGCCATCGCGCATCATTGACAGCAGCGCTGCAAATTCAGGATCACTGACGCCACGTGTTGTTGGCATATAGCCGTAGTGCGCAAGCACAACATCGATATCAAGTTGCTCCAGTCGCGGGCGGATGTCAGACATCTCGTGCACCTTAGCCAGCAACTCAAGTTGCCAGCCGCGCTCGGCGATCTGGCCCACGATCATTTCCAGCTCATCAAACGATTGAAACGGCATGCCGCCACGATCGACAAGATTCACTCGCAAGCCGCGCGCACCGGCCTGATGTAGCTGATCAATCTCGGCCTCTGTCGTCTGACCACCAAAGGCGACCACTGCACGCAGACGCCCAGGATAGCGCGAGACGGCATCCAGCATGGCACGATTGTCTACCCCAAGCACACTGGGCTGTGTCAGCACGCAACGCTGAATACCCAGTGTATCGTGCAGTGCCAGCAGATTGTCCAGCGGGGCGTCCGGCGGCGTATAGTCTCGTTTTGCTTGATAAGGGTATTTGTCTGCCGGGCCGAAAACGTGAGCGTGACAATCACAGGCGTTGGCGGGCAACGGTGTGCGCGGTACGCTTGCGCTGGCGCGCGGTGGTGGGCAAGGGATTTCTGTCGACATGGAAGGTAATCGCAAACGTTCGAACAATAAACACAAGGTGCTGGCACAACGGTGCCATTAGCCGCTGCGGAGAATTTTCTCCATTTTACGACCTTTGGCCAACTCATCCACCAGTTTGTCCAGGTAGCGAACCTGTTTCGTCAACGGCGTTTGAATGTCCTGAATCTTGTAACCGCAGATCGAGCCGGTGATCAGTGAGGCATTCGCATGCAGAGTGGCATCGGCGAAAAATTGTTCGAATGTCGCTTGACTATCGATGAGCGACTGCAAGTCTTTTTCGTTATATCCGGTCAGCCACTCAATGACCTGCTGTAGCTCTTCCACCGACCGGCCTTTCTTTTCGACCTTGGTGACATAGTGCGGATACACCTCGGCAAACGTCAAACTCGCCACCGCCGCATCGTGCTCGGGTGTTGTGCTCATAACCTGCGCCCCATGGACCGCCATTGATGCATCATGGTACGCGTCGCTGACACGCTGGCGCAACTGACGATAAAATCATCTCGCCTGATCCGCTTGCGGCTAATCCTGACACCGGGCGCTTAATCGATCTGCGGCCGCAGTTCGCTGCCATCTGCAGCGAGACAGCAATTAGCCGGGTGACGCGCTGGGTTGATGACAAGATGCAGATAGTCGATGGTTGCTGCGTTGTCGGTCCTTCGCAGTTACAATCGCTGACAGCTTTAGCCTGGATCGCGGCACACTCACCCCCAGTCAACGACGCGGGCACATCGTCTGCCAGCCCGGATATACCGCTACACTTTCCTCTGGATAAAAAATTGGCAAAAAACAGCCATTCTCGAAAACGCGCTGTAAAAGTCCTGGCCTCTCCGAATGGAAAAGGCGTATACGCGCAAAAACCGATTGCCAAGGATGCCGTGATCGGCCAGGTCCGTGGTGATATCACCCTGACCGATGATATCGACCCGCGCTACCTGATGGAACTGGACAACGGCTACCTGTTGCGTCCCAAAGCGCCGTTTCGGTACTTAAACCACAGCTGCAATCCCAATTGCGAGCTGTTCGTCTGGGAAGACGAGGACATGGATCCCTACACCAATACCCGGCCACTGTACGTGAGTGCACTGCGCCGGATCGCAACCGGCACACAGCTTACGATCGACTACGCCTGGCCGGCCGATTTTGCCATTCCCTGCCATTGCCGAAGCCGCAATTGCAGGGGCTGGATCGTCGACCGCGGCGAGCTGTCAAAGCTTAAACGTCAGCAACGCCAGGCGCGCGGTTCGTAACTGGCATCAACCGCGATCCTCTGGCGCCTGACCTTGCGAGGGACCTTGCGGGTGACTGGGCTGTGGCTCGGCAACGGCCGCAGAATCGCTACCGATCCCGGATGATTTGTCTGCTGAGCCTTTGGATTCGACGATCGTTTGCAGCGATTCGGTGTCTTCCTCGGCCACGCCGTCTTTATCGGACAACACGGGTAGCGGATCAATCCAGCGCCAGGCCGGCATGGCCGACATCACACTGCCTATCAACAACCCACCGCGCACCAACCAGACAATATACCCCACCGACAGTCCCGCCGAAATCGTCACCCCACCGACGAGCCTGACCCTCTCGCTGTCTGCGCCTGCGAGCATGGCGTCTTTCATTCGGTCGAGTTTCTGCGTCGCCAATTCAGAAATTTCAAGCGCATCCAGTGCCATCGCTATGGATAGTTGCTGCAGTTGCAGCGCCTCTGCCAACAACGGATTCGCGGTGACAACTTCAAGCTCGGCTGACTCGCCACGCCGATATTTCACCACCAGATCTTCGAAGGCCTGTAGCCGATCGCGACCAGTTGCGGCAAGGTTTTCATTCAAATCCAGCAAATTGCCCGACTGCTCTGCACTGGCTTGCTCGGCGTCCTCTTCGTCGCCCGCGGCATCCGAGGTATCCTCGGACTCCGCCACCGTCTGTGGAACCGACGTGACAGCGTCGGGCTGGAACGGTTCCGCGGTGTCCACTGGTAGCCTTTGTTCAGCAGGTGCTGACGCGGCTGGCAGCGCCGCATCCGACAACGGCTCAATGTTAATTTCAAACTGCGTCTCGGCGCTGGCACCCGCCTCATCGGTGGCGACCACAGAGATCTGCAAAACACCATAGCCATCGGGCACACCGCTGAATACGCCGGTCTCAGTATCGAATTCCAGCCAGTCCGGCAACGGGGAGCCGTCGACCTGCGTTGCGGTGAGTGTCAGGTTGTCATCGATATCACTATCGACAAAGAGGTCAGTTGGCAGCTCAATACGCAGCAATTCATTGGTGACGGTTTCCAGATTCTCCGCCTCACCTGCCTGCGGAATATCGTTGCGCGGCTCGATAGTAATATCGACGGTACCGACATCGGCGAATCCATCGGCCATGTCGCTTGCATCGTCGGCGACGCGATAGCTGAAACTGTCATCGCGACTCTCGCCGCCATCGTGCTGGTAACTGAACGTACCGTTTTCGTTTAGCACAAGCGTACCGTGATCGGGCGCACGCAGCAGTTCAACCAGCAAATCACTTGCGGGCGTATCGAAATCAGTATCGTTAGCGCTGACACTGCTGGCGCCGGAGTCGAGTCTATCGACACGCCCCCCTTCTTCCACCGACACGGTATCCGGCTGCGCTATCGGCTTGTGATCACTGCTGACAACAATGTCGATGTTGTAGGTGTCGTCAGACACACTGCGTCCACCACTGGATACATCGCCACTGTCGATCAAGCGGAATTCGATGACATCACGCACCACTCCGCTGGTTTGAAACTCCGGGCGGTAGACAAGGGCACCATCGCGAATCGACTGTATCGACACCACCGCATCGGCGGACAGCGATGCGCCCGCCAACTCGACGGTGCCGTGCTGCGGTACGCCGGTTATCAGCATTGCCGTCAGGCGATCTGCGTCATCGCCGTCATCGAAGCCAAGCTGTTGCTCGGTGATCGTCAATGCCGTGATGTGATCAGTTGCCATTTCGCTGTTAGCACCGCGCGGCGCATCGGCGACATCGACAACATCAAGCACAATCGTACCCGTATCCAACACAGTGACGTTGCCATTGTCACGGTGCTGAAATTCAAATCGCACACTCGCGCTGAGTTGCTCACTGCCATCGTGACGTAACAGCACGCGACCATCGGCGATATCACGCAACGAGAACAGCGCCGTTACCGAACCGGTGTCGGCATTCAGAAACACGATCGACTCATCCAGCCCAATCACTTGTGCATACAAATCGGTATCGAGGCTAAAGCCACCGACACGATCGATATGGGCAGGCGATAGTGTCAGGCTCTCGCCCTCAAGCATCGTCCAGGTGTCATCGACGACAAACGCCAGCGGTTCGCGAACCTCAATCGCAAAAATTCCACTGGAGCCGACTGCGCCGTCTTCGCCGCCATCGTGCAAATGAAAACCAAACTGGTCAGCCGATGCGGGCGCACCATTGTGCTGATAGCTCAGGCGCCCCTGTTGCAAATCCTGTTGATTGAAAATGTCACCGACTGACAGCGCACTTTGATCGAGCAGCAATGTACCAGCGGTTGGCAATTCGGTCAGCGTGTAGCTGATCGCGTCCAGGACCTGGTCGGCATCGTCCACGTCGGTTGCCATCAGCCAGCTGGCATCGATTGGCACAGTGGTGCCGGCGATCACCGGCAACGTCTGGTTGACCTGCAGTTGCGGGCTTTCATTCAGATCCAGCACTTCAACCGGCAGCTGAATATCCGCACTGCGACCCGCGCCATCAATGATTCGTACGTCCAGCACGTGCGTGTGAGCCGTCTCGTAATCGACTGAACCGGCAGCCACTGTTACACGCCCGGTACTATCGACTTCAAATGGTGCCTCTGTGTTTAAGAGTTCATAGCGCACACTGTCGATCACTTCGATATCCGCAACAATGGCACCGTGACTGCCGGGCGTCAGAGAACGAAACGAGATAGTCGTCGAGGTATCGGTGGCGGTAAATATCAATGCCTGGCTCTGCCACTGCAACGCCTGGGCGCTCCACAGGGCAGATCGTGCAACGTCGATTTCAAACTCGACAGTTCCCGCTCCCACGAGCAGCCGCAGCGGCTGATCCGAGGGCGCATCGCGAAAATCTCCCGACATTGCAAAATGGATTCGATACTGTTCACCCGGCACGGTGTCGATTTGCTGCGCTATCGCACCCGCTGTGTCACCATTTAATTCCAGTGGAGCGCCGCCATCCGGCCCGTTGTCCCAGTAAGCGCCGTGCAGATCAACATTGCCATCGACCACCTGCCAGCTACCCGGATTCGACCCCAGCCAGGTGCCCGCGGTGTCATAGCGGTTCACATCCGGATAGGGCCTGTCAGCGCTGGCAAAATCACCGTCGGCCAGGTGCGAGAACATCGCTTCGACTTCCAGTGTATCCAGCGCACCAACCAGCGTGCCGGCTGGCGAATTTTCCACCACCTGAAACGGTGAGGCCGGCGCTTGCGCTGTCACCGAATCACCGGCTGCAACGCTGATGTCAAACTGGCCGGCATCGACTGAGAGATCGACGCCACCATTGTCCACACCACCGCTGTCGCGAACCCGATACTCAAATTGTTCCAGCAAAACATTTGCACTATCAGGGTTGACGACGGTGTAGCGCAAGTGTCCATCGGCAATGTCCTGCCGGTCGATCTCAAGGCCCGGTACGATCGGTGAACCGCCTAGTAGTAGCTGCCCAATCGCCGGCAGCGTCTCGATCACGACAGACTGTAAATCGTGTCCCTCGTGTACGTCAGCAAAGCCAAAATCACTGACCGTCAGCACCTGGCTGCCGATGCCAGGTAATACCAGTGAGCCACCGGTCGCAACGGGAGCATCATTCACTGTTAACGGTTGCAGATTGAAATCAATCTGATTCGACGTACCGGATTCAGACACCAGAGAGATTGAAATCAAGCGATTGGCAAGATCAGGATTCTCGCTCGTGTTGCTGTAGCTGATACTGCGCAGCAGTGCCTGATAACTGGCGGCATCGGCGGCACCGTCGAATTGCAGTGTCGTCGAGTTGGCCTGCCAGAGACCGGGCAGTCCATGGCCAGGGTCAAAGTGCAGTTGATCCTGACCAGCGTTGCCGTTAGTGATCTGCACGGTTGCACGCACCACATCTTTAAGGTCGAGCGACGTCACAACGATATCGGGCACCAGCAGCAGCGGCGGCGAACCCTCGATAAACTGCCGGTCGGCCAGGTCAGCGGTCTCAATCGTCACCGGATGTTCCGGCACTGTCAGGCCGACGCGAACCACTGCCGCATCGCTGCTGGCGGCCGTATCGTCCGTGACCGTAACCCGAATCGTGCGATCACTCTGAGCATCGAGCGGCTGATCAACGCTGTAGTACTGCAGCGTGCGCAGCGCAGTCTGGTAGCTGGCAAGATCTGCAGCACCCGACAATTGCAGCACGCCGGTTGTCGCATCCCAACTGGCACCAGGCACAAAAGAGGCGTCGATATCCAGCACATCGACACCGGGTTCATAATTATCAATCGAAATACTGGCACCGCTCAGCGTGGCAGAATCGGGATCGCCAAGCTCAATTGCCGGTCCGATCGCTATCGCCGGCGCACCGTGAATGTAGGGTAACGTGTCCACCGGCAGGCTGGAAATTTGTGGCGCGTCGGCGGTTGCAACGATTGACACAAGCGATGTCGCTGTGCCGGTTTTCACCCCGCCCTCACCCTGCGCACCAGTGTTGCCATCGGTGAATTGCCACTGTAGCGCCACCTGCGCCGGCGGCACATCGCCATCGTACTGGTAGGCGATCTGGTGCAGCGCACTGCTGATGATGGCGCTGTCTATACCGGCATCAAAACGAATTTGCAACTCGCCGTCGGCGTTGCTGATAATGGTGCCAAGGCGCACGCCGGCGTCTGTCAATTCGGAACCAGTCTGCAATGGCGAAAGCAAACCACTGGCGACAAACAGATCCTGCGCGCTCGCGCCACCCGCCCTGTGAAGGGTTACTGTCGTCTGGGCTGCACTGTCAAGCAGATCGTACTCGGCATCATCAATACTCAGCGACGGCGCAATCGCCACCGCCACACCCGCCTCGGTATGGGTAATCGTGCCAGCGCTAATAGACAGTGTCGGCGCATCATTGATTGCAATCAGCGAGACCGTCACATCGCCTGTGGTCGTGCGCTCACCGCCGGCTCCTTGCGCACCGTTATTGCCGTCCGCAAACAACCACTGCAAGGTCACCTCTGGTGGTGGTGCATCGCCGCTATAGGTATAAGCTATCGAGCTTGCCACCTGATTGACAGCAGCTCCCGTTGCCGCCGCGTTGAACTGCAGCAATAGACTACCAGCGGTATTGTCGACAATGGTACCGACCACTGTGCCGTTGACAACCAGATCATCACCGGCGATCAACGGATTGAGCAGCGCGTTGCCCGAATCGAATCGATCAGCGGGATCTGCCGCACCCAGGCGCTGCAACTGCAGCGTGCTGCCGGCAAAATTATCGGCCGCCGCCAGTTCAGCATCAACGATTTGCAGGTCTGGTGACAATAAGGTGCCAGGCAATTGCTCTGTCGATATCGGCAAACTGTTCTGTGAGAACTGCAGATCCATCTGGCCATCGGCCAACAGACGCAACAGCACACCATTCCAGTTGGCGGCATTCGCGGTATCTGCACCACCCAATAGAATCCGATCGCTCGCGTCAATGGCAAGCCCGGTACCCCAGCTGCTGCTGGCAAGCGGATACTCAAAATAGCCACTGTCAGAAAATGCGGGGTCGCGCGTACCGTCGGCGTTAAAACGGGCAACGATTAAATGCTGCCCATCCTGTGTATGGCTGCCAGCCACAACAATGCTGCCATCCGACTGTGACGCTATCGCATAAACGGTTTCCATCGAAGCCAGTTGCGCAACGCCACTCACGCCGAAGCCGGTATCCAGCGCACCGCTTTCTGTGAATCGCTTGAGAATGATGGTATTGGTACCAGGGTTATCCACAACGCCTGCGATAACAATGCTCCCGTCGCCCTGCAACAGCATCGGACGCGTTGACTCACTGCCGGGTTGCAGACCAGTCGACAGCACGCCATCGATGTCAAATCCGCTATCTAGAGCCCCGTTGGCCAGCAGACGCAATATTTGCAGTTCGCCACCCTGCTCTGCAGTGACCAGAATTCTTCCACTGGCATCGAGTTGCAGTTGACTGGCCGCGTCGATGGCAGCATCCGTTACGATGCCTGCGCTACCGAAGCTTGTGTCGAGCGAGCCATCGGTGTTCAGCCGCACCAGCAACTTAGTGTGGCTGCCGGAGTCTGTGTATCCCGCCAGCAGCACGCGCTGATCAGGCAGTTCAATCAGATCATATATTCGCGACTCAGTGCTGCCGCCAACGTCAATGCGAGCCCAGCCGTCATCGCCAAACGTATTATCCAGACTGCCATCGCTGCTGAGCCTCGCCACGACGGCATACTCGTTGGCTTGCCCGGCGATCAGTATGTCGCCGTTAGCAAGGGTTTGCAGCGCATAGGCAATCTGCTCCTGCGTTGCATCGAGTGAAGCAGCCTCAAGCAACACATGACCGCCACTGCCAAAGCTTGTCTCCAATGCGCCATTGGAGTCGAAACGGCTGACCAGTAATCGCGCTATATCGTCAGCACCCAGCGCACTGCCGATTGCGATAATTCCGCCATCGGGATGCTCGCTAAGCTGCCAGTAGTTTTCGTGTTTGCCCAACAGATCGATCGCAACCGGCGCGATGTGCAAATCGGGAGCATCGTTGACGGCATCGATGCCAATCGTCACAGTAACCGGATCAGACGTCTGCCCGCCGGTGTCAGCAACGGTATATTTCAGCGCGTCTGCGGTAGACTCGGCGCCATTGTGCTGGTAGCGCAACACACCGCCAGCATCCACAGAGACACTGCCGTGGGAAGGCATCTGCAGCAACTGCACGGTCGACGGATCCAACGGTTCATCTGCAGCGGTATCATTGTCGAGTATGTTGATATCAACCGATAGCCCCTCATTCACCGTTGCAGTGTCCGGATTCGCCATCGGATGGGTTTCACCAACTGCAACCGTCAGAATGCGGGCGAGGGTCAAGCCTGTAGCACCCGGGCCAAGATCGCTGAACGACAGCGCGATCGCATCGTCCTGGGCCACAGACCCATTGTGTACATAGTGCAACTGTCCAGCGTCGACATCGGCCTGGCTGAACGTATCGTTGACGGCAAGTGCTACACCGCTGAGCTGCAATGAACCCTGAGTCGGCGCACTGGTTACAGTGATGATCCGATCTGCATCATCGACATCCGGATCGTGCGCCAGAATCTGACCGGTCAGTGCAATCGACTCACCCCGCATCAGCGATACCGGGCTGACATCAAATGTCGGGCTGTCATTAATCGGGGCCACGTCGATCGAGACGATGGCGATCGAATCACTGAGATCATCGCCCCCATTGGTTACACCGCCTGCGTCTCTAACCCGGTAACTGAAGCTGTCATAGTCGGTACCATTGGCGTTCAGTCCGGGGTGAAATTCCAGCTTTCCGTCGGCGATGTCTGTCGCGCTAATCAAATCGCCATCACTCACCACTGCACCGTTTAGCAGCAGCTGAGCATTGACAGGCACCTGCTCAATTTGTATTTCCAGCAGGGCGTCACCATCGGCTGGGTCGCTAAAACTGATATCACCCGGTACGAGTGTATAGGGCGTATCTTCAAAGATCAGCAATCGGGAATCGGCGGTTTGCGGGGCGTCATTGACGCTGTCAATATGAATGACAGTATTGCCCAGGAGCTCACTGTTGGCGCCATATTGCAGTGTGATGCTGAGTGAATCGGCTGTGCTGCCATTGGTATTGGGTATGCTGTGCAGATACTGGATGGCAGTGGTATCGGATAGATAGGTATTGAGCTGTGCAGCTGTCGCGGTAATCTCGATGCTGCCGCCACCACCGACGACAGTCAAATCAGGAGCGCTGCGCGCTGCCAGCATCGCAGCACTCGACGTTGCGAAGCGCAGCGTCAAATCGCCACTGTGATCGCGCGGATCGATGACGATCGCACTGAAATCCAGGTTTGTAGCGATGTCCTCGATCACAGTCAACGAGGCAGGCAGTGAACCCATATTGACCGGCTCATCAAAGACTGATGTCACCGTCCCGTCGATCAATTCACTTGCGAAAGAGTAGGCACTTGCCCCGCCACGGACAGACACATTCGCAGGCACAATCGTATCGTCCATAGTCACGGCAGGGCCTGCCGAGTCATCCACCGTGTAGACGGTCAGCGCCGGTATCGCGCCGTGATAGTCGGGTGCCGGGACAAAGCGCAGCAGACTATCCAGCCCGATTAGCGGTGCACTCGTTTCGCTCACCGATCCCAGCGGATGCCATTGGGCGCCACTGTCTGTCGAATACTGCCATTGACCTTCGGTCGTACTCGCATCGCCACTGACGGCAATACCAATAACGTCGCCGTCATGATCGAAAAACGTGTTGGAAAAAATATCTCTGACAGACTTGCCAGATGAATTGGTGTCGTCCTCGGTGACACTCAACGGTGTAGTCGCAAAGATCTGCGGCGCATCATTGAGCGCGGACACCGTTATCGTACGACTTTGCAGGCCGGATAGCTCGCCGTTGTTGTCAGCTGAAAACTGAATGCTTCTGCTGCCCTCTACCGGATCTTCACTGTCGTTCGAAAAGAGTACCGAACGCAGCGCAAGCTGCCACTCTGCTGATGTACCCGTGCCATTGAGGGTTAACACCCCGCTGGAATCATTCCAGGTGTGCGTGATCGTTGGCGTATTGGCAAACGTTAACACGTCTTCACCCGCCACATAACCACCAGCAATCGCTATAGACGCCGTCTGCAAATTACCAGTGACGGTAAGCGAATCCGATATCGCAACGGCACCGCTGTTCTCAATGTAGGACATCGCAGTGCTTTCTATGCCGGCAAGTACCGGTGCAGCAACGTCGACTACCTCGATCGTAAACGTCTGATCATGAGACTCGCCGCGAACATCGGTTACGCGGACGTCGATGTTGTAGGACGTGGCGGACTCATAATTGAGCACAGTATTGTCAACGAGCTGTATGGCACCAGTGAGCCGATCTATGTCAAATGCGCCACTGGGATCTGACAACAGTTCGAATTGATGAGATGACAACACGTCGTTTGCATCCCATTCGATGACGTAGCCGTAAAGACTACTGCCGCTGTAGTCGAGCCAGTCACCCGATTGCCTGATTACAACATGATCTTCAGCATCTGCATAGTTATTTGGTTCACCAGACGCCCAATTGGCGTAGGCACCCGTCGAAACAACACCACCTGACGCCGCGTCCGCACCATCCCAAAACTGTTCCGCCGGTCCTGTACCCTCATACCAATACCAGTGCCCCTCGACATCACTGTCTGAACCGCCGAGCCAGACATTGCTGCCAACACTTTGCGCCAATGTCCGCGCCACGCTGTTTTCATAAGCCGACGAGACCGTCAGCAACTGTCCGGCAATGCCATTTAACTCACTACCTGTTGCAGCATCACGCGCCTGAGTCCATTCAAGCGGCGTTGCCACAGCGCGATAGAACTTGCCGGTGCTACCATCGTAGCTAAGTGAGGCATCATCGGATAATAACTCGGCTACTGCAGCGGGTAACTCGGTTACTCTGACATCGCCAATAATCGGCCCGTAGGGCCCGGATGCAGGTGCTACAGAGGCGAAGCTTAGCGTTGTTGTCTCTGCGGTTGCCGTGAACTCAAACGCTCGCTGTTCCCAAAGTAAATTGGTACTGCTCCAGCCAACCTTTGGATTAACCGTGATACTGGTATTGGCACCTGCAGCACTGGCGAGAACGCTCTTGGTCGTGCCGTCGGTAAAATTGCCGGTTAACGCAAATTGAACTTGATATGTCTTGCCGACTTCGGTCGACAGTGTCTGGCTGATCGATCCGGCTATACCGCCATTCAAATCAACCAGTGTTCCGCCTAATGGGGTCGTGGGCCACCTGGCATCGAGATCCACATTACCCGAATCAACGGTCCAGGCTCCGCCAGGCCCAATAGTCTCACCCGTGGAAAAGTTAAGCAGTCCAGTCGCGCCGGCATGAGTAAAGCGCCCATCGGTTACCAGATCTTCACTACCGACTGGACTGTGCGGCGATACCGAACCGAGTATTGTCCCGTTAGTCGCATCTTCAGATACTGCTAATCCAAGGATCGGAGAACTACTTGTAAAACCGGCTTCAGCGATATGGGCAGTATTGAGAACGCTGCCACCGACGATGTCTATCGTCTGTCCCACACCATTCAGATTATCCATGCGCCAGTTCGCGAGCAACGCATCGGGCAGATCATCAGTGTGAAACTTGTGCTGATAATTGGCTTCTATCTCGGCAGCTGTCCGTACAGTGCTCCAAAGACGAATATCATAGAAACTGCCCTGGAACTGCTGATCAGCATCGTAACCACCGTCTGGTGAATCCTGATCCTGCCCGAGCACTAGAACACCGCCAGTTTCCACCGAGTAGCCGGCCTTGTAAGCGCTACCACTGTCTACCAGCTCGCCATCAACATAGAACGCATAATCGCCGTGTTGAGAGTCCCAACTGAATGACACGACATGCCGTTGACCACCCAGTAGCGACAGATAAGTACCTGTCGCGTCGACACGTTGATCGTCAATATGAGCGAACAGTGTGCCGGTTTCATCAATTGCCAGCAATATCGCGTTGGCAGCGGCGCTGGTGGCATAGGACAACAGCGGATTCATCGCCATCGGCGTGTCGATCGAAAACTGGCTTTCGATCGTCAGCGCAGTTAAGCCGCCGAGCAACGTACTACCGTCCGCAGCAGTCAGGTAGGCGTCATTGCCACCATCGGTGTTTAGCGATAAGCCGCTCGACAGACCAGTTGGACCTACAGCCAATACACGGGTTTGAATCTGCGAGGTATCCAGCGCGAAGGGTGTACCATCCCCTCGAATCATCACGTTGCCAATCGCAGGCGCACCGTCTGCCGTCCAGCTGCCCGTGTAGCTGCTGTCGACAGCGTATAAACTCAGCGCAGGAACACTACCGTAGTAATCCGACGCCGGCACAAACTGCAGTTGATCATTTTCCTTCAGCATTAAAGACGCAGAAGGCGACACTGTACCGACATCATTCCAACTCGGACTACCATTAACTGAGTATCGCCAATCACCCTCTACGGTGCCCGGGTTCGCGATGATCGCGACACCAGCAAAAGTACTGTCCGGATCGCTGAACTGGCCGGAAAAGATATCACTGATTAATTCGGCTGGTGGTGATCCGGAGTCTTCGAGGATAACCGGAAAACTTCCGTCACCGAGCACTGGCGCATCGTTGACCGCGGTAACTGAACCCAGTCGGGATGCGGTATTCGAATCTTCGATTCCGTCTGTGACGGTAAAATCGAAGAAAATATCTCTGTCTGCCAGAGCATCTGTGTTGTTGACGTACGCGACTAAGCGCAATGCAGCCTGCCAATCCGCCGCAGTAGCCGGACCATTGATTGTTAATATGCCATTGACATCGTCCCAACTGCCGACAAATGGCCCATAGTCGCTAAACTGCAGTTCGTCTCCAGGAAAATAGTACCCATCCCGGATTCTAACCACAGCAGATTCTATGGTTGAACTGTCCGCGTCGCTGACGATCACGCCAGGCGAAATCGCAACTGGCGTGTCATTCTCAGTGTAATTTAAAGTCGAAGACTCGACACCTTTCAGTTGGGGTGCCGTACTGTCGATGACAACGATGGTGATTGTCTCATCATAGTATTCACCCGCCGCATCGGTTACGCGAACAGTGATGTTGTAACTCGGGCTGGTCTCATAGTCGATTCCACTGATATCGGCGACGGACAACTCGCCCGTCAGTGAATCTATGCTGAACGCACTGGCGGGATCACTCTGAATACTGTAATCGTATTTCGACAACACCTCATTGGCATCCCACTCTATTACCGAGGCACTGTGATCGGTGATTCTTGAGTCGTTCCACACACCATTTCCAATGGTGTAGAACATCACGGAATGGTGTTCTCCGATACTGTAGTTATTGGGCTCACCAGCATTCCAGTTGGTGTAGACACCGTTCGGCGCACTGCCACCTGCTGTGCCAGACCACAAAGCCTCTCCATCTGCCAGGCCGGTATGCCAGAACCATTGCCCCTCTGTCGTCTGATCCGTTGCGCCGAGATAGACATTCTGTCCGATAGATGCAGCCAGATCCCGAACAACACTGTTTTCGTAATCAGAACGAATGGTAACCAGGCGGCCAGCGACTCCATTGAGTTCAGTGGCTACCGCATTGCTCTGGGCAGTGGCCCAATCGGTATGGGTGGCATCGGCCAGGTAGAATTTGTTTGTTCCCGCGTTGTAAGTCAGCGATGGATTGTCTGCCAGAATCGCATCAATTGCCGGGTTTACTTCGATAACGCTGATATCCCCGATCAGCGCGCCCTCAGTGCCCGCTATGCTGAGCGAACTAAAGCTGATGTTTGTGCTGGAGGATGTGGCGACAAACGAGACGCTGCGAGATTCCCAGAGCAGGTTATTTTCAGCCCAGTGGTCGGGCTTGTGTACGGTTATGTCCGTGGTAGCTGCACCGGTACCCACTCGCAGCTCATGCTCAACGGCAATATTGAAGTTGCCACTCAGTACAAAGCCAAGCTGGTAGGTTTTGCCGACTTCGGTGTCGACGTTCTGGCTGATGGAACCTGCGACCCCGCCGACCAGATCAACCAACGGACCACCCTGTGGCGAGCCAGCCCAGCTTTCAATCAGTTTGACACTGCCACTGTCAACCTGCCATTGACCACCGCTGCCGCCTATCGTGGAACCGGTCAGATAAACCAGATCCGTTCCCGACTGCGACGACAGGAAGGAGCCATCCAGAATCAAATCTTCACCGCGATAAGGCGCACCACCCACTACGGTTCCGACCCAGTCTCCATTCGCTGCATGTTCGGAAACTCTGAACACGCCATTCGGCGTACTGGCTGAAAATCCACTACCCGACGCATGGGCCACGCTTAGGTTATTTCCCCCAACGACTTCGACAACTTCCCCGCCAACATCAAACCCATCCATTTGCCAATTGGCGATGAGGCTGTCGGGTAAGTCTGCCGTGTCCAGCGTGTAGAAGTGATCGGCTTCTATTTCAGCAGCGTTGCGAACCACATTCCACAGACGCACATCGTGCAACGTGCCAGAGAGCACTTCACTCGTTTCAAAACCACCGCCCGGCATATCCTGTTCCATACCGAGCACCAGCGTGCCGCCCGATTGCAGTGTCTGCCCCGCGGCGATCCCGGACACTGAGTGCACGAGTTCACCATCGGCATACATGCGCAATTGACCGCCTTCGGAATCCCAACTGGCCGCAACGCTGTGCACGTTGCCATCAACCAGAGCCGGCACAGGCGCTGACAGCACGTCGTGGCCGAGTACGCCCACATCGACTACACCGTTGGATCTAACCAGCAACTTCAAAGTGTCCGCTCCGGCCACCGCCGAATAGGAAATCAACGCGTTACGCGTATTGATGCTGTCAATGTCAAACAGCGCCTCCATTGTGACTGCTGTCAAACCACCTAACAGAGCCCCGCCATCATCGGCGAGCAGGTAGGCGTCGTTACCGCCATCCATATTGAGCTCGATGCCGCGCGAGAGGTCACTTGGCCCGATCGGCGCAACGCGTGATGTCAGATCAGACGCTACGCTTGCAAAGGGTGCATCCGCTGCAGGCGAAGAGACATCGACGGAAACCGGGCCGGATGCGCTGGAAAACAGACCGGTGTAGCTGTCGTCTATCGCTAAGACCGTGAGTCGCGGCACGGCGCCAAAGTAATCGGCCTGCGGCACAAAACGGAGCATTGCAGCGGTATCGACCACCAGCGCCGATGACTCTGTCACGGTACCAATCGGCAGCCAGCCAGCGCCACCATCAGTAGAATATCGCCAACTTCCCTCGGTTGCCGTGGCGTCGCCGGTGATTGCGATACCTGCAAATGCGCTGTCAGGATCCGAGAAAGTAGCGGTGAACAGGCTGGCGACAGTTGCACCCGGGGGCTCAATAGTATCCTCAGGAATCGATTCCAGCACAGCGTCACCCAGCACGGGCCTGTCGTTGGCGGATACTAGTCCAATGTCGCGGCTGACGACGACTGACACATCATCACCATCGCCAATAGAGAATTCGACACTACGCGTGCCACTGACGGGATCATCGCTGTCGTTTCGAAATTGAACATTGCGCAGCGCCGCCTGCCAGGTCGCAACGTCTGCCGGGGCAACGCGGCTTAGCGTCAAAACACCAGTCGTATCGTCGAATACACCATTGATCGTTGCGGTATCGGCGAAAACCAGCTGATCGGCGCCGTTTTCATAGCCGGACGCAATTCGCACAGTAGCCGTGACAAAGTCGGTATCGTCGTTGTCGCTGATCACGAGGCTATTGGACACAGCAACCCCGCCATCGCCTTCACGATAATCCAGCGCAGCCGACTCGATCGACGATATGACAGGCGCATCGTTCAATGGAGTCAGCGATGCTACAAGAGTAAAATCCGTATAACTGCCCTCGCCATCATCGACGCGAAGATCAATACTGTCGCCGGTTACGGTCTCACTGCCATCATGACGATATTCAAGCTTCAGATCATTGACCTGTTGCTGGGTAAAGGTGTCGCCTAGGTTCAGTGCGCTGCCATCCAGCAGCAGCGTGCCGTGGCTGGGCGGCGTCCTGATTTCATAGGTCAATGACTCGGGCCCCTGATCCAGATCCGTGGTCAACAGCAACCCGGAATCGATTGGTTTGGTTTCATCCTCGTTGACGTTGACATCGTTAAAATCGATCAGGTTCTCTTCGTTGCGCACCGTGATCGTTGCGGTCGCGCTACTGTATTGATTGAGTTCATTAGCATCAATTGCAGCCAGATCAAAGCCACTAATGAGGCGCAGATGGGCGATCTTGTGGCTGGCAAGATAGTCACCCAGCGCGCCTCCTTGATCACCCGTGCCAATGTACGCAGGCCCTGATGGATTAAATGCGGACTCACCACGAGTAGCCGATGACGTATCCTGCACATTGCCATCGATGTAGATCGAGGTGCCAATACCTTGCCGCACGACAATAGCGTAGTTATGCCACTGACCATCGTCGAAAGACGCTAAATCGACTTTGTATCCAGTCCACCCCAGGTCGGAGTCGGTGCTGTCTTTGATATGTGTAACCAGTTGCCCTTGAGTGAGAGGATTCCAGTGGTTGTTTGCAGCAATGTAGATGTGCAGCGAATTAGACGCGGTAAACTCCCCGTGCGAAAACAGCGTTTCAGCCCGACCGTTATTCAAATCATCAATTTTAAAATCGAAGGTCATAGTCCAATCGGTCGGGTAATCCAGGTCCGGTAGCTCGACATAGTCATCACCGTCAAACTGCAACTCGGTGCTCGGGCCATTGGAGTAGAGCGTGCCAGAATTGCGCTCTGCTTCGTCACTACCATCGACGGCCAGTGGCCACTGACTGATCACATTGCTATTACCGATACCGGCCAGATAGTCAAACGTGCTGCTGCCACTAGTTCCGACAGCGGAGTTGAAGTCCAGAGCATCCGCGTTGTCAGTCAGAGAGCCTGTAGATGGAGATGTTGTACCGACGATAAACGGTGCAGCGATCCCGGCACCTGTGTCATTTGCGGTTAATGTCGCGTGATTGATCGACAGCGTATCGCCGGATAGCACCGCGCCCAGATCATCATCGACGGCTTGATAGTGCATTGGCACAATATCTACAGTTTGCAACTGACTACTAGTGAGTGCACCACCGCTGCCCTGCACCCCGCCGGTGTTGTTGTCGTTCAGACTCCAGCGCAAATCGATCGACCGGGCAGTGCCGGTATCGTTAGCGTTGCTATAGGTGATTGCACGCACTGTATCGCGCACCACCTCGGCCGCCACCGCAGCGTTAAACTGCAACTGCAAACGACCGCCGTCGTTTTGTACGACATTTCCAATCGTAACCAGGGCATCACCATCGAGAAACATAATGAATGGACCACTCTGATAGCTGCCAAGAGAGAAAACGTCCTCAGCATTCGCACCACCGTCGCGTTGCAGCGTTATTTCAAATCCGCTATAACTTCCCAGTGTCGTCAACTCAGGGTCATCAGGCAGTAGACCAGCGCCGAGAACAACCGGATCACCGTCGCTGTAATACACGGTGTTCTGAACAGGAACGCCAGTCAGAGTTGGCGCTTCGTTAACGGGATTCGAAACGATAGAGAGTGCGCGATCAAAGCTCTGGCCGCTCTCATCGGTAACTCGAATCGTGACTGAATGCAGCGAGTCAGCACCTCCACCTTCTATCGATGCACTATCCGCAACTCGCAACTGACCACTATCTGGTTCGATCGCAAACCGGCCATATGCATCATCAACCAGCGAAAAGGTATAAGACTCGACTGTGACATCGGCATCGGTCGGGCTCATGTGCGCAACCAGGTCACCGGAATTGGCATTGTCGTCGAAACTCGGCACGTCTGACGGTATGCTCTCCAGCCAGATCGAACCATCGGCAGCTTGACGTTTGACCAGTATGTCGTGGACACCCGGATTGATCAGATCGACTACCCGATCGTTGGCATCACCGGTTAAGCGATCAAAGCGCCAGTTGGCGATCAGCTCGCCCGGCGGACTGTGGCTGCTGAACTGCCGGTGCAGGTTGTCGGTGACTTCGCTCGCCGCCAACGCATAATTCCAGATGCGAACATCGTGAATTGTGCCGGAGAAAAACAACGCCGGATCAAAACTGCCCCCGGCATCCCTGTTTTGCCCAATCAACAGTGGTTGAGTGGAGGTGACAGTTTTCCCGATGTTAGCCGGTGTGGTTTCATCCCACAGCAGATTGCCGTCCAGGTAGGCGGCCCGATAGCCTGTGTCACTATTCCAGATTTGCGTGTGGGTGTGTACCTGGCCATCGGCCATATCAGCCGTCAGGAAGTAGGACACTGCCGTTCCATCAATCCACGGTATCACCGAAAGCCCGTTGACTACCGTGGTACTGAATCGGGTTTGCACCGTGTGATTGCCCAGCCCTTGCATCAGTGATGCAGGGGCTTCAAAATACGTATTATTGCCACCGTCTGAGTTGATCGAGATGCCGTGATTCAATCCATCTGGACCAGCACTGTCGACTGGTGTATCAAGCACAATGGCCCCAAAACTGGCTGGCTTGTCGTAGGCGCGATCTTCAATGTCTGCCCACGCAAGCTCAGTGTCGTTGCCCCCCCCGTCGGCATCATCGTTCAGATGCAACTCCAAACCGACCTGTAATCCAGCGGACGGCACAATGCCGAGCTCCGACCAGGGGATGGCAATTTCCTTAACGTAACCACTGGCGCTGTTCACCGTTGCCACTGTGACGTTGGCAAGCGCCATTGGGTCGTTATCCATCGACAGCGCATTGTCGTTGCGGCCAATATAGAAGTTGGTGTCGTCTACGCCATCATAAGTGGCACCGCGGCTGAGGTTCGGATCAATATAGATGGCGATCGAATCGTCGTGCCAAATCGCTGCCGAGTCATCAAACGGTGTGTTGTCACTCACCTCCACCAGCAGATAAAGTGACGTGCTGTCCCATGCGGCCCGCCAACTCGCGCCCGGGTTGCTCGGTATGGTCGTGACATCGCCACTGTAGTCAATCAGGTGAGCAGTGGCACTGCGACTCCATTGCGCATCAATCTCGCCGTCGATTTGTGGCGCGGCGTGGGTATGGGCAACTAACTGCGAATAGGACTCTGTCGCACCACGATCCGGCACACCCACTCGCGGATTGCCATCGCCGTCGACATCGCTGAGTGCAGGCTCACCACTGTCGCGGGCCGGGCTATCGGCATAGAGCGAATGGCTGGCGACGTTTGATCCAGGTGCGTATTGCAGCGGTTGCAACTGTGCGCTGACGCCCGTCAGATCACCGGTTTGTGCAAAATTACTGCTGTTGTCGGAGACGATGTTGTAACCGTCACTGTTCACGTTGCCGGTATCGCGAAAGGTATTCGGTGTCGTCCCGCCCGTTGTATTACCTTCGAAAATACTGTTGCCGATGTTAGTCAGCACATCTCCGTTGTTGTCATAACCACCTCCTTCTTTATCTGCATCGTTGAAGGCTATTGTGCTCGACTGAATTTCCATGGTGTTGCTGCCACCACGCGCGCGTATCCCGCCGCCCTCATCACTGGCATAGTTGTTACTGATAGTAGCGTGCGAGATGCTCGTGCTGGCGCTGCCGTCAACGTTGATCGCGCCGCCTTTGACAGCCTCATTGCCATGAAAGGAGCTGCGGGTGATGGTAATCGCCCCTGAGTTGGCATCGATTGCGCCACCATGGTTGGTCGACGTATTGGTATAAAAATCTGAATTGGCAACGGTAAAAGACGAGGATCCGGCGTAGTGTATTGCTCCACCGTGATCTGCTGTGTTTTCGGAAAATCGCGAATTGCTTATAGTCAATGCACCGTCGGCATAGATTGCTCCACCTTCTTTACCGTCAGCCGCATTGCGCTCAAAAGTACCGCCATCGACAACCAGTGTACCCGCACTGTTGATCGCACCCCCGTTGCCCGAACCACTTGTTGTATTATCTGCAAGCATCACATCAGTCAACGACGCGGAGGTTCCGGCCTGGATCAGGATTGCCCCGGCAGTATTCTGCTCACCATTGATCAACACCAGACTGTTCAGATTTAATCGAGCCGGGCCATTGTCATTGCTAACATCAAAGTGACGATCCAACGAGTTCGCGTCAATGATTGTTGCACCGCCGCCGGCACCATAAATAGTCACCTCGTCAAGGATGTCCAGATCGCCCTGCTCAGCCAGATCGTCGTCGCCGCTGATAGCGAGATCATAGTGACCTGCGGGTAAATAAATGGTGTCCGGACCACCGGTGTTGTTGGTCGCTATCACCGCCTCGCGCAGCGAGATTTTTCCATCAGCGCCAGGGTTGGCAAGCAGCGCGGAGACAGAGCCAAGATCGGGGGCATCGTCTACGTCCGCTGTGGTCGTCACCGTTAGCGCATCGCTTCGCACGATCGTTAGCAGGGGCCTTGCAGACACATCGGCACTCTCGCTGGCATGCAGCTGCAAGTCAGAACCGGTTGCATCGCTCGACAAAACCCAGCCGTGATTGGCATCCCCGTTTAACCATGCCTGCACCGATGCCGTGACATCTACAGTGATAGCACCCGACGTATCTGCGGCAAAGGTGGCAACTGGTGTGGGTGACGCTTGCGTTCCGTCTGTAGCGATTCCATTGGCGAAGCCCGACCAACTGGCACTGTCGTCCCACCCCTGCAGCATCGGATACAGACTAGCCGTCGATCCGAGCTCGGATGCACTGTGAATATTGAGCGTCAGCGTCGCTGACGCAATCGTCGTCCCGAGTGGCACACTGCCGGCGACGTCACCGACAATGCCATCAAATCGCAGCAACAACTGGTTTGCATTACCATTGACCTGACTGGCGTGCAGCAGTATTTCATCACCGTGCCCGGTACTGCTGGCCGCCTCTGACAAATGTGTATCTACAGCCTGCGAATACCCGTTGGTGTCGCCATTGCGATAGGTAAAGGTCGCCAGTTCATCGAGCCAGGCGTCCTGCGCCGCATCACTAAACACCGGCTCGACCAGTTGCCCATCACCGCTGCGGTATTCCAGGTCCCAGTCACTGTGCAATGCACTGTGTCCGGTCGCATCGTCACTGGCCGCAACCGAGGCGCCGGTCAGATTCGCCAGTTCGGTCAGCAGTGCAACACCGTGCTCGCTGGCCGCCAGATCGCAACCATACATAAGCAGGCTGGCGTCTTTTTCCAGATGCGCCTGCCATTGAGCAATGGCGCCAGCATGACGATCCAGGCTTGCGCTATCTAGCCAGCTACCGCCTAACTGCACGCCGGTATCATTGCCGTGGGAGACAAAGTGAATAGCCGCAAACTCCCCATATGCGGCAAGAATCTCCCCGATCTGATCGATACCGGACTGCCCGCTGTCGAGCACATGCACGACAACGCGCCGTCCACTGTCCGCCTGGGCGTGCAGGTCGGCCAGCAGTGTTTCAATCTGCCCGATATTGTCGTTCAGGAACACCAGCTCGTCAGCGGCTGGCTGTGCTGGAAAATCGACGATCGCCTCGTTATAGGGCGGATCGAACAGATCGGTCGCATACCCGAAGGGTTCCGCAGAGAACAACATCCGCGGCTCCAGCGGCTCCAGCAACGGGTTGTCATCAGACGCAGCAGCAGATCGCCGTTGCAAGCGATCGTCCGCTTCGTGATCTGATATCACTGTGTCTGGCTCTTTCTTCGCTGGCATCTCAACTGGGCGATACGGTGGCCGCGCCGGCGTCTGCGCGTTGACAGTGACTGTCGCGGCAGCGCGCTCTGGCGAGAAGGTTTCACGCGCTGGCATTCACCGATCCGGCACAAATCCGGGATGCGGCGTACCCGATACGCGGATTTACGGATCAGGCTATTTCTAGTAAGCGGCGGGAACCAGTTGAAATTGAACGATTAACGATCGATTCGTGTAAACGCTGCGCATGCGCGCCCGTAGAGGTGCGAAATGGACTGTAAATCAAGGAGATCGGCGTTCGGAAGGGATACTCGCTTGAGACCAGGCGATGCAGGCCAGGCGGCGGACACCGGCTAACACCGCCCTCACGATTGACACCACAACCGTGAACGGCTAACTCCCCGGCGGCGCTTGCCAGGACCCTGTCTGCAAGCACCGCCCGAGAGACTCAATCGGGTGACAGGAGGTCTACATCAGGTGATTTTTGTCGAACGCTTCTTGGCCGCGCTCTTTTTCCTGACAGACTTTTTCGCCGGCTGCGGCGCCTTGTCCACCAGCTGTGGTGCTTTTTCCGATGCTGCAGTGCCGCTGTCCGATTCATCGCTGGCAGCATCGTCATCGCGACGCTTGCCACGCGCAAAGTCCCGGCGCTTCTCGGCAAAGGCAATCAACTGATCTTCCACAAGGCGATTGATCGTCCCTTGCGGATACTCACCGCGCTTGTCGCGCTTGCCCGCTACCGTGCCGGTCAAAATCTCGATGCCCTCATCGATATGGCTGATCGAGTAGATGTGAAATTGCCCGGCCTTGCAGGCAGCGACAATATCCGGACGCAGCATCAGGTTTTTTACGTTGCCCTCCGGCACCAGCACACCCTGTTCACCCGTCAGGCCGCCCGGTACACCGCAACAGATATCAAAAAAACCTTCGATCTTCTCGTTGGCGCCACCGATGACCTGCACCTCGCCGTACTGATTCACCGATCCAGTGACCGCCAGGCCCTGATTGATGGGCACGCCGCTGAGCGATGACAACAGCGCGTACAACTCGGTGGACGAAGCCGAATCGCCATCCACCCCGCCATAGGATTGTTCAAATGCAATCGACGCCGACATATTGACCGGCACATCGCGCGCATAGTTATTCGATAAATAAGACGAGAGAATCAAAATACCCTTGGAGTGAATCGATCCCCCCAGATCAGATCCCCGTTCAATGTCGATAACCCGGCCATTGCCCATGCGGGTTCGGGCAGTGATTCTGGAGGGTTTGCCAAAACGAAAACCACCGATCGACATCACTGCCAGACCGTTGATCTGCCCCACCTTATGCTCGGCGACATCAATCAACACCGACTCGCGCAGGATGCGTTCGTGCATACGTTGTCGCACCCGATCGACGCGATAGACCTGTTGCTCGATCGCCGCCCGCACATGCTCGCGGCCAATGGCCTTACCACCCGCCTTGGTTGCGATGTAGTCAGCCTCGCGCAAAAGATCCGCCAGCGGTCCGACGCGCAGCGTCATGCGATCCTGATCATCGGTCATGCGCACCGCTTGCTCGACCACTGCCGCCATGCCGGATTTATTCAACGGCTTGAGTTTTTCCTGACGCACAATACCGGCTAGCAAACGAGTGAATTCTGCAATCGTGTCAGGGTCGCGCTCGATGCGGTCATCAAAGTCCGCCGCCACCTTGAACAGCTCACCAAAATCAGGGTCCATCGCGGCGAGCCGGTAGTAGATCGAACGGCTGCCAAAAATCACCACTTTCACATCCAGCGGAATCGTAGCCGGCTCCAGTGTGACGGTCGTCTGCGCGGCGTGATTGGCATACGGAGAATCAATCGAAATCTCGCGCGTGCGCAACGCGCGCTTGAGTGCCTCCCACGATTCCGGCGATGACAACAGCCGGCGCGCATCCAGTAACAAATAGCCACCATTGGCGCGATGCAGTGCACCGGCCTTGATCAGATTGAAGTTGGTCTCCAGCGCACCCATGCGCGAGATATGCTCGATCCGCCCCACCATGCGCCCGATGCCAGGCCAGTCTTCATAGATCACCGGTGCGCCGCGGCAGTTCTTCTCCTGCGAGACCAGCAGATTGGCGGTGTAGCGTTTCATCGCGGCCTTGACCGCCTCGGGTCCTCGTGCAGACGGATTGCCGTTTTCGCCGCCCAGGGTTCCGGCCGCCAGTTGTGCGAGCAGCGGTGTGTGCTCGGCGAGATCAGCAGCCAGTGCGGCCAGATGCTCACTGATCGCCGCGTCGTCGCCATACGCCTTGCGCACCGGATTGAGGTGATGGGACACCATCGCCTCAGTAACTTGATCGTACAAAGACTTCAGCCGATCCTGCCGCGCTTTGTCCAGTTGCGGCAGCTGCTCACCCATGAACTCTGCCAGCAACTTGTGAATATCCTGCATCGACTGCTGGAGCTTTTCTTTCTGTTTGGCCGGCAGTTGATTGAACGCCTCCTGCGCCATTGGTGCGCCCTCGTGCACCGGCACCACATTGAATCCCTGCGATGACTGCGAGATGGCAAGCCCCTGTTTCTCCGCCACCTCACTGATACCCTTGAAACCGTCCTCCTGCGCCTGACGAAAATCCTCCTCAATCGCCTTTTGTCGCGCCTTGGTCTCCTCGCCATCGAGCAGCGAGGGCAGACCATCAGCGATCGCATTCAACGCGGCGTCCAGCGTGGCCTTGAACTTCGCGCCCTCACACGAGGGCAGCCTCAGTGCGATCGGCTTGTGGTCTACCTCGAAGTTCTGCACGTACAGCCAGTCACTGCCCTGCAGGTCCTTAGACGCCCGCTCACTGACAAACGCCAGAATGGCATTGTGTTTACCCGATCCTGAGTCACCGTGGACAAAAATGTTGTAGCCTGCCGAGCGGATATCCAGCCCGAACGATACCGCCTCCAGCGCCCGCTCCTGTCCCAGCAGGCCATCGATCGGCTCAAGCTCGGTGCTGAGCTTCGCCGGGATGCTTTTCATATCGCAGACCCAGCGTAACTGGGCGGGTTTAAGGCGAAGCTTGCGTGCGAGAGGTGTGACAGCGGTAGGCGTTTTGGGCATGCGACAGTCCAGTGTGACGACGGGGATGCAGGTACGACAATGGTAACCGCGAAGTGATTCACTGAAAACCGTGTTTTCTGCAGCGAAGGGCACCGTCGCGATGCCTGATCACAGCGCAGCCGCTGCCAAAAGCACAAAGCGGCCGCCAGCCGAATCGACCCGCGGTGATGACGGCGACGCGTTTTCCGACTCATGGTGCACGGCCACAGTCAACTACCGCTTTGGTTCCTCCGCTGTCAGAACAGGTATGATGACACGATCCCGATTGACACAGTTCTAACCCTGCCCGGTAAGGTTGCGTATGGACCTCGAAGTTCTCTACTCCGGATTGCACAGTTCAAGTGCAATGATCCTCTTGAACAATATAATAAAAGATGTGTTCCCATCGGTGCAGACCATGCACTACGACACTGACCCGGAATCCGGATTTGGCAGGAAACTGCGACGCACCGGACAGACTGAATCACCCGAGTGCGCAATCGTATTCCTCACTCCCGAGAGCCGCCGCTTCGACTGGCTGATATTCGAGACCGGTGCTCTGGTCGGTGTGATCCCGACCAATCGAATTTTTCTCGTCGTCGCTGGTATGAACATCGGCGACATACCCACAGGCCCGCTGAGAACACTACAGGCATTCCAATTCAACGAGGATGGGATTGCCTCGCTACTTGAGAAACTGAGTCACACCATCGCCGATGAATCTATTGACAGCACGCAGATCGTTACCGCGTTGCAGAATCGTTCAACCGAACTGCAAACCAAAATAGACGATTTCACGCACCGCTTCCCCAGTGCGGTAAAACAGCCGTTACCAGACTGCGAAGGCATGACCAATACAGTTTTCTACCAGTTCGACGTGAAAAAAAGTGTACGACACAAACTTGAATCGAGCGATCTCGAAGCCGGATGGAGTGGCAACGTCAGGTTGTTTGTCAACTACACAGGTCTGGCCGATGAAAACGCATTCAGCCGCTACCGTTACGCCATTCTGGCGATCGGGTACCCAAGCACCAGCGAAGGTGAAGACGCTATCAGACAGGTATTGTACGGCGAGATCGGGCTTGAATTAGGCGAGATCACCAGCCTGGATATCCGAATGCAAAAAATCTACGCCGCATTTGAACAAGTTGTGCAACATTAGCACGTTTGATTGACACATACGCCAACAAGCAGATTCCATGTAGATCCAGCCAGGTCAGGTTACGCTCACAGTCAACACGTCCGATTGGGCAACGCACACTATTGCAGGATATTGCAACCGGTTATCAACGCAGATAAGGTTAAGGACAACACAATAAACTCCTAATCGTACGAGAGAGCCCCATGATTCGTTTGATCGCAACAGGCATCAGTACAATATTCATCTCCGCCATGCTGCTGTCCACCAGCGTACACGCACAGCAGACCAACACCTCGCAATCAGCGATGGTGGAACTCTGGTCACCCGGTGACAGCGGACAGAGAATGCGTATCCGTGGCCGAGTCACCAGCAGCGATGGCACACCACTGGCTAACGTGCAAATCCGTGTCCGGCACGCAGACAGTGCAGGCGTCGACAGAAGCTACCACCAGGGGATCGTTACCACCAATGGACGCGGTGTTTATCAGTTCGGCTCCGTTATCCCGGGCAACAGTCATCGCTTGAGCCACGTGCATGTCTACATTGACCACACGGGCTATCGCTACGTCGAAACAGAGTTTTACTTTAAAGACGACCCAAAAGCCAACCCCAACGATCCGAACGCCATATTTCTTGAAGAGGGGAATTCTGACGGCGAAAAAATAATGTACGGCCGTTGGGATATTACACTCACACCCGAGTGAGTCAAATGTCAACCAGGAGTGCAATCGGCGGGCTCTCTCCTTGACAACCATGAAGCGCCAACCCGCCCTGCTACATTTCCCAGGTTTAAAGGGTTCGGCTTTGGGTTGCCTGCTTTTGGTACCATCCGCAGGTTTCACTGAAGAATTACCCCCCCACGAATTTCATTTTGCTCGCGGCATATACAGTGATGACTTCGGCGTAGGAGACGAATCGGGCGGAAGCTGGTCAATCGACTACCCAAGGGCAGATCGACATTTCCTGTACGCGTTGAATCGACTGAGTGCCATCGACTCATCCCCAAACGAACAAGCTGTGAAGTTGACCGACCCGCAACTTCGCCACCTGCCCTTTATTTACGCCCTGGAGATGGGCGCAATGCAACTACAGAAAACAGAGATTTCCGCACTGCGAGAGTACCTTTTGAGCGGCGGATTTCTGTTTATTGATGACTCATGGGGCAGTTGGGCGTGGGAAAACCTGAATAGCCAGTTAGGACAGGTATTTCCGGATAGAGCCATCGTCGAGATCCCGCCAACGCATCCCGTATTCAGTATCGTCTATGAATTGACCGAGATAAAGCAAGTGCCAAACTTTCGCAACGGCATCGCCTACGAAAAAACAGGCATTACACACGAGAGTGATGGCAACGACCCGCAAGTACACGGCATATTTGATGACAACGGAAATCTGATGGTGCTGATCAACTGGAACACTGATCTTGGAGACGCGTGGGAATGGGCAGACCACCCTGAGTATCCCTCTTTCTTCTCCACCTATGCCGTGAAATTGGGAATCAATGTCGTCATTTACGCGATGACGCACTAACCGGTGTTAAGTGGCCGGCCAGGTGTGGCCGGCAAGGTGCGACCTGCCAGATTAAAACCACCACACAGCGACGACAGTGATACTCAGCCAGGTGTGCTTGACGCAGTCACAAACCAGGATGGGCCAAAATGTCGGCCGTCCCTACTACTGTGCAAAACTCACCATTGAGACTGGCCAGCGTTATTTCATGCACCTGCTCGGCAGTAAATAGCGTACCACCGTCGGCCCGTCGCTCGTGAGTAGCCGTTGCATCGCCCGCCAACCAGATATTGAAACCCAGATCAGACCCCATACGCACCGTACTCGACACACAATGATCCGTCGTCAAGCCAACCACAACCAGATCAACAATACCCTGATTCTGCAGAAACTCTTGCAATTCGGTGCCGATAAAGGCGCAATTCACCGATTTCTCAAATAATACCTCGTCCGTCAGGGGCTGCACGACCTCTTTGATTTCATTCCCCGGAAGCTGCGGACGCAAATTTGAATACTTCTCTGTCGAGTTGTGTTTCACATGAACTACCGTTCGTGCCTTCCTCCGCCATTCAGCGAGCAACATCGCCATATTAGTCTCGGCATCCGGGTTGTTTCGTCTACCGATCCTGGGATCGTCCAGCCCTTTTTGCACATCAATGATCAACAGTGCAGCATGATTCATACGAATGACCGACAGAAGTAAAAGATGGCTATAGAACTACACGCAAACCTGTATCGCGAATAGCTTACTGCAACACGCTACATGTGACGCAGGGGGCAGGCACCGGGCGCATACCCCGGCCCGGTAACCTAGCTCGACAATTCTTCCTCGACCGCCACATTGAAACAATGCGGACAATAGCCCTTCTTTACAAAGCTTGGCTCAGAGGAGGCGAAACTTTGACCACAGTGGTGACAGGAGACACTGGTAGATTCGATTTGCTCCATCTCAACAACGTATCGTTTGATCTCGGCACTAAACTGGTCCAGCTCCATCGGGCAAAGCGGCGCAAGCTCCAGCGTTTCAAATTCACTGTAGGCCTCAAGAAAATACCCCAGGTCGGTGTGATAGAAGTGATACTCCTTGCGCAAAGCACTGGGTATTCTGGATGGATCAATAGGGTGAATTAGCCGAAAGTTGTATAACTCGTTGACGGCAGACAGTGTCGTCAGGTTGCAGTTTTTACTGACCAGAAACGTGCGGCTGCCGGTCGCTTTTGCCACTGACAGTATCTTTTGAAAGAGTTCTCTCCTGCCCTTGCGAGCACCCACGATCTCGTCTTTCGTGCGAATACTGTGATCCCTGATCATCGACAGCAATTCTCCACGCCGCCAGAGCGGCGCGATACTAAAATGCTTCTCGTGTGCGCACGCGCAGAACAACTGAATAAAGTCACGTGGAATTCTGCCACTGCCCCGCACAATGTCCATCAGTGACTTGTCATCTTTGAAGATGTAGGAGAAAAATCCCTCCGGCGGCTTGCCGGTAAACTCACCCATATCATTGGTCTTTGAAAACTGCCTGATTCTGCTGTCAACCTTGCACAGACGCTTGAACATCATTTCCGAATAAAAGGCGTGCGAGTTCTCTTCCGAGTGGTACACCTGATCAAGATCACAGGCCACGAACATATCCGCCCCCAACTCCAGGCCGATACCACCCTGCTCACGCCATTCATTGAATTTCGATACGCCCTTGATACTGGCGATTTTGATGGTAATCAGCGAAGAGCCACCAAAGGTCTTGCGCAGCAACTCTGCAAAATAGACCTGAATCCGGTCATCCTTCAAACGGTTGATATCCGCCCATTCATCGATCAGCACATACAGGTGCTTCACTTCAACCGCCCGCATCATTTCTTCAAGCTTCTTGCGCAGTGGTTGATAGCGCCTGGCCGACTGAAAGACATAATCGGTACTCTCGGTCGACGAACTGCTGTTCTCCCGGCCATGCTGAACGTCACCGCCAAGCGAACCAGTCCCAGCGACTTTGCCATCCGCCAGACTGCTCTCCACGCCAATCATGGTTGAGACGCCACCCTGGGTGTTACTCTTTGATCCGGCACCGGAGGTGGTCGTACTGCTCACCGGCACCTTGCGCAGCGGGGGGTACTCAGCAATCCCGTGTATATCCAGAACCAGCGAGTCCAGTAGATCTGTATTGCCGGAGAATTTTCTGATCACCCGCTGCAGCGGCGACAGATTCGTCGTGTCGGTGTATTCGTCAAACAATTGCGACGCAAACTTACGCACGAACTCGTAGAAGTACTCAACAGCCCTGTGTTCATCAGAGATGGATGCCGCGTAGCCCGATGCTGAGGGGATGCAACTTCTCATATCGATGTACAGACAATAGGAATCACTCTCCTTTCTGGCGATATAGTCCCCAAACGCATTCAGCAGCATGGTTTTGCCCGCGCCGCGTCGCCCAAAGATCACCTGCCAGTCGTGAGTTTCCAGTTGCGACAATAACCTGAAGTCGACAAACCGCTCACCATCGAAGGAATCCATTTCCTCACGGAGCGATAGCTTGTGAAGGTTTTCCAGAGCCTCGGGAAGGAATGAAGAGATTGACATGCTGACTATTGCTCCTGCAACGACTACGTCCAGCGGGATAGCTGCAATTACGCACTGAGTGGGATCATCAATACTTCGGACGAACGGCGGGTAACTTATAGGAAGGAATAGACCAGTCAGGCGATTTGTCAAGAAGGCCCAGGCTGCCCCGCCGAGCTCGACGCCTACTTGAGTACACCGACACCGCCTAAGAGGACGCGACGGGATACACAACAACCTTCAAAATAGCTAGCCTGGAGCATGATATCGCGCACAATCTTACGCCGGGAGAGCACTTGTGGTTAAGCTGGCCGAAAGACAATCGCTGTCGGTCAAAGACGACAATAACCACAGGCGAATTCTGTTGCCGTCCCTAACCGTAGCACGGCAACATCAGCCCGGTTATATTGGCCCGACAAATTATCCGAATAATCAAACGCAAATAAGCGCCATACGTTCAATCCTGCTTCTACCATGCAAATACTCGTTCGATACTCTGGGAACTCCAGTACAAGCGTTATTCTTTATCTCAGCAATGCACTTAAAGATTCGTTTCCAAAAGCAACTCCATTCCTGGCTGACGCAGACCCGGAATCCGGCTTTCGCAGACAACTCTCCGTCGGCAAACTCTTGCAACCGGATGATTGCGCGATAGTCGTACTCACTCCGGATAGCCGTCGTTCAGACTGGCTGTTGTTCGAGGTTGGCGTACTGGTTGGCTCAATCCCGACAGACCAGATAGTCCTGGTGGTCGCCGGAATGGAAACCTCAGATATCCCAATTGGCCCGCTGCGCGAAATCAACGCATACGAGTTTGACGAAAGCGGCATGGAGAGAATGTTCGAACAACTGGGTCAGCAAATATCCAGGATCGATGAAAACGCAACGGTGTCGCCATCCGCGCACCGCAATTACCAAGGCGAGTTGAAATCCGCGATCCAGACAAACAGCGACCTATTCCCCGATCCTGTCAGACAGCCCGTTCCAGACTATGAGGGCTTCACCCACACAATGACCTATCTGTTCGATTTAGAAGAGGATGCAAGACACAAGCTCGATGCAATCGACAGCGAAACCTGCTGGAACGACAACATACGACTATTCATCAACTACATCGGCGCCACCAGCCTCAATGAACACTCACGTTTTCGCTACAGCGCACTGGCGGTGGGATACCCCACCACCAACGATGGAAAAGCGGCGCTTCACCAAAAGCTCTACAAGGAGATTGGCATTGAAATTGGCGAGCTGACGATGGTCGATATCCGAACCCAGAAGATTTACGCGTCATTTGAAGAGGTTGTACAGTACTGATAGCGGATCATCGTGGCACTGAGTTCAAACCAAAAACAGGTCCGTCAGTGAAACAACCAATACAGCACACCGGATCGTAAAGGATGTCGAGCCAATAACGCCGGGCACTAACAGGCTGCTGTCAATTCGCAGAAACTATCGCAGGCTTGTCGATAAATTCCCCGCAGTCAGCGTCGCCCGATAACCCGTCGCCTCGTTGAAATTATATAGCCTGCTTCCATCGTCTCCCTGAGCAGAAATTCGTTGAATCTGATCACTGGCTTGCAGCATCTCTGCCTCGGTAATTTCATCATTGGAAATGAGCACGGTAAGCACCCTGAAGTCCTGCCCAACTGACGCAGCCGGACTTCTCGTCGGTATTTCCTTGCTGGCCAGAAACTGCGTAAAAGTCTGCCGGTCTACGCTGTCGGCTGTGAAGTTTTGGTAGTTAGAGTCCCTCTCTGTTGAGACGGCATTCGTCGCAGGCGCTATATCCGCCACCTCGACAGCGTCGACCAGGCCCATCAAATACAACTCCACATCGTTGTAGGGCAGAGAGTTGCCTCCATTGGCAATAGTACCGAAAGACTGCGCGCGGTAGTTGCCGCCCCCAAGGTCTTCGAGTGTACTTAGATCATAGCCGCCGAGCTGACCCTTACCGCCACCAAACCCGGTATGACCCCAGTGCGACCGAGCGGACGTTGAACACACATAGTTACCCCAGTTATGAGCCAGCTCGTGTAAACCCGGGCCGTTCCAGAGACCGGTGCGATAGGGAAAATGCATGATACCCTGCAACTGGCCTTCCGAACCATAGGAGGCAGTCGAATCAAAGATCCCCAGACCAATCCCGGCGACTTCATTTTTTACGTTGTAAAAGCGGCCAAATGCTGCACCCTCGGGTCGCTCAGTATTGTTGGAGATGACGAAAACAAAGTCGAAGTCATCCGCGAAAGTCAGGTAAATCCTGCGCAGCAGTATCGATAACAAGCCACTATCCAGTGGATCAACTGAGATGTCGAAGTAGTTCGGCACCTGAAGATAGGCCAGATAATCATCCGCGTCTATTTGAGGGTCTGAAAAATTGGTCAGATCATCGATTGTTTGAGGCGACGGAATCAGCAATTTCGGCTCATCTGCGCTCTCAAGCGTCTGCACCCAAAACCCCGCCCAGGTATCAATCGTACTGTCACTGGAAGTGGCACCACTAAGTTGAACATACTGCCCAAGCGTAGCATCGTAAGCCCAGAATGTTTGCGACAGCATACCCAGCAGTTGCGCAAGAAATAGATTGCACCCGTAATAGGAACATCCGTTGAACCTCCCCCAATAATGTAGACAGTGGGATAAATGAATTCGTTAAGCGTTA
>CAZNIS010000005.1:0-142075 GCA_964573105.1 uncultured Granulosicoccaceae bacterium
CGTCACCTCGCGGACGCGGCGGGCTACCACCAAGGAAACCCGCCGCGTCAGCGAGGAAACACCCACCCCACTAACGGCCCCCCCACACCACTGCACTACCTGTCTAACAACCCGGCTATTTGCTACGCTACCCACCAGGGTCGCCAAGACCCTGCCACTACCCGAATGCTTGCTATGCCACTAAAAACCACCTGTATCGGCGCCTACCCAAAACCCGATTTCGTGAAACTGCCAGACTGGTTCAATATTCCGGCGGGTCCGGACACGGCTGATCCAACGATGCAGTGGGCGGCGGCGATTGAGGCGATGGGTGATAAGGCGGAGGACATCATCACACGCGGAATCAGTCAGGTGATCGCCGATCAGCTTGATGCCGGTATCGATATACCAACCGATGGTGAAGTAATACGCGAGAACTACATCCACTACCACTGCCGCCACTTGAACGGCTTTGATTTCGATAACCTGACCAACAAGGAAGTGCGCGGTGGCAACTATGAGGCTAACCTGCCGACTATCCGCAGCGCGGTATCACTGAAAAAAACTTTTCTGCACAACGATTACAAACGCGCGCAGGCGCAAAGCTCGAAGATGGTGAAAATCACCATGCCCGGCCCGATGACGGTAACCGATACCAATGTCGATGCGTTTTATCACGATCCGAAAAAACTCGGTGCCGACATTGCCGATGCATTGAACCAGGATGTGCTGGCACTGGCAGACGCCGGCTGCACGCAAATCCAGATCGACGAACCGCTGTTTGCGCGCAAACCTGTGGAGGCGCTGGACTACGGCTTTGAAAATCTTGAACGAGCTTTTCACAAATGCCCGGCCTCGGTCACGCGCACCGTCCACATGTGTTGTGGATATCCCGACCGACTCGACCACCCCAACTATCCGAAGGCCGATCCGGATGCCTATCTGCAGATCGCCGATGCTGTCGAATACGCTGCGATCGACGCCGTATCTTTCGAGGATGCACATCGGCACAACGATTTGTCACTACTGGAACGTTTCGCCAAAACTACGGTGGTATTTGGCGCAGTGGCCATCGCCAAAAGCCGGATTGAACCGGTGGATGAAATTCACGAAAGACTGAGTCAGGCGTTGCAACACATCGACGCGGAACGTTTGATCGCAGCACCCGATTGCGGGCTGGGATTGCTGGATCGCGAAACGGCGCGCGCAAAGCTTGCGAATCTTTGCGCCGCCGCGAAAAGTCTGTAGTACCTGCCCACACGCCAATGAGCCGCGCACACGCCGCGAAGGCGACAGCCGTTTCCTCACACGGGCGTCTATTGCGCCTGCTTGACCCGCTCACGCCAGGCGATATACAGCCCGGCTACTACCACCAGTGCCGCGCCGGTCCAGGTCCACCGATCCGGCAGGCTGCCAAACACAAAAAAGCCCATCACGATTGCACCCACTAACTCGGTGTACTGAAAAGGGGACACCACCGACACCGGCGCGTACTGTACCGCCTTGATCACCAGAAACTGCGATAGCGCGCCCATCGCGCCCAGGATTAAAAACAGGGACAGATGCCATAGTGAATCGGGTGCCTCGAAATACCAGGGCACGATCAGGCTGGTGACCAGGCTTGCCACCAGTGCGGTGAACACAATGAGCGTTTCCGGCCGATCCACTGCCGCAAGTTTGCGGGTGTAGATCTGATAGAACGCAAACGCCAATGCAGACGCTGCCACCAGCAAATTACCGGTGTTGTTCAATGCCGGGTCTGGCCGGATGATGATCAGCGCGCCGATCAGGCCGACGATGATGGCCTGCCAGCGATGCCAGCCAACGCGCTCACCCAGCAACGGCACAGCAAGGGCTGTGATCAGAATGGGCCCGGTCATCATGATCGCCGATGCAGTGCCCAGCGTGACCAGCGGCAGCGCCGAAATAAAACAGGTGTTGGAGATGAACATCAGCCACGATCGGGAAAACTGCAGCCGGTAGTTTTGGCTGTGAAAAAGCCGTTTGCCAAGCACTGGCCAAAACACCACGATCACGCATAGCAGATGGCCGGTGAAGCGCGCCCAGATCACCTGCACCACATGAAACTCGAGCGCCAGCGTCTTGGCAATCGCATTCATCACCGGAATTGCCAGCACCATCGCAAGCAGCATGAAAAGGATGCCGCGCAACGGCTCAGGCTTAACGGAAATCGGACACTCCAGAAAGGTGGAAATCAGCGCACAAGTGTAGCGGTTAGAACCGCTGCTGTGCAGCCAAAGCCAGATGGCAGACAGTCGGTTGATTAACCCTCGCGCCGCCTGAATCAGCCGTTGACCACGACTAAACTAGTTGCATATACTGCAACCATCACAAAACGTTCACACCGTGCTCACGCAGGCTTGCACTCCAGCACAGCGGTACGCGCGACACAGTGGGCGAATCACCGCCGCTCGCGCTCGATCGGCACAGCTTCGGATCGATAGTAACCATGGCCTACGCCCAGGCAAAGCAACTCGACAGCGATGCGATTCCGGTGGTCGATATCAGCCCGCTACGCGATGGCAGCGATCCCGCCGGCGTTGCTGAAAAACTCCACGCCGCGAGCCAGGGCCTCGGCTTCATTTATATCTCCGGCCACGGCATCCCACAGGCGTTGATCGAGTCTGCCCGCAGCGACGCGTATCAGTTCTTTCGCGCGCCCGATGCCGACAAGGCCGAAATCGTCGTCTCATCAAGCCACCGTGGCTGGTTAAAGCCCGGTGCGTCGAAGATGGACGACAATGCCCGCGCCGATCTGAAAGAGAGCTTTATCTGGGGCTATGAGTTACAGGGTGAGACACTCACCGATCACTCGCTGCGCGGGCCCAACCAGTGGCCGGCTTTTTTGCCGCAACTGCAGCAAAGCGCGATGAACTACTTCGAGCACGCGCACGACGTCGCCCACCACCTGATGCGCGGCTTCGCCCTCGGTCTGCAGCTGGACGAGCAATTCTTTCTACAAACCGCCGAGCGTCCGCTTAGCCGCGCCTCATTCGTGTACTACCCGGCGCAGCCACCGGAGCTTGGCGAACAACAGTTCGGCGTCGCCCCACACACCGACTTTGGCGTGCTGACCGTGCTGTGTCAGGACGACACCGGCGGCTTGCAGGTCGAGGACATCAATGGCGAGTGGATTCACGCGCCACCGATCGACGACACACTGGTGGTTAACGTAGGCGATCTGCTATCGCGCTGGACCAACGGCGCCTGTAAGTCCACCCCGCACCGGGTGGTCAATACCTCGGGTCGCGAGCGCATGTCGCTGGTACTGGCATTTGATCCCAACCCCGAGACACTGATCGACTGCCGGCAAATCTTCGGCGATGAACAAGCCGCCAAAGACGAGCCGATCACCTGCGGCGACTACCTGACCTGGCGCTTTGGCAAGGCTTTTTCCTACCGGAGCAAGACGTGACGCTGAGTCAGGCGGTCGGGGGCGGCCGCGCGAACCACGCACCGCCGAACGAAGACATCGATCAGGCGATCGGCGCGGCACTGCGCAACCTGCGCGAAGAGCGCGCCTTGTCGGCGCGTCACCTGGCGCAGCAGGCCGGTGTATCCGCCGCCATGATCAGCCGTATAGAAAGCGGCCAGGTATCGCCATCCATCTCGACCATGACGGCACTTAGCAATGCGCTGGATGTACCGCTGGTGAGCCTGTTTCGCGACACCGGTTCCGAACGCGCCGACTACACGCTGGTTAAAAAGGGCGATGGATTGAAGTCGACCCGCATGGTGGGCGATCACATTCACCACTACCGCAATCTCGCCCACCACCGCCGCCGCGACCTGCAATTCGAGGCGCACCTGGTCACGCTGACCCAGCAACAGGCAGCGCTGCCGGTCTACGTGGGCCACGGTGTCACCTTTATGCACGCACTGTCGGGTCGAGCACGGTTTGAGTACGGTAAACAGGAAATCCTATTAAGCGAAGGCGACAGCCTGTCACTGGATGCCGAGTTGTCACACGGCTGCACCGAGGTGCTGACGCCAGAGTTTGTGTTTCTTTCTGTGCAGGCTGAGAGCCGCCGATAGATGTCGAACGCGAGCCCCGCAATCAACCCGCTACTGGCGCGGCAGCGACGCCGAGAACGCGCCACTGACTGGACGCTGTTCATCGTCGGCTTCGGGCTGATTGCCTGGTTGATCTACGTTGGCGCCACGTCGATGGGGTACAACTGGCAGTGGTATCGGGTGCCACGCTATTTTTATCGCATCATCGATGGCGAGTTAATCTGGGGTTCATTGATTCGCGGCTTGCTGGTCACGTTAAAAATCACCGCCTGGTCGATGCTGATCGCACTATTGGTTGGCCTGGTTACCGCGCTGTTACGGCTGTCGCGCTCGTGGTCCGGCCATCTGTTGTCATCGATCTACCTTGAGTTGATTCGCAACACCCCGCTGCTGGTACAGATGTATCTTTTTTATTTTGTGCTGTCGCCTATTCTCGGCATCGACCGATTCTGGACCGGCGTGCTGTGCCTGGCATTTTTTGAGGCGGTGTTTATCTCGGAGATTATTCGCGGTGGCATTTTGTCGGTGCACAAGGGGCAGTGGGAAGGCGCTGCATCACTTGGGCTTCGCAGCTGGAAAGTCTATGCGCTGGTGGTGTTGCCGCAGGCGGTGCCAATTATGTTGCCGCCACTGACATCGGCTGTCGTCAACCTGATTAAAAATTCAGCCATCGTCTCCACCATCGCGATTTTCGATTTAACCAACGAGGGCCGCAATGCAATTGCGGACACCTTCATGAGCTTTGAAATCTGGTTCACCGTCGCCGCTGTCTATCTCGTTATGACGATCAGTCTTTCGGCTTTGGCGGCCTGGCTGGAAGCGCGCGTTCAACGCCATGTCAAGCGCGCCTGATCTGTTCTGTTTCCACACACATCCATGAGGAAGAGTTGATGAAATTGTTCAAAAAACTGTTGACCGGCGTCGCACTTGCCGCGATTGCCACGATTACCCCGGCCAATGCCGCCGACAGCGTGATCGAAGAGATCAAAAAGCGCGGCAGTCTGCGAGTCGGTATGTCCACCTTTGTACCCTGGGCCATGCGCGACAAAAACGGCGATTTGATTGGTTTTGAAATCGACGTGGCGAAAAAGGTTGCCGCCGATATGGAAGTAGAAGCCGATTTTGTACCCACTGCATGGGATGGCATTATCCCGGCGCTGCTGGCAGGCAAGTTCGATGTCATCATCGGCGGTATGTCGATCACACCGGCACGTAACCTGACGGTCAATTTCACCGCCCCCTATGCACACTCATCGCTGGGTGTGATGGCCAGCAAAAAGGCCGCAGAAGGCCTTGCCTGGCCGGAAGACTACAACAGCAGCGATGTGACTTTTGTCTGCCGCCGTGGTGCAACACCCTGCACTTATATTCAGAACACTTTCCCGAAAGCCACTCTGCGCCAGTTCGACGATCAGGGGCAGACGCTGCAGGAGGTTCTGAATGGCAACGCACACGCGATGATCTCGTCTCAGCCGCTGCCGGCTCACACGATCTTCGACAACCCCGATGCTGCCTTCGCGCCCACCACCGACAAGATCGAGCCCGGCAACGAAGCATTCGCCGTGCGCAAGGGTGATATGGATGCGATGAACTTCTTCAACAACTGGATCCTGGTCAACAAGGCCAACGGTTTTCTTGAAGAGCGTCATCAGTACTGGTTTGGCGGTCGCGACTGGGCCGATCAGATCGCAAAGTAAGGCATAAGCTCGACAATCGACGCCGGGCTCGCGTGCGAGCCCGGTTGTCGTTGCGCTTAAGCTAAACACGAAGAAAACATGTATCCGGATCCCGACAGACCACGCAAGGCCGGCATGATCGATGTGATCATCGTCGCGGCCGTGCTCGCACTGGTGTATTACCTGTGGAGCAATGTGTCTAATGTACTGGTCTACAAGTGGGACTGGAATTTTGTCCCGAGCGTGATGTTTGTACAGGACCCGGACAGCGGCTGGTGGCGTCCGAATGTCTTGCTCGAAGGATTGCTGACCACCCTGCGTCTGTCGATCTGGGCAATGTTGTTTGCCTGCCTGCTGGGTCTGGCACTCGGTGTCATGGCGACACGCAAACGGCTCTTGCCACGTTTGGCTTCACGTGCGTATGTGGGCCTGATACGCAATGTACCGCCGCTGGTGTTTATTTTCGTCTTCTACTTTTTTATCTCATCGCAGCTGGTACCGGCTCTGGGCATCGATAGCTGGGCGCGCGAACTGGGGCCACAGGGCCGCAGCATCATGGGCGTCGTGCTGGGGCCACCGGATCTGCTGGAAAACCTGATCTCGGGCGTGATTTGCCTGGCCATGTACGAGGCCGCCTATATTGCCGAGATCGTTCGCGCCGGCATTCAGTCGGTGCCGAACGGTCAGAGCGAGGCGGCGACCACCGTCGGGCTCGGACCCTGGAAATCGTTTCGCTATGTAATTTTGCCGCAGGCGCTGCACGCGGTGATGCCGCCGATGGCCAATCAGTTCATCCTGCTGATCAAGAACAGTTCTATCGTGTCACTGATCTCGATTCAGGAACTGACTTTTATGGGAACCGAGATCGCCGTGTCGACCGGGCGCCGGTTCGAAACCTGGATTCTGGTCGCCGTGATGTATTTTGTTTTGTGCTATGGACTGGCACTGTTGTTTGCGCGCTGGGAGCGTCGCAGCCGTCAACAGTTTACGTGATAACGATGTCAGTAACTAACGCCAACCAGAAGAGTTCGCCATGAGTGCCTGGATACACATGATCAGCGACGAAGACGCTGACGACAATCTACTGGAGACACTGAAACTGGCGCGCACGCCACACGGCACCGTCGACAACGTAATGCGTGTGCATTCGCTCAGACCCAACACCATGAAGGGCCATGTGGTGTTGTATCGCGCGGCACTGCACGACGATGCCAACACCCTGCCCACCTGGTTTCAGGAGACGATCTCCTCTTACGTATCAATCCTCAATAAATGCCCCTACTCGCTGGCCAACCACTGGGCCAACGCCCGGCACCTGATAGACGATGACGAACGCGCCGATGTGATCGAGGCCGCACTTCAGGCAGATGCCCCCGAACAGGCGTTCACTGGCCCCGAACTCGCCGCCATGCAATACACCCGAAAGCTCACTGTCACGCCGGCGGACATGATTGAGAGCGACGTCACAGCGCTGCGCGATTCAGGCTATAGCGATGGCGAGATTCTGGAGATCAACCAGATTATCGGCTATTTCAATTATGTGAATCGCCTGCTGAACGGCCTGGGTGTCACCACCGATGGTGACATCGTCGGCTACTACGCGAAGTCGGAGTAACGCCAGTATGAATCAGACGCAAAACAACAATCTCGCCACCATCCCGCCGTGCGCGCAATCGCTGCTACTGGATTGCGTTGGCGCCGCCGCCGGGGATCGCCTGCTGATCGTCGTCGAGCCGAGCGGTACCGGCTACTATGACGATGAAGCCCCCAAGGTGATCGCCGCCGCTGGCCGTGCCATGGGCATGAAAGTCTACGAGACACAGGCACCCGCAGGCATATCCACACCCGATGATATGGCACCTTTTCTCGACACCCTGCACGGCTTTGATCACGTTATTTTCTTTGCCCGAGTTGGCGATCAGATCCGCTTTTCGATTTCCGATGCACTGCCGCCGGCCACGATGGTGTACACACTGGGCCGCGATACACTCGAATCGGCTTTTGGCACCACCTGCCACAAAGGCATGTGTGAAATTCGCGATGCCATTGACGCCGCCTTTGATCAGGCCACGCGCGTGCGCGTGACCTGCCCACGCGGCACCGACTACAGTGGCCTGGTGCGCCATGTACAGGAACCGGTTGAAGTGGGCGTCAAACGCTTTCCGATGCTGGTGCCGCGGCCGGTACCCGCCACTGGATTTGCAGGCACGATCATGCTTAGCCGTTTTTTGGTTGGCACGGGCTCGCGCTTCTACGAACCCTATTATCTACGGCTTGATTCAGACGTCGCCGCCATTGTGAAAGACAACCGCATCGTGCGATTCGAAGGCGACAGCCGTGAAGTTGCAAAAGTAGAGCAGCACTACGAACACGTATCAAATCTGTTTGGTATCGACCCCTGGTATATCCACTCGTGGCACGCGGGTATCCACCCGGCCTGCGAATTCAATCAGGACGCGACCAGTGACATACTGCGCTGGGCCGGCAGCGCGTTTGGCAGTCCACGGATCCTGCACTTTCACACCTGCGGCGACTACGCACCCGGGGAGATCTCCTGGAACATCGCCGATCCGACCGTCTATCTGGACGATAACGCGATCTGGGAGAACGGCTATCTCTACCCTGATCGACTACCCAATGGCGATACCCTGCTGCAACGCCACCCTCAACTTGCAGCGCAATACCAAACGCCACACCGCAATATTGGGCTGAACGGGTAGCCCGGACATTTCATGAAATTGGCAAAGTCATTCAGCGTTGCTGCAGTCATCGCAATCACTGCCTGGCTGCTATCACTTTCCGCCCGCGCAGAGGATGCCATGGAACTTGAAATTGACCACGTGATGATGCCGGTCTACTTCAACAATGCACTGTTGGAGCATGTAGAACAGACATGGAAAGACAAGCAGAGCGGCAAGGTGTTTACCCAACCGCAAAATGATTTCTTCAAAGGCGTCTATCTGCAAAGCAAGAGTTTTTATGTCGAGTATCTCTCCACAGTCGATACCCAACCCTACTGGAGCAGTGCCGTATTCTTTGTGGTACCGGAAAAGTACTGGGATCACTACGAAAACCCGGCTATCAGAAACGACTATTTCCTGGTGCCCTACTTCGGCAGTGGCTATCAGCTCGTCAGCCCGGATTTCCCTCATTTAAACCGCATTAACGCTGCGCAAGAATCGTACGATGGCCTGCAAATACTCATTTCTGCAGCGCTGGAAAAGGAAATTCTCACCATCGGCGGGCAACAGTGGACACTGCCAGCAAACGGTAAACTGACGGTGCACGAGGGACTCGCCCACCGGCACGATATTGTCGTCATTGATGAGCACTCAAAGCTGGTCGCACCGATTCTTGAGGCCAATCCGATTTTGAGAGATTTTTTCTAGATTGCGATTGATCGGTCGGCGCTGATTTAGCACCAAACGCCTACCCCCAACTGATCGGCCTGGCTCAGCTACAAGCCAGGCCAAGCCCACAGCCTGCAAACCCGCTGCGTTTTGCCATCCGCCCTGCTCCATACCCGAGCGGTAATTTTACCTGCGCACACCGGTACTGCCCGCCTTCAACGAAACCTCGCTCAATACGATACTAAGTATCAGGACATCGTTGTAGCGTCCGTTTCAATGCCAGGGAATCAGGCTCTTCGATAGCCGTATGCCCTACTGGTTGATCTAGCAAAGGTATGCGATTGTGAACACCCTGTTTGCCACACTGACATCCGGCAATGCCATGCTCATGTTAGGCATCGCCTCTGGCGTGCTCAGCACAATTGCTTTCATCCCCTACATTGTCGACACCATTGCCCGTCGCACCCACCCTCAGCGGGCATCCTGGCTGATCTGGTCAGTGCTCGGTTCCATTGCACTGGTATCACAAATCTACGAAGGAGCGACGGCATCACTGTGGTTCGCAGGGGTGCAGGTCTCGGGCACCATCATCGTTTTTCTGCTGTCGATTCGACGAGGCTCGGGGCGCTTCCTCAGTAACAACGACTACGCTATCCTGCTGGCGGCATCCGTTGGACTGGTGCTCTGGTACTTCACCGAAAACGCGGCGTACGCCCTTGCCATCACCATCAGCATCAGCCTGTTGGGCGGGTTGGCGACTGCTGTTAAAGCGTTTCACGATCCGGATAGCGAGACGCTGAGCACCTGGGTGATATCGTTTATTGCATCGGCTTGTGCCATGCTCGCGGTGGGCAAAATGGATTTTGTGTTACTGGCCTATCCCGTATATCTGTTTACGCTGTATCTGGCATTTATTGTCGCCATTCTGCTTGGCAGAGCACGTCGTTCGGAAGCTTTAAACACGCCCGTGCTTCGCAACATTGTGCGCCCCGCGCGCGCTGCACTGCGCACCACCGCCGACGGCATCATCGTGATCGTTGCTCTGGTTTATATCAGTAACAACGGTTTGACGTTGCCGTCCAATACCAGATCAAATAGCCTTGATCTTTCTTCCTACACTGGCGACACGGCGATTGCACAACCCCCGGAAGCAACTGGCGATATAGCCACTGCGTTTGGGACGCCAGAATCGTCTCCTAAGCATCGCGACGCTCGATCGTTCGCGTTGATCAGTACGGCTGCGGCTGCAGAAATTAGTCAGCCGTCGCTCGACATTTATTTTCAATCGGCCAACCAGGCCTATCTGACACTCGACCGCGAAGACCCCTTCACCACCCTGGTAGTAGACTCAGCGACCGCGACGCTATTCGGTGAGCCCGAATTTCCACAGCAGCAAGGCACGCTTTACTATGGCACAACGCTGACCGCACGGGCTGCCAATGGCAACTGGTTCAAAGTATCCGCACCAGACGGACGACAAGGCCTGATTCATCGTTCGCAGGTATCAGTTGTGATGCCAGGTTCAGCGTGGCAATCGTGAATCACAGGACAAAGAATTTCTGTCTCACACACAGCGCGGCAAGAAATCTACCGCCCACCCCGATACGGTATCACCGTGCCCTCTACCTGAACCGTACGCTCTCGCAGCCAGATGTACACGCCACTGAGTACAATGATGGTGGTACCGATTATCGTATTCGCATCTGGCGGGCTGTTAAATATCACCCAGCTGTAAAACGTGATGTAGATAATTTGCGAATACACCGTCGGGGCCAGCACAGAGGCTTCGGCATAGTGATGGGCACGGGTAAATATAGTGTGACCCAGCATACCCAGGCTGCCGAGTATCAGAATTAATCCCCAGTCCAGCGACCCATCGGGCCATTGCCAGACACTCAAGGCAAACGGCGCCAGCATCACCGTGGCGAGCCCGGCACTATAGAACTGGGTAACTGAATTGCGATCGACGCCGGCGATCTTGCGCGTCATCACGAAATATCCTGCCGCAGTCATCAGCGCACCCAGTGCGTAGAATATGTGGTAGTCAAACGATTCGCCCCAGGGCTCCACAATAATAGTGACACCGAGAAATCCAGTCACCACCGCAAGAAATCGCCGAATACCAACTTTCTCGCCCAGAAACGGAATGCTGAGCAGGCATACCACCATCGGAATTGCAAAAAATATTGCAATCGTGATGGTCAATGGCAGGTGACGCATCGCGGTAAAATTAAGTGCTGTACTGGTCAGCAGCAACGATCCGCGAAACAATTGCGCATAGGGCCGGTTAGACATCGCAATCGCGTGCCCTTCGCGGGGTACATACAGCATCACCACCCAGGCGAAGTGAACCACGTAACGCAGGAATGCCACCTGCAGTGCCGGCAATGCCGCGACGGCTACCAGCCACTTGGCAGTGGTGTCCATGGTGGCAAAACAAAAAAACGCGATCAGCATCAGGCTGAGACCCAGCGACAGACTGTCGGTGGGACGAGCGGAAGATAAATTCAAGAACGAAGATCCCGGTGCAGAGGGTATGGTGTGTTCAGCCGAACGTCAGGCAGGCGTGGCACAGTAGCGCAAGGATACGGCTACTTGCCCATCACCAAAAGAATGGCGATAGTATCACCAACGGCAAACTGCGATGCGGCTTTACCCGTCAACGCGACAATCCAGGGCTTTCAATGAATCAGCCAGCCAATCAGAATCCGCATGCGAGACACACGAGCCGGCCAAACAGGCGGTTTCTGCAGTTACTGATGGCACTGGCGCTACTGCCGTTGACCACCGGATCGGCGGCCGATTCTCATCTGGATCAGACGCTCAGCCTGAATGACGCCCGCCATCTGCTGGCAAGGACCGGCTTTGGCGCCACCCCCGGCGAGTTGCTGCGCTACACCGGAAAGTCCCGACGCTGGGCAATTCAGACGCGGGTTGACGAACTAAAGACAGAGCCTTCCAGCACGCTGCCGCAGTGGGTCGACGCCCCGGCGCCGCACTACTGGGCGCGCGGACGCATGCCACGCGATGGACGACGCCATTTCGATCGGGCGCGCGATGAAGAACTGGTCGACTTGCGGCAGTGGTGGGTGCGGGAACTGATCGAGACCTCATCACCACAGACGGAAAAACTGACGCTGTTCTGGCATAACCATTTCACCAGCAGCTACGCTGACATCAATCGTCAGTCGACGTCGATTGCGCGGCAACACAATACGCTGCGGCGTTTATCGGCCGGCAGCTTTCGCGATCTGCTGGTCGCCATGCTGCGCGATCCGGCCATGCTCAACTATCTGGACAACACCAACAATCACAAGCGCGCACCGAACGAAAATTTTGCCCGCGAGCTGCTGGAACTTTTCACACTGGGTGAGGGGCACTACACCGAACGGGACATACGAGACACCGCACGTGCGCTAACGGGTTACTCGGTTGCACCGCAACATAATATGTCACCGCGTTTTAAACCATGGAAACACGATAACGGCCTCAAGACGATTCTCGGTCAGCGCGGTTACTTTAGCGCTGACGATCTGGCTGATCTGATTCTTGCACAACCTCGAGCCGCGGTATTCATTAGTGAAAAATTCTATCGAGCATTCATCAATGAACACACGCCTGACCCGGAGGTCATCAATTACCTGGCCGAGCAGTTTCGTCAGTCGGGCTATGATCTCAAAACGCTGTACAAAAAATTGCTGCAAAGCGAAGCGTTTTGGATTGTGGATAATCGCAACGCGATTGTGAAATCTCCACTGGATCTTGTGATCGGCACGATTCGCAGCACCGGGATAGTCCCGCGCGATTGGCAGACACTGCCATCGCAACTGGCCTCGATGGGGCAGAACCTTTTCCAGCCGCCAAACGTGGCAGGCTGGCCTGGTGCGGATCACTGGGTCACTCCGGATCGATTGCTGACACGCCTGAACTGGCTTTCAGGTTATACGGCAGACGATTGCCAACAGACCGGGCAACAAGGCTGTATCGCAAACAGTAACAACACAATGATGATGAGCGGTATGAACGATGACGCGGATGCCGCCCATCTGACGATTCAACTGGCTGCGGAAAACTATCAGGGCGCACCCGGGTATCAGGTGGCATTGATCAAGGATCAGCAGGATGTCTGGCGATCGGCCGAACAAATCGTCAACGGCGGCCACGACACCAAAGCACTCGGCCGGCTGGAACCCGGCGTTGACATGCCGTGGCAACAAGTGAGTCTGCCCATCGGCAAACAAGTGCCGGCCTTCGATCAGATTCGCGTCTCGTTCCTGAACGATACTCGCGGACGCGATGGCGATCGCAATCTGTATATCAATTGGGTCGAGATTGACGCCAAACGCTATCCCGCAAGCCTCGGCGAGCAGCGCAGTAATTGCCCGCCAAAACAAAAAGATCGGGCAGGCGCGCTGTATTGCACCGGTGATCTGGCGCTAAGCAAGCCCCTGCCCGTCGAAGGCGTAACAGCGGCACCCCCGAATCTGTTAAGCGCCGAAGCCATCTACCTGAACTGGCTCAATGATCCGCAAAAGCACAAGCGCCCGACACTGGCTTTCACCCTGACGGGTGTACAGTTAAATCAACATCAATGGCACAACCTGGGTGTGCGATTTCACGTAGAACGCAATGGCAGCTATTCGATGAGCGTTGAAAATCACGAGTGCTGGCCGGATTGTGTCGAGCGCTGGCCGGCCTGTGCGCGCACCGCAGACAATCAACCGGAACTTCGCGCACTGGATTTTCCGTTGCAGACAACAACTGACGATTTTTGCCACTATCGGCTGCTCGGCAACAGCGATCAGCGGTTGGTAGATACACTCTGGATGCAATTGCCGTTTCTCTACCGGGAAGTCTCCAAGAACGCCCGGCATCTGAGAAAAAGCCAGTCTGCAATTTTGAAACGCTGGCAGCCTCATGTGCACGCCATGCAACAGCGACTGGCGCAGAGTATTTATAACCAGTCCACCACCCGTGACATACAGGTTACAGGTACGCGCGCACGAAAATTAAAATCCCCGGCGCTGTCCAGTAACCCACTAGCGGCAGGCCAGCCGTCAGAAAAGCACGAGGCTAATCTGGCCCAATTGCAAAAACGAATACCCGAATTGTCTCTGAGCTCCCTGCTGTTGGCGGCAGATGATGACACAGGTGACGACACCAACTCGCTGGGCCCGCTTCTGCAGAAGCTCAGCTATCAACTCTACTGATCAGGCAAAGGTTAGCGATCCATGAACAGACGTTCGATGCTAAAAATGCTTACCGGTGGCTTGCTGCTGCCCGGTGTAGCAGGCTTACCCGCCTGGGCCAACAATACTGGCCGACGCCTGATACTGCTGGAACTTGCCGGTGCCAACGACGGGCTCAACACCGTGGTGCCCTGGCGCAACGACCACTACTACAAACTGCGTCCCGGGCTCGCGCTGGCCGATCGTGAGCGAATCAGTCTGAACGATGAATTTGCCGTACACAGCGCACTGGAACCGCTGCTGTCACTGTGGGAGGCCGGAGACCTGGCCATCGTACACGGGCTGGGTTACCCAAAACCCAATCGCTCGCATTTTAAATCGATAGCGCTGTGGGAGACCGGTGGCGATGGCACGCGCGCGGGTCGACAGGGCTGGCCGACGCACGATCTGGAACATCACTGTGCCAGTCGGCAGGTAGACGCCTGTGGCGTATCTCTGGGCGGCGGCATGGGGGTATTTAGTAACGCGACCGGCAACTGGTTGTCGATGCGCAGCGTCGGTCAGTTTGCCACAGCGTCGCTGTCGATCGATGAGGCAGCGACGCAATCCGAAAACCCGCTGATGCGTTTACTGGACCATCGCGCCCGGTCACTGGAACGTTCAATTTCCAGCATCGCCGCAAAGATCGAGGCAAACCCAGGCGTGTCCAATCAAAGTGGCAGCAAACTGGCACGGCAAGTGAGCCAGGCTGTTGGCTTGATTAACGCCGGTGTTGATGCGCCGGTATTAAAGCTCTCTCTTAAGGGTTTCGACACACACGAAAACCAGCGCGCCAGACACCAGCGCCTGCTGAGCGAGCTTGGCCGATCTATCAAAAAGTTGCGTCAACAGCTGGTGCTGAGCGGTGAGTGGGACAACACACTTGTGATCACATACTCCGAATTCGGCAGGACGCCGGCTGAAAACAGCAATGGCGGCACCGATCACGGCACCGTCGCGCCCCACTTCGTGATGGGCGGCAACATCAATGGCGGGTTCTACGGGCAAGCCCCGGAGATACCGGCAGAAGACAATGCCGATATGGCTTACACCATGGACTACCGTGCGCTTTACAGTGCAGTGCTGCAGCACTGGTTGCAAACCGACTCTGATCAGTTTGCCCAGTGGCGCGACCAGAGACTCGATTCACTCGTATAATCGCTGGTACCGCGGCGCAGTATTGTCGATCAGCGCCGGCGGCGGAGACACGTGTGAACCTTACCCTGAAACAACTCGAAGCCTTTGTTCGGGTGGCTGATCTTGGCAGCTTTCGAAAAGCAGCCGAACGCCTGAACACCACTCAGCCGAATATCTCATCGCGGATATCGTCGCTGGAAACTGCACTGCAGGTCACACTGATGGAACGCGACGCCGGATCGGTGCGACTGACGTCACGCGGCCATGAGTTGCTGACACACGCGCGCAGTGTACTTAGCGCAACCGAAAAGCTGGCCGATGCGTCCGGTAACAGTGGATTGTATAGCGGTGTGCTAAAACTCGGCGTAACTGAAATTGTCGCTCATACCTGGCTGCGAGATTTTCTACGCGAATTGAAAAACCGGTTTCCGGATGTGATGGTCGAGTTGACTGTCGATCTTTCAGCCAATCTGAAGAAAGAACTATTTTCACGTTCGATTGATCTGACTTTTCAAAGTGGCCCGTTTAATCGCGAGATGAGTGGCAACCGCGATCTGGGCAGCTACCCGTTGGTCTGGGCGGCAGCCCCCACCCTTCCGGTTCACCACCACAAAGAGATCACTATTGATGATCTCGCTGCCCATCCGATCCTCACACCTGCGCGTGACACTGTCCCCTATCGTCAGATCAGTGATCACTTTTCGGGCTGCAGCGCCCGACTGGTGCCATCGAGCCATCTGGCGGTATCGCTGCATATGACCGTCGACGCGATGGGAATCGGCGCACTGCCAGCTGCAATGATCAGCGACGAACTGGCAAGCGGTGAGCTAATCCAGGTGCCCTATCACTGGACCCCCGACGACCTGCATTTTCTGGCCCGCTACGATGCCCAGCACACACCCGGCTATGTGGCGGCCGCCGCCGAACTAGCGGCCGAAATTGCAGCAAATGGTTAAAGTACCACTGCAAGTTGATTCCTATTGCTGCAATTTTTCCCTACCATCCGCAATCTCACCGATCAAGCTGCCGACAGCACCGCTTTGATGGGTACACTCGCCAGCGCATGAATGGTGCTGTTGGTCGCGTGTTGGATGGGGCCGGCGAGCTCAAACCGTTCTACCCGGTCGGCCAGCGCATTGAACAGGCAACTGATTTCCAGTCGCGCAAGATTCATCCCTAAACACGCGTGTACACCCTGTCCAAAACCGACGTGCCCAATGGTTTTTCTGGTGATATCAAACCGGTCAGGTTGATCGAATCGGCTGGCATCTCTGTTGGCCGCACCAAAGACAATCAAAACCCGCTGCCCCTCTTGCAGTGACACGCCGTCGATTTCTGTATCGCGAGTGAGCACGCGAGTGAACGCACGAATGGGTGTGTTCAGGCGAACAATTTCCTCGATTGCGTTGCGCATGAGATCGCGATCATTGCGCAACAGCGTCCATTGATCCGGGTTTTCTGCGAAGAGCTTTATGCCATAGCCAATCGCCGATATGGTGGTGTCGAGACTCGGCGCGATGTAGTCACGCATCAGTTCGGCGGCACGCGTGGGCTCCATACCGCTCTCTATACCCAGTTGGGTTGCACGCCGCGCCCAGCCATCCGGGCTTAGATTATCCAGCGTGTTCGAATCCTCTAAAAATGCGCGCAGGCGTTTCAGCCGTTCGATCGCATCGTCGCGTCGCTCTTTCGGATCGCCCATCAATTCAAAAGTGGCAGCACCCCAGTCGAGCATATGATCACGGCCGTAGTCGCCCAGCCCCACCAGATCGCGCACTACACTCAGTGGCAGCCAGGGTGCGAGCTCGCTGGCGGCATCAAAGGTTGGTTGCGCCAGCACCTGACTGACAATCGTCTCGGCCTCAGTCTCGATACGCTCGCGCACCAGCCGGACGTTTTTGGGTGACAGTGGCGCGAAGGTGATCTTGCGCGTTTGATCGTGTTGCGGCGGATCCGAATGCAAGGTGCTGCCGATCAACAGTTTGTTGATCGAGTCGTTGATCGACACACCGGCACCAGAGCGAAAGAGCTCATGATCACGCAGCGCGGCAACCACCGCCGCGTGGCTGCAAATCGCTGTCAAATCGTTCTTCACCAGCCGCACGATCGGACCAATTTCCAGCATTTGGTGGTAGGCCGCGACGGGATCGGCAATCGTGGACGCTGCATAAAAATCGATATCGCAATCCGGCGCACGGCTGCTGACCTCTGACATTCACGGTTCTCCACTGGTTGGGTTCGGGCGTCGCAGTTGCACCACACAACACGCAATCGCACAATACCATCTCTTCCACATGCGCCTGCTCGCTGCTTGCGCCACGTTCGGGTAAATCTAATCGTGCTCTTGCTCAATACAGGTGTGACCTACCGCGACGATTTAGCGACTGAGGGCTACGTGTTGTTTGCCCCGGTGGCAGGCGACAGGGCCTATCTGGTGGATTATAACGGGGCCGTGACACATCAATGGTCGGTCGGGACCGGATTTACCAATTGGGTTTATCTGCTGCCGAATGGCCATTTGTTCATGAACGAGCGATGCGACCATCGCGAGGGCGTTGCCCTGACCGGCAGTGGACTGATGCGCGAGTACGACTGGAATGGCAATCTGGTCTGGGAGCATCACGACCCCTGGCAACACCATGACGCTCGGCGCCTGGCCAACGGCCACGCGGTGTATCTGGCTTTTACACCGCTGGATGCCGAGGCCGGCGCGCGCATCCGCGGCGGCATACCGGGCAGTGAATCCGAGGGCGGCATCTTTGGTGAGTGCATTCGCGAGGTCGATGCCAACGGCAAGATCGTGTGGGAATGGCACTTCACCGAGTTTGACGATGATCAGTTTCCAATTTACCGCAACGCCAATCGCTGGTCGCGCGGACACACCAACACCGTCTGTCCGCTCGCCGACGGCAACTATCTGGTGAGTTGCAAAACCCTGAATCTGATATTCATCATCTGCCGGCAGAGCGGCAAAGTGATCTGGCACCACCAGGACGATCGAATGAGCGGCCAGCACGACGCACAGATGCTGGACAACGGCAACGTACTGCTATTTGCCAACGGTGCCTACGCCGCCGATCTGCATCATTCGCAAGTGTGGGAGCTGAATACCGACAGCAAAGACATTGACTGGCGCTACCGCGCACTGGACAACCCGCAAGGATTTTTCTCGCCCCACATTGGCGGCTGTCAACGCCTGGCCAGTGGCAACACGCTGATTTGCGAGGGCGCTAAGGGGTGTATTTTCGAAGTGACGCCTGAGGGTAAAGTGGTGTGGGAGTACATTTCACCCTACACCAATGCCACGCCGGATTTTGGCCATCAAAACTGGCTGTTTCGCGCACGCCACTACACGCAGCGCGATACGGAACTGCAGTATTTGTAGCGGTTCAGGCTTCTGCCGTGGCCAGTGAAGGACCACGCAGACACATCAGCCACATCACACCCAGCACCAGGTAGATCACTGTGGCCGACCAGCCCATGGCGCTCAGCCCGCCATTGAGTGTGAACACCAGCGATGTGGCGAAACCGACTACTGCATTGACGAGACCGGCAATCGACAACCCGCGTTGTGTCGATGCCTCACGCGCATTGCGCAGAAACCAGCACGCCAGTCCAATGAACAGCAACGATAAACCGAAATAGCGGCCCGTCAGGATGCTTTGCGGGTTGGCTTCCATATACAGACTATTCACAAAGCCCGGCATCAGCGTGTAGGCGGCACCGTACACGACACTGATCAGTGCGGCGAGCGTGGTGGTTGTTTTGAACATGGCTACAACTCAAGTCGATACGCCGACTTTCACGGCAGTCCTACAATTCTTCATCACCGGGGCAACTGGTACAATCCCTCGTTCAGACTAGCGCAAAACAGTCATTATCAGCCTATGCGGCAATCGACCATACTCAGACTTGCGCAGTCATTCACTTGATTTCAACCCTGGGAGCCATGTCTTGAACGACACACCGGTCATTATTGCGGGCGGCGGCATTGGCGGCCTGTGTCTCGCCCTCACCCTGCACCAGATTGGCGTACGGTGCCAGGTACTGGAGGCCGCCAGCACCATGCAGCCGCTCGGTGTCGGCATCAATCTGCAGCCCAACGCCGTGCGCGAATTATTCGAGCTTGGCATCGACGCGGAGAAACTCGATCAGGTGGGTGTTGGCGCACAGGAATGGGCGCTGGTGGGCCTCAATGGCAGAGAGATCTACGCCGAGCCGCGTGGCCTGTCGGCGGGCTATCACTGGCCACAATACGCGGCACACCGAGGCGAGTTTCACATGCTGCTATATCGCGAGGTGCTGGCGCGTCTCGGTGAATCCTCGGTCGAACTCGACTCTCGCGTAACCGGGTACCAGCAAAACACCGATGGCGTGACGGTGCAGGTGATTGACGGCGCGCAACAAACGAGCGAGCGCCACGGCAGCCTGTTGATCGGCGCCGATGGCATACACTCTAATGTGCGTGCACAAATGCACCCGAATCAGCCGCCGATTCACTGGGGCGGCAAACTGATGTGGCGCGGCACTACACGTGCCAAACCCATTCGCACCGATTCATCCTTCATTGGTTTGGGGACGCATCAGCATCGCATGGTGATCTATCCGATCTCAGCCACCGCCGCCGACGGCACCGCACTAATCAACTGGATTGCCGAAGTGACGATGGACAATTCACATGGCTGGCAGGAAGACGGCTGGTTTCGCGAAGTGCCGATCGATCACTTCATTCACCACTTCGAGCCATTCCGCTACGACTGGCTCGATGTGCCGGCGCTGCTCAACAGTGCCGATTGCGCCTACCAGAATCCCATGATTGATCGCGATCCGGTCGATACCTGGGTCGATGGACGGGTGGGCCTGATGGGCGATGCCGCTCACGCCATGTACCCGACGGGCTCCAATGGCGCAAGCCAGGCGATTGTCGATGCCAGAGTCATCGGCGCGAAGATGATTGAGCACGGTATTTCAGCGGCTGCACTGTCAGCCTATGACCAGGCGCTATGTGGCCCCATTTCAGATGTGGTGTTGCGCAATCGTGGCGAAGGCCCTTTTGGCCTGCTGACGCTGGTTAATGATCGCTGTGCCGGTACGTTTGACGACATCGAAGAAGTCATACCACAAGCCGAGCGCGATGAATTCATGGCGCGATACAAGCAGGCCGCCGGATTTGCAAAAGACACTTTGAACAACGCAGCACCGACCCTGCCACCCGGCGCCAGGATGCAAGGGTGACAGAAAAAGAGATTCACCCGCTCCTGGTGATGCGTCGTGCGATCTGATGCCGGTGTTCCGCAGCGTTCGCCGTTGCACGACATTGCACTTGCCAGACGCTGTAGACCCGATGCTATACTCAATCCACCGCACAATCCGTGCATGGCAAAAACCGATATCAGGCAAACCCCTTCGTGAAATCCAGTCACGCAATCCGGCAGTCAACCGCAAGCACCATTGTGTGCCTGGCGGCAGCTGCGCCCGCGTGGCAAGGCTTTTTTTATTTTACGTATTGGTCAAACGCCTGATCGGCCTTGTCCGACGGCGATTCCCACCCACCGCCATCGGATAAACCTCAAATCAAACTGAACTCCGCTGGCAAACCGGAGCTCAGCATGTCCACTGCAACCCACACAGCACACCCCGCACACGAACCGGATCGTTCGATGGTGCTGCCAACACCTGCCCGTTGTCGCGTCGATCAACCGCTGACTGACCTGGACACCTCGCGCATCGCCAGTCAACGCAGCGCAATCGGCTCCATTTTGCAGGGTCGCGACAAACGCCTGCTCGCGATCGTTGGCCCCTGCTCGATTCACAGCGTCGAACAGGCACTGGACTACGCCGAGCGTCTGGCGGCCGCGCGCCCGCGACTCGACGACGCGCTGCTGCTCGCCATGCGCGTCTACATCGAAAAACCGCGCACAACTGTGGGCTGGCGCGGGCTGGCACTGGATCCCGCACTCGATCAAAGCCAGGGGCCAGACGTTGGGCTGCGAGAGTGCAGACGCGTGATGAAAGGGGTGATCGGGCGTGGTTTACCGGTCGCCACCGAGAGCCTCGATCCGTTCGTCGTGCCCTATGTCGAAGATCTGCTGGCGTTCACCTCGCTGGGCGCCCGCACCAGCGAATCGCAAACGCATCGCCAGATGGCCGCGGCAATGGCCTGCCCGGTGGGTATCAAGAATGCCACTTGCGGCAGTCTGGCAATCGCCGCCGATGCCGCGGTGGCCGTGCGCAGTCGCCAGACGGTATTGCGGGTGACCGATGACGGCCAGGTCGCCTGCGATCTTGTATCGGGCAACCAACACACCGCGCTGGTACTGAGAGGTGGCGCGCAGGGTCCAAACTATCAGCGGGATCAACAGAACGCCGCACGCGAACTGCTACAGCAGCGCGGCGTCGACGCCGGCCTGATCATCGATTGCAGCCACGGCAACAGCGAAAAGGTGGCACAGCGCCAGACCGATGTGGTGAACTACATCGGCAGGCAACTGCGCAATTACAGCGCTGCCCCCGCCGGCGTCATGATAGAAAGTTATCTACACGGCGGTAAACAGTCAGCGGATAATGTATCCACCCTGCGTTACGGCGTGTCCATCACCGATGAATGTCTGGGCTTCGACGACACCCTGCAGTGTCTGGAGACACTGGCCGCGGCAGTGCGAGAGCGTCAGTCGCGCACCTCGGAAACGCTGACCAGCGCCTGAAACGCGCCACCATCTATGGCAACCCGGCGTTGAACAGGCCTGACCCCGGTGTAAAGCCGGGGAATCAGGATGACAGACGCAGCACTGGCCGATCGGGCCAACGTTTCGTGCCTGATGGGTTCTGTCGCTGGCAACTGTGGTATTTTGTCAGGCTGAACATAATCCGGGTCATTGCACAGGATCACCGACCGCAACCTACAGGCAACACTCGCGCGTGCCCTGCCGTGCCCGCCTGAATCGATACAGCCGACATTGATTGACTTGAACCCAGGTGCCGCAACGGCCAAAAGCAGCCAAACACCGGAGGACTCACATCTGCTTGAGCAGCGACTCCAGCGCATGGCAATCAACACCGCCTATCTGATCGGCGATGAATTTTTTGCCAGGCTCTGTGAAGAGCTCGCCGAGATACTGGACGTCTCAACGGTATACATCGGTCAATACATCGACTCATCACGACTGCGAACCAACGCTTTCTACCACCTCGGCACACTGCAGGAAAACTTCGAATACGACCTTACCAACACCCCATGCCTGCGCGTCTCCCAGGCCGGGCAAAATGTCGTGCCTTTTGCGGTGCAAGCCAGGTATCCGCTCGACGATGATCTGGTTAAACTCGGCGTAGAGGCCTACGCAGGTCTTTCATTGCAGGCTGCCAATGGCAACTACATTGGGCAATTGTGCCTGCTGCATCAAAAGCCCATGGACGACAACATACTGCAGACAGAGGCAATCCGCCGCGTGCGTGCACGTTGTAGCGCGGAACTGGAACGCCTGTTAGGCCAGGGCAGACATCGGGCCGACAAACTCAAGTACGAAAATATCCTGAATGCCAGTATCGATGCTGTCTATCTACGTGCGCGCAATGGAATAATCCAGTTTTCCAACCAGACAGCACAACACCTTTTTAACGAATCGGGGACCGCGCTAACCTGTCGCATGGAACCCGGATCGACCGAGATCGTCGAGCAACAGGAACACAGCCGCGGCAAACTGATGGAAATCCTTGAACAGGCTGATCAAGACTTACTTGACAGCGGCTGTGTGCAGCGCACCGAACTGCAATTGCCGAATAACGAAATTTTCCACAGCACACATACACCGTTTTACTCTACCGAGGGCACACTGATTGGCGCAGTGGGTTCACTACGCAACGTGACACAATTGGTCACGACCAGAAAAATGCTGGCGGATGCGCAGAATCTCGCGTCGCTTGGCACGATAGCAGCCGGTATTGCTCACGAGATCAACAATCCACTCACTGCCATTCAGCTCAACGCAGAACTGGCTCGTCGACAAGACGGATTAACACCCGAGACAGACGATTACCTGAGTTCGATACTGGATGCCGGTCAAACTGCCACCGAGATTGTCAGAGCCGCTTTGCAAAGCGCTCGCCGAAGTGGAATTGAACTGGCCGTTTGCAACCTTGCGAATGTCTTGTTCAAAGCGATCGATCAAATGCGATGCCAGGCCCGGCAAATGAACCTTGATATCGAAGTCATCGAACGTTGCGACTGTGAAGTTAAAGGCAACGCACTTGAACTACAGCGTGTCTTCGTCAATCTGTTAGACAACGCCATCACCGCAACACACAAACAAGGCAAGCGCATACAAATCTTTGTAGGGCCGGTAGAGGGCCGTGCCGTTGCGTGGATCCGTGATTACGGCTGCGGGATCGCAGAAAAAGACCTGCCCCATATTTTCGAGCCTTTTTATACCACCAAACGCACTGGCGGCGGCACTGGCCTTGGGCTTGGGATCACACGCGGAATCATCGCAGCGCACGGCGGCTGCATCGACGTTGAATCGTTTAATGATGGCGCACGCTTCACGGTTCGTATGCCACTCGCCTCAGACGACGTAGCGAAAAACTGACTCTCGCAACAGCTAACACCACCAAAGCAACATTACCGCCGTTGGGCAATTCCGGGTCCAGAACAAACGCCAGGGTACCAATCATGACATCGCTCAAGTCGTCCTCATACAACGGAACGATCGTCGTGCTGGATGATGATGATCTGGTCCGCGACTCACTGCTCAATGCCTTGCAACTACTGGGTTTTCAATCCACTGGCTGCTCAGGCGCTACAGAATTTCACGCGCTCATCCGGCAAATCAACCCGGACGTCATCATCGTTGATCACATGCTCGGTGGCGTACACTCTGGTTGGGAAATCGCCGCTCAGGTTCGACTAAACCGACCTTCGCAAATACTGATCATGATAACCGGTTACCCCGATGCGGACCTATCGACCAGAATCGAAGACACACCCAACACACTGCTGATGGCAAAACCGTTTCGCCTGTCAAAACTGGAATCGACACTCGCCGACGCTTTCGCATTGCTGGAACCGATTCAATAGCAGTTGTATCACGGCCTATCAATGCGTTACCTGGCTATTCGATATGCAACCGGGTACGACACGCGAAGGCTCGGCTGGATTGTTCGACATGAATCACTCCAGATATTCGATCGCTCGCCAATGCCGTTGTTACCTTGACTGTTCACGCTCAGCTGACTGGTAAAAGCGCGCGATTTCAGACACCACTCGCTCGGGCATGGACTGCAGCAGGAAGTGTTGTGTGTTGAGTTCAACCACGTGGATGTCGGCCCTGATGGCCCGAATGGCGGCCAGGTTTTTTGCCGGCACAACAAGATCTCTGACGCCGCGAAAATACATCAGCGGCACATGGCATGCTCTGAGTGCGTCCGACGCATCAACATTGAAGATGGACGCAATTCTTGCGGACAGCACCCTGGGCGCTACCTTCTGCATTTCGACAGAGATATTGTAAACAAGCGCACGATTGCCCTTCCCGCTAAAGGCCATCCTGATACTGTACAGTGGTTTTGCGAGACTAAACCCCAAGCGCCACGGAAGCAGCCGACCAATCCGCCAGTTTGGCGCTCGAACAAAAGTGGCTACCAGCACCACACCGATTAAGCCGGCAGGACGCGTTTGCGATACGAAAAGTGCAACCGGCCCCGAGAAAGACTCTCCAACGAGAATGTACTTTCCTTCCAGTCTGCCAAGCTTCAGAAGAACCAGCGCCGTTAACTCCTGATAGGTTTTCTCCTCCAAAGCCGGATAGTTAACAGGCAACACAGAGAAATGGCCTTTCGCCGCTTCTATCAATGGCGCGAACAAGCCGGTGGTACCATTGAGGCCGGGCAACAAAACCAGCGTCGTCTTCATGGACAGCTACCCCTCATACCGCCACACCTGATTGCATTCACTGACCGTACGTCGGTCGATACGATCGCACCGGAATATAAAAAAGAGAATCCGCTACGAGCAACCACGTTACGTTGCACAGAGCGCCACCCGAATCACACCATCCTATTCTCAAGCGCAGTATATCTTCAAACCTGACAACTCGATACGATGCCGCCCAACGGACTACCGGCAGCTGATTCAACCCAACATCGTATTGTCAGCGGTTCGATGTTCCGTATTGGCACAAGCCAATCACGCTCAATTCAATCGTATCGACCTTTGCTCACGGCATTGAGCGCGCGATTGAGAAGACCGGGCTGCGCCAGACGGTCAGCCCGGTTTGACACGACAGAATAGACAGCTACTGCAGTGCGAATAGCTGAAACACCGGTGCCTGCAATGTGAGCACTGACTTGTTAATGGGCAACAAATACGGGCAACGTCATCGATTGCATGATGGTTCTGGTCACGCCACCCAGCGCCCACTCGGTCAGGCGTGCGTGTCCATAACCACCGATGACCAGCAGATCGGCACCGCTGTCACAGGCGTGGGACAGCAGCACATTGCCGGCGTCGAGTTCCGATACGATGTTTCTGACTCCCGCCTCTATGCCGTGTCGGGCGAGGTAGCTAACCAGTCCGCGGGTGCGCCTGTCATCCGCATCACCGTGACTTCTCTTGTCGACGGTCACGATGTCGACCTGTTGCGCCTGTTTCAGCAGTGGTATGGACTGTCGCACAGCCATGGCGGCCTCGCGGCTGTTTTTCCAGCCAATCAGCACGCGTTCGCAAGTTGGCGCGTACTCACCGATGGCCGGCACCACCAGCAGCGGTCTCGCAGAACTCATCAACAGCGATTCAATCAATCCGGATCGATTGTTATCAGCATCGTCGTGGTCTGAGTGCTGCCCCAGAATAATCAGGTCACTGGTGGGCGATTCGTGCCTGAGTACAGTGACGTCGCTACCATCTTCAATGCGCGACTCAGCGGCACTGAAGCCATGCGCCCGACAGAGTTTTTCAAAGTTGTCACAGGCGGCGGCAACGTCACTGTCGATCTGTTTCTGGAGTTTGCTGATCCACGACGAATCAAACGGCACCATTTCGCCCAGCATCAGGCTGCTGGCGATCTCGCGCGGTGCAACACCGAGCAAATGCGCGTCATGCCGCCGGGCGAAGTCGATGGCAAACTGACTCCACGCCTGACATCTTTGCGTATTATCCAGCAGGGTAAGCACTGATTTGATGCTCATGGTTCCACCTCCGCGTGTTTCGGTTTCACGAGTACCAGCGTGATTCAGTCTGGCGGGTAAACCTCAACCGTCTATTGACTTCAATCAATCCATCCGCGGGCGGCGCCCAGCCACTCAGCTGCCAACCGGGGTACAAGGGTGAATGAAGGCCCACCGGTCACCGGCCTGCAGCCGGCAAAACTCCAGGAAACCGACTAAACTCTGCGGGGGCACCCTGCGACGGCACTGCCCGGGATATCGAATCGCCGTTGCCAGGCAGTTGTATCGACCCACGAGTACGGCACCGGTCAATTGCAGCACGCGCGCATCGAAACCTTGTACAGAATCACCTGAGGGCGACAACGGCATGGCCTGCCTAAACCAGACGCTTGAAGTACAAATCGGCGAACAGATTACTGTGGTGCCAGCCCACCTCGACGACACGGCAACCGCTTTTAACAGCAATACAAGCCGAATCGTCGCAGGTCGCAACGGCAGCAGCGCGGCGGAGACGGCCGTCTCCACCACCGCTATCTCTATCACCGGCAACTCGGCCGGTGATACGCAATTCACCATTCGCATGGCCGATGGCGGAAGCTGCCAGATCACTATTCGAGTGACCAATGAAAGTGCCAGCGGATTTCAATGCCCGGTACCGCCTCGCGTTGTCGAACACATCGCCGAGTCGGGTGTCCTGTGCGTGAGCCGGGATGATCTTGGCCTGAATGCGGCGTCAATATTGAAGCGTCCGACACTGACGCCGCCTGTGTCGTTTTCATTTAGCCCCACAGAGGCACCCTGCGCCATCCGAATTGAAAAGCGCGCGATCGACCGTTTCAATGTTGGCGACACCATCACCATCCGTTACCAGGTATCGCAAAACGGGCAAACAACCTCGTGTGAGGCCAGCATCAAGGTGGTGGCACAGGATCTGGCCGCCCCCGTCATTGATCAGTGTATCAATGGCCAGGTCAACCTGACCGCAAACACGCCCTTTCAGTTGAGCGTGAGCAACACGGTTGAACCGGTGACGACCCAGTGGAGTTCACCCGATTCGGAATTAACTTTCAGCGCTCCCAATCAGACCAGCACCATGGTCACTGCAAGCAAGTCTGGCAACTTCACCATCAATGTGGAGTGCTGCTTTGACGAACCCTCACAGACTTAAATTGTATGCCTTTCAAGAACGCAAATAACAACGACGCTTACCACCGCATTCAGGTTGGCAATCGGCTGTACATGACAAACCTTTTCAATGCCGGTGCCGGCGGTGTCGCCGACATCAACACGGTAACCACACGTCTGGATATCGGCGTGCAGAATTGCCCCGGCATTGGCGACAACGACGAGTTTGCACGGTTCGATGCGTGTCACTCCTCCTGTACGGTGGATGGTGAATTCAAAATCAGCTACACCGGCGTTATTGGCGATACTGCGGGCGGGGTGCGCGGCTTTCCGGCGATGGTGCTGGGCAGCGCCGGCGGTCGCAACGAAACCTGGGGTGTACCGTGCAACGCGATCGATATTCTGTACAACAAAGACAACACCAGCGGCAGCCGCGGGTTTCGCGCGTGGCGCGATTTTGTCGCCAACCCGAATAGCGATAACCCCGATGATCAGCGCTCGCACATCTATGACCTGGAAGACGCGCGACAGGCGACGGGGTATCCGTCGATGGCGGCGGAACTCCCGTCCACCACGATCAGCATTGCCGCCAGAGACTGCGGCGACCCTGGCACGATAAACGGATTCATCGACACCTACTGGCACGATGTCAGTGCCAGTGGCAATACACCGGTTGCCGCCAACGGAGCCAAGCTGCAGGACTTGGCCGGGACGATCAACGGCATCAACGGGCGCTGCACGCGTATCTGGAATCTCAACCTCTGGTGGGATCACCCCGATCCGTCATCGGAGATGTCGACGCGGCGATTTACCGGCGGCCGAATTCTTAACATCGGCTCAGGTAATACGCGACGAACCGGCACCAACAAAGTGCTGATTGACGGTCGCTCTCAGTACATTGCGATCAAGTGGGAGAGCGGCGGCAACAATAACTTTTTCTATGTGGCGTTTGTCTTTACCCCCAGCAACATGCAGCCGGTGATCAACTACAACGCCTACGCCGACTACCTCATGAGCGATGATTTCTGGAATGATATCCAGGCCGACAGCTACGCTCAGGCGATCATTCGCAGCATGCAAAACCCGCAATCGCCCGATCCGCTATTAGGCAGCAGACCCAATGGGGCCAAAGCCGTAAACGTGCGCCGACCGGATGGCAGTTTTGCTGTCGACTCGATTCAGGTGGGCACCGAAATGTGGGGCACAGCGTCTGTTGGCACGACCGGCGCGACCTGTTTTTCCAGGCTGGATATCGACACCAGCCCAGAGCGCAAGCTGGTGTGCAAACGCAGTAGCTGCAAGGCCGTGGTCAGCTGAAGCCGATCAACTGAACTGCAGTGTCTGCGCCTGACGCGACTGCGCGGACAACTGCGCGGCCATGCCCATCTTTACCGCGCGCCAGCCGTCTTCAAGCGTCACCTCGGGCGAGCCGTTACCCAACACCACCTGCTGAAATTTCTGGTGCTGGTAGAACGTACTGCCGTGATGATCCCCCGCCACCAGTAATTCCGGTGGCACTTCAATTTCGATCTCCTCGGGACCTGCCGGGTGGCGCGGGCTGACTACAATTTTGGGCACCGGCGGCGCTCCGAGGTGCTCGGCCCAGAATCGCGTCGGCCCCGGAATCAGACACTCAATCTTGCCTTTCGCACCGACCGCACAAATCTCCTCCTGATAACGCGACCCTTCAGCGAACATGCACAGCTCCAGCAGCGCTCGAGCACCGCTATCGAAATCGAGTAGTGCGTAGGCGTTGTCGATGATGTCAGGCGTTTCACCGTTGTAGGCTTCGTCGAGGTGGTTGTGCGACTGCGCGGCACTGGCCATAACGTTAGTCGGCTCAGCGCGCAATATCAGGCGCATCAAATCAAAAAAGTGGCAGCACTTTTCTACCAGCGTACCGCCGGAATAGCGGTTAAAGCGGTTCCAGTCATTGACCTTTTCAAGAAACGGGTAGCGATGCTCGCGAATGCTAAGCATGGTGATACCGCCGGTTGCGTCGTGTGCGCGGCGGATAAACTCGGCCAGCGGCGGCATATAGCGATACTCCATCGCGACCCAAATCGGTGCCGAATAATTCTGCTGCAGTGACTGTATCACTGCTTCGTCGGCAAGCTCGGTAGACAGCGGCTTTTCTACCAGCACCGGCAATGGCCGGTTGGCGGCGATCGTCTGCAGATTCTGTATATGTACAAAGTTGGGACTGGTGACCACCAGGCAATCGAGCGCCTCAATCGCCAGCAACGCCTCGATTGAATCGACCATCTGTGCCTCGCCGGCGAGACCGGCAGCCGCCGCACGCATATCGGGGTCGGGCTCGTAGATACCGGCGATGGCAGTGTCGGACAACAGCCGGATGTTGCGAATATGTTCCTGGCCCATCATGCCGCAGCCGACCAGGCCATAGTTCAGAGTAGTCAAATCAGTTCCCGTGTTGAGCAGTCGCAGCGAGCGCTGGAGCAGGCAGCCTGGGGGTGTAGACCCGCAAAAAGCGGCAGCCAGGCGCAATCGGTCGGATTGTCGCACGCAACAACTGAACCCGACCAGCACCCTGCGACCAACTGCCGCCAGCCGGCGAGCAGGCATCAAATCACGTGATTGGCGCTTGGTTTTTCCGAGATCAGCCGTTATAGTAATTTCAGTAATTTCTGAAATAGCGAAAACCAATGAAACTACCGGCGAACAAACAGGCGTTTGTGCTGCATTTTGGCGAGATGGGCAGCCGTTGGGGCATCAATCGCACAGTCGGGCAGATCTACGCGGTACTGTACTTGAGCGATGAACCGCTGAACGCCGAACAGATCACAGAGGCGCTGGGGGTGTCGCGCTCGAACGTGAGTATGGGTTTGAAAGAATTGCAGGCCTGGCGGCTGGTGCGCTCACAGCACTTGCCGAACGATCGGCGCGACTATTTCTCCACCCCGGAAGACATTCTCGACATCGCGCTGACACTGGTCGAAGAGCGGCGCAAACGGGAGCTTGACCCCACCATGTCGCTGCTGCGCGACACGCTGATGCAACAGCCTGCCAACGACGCCGATGAGCACGCGCACAAACGAATGCGCGAAATGTACGAGCTGATGGAGCAGGTATCGCGATGGTCCGAGGATCTACAAAAGCTCAGTCCGGAAAACTTAAAGCGTCTGCTGAAGCTTGGCAGCACGGTGCCCAAGCTGCTGGATATGAAAGACAAGCTCAGCCTGGTCGGTGGTAAGTCAGGCAAGAGCAAGCAATAGTTCTATCGATAATTGGAGCCATTTTTATGGACGCCCTGCTGTTGGCGCGAATTCAGTTCGCGGCAAATATCAGTTTTCACATTCTTTTCCCCACTATCACCATCGCACTGGCCTGGGTGCTGCTGTACTTCAAGTTGCGTTTTAACTCGACGGGTGAGCGCCACTGGCAACAGGCCTATCACTTTTGGGTGAAGGTGTTCGCCCTGTCGTTTGCACTGGGTGTAGTCAGCGGTATCACCATGTCATTTCAGTTTGGCACCAACTGGCCAGGCTTTATGGAAACGGTCGGCAACATTGCCGGGCCCCTGCTCGCCTACGAAGTGTTGACCGCATTTTTTCTTGAGGCGACGTTTCTCGGCATCATGCTGTTTGGTGCAAGCCGCGTGTCCAATCGCTTGCATACGCTTGCGACCCTGCTGGTTGCGATTGGAACCAGCATGTCGGCGTTCTGGATTCTGGCGCTCAATTCCTGGATGCACACACCGGCTGGATTTGAGATGCGAGACGGCGTGGCCTATCCGCTCGACTGGATGGCCATCATCTTCAATCCATCCATGCCGTATCGCATGATTCACATGCTATTGGCCTCGGGGCTGACAGCCGCGTTTCTGGTGGCGGGAATCTCTGCCTGGCAATGGCTGCACCACAACCGCAGCAAGAGCGTGTTGGCTGCATTGAAAACCGGCGTGGTACTGGCGGCTATCATCACGCCGCTGCAGGTGGTTGTGGGCGATTTGCATGGCTTGAATACCCTCAAGCATCAGCCGGCAAAAATAGCGGCCATGGAAGGCGTATGGGAGACACAGACTGGCGCGCCACTGCTGCTGTTTGCGCTGCCCGATGAAGAGAGCCGCAGCAATCACTACGAGATTGGCGTGCCGAAGCTTGCGAGTTTTATCCTGACACACGATCTCAATGGCGAGGTGCAGGGACTGAACGATTTCGACGGCCAGCACCCACCGGTGGCGCCGGTGTTCTGGGGATTTCGAGTCATGGTAGGCACTGGCATGTTGATGTTGCTGTTGTCATGGTGGGTAAGCCTGCAATTGTACCGCCGCGGCGAGCCAGGTCGCTGGTCGGCCCGGGCGCTGGTGGCGATGACGTTCTCGGGCTGGGTGGCGACACTGGCGGGCTGGTACGTGACCGAGATCGGACGCCAACCGTGGCTGGTCTACGGCGTGTTGCAAACCGCTGATGCGATCGGGCCGGTGGCCGCTCCCGCGATCACCGGTTCGCTGGCGATGTATTTGTCTTTGTACGCGTTTCTTATCCTGGCTTACATCTCGACGCTGCTGTACCTCGCAGGTAAACGCGAAGAGCCACCAGCGGCGCTCCCAAAACCCCTGCCCGCCTGAACGGAGACGAACATGCAAGCAGAATTCTGGCTGCCGATTGTGTTTATCGGCCTGATGGGATTATCGATTCTGATCTATGCGATTCTGGACGGCTACGATCTGGGTGTGGGCATTCTGATGGCCAACACTGACGATTCGCAACGAGATCAGATGATCGCGTCCATCGGACCATTCTGGGATGCGAACGAGACCTGGCTGGTGCTGGGGGTGGGCTTGCTTTTGGTCGCCTTCCCCGCCGCCCACGGCCAGGTATTGACAACACTCTACGTGCCGGTGGCGGTGATGCTGGCCGCGTTGATTCTGCGTGGCGTATCATTCGAGTTTCGGGTGAAAGCCAAAACGCGCTACAAATCACTGTGGGACGGTTTATTTTGCTTTGGCTCACTGCTGACGGCAATGAGCCAGGGCTATATGCTCGGCCGATATATCGTCGGTTTTGACGACTCGACTGGCGCGCAGTTCTTTTCGGTGCTGAGTGCTGTTTGCGTGACAGCCGCCTACGCCTTGATTGGTGCGAGCTGGCTGATCATGAAAACGGATGGCGCACTGCAAGTCAGGGCAGTTAACTGGGCGAAATACACGCTGGTTTTGACTCTGACGGGGTTGCTCGCGGTGTCAATCGTCAACCCGCTGGTCAACGAACGAATATTCGCCAAGTGGTTTAGCTGGCCGAACAGTCTGCTGTTGGCGCCACTACCGATGTTGACGATACTTGCGGCATTTGTGATCCATCGATGGCTGCAAAAACTACCGCAGCCGAATGATGCAGGCTGCTGGATACCGTTTGCCGGTTGCCTGGTGATTTTTGTACTCGCCTTCAGTGGTCTTGCGTTCAGCTTCTACCCCTATGTAATTCCAGATCAGATGGATATATGGCAAGCGGCCAGCGCGCCGGAATCACTGATGGTGATACTGTGGGGTGTGGTTGTGGTGCTGCCGGCGATCCTTGGTTATACCGCGCTGTCTTACTGGATCTTTCGCGGCAAGTCGACGCCGCTACGCTACATTTGATCCCGATCAGCCCTGAATATCACTGTGCTTTTCGTTGCGAGCCACTTCGTTTGTCACCGCCTGGCGATCAAAGAGGTTCCTGACCATGCCGGCGACACGACTCAGCGTGCCGCCGGTATGGATAGACACAACTGCACGGCGCGATGCGCTGCAGGATTCATCGATATCAAATACCGAATTCCTGTCGAACGCGACGATAATCTTGCTGCCATCCTGTGACACATCCGCCGGTATCGCAAGGCTGGTATCGCGACTGATCAATGGCCCGTTGCTAATGTACTGCACATAACCTGAATAGACTCTATCGGTATCCACTGGACTGATGGTTGCCAGCTGCCCAACTGAAAACTGCCCCACGGCATGCTCTCGCACTGATACGATCGCAATCGGGTTTAGACAATCGAGAATCTGTAACAAGGGTGTCTCCGCGGTGACGAGGTCTCCCTTGGATGAAAACACAGCGTTGACTACACCCTCAAATGGGGATTGGTGAATTTCTGTCGCCTCATCGATAAGACGGCCATTCTCAATCGCAATCTGACGTTCAAGTTTTTTCGCCTTTAACTCGAGTGCCACGATTTCCTGCTGCCGATGGGCGATTTCCAGATTTAACTCATCACCCATGCGAGTCCAGTAGTCGGCGTCACCATCGTCGCGAAACACGGTATCGCTGTCTTTCAACACTTCAATCCGACGTTCAAGCTGAGCAATCTCGCTGTCAAGCAACCACAGCTTGTTAGCGTCAATAGCGGCGTTTCGCTTGTAGCGGTCGAGCTCGGTGGCAATTAAATGACCGGACTCGGACAATTCCTGACCGCGCTTGACGGCAGCCGCACTAAGACGCAGCTGCTGGTGCGCGGTATTGCGCAGCAATTTTGCCTGCTGGTGGCGAAATTGAATATCTTCGCGATACCACTCCAGATAAGCCTGCGATTTTTGACGATACTCTTCAAGTTGCGCGAGTGCAGCCTGTACACCGCCCTGGCTCGATTCCAGCGCAAGTTGATTCATCTCGCGCTGTGATTGCAGCTCATAGAGCCTGCTTCGATCAATCCGGTTGTTTTGCACAGCGACCAGCGATGATCCCAATGCCACACGCGAACCCACAGCCGGTGAGGCATCGGCGACAACACCATCCATCGTCGCTTTGACCGTTAAGCCCCTGGAGACTACGATCGCACCCTTACTGGTGTAGCCATTCACAGTCGACAGCAAAATCAGCAGCGTTGCGATAGCCGATACCACGAGAAAAAACAACATTGAAGTTCGACGCATGGATTGAACACTCCCCAATCACGGGCTCATTCACTGGCGTTTAGCCGTGATCGATGTTTTTCACTTTTCGGATAACTGGCAGAAAGCAGTTGTCTCTGTCGACCAGATTGCCTAGCGCCAACCCCAGGCAGTATTTTGAACATCTGGAGACCTGGCGGCAGCCACTCTTTTTCAGTAGCTGATCCATCTGACCGGCACCTTTCTCGGTTTTGGTCTCGACAATGGCGACATTGCGGGACAACTCCCACGAATAACCGCTGTGGACATCCTGATAGGTGATATCAGTATCGACAGTGACGCGTTCCTGTCCTTGTCGGGATACCAGCGCGATACGCGAGTAGTTAACGATCAATGACGCGCTGAGCTGATCTGGAAATCGCCGCTGGTAAGTGGTTTCGTACCAGTCACGCGCGAGCATATAGTAGTGCGATTGTTCGTCGAGCTGATGCATCGCAAACGATTCGCAGCTCTCCCTGAATTTAACCGTCTGCCCTCTCAGGCCCTTGAGTTTCATCTCAAAATAGAACGCGCCACTATCGACGTATTCCCTGATCCGGATCTTGAAGCGACGCCGACGTCCCTGATGATGCTCGTAGTAGGAACGATAGTGATCATCAAAGTACTTCGAGCGATAGGCAAAAATATTCTTTTTATCAATTGTCAGCAGGCGATAACGCCTGGACGCCTGCTGCAACGTCGCGCCAAACTGTCGACGATTCACCAGGTATTTATTGTCAACCCTCGTCAGCATGGCGGATTCGGCGAGCGTTTCCTCCAGCGACACGGGCTCAATGTCGGCGATGACGTCGGTAAGGTCGGAGCCCGCTTCCACACCCTGATGCATTGGCAGCTCAAACATATCTCAACGATACTCACTGATATTGACGCGCTCTACCTCAGCCGCCGGGTCTGCTTCATAGTTGACGACAATCTTCATGGATTCGCGAATGTGATCAATTTCCAGCACACTGAAACCAATGACGTCAATACCGTAGGTATCGGAGAGTTTGCGGTTCATTTCGGCGGCGTTGTGCATGGCGTCTAAATCGACGTATTCCAGCACCAGCGTCATCGAACGAACCTGCCGGGCAATGCCGATGTTGGCCGGGAACCTCATCACCCAACTGCTCAACACCCACGCACAAAACACGACCACGACATTGCACATCAACACGAATACGTTATCGGAAATACCGGACCCGTTGATCACGGCCAGGGCGATAACACCAAAAAAATGTGCCATCTCTGACATCTTGAAAGGCGCACTGCGAACGGTGATCAGTGACAGCAGTGCAAAGAGTCCAAATCCAACTGCCAGATTAAAATCGGTGCGCACGATCGACATCACCACCAGCATCAGCGCTACATTGAACAACGCACAGGTGACAAAGAGTTCCCGATTGCCGTAGCGTCGATACAGGATCAGGTAGGCGTAGATATACAAACTCACCAGATCGACGAGAATATCCTTGAAGACCCAAATGTAATCTACGTACATATCGGTCCGTCGACAATTTGCACAATGACAGACAGCCGAGACGGCCCGGGTTCAATACGTAATTCGTACTTAGCACATTCCATATTTTATTATTTTCCGGCGAATTCTTTGCCCGCCGTCCCAGATCACTCACCCGTCAGTGTTTCTGATTAACACGCCTCGCAGCGTTGCAACCATTGGGGACACGGGTGCCACTCACCAAACACAACTGATCATCAGTGCTTAAATGCCGCGGGCGACTGAAACTGTCCACCGAAAGCAGCGTCCGAGGCACCCACAAATTACGATATCATAATCTCCACAGAATAGCTTGACATCCACCAACCTGAAGAAAAACGTGACTTGACAGATCATCCTGCTTGATGTTCACGAGGCACGAGCGTTGAACGGCCGGCTAAACCTGCGGACTGAGGTCCAATTCAGACAGCCGCCAACAAACCGGTAATAGACGCAACGGCGGGAGTGATCGACTCCATCGCGTGTCAGGCGCAACAGAAGTGCGTCGGCAACAGACGCCAAACAACTACAAGTTGGCAAGACCCGACTCACGATCAAGCATCACGAACAAAGCTCGATACAATGGTGCGGTTCGGCCATGTCAATAGATTTCGGTATTCCCCAATAGGATTGATGTTGGTTGGTGGAATACCTGACATTAATTTCTGTCGCTGTTTTTTTCGGGATAGGTATTGCGATCACATCCATTACTTTGGGGTATGGACACCGACGCAAGATTTATTGCGCCAGCAGAGGCAAGCAAGAAATAATCAGTTTCATGGATTGCCGGCAAAAGAGGTAAGAAGAACAATAAACAATCCTCACACTCAATGGAGCGATCAGAACCTTGAAACGCTACATCCGCGAGTTGCAAAGATTGCTCTGCCTAATCGCGTGCACATTGACACCGTTCAGCCTGTTGGCCGAACAGTTTCAGGTCACCGTGGTTGCCGGGCACGAGCAGGATGTACGCTGGGTAAGGCACCTTAATGAGACGTTCATTCCGGCGGCCAATCGCGCCTTGCAGGGCACCGGGCATACGCTTGAATGGACTAACAGCTTTGGTGGCAAAATTGCGCCCGTCGGCGGAGCGCTGGAAGCGATGGAGGATGGACGCGCGCAACTGGGTATAGTGTCCGCCGTGCACGAACCCGACAAGCTGGCCGAACACAACATTAGCTGGTTCACGCCATTTGTCTCTTCTAATCCTACTACGACATCAGACCTGATCGACTCGCTGCATCGCAACAATGACAACATGCAGCAAGCCTGGAATGAAAACGGTGTTTTGTACCTGGGTGGCGGCTTCTCACTCGATGACCATCTGCTATTCACCACATTCCCGGTCAATCATGTCGGCGATCTGAAAGGACGGAAGATTGGCGCATCGGGTGCGGTGCTCGAATGGCTGAGCGGGACCGGAGCCGCGGCACTCACTGCCGAACTCGACACCTTCTACGACGAACTGACCACTGGCGTTTATGACGGGGTGATTGCGCCCGCAACACAGGCACTGCCCAATCTGTTGCACGAGTCGGCCTCCTACCTGACTGACGTTGGCTTTGGCGCGCCGTGGTTGGGTGGTATCGCGGCAAATCGACAATGGTACAACGCGCTGCCGATCGAAGTTCAGGGTGCTCTGAAGCTTGCGGCCGAAGCGCATCGATTCGCCTATCACGAGGATTTATCTCTCGAGGCGACCAACGCGATCGCCACCATGCAAAGTAAAGGCGCTACTGTCACCACGCTGCCTGACGAGGCGCGGTTGGAGTGGGTCAACGGCATGCCGAACATCGCCCGCAACTGGGCCAACAAACTCAACGATCTCGGCAAGCCGGGCAGTACTGTTTTACAGCTATACATGAACACCGTGCGCGATGCCGGCACGCAGCCGCTGCGTCAGTGGGATCTCGACTAGCACGCGTCGCCTGGCCACCGCACCTTTTTTTGTTTCAGCCACAGGACGAGACTATCAGCTTCGATAAACTGGCCCTCAGCGATGCGCTGAAGGCCAATCTGGAAACACTTGGCTACCACGATATGACTGCCGTTCAGGCACAGTGCCTGCCCGCAGCACTGGAGGGTCGCGACGTCGTAGGCCAAAGCAAAACCGGCAGCGGAAAAACCGCTGTATTTGGACTCGGTATACTGCAATCATTGTCGCCCGAGCACTTCACACCCCAGGCTTTGGTTATCTGCCCGACACGTGAGCTGGCCGATCAGGTGGCAGGCGAGATTCGTCGCCTGGCGCGAGCCTTGTCGAATATAAAAGTGGTGACCTTGTGCGGTGGCGCGCCCGTTCGACGCCAACTTGACTCGCTGCAAAATGGCGTACACATCATCGTGGGAACACCCGGACGGATCGAAGACCATCTGCGCCGCGAATCGCTGCAGACCGATCAGCTGAAAACACTGGTTCTCGATGAAGCTGATCGGATGCTCGACATGGGCTTCAGAGACACATTGAATGCGATCATTTCGCAGCTGCCAGTGCCGCGTCAAACGCTGTTGTTCAGTGCGACGTTTGCAGACGAAACACAACAGATCGCCAAACGGATAACCCGTGATCCCGTCTGGATCCGCGCCGATACTGACCACGATCACACCACCATTGAGCAACACTTTTATCAGATTGATGAACAACATCGACAGACAGCGCTGGCGCAACTGTTGAAACGCGCGCCGGGCGCGACAACGCTGGTTTTTTGCACCACTCGAAATGAGACTCGGGACGTTGCTCGCGCGCTTGCGGAATCCGGGTTTGCCGCATTGCCGCTACACGGTGAGATGGATCAGCGCGATCGCGATCAGACGCTGGTCCGTTTTTCCAATCAGAGCGCTTCCATTCTGGTAGCAACCGATGTTGCAGCCCGCGGACTGGACATCGATTCACTCGACGTTGTGATCAATTATCAGCCGGCCAATGACAGCGACACCCATGTGCATCGCGTGGGGCGCACCGGGCGCGCCGGCGACAGCGGCGTAGCCTATACACTTATCAGCGATAAGCAGAAACACAAGTTGGGTGCACTTGAAGCGGCATTGGGTGCGCCAGCTGCTATCGAGTCACTTAAAGTCAATATGCACGACCCCCATCGAGGTGTGCCGGCAAGGATGGTCACACTGTTGATCAATGGTGGCAAAAAACAAAAACTTCGAGCCGGCGATATTCTTGGCGCGCTCACTAGTAAAGGCGGTATAGATGCCGCACACGTGGGCAAGATCAACCTGTTTGCCAATCACGCCTATGTCGCTATTGAACGCCGCTGTGTGTCGGCGGCGCTGGACAAAATTCGCAACGGCAAAATGAAAGGACGATCGTTCAAGGTACGATCGCTGCCATAAAAAAGCCCGCGACAAAGGCGGGCTTTTTCACTGTGCAACCTGCGTTAAAGTTTGCGATCAGGCGGCCTTGCGTGACTCGCGCTTGCGATCGGACTCTTTCAGCAACTTCTTGCGCAGGCGAATGCTTTGCGGTGTCACCTCGACCAGTTCATCGTCTTCGATAAATTCCAGCGCCTGCTCCAGTGAATGGCGAATCGGCGGGGTCAGGGTCAGCGCCTCATCGGTGCCAGACGCACGAATATTGGTCAGTTGCTTACCCTTGGTGGCATTGACGGTCAGATCGTTAGAGCGGCTGTGCAGACCGAGGATCTGGCCTTCATAGATGTCCACCGCGTGCCCCAGAAACAGGCGGCCGCGATCCTGCAGACTGAACAAAGAGTAGGCAGAAGTTTTGCCGTCTACCATCGATATCAATACGCCATTCTGGCGCGACACCACTTTGCCACCTTTCACTTCGCCGTAGTGATCGAACACGCTGGTGAGAATGCCGGAGCCGGATGTCATGGTAAGGAACATGCCACGAAAGCCAATCAGACCGCGTGAGGGAATGATGAATTCCAGTTTGACACGACCCTTGCCGTCAGGCTCCATGTTGGTCATTTCGGCCTTGCGCACACCGAGCTCTTCAAGCACAGGCCCCTGATGCTGCTCTTCGATGTCGACGACAACCTGCTCGAACGGCTCTTGCACCACACCGTCAATTTCGCGCTGCACCACTTCTGGACGAGACACGCCAAGCTCATAGCCTTCGCGACGCATGGTTTCGATCAGCACCGACAAGTGCAGCTCGCCGCGTCCGGAGACTTTGAATTTGTCCGCGGTGTCGCCCTGCTCCACTCGCAACGCGACGTTGTGGATGAGTTCCTGTTCGAGGCGCTCGCGAATGTTGCGCGAGGTGACAAACTTACCTTCGCGACCGGCAAACGGGGAATCGTTGACGCGAAAGGTCATGCTGACGGTGGGCTCATCGACCGACAACGGCGGCAGTGCCTCGATCGCCATGGGATCGCACAGCGTGTCAGAAATACTCAGACCATCGATACCAGTGATGCAGACGATATCGCCAGCCGAGGCGAGATCGGTGTCAACGCGCTCAAGCCCGAGATAGCCTTTTACGTTCAGTACCCGGCCCTTGCGCTCATCACCATTGGCAGACTTGATCACTACCTGTTGATTCGGTGCCAGGGTGCCACGCGTGATGCGCCCCACCCCGATCACGCCGACGTAGCTGTCGTAGTCGAGGGCGGAGATCTGCATCTGGAAATTGCCGCTGACATCCACCGTCGGTGCGGGCACGCGCTCGGTGATCATCTGAAAAAGCGGCGTCATGTCGTCGGCCATCTCGTCGACTTCGAGACCGGCGATACCGTTAATGGCCGAGGCATAGATAACCGGAAAATCCAGTTGTTCATCGGTGGCACCAAGTCGATCAAACAGGTCGAAGACCTGATCCATCACCCAGTCGGGTCGCGCGCCCTGGCGATCGACCTTGTTGATGACGACGATCGGCTTGAGGCCCTGCTCAAACGCTTTGGAGGTGACAAACCGGGTTTGCGGCATCGGGCCATCGACCGCATCGACCAGCAGCAGCACGCTGTCGACCATCGACAGCACGCGCTCGACCTCACCGCCGAAGTCGGCGTGGCCGGGGGTGTCAACGATGTTGATTCGATAGTCCTGCCACTCGATGGCGGTATTTTTCGCAAGGATCGTAATGCCGCGCTCTTTCTCCTGATCGTTGGAGTCCATGATGCGTTCGGCATCCTGACTTTTACGGTCCAGCGTGCCAGACTGGTTCAGGAGCTTGTCGACGAGCGTGGTTTTCCCGTGGTCAACGTGGGCAATAATCGCGACATTGCGCAATTTTTCAGTGTTCAGATCGGACATGGTGATTTATAGCGTTTACGGGGGGAGACGACGGGTTTGCCGCAATGCGACGCGCGATTATACAGACAGCCCGTCGAAAAACTGATGTAGTTTGACCTATTTTGTAGCAGTGATGTGAATTAGATGCAAAAAATCAATGACCTGGGGTGATCACAAACCCTCGTTGTAACGGTAACCGCCCATTCCTTGTGAGCCAGACGCCCGCATGACACCCGATTCCGCGTGGCTAGCCTGGCCGATCTGCCCACCATTGTCGCGATGCTGGCCGACGACCCGCTCGGCCAACAGCGCGAAATCACGGCCGTGCCGTTAGATCGGCGCTATCTGCAGGCATTCGCTGCGATCGAGCGCGACGCTAACCAACTCCTCGCCGTGTGCGAGGTCGATGGCGAAATCGCCGGTTGCCTGCAATTGAGCTTCATCCCCGGGTTATCGCGCACCGGTATGTGGCGCGGGCAAATCGAGAGCGTGCGCATCGCGGCCACGCATCGACACCGCGGGCTTGGCAAAGCGCTGTTTGAGTGGGCGATTGACAGCTGTCGAGAACGCGGCTGCAAACTGGTACAACTGACCACCGACAAGGCGCGCCCGGACGCGCTGCGCTTCTACCAGGCACTGGGTTTTGTCCCAAGCCACGAAGGACTCAAGCTTTCGCTGTAACGCATCGGCACGCCAGCCGAGGGCGGTCCGCTCGCACGCCAAAAAACGCGCTTCACACCGCGGCAAGAGCATTGCCTGCGAATTGACCAATCAGCCACAGCATGCGCGATCTGGCGTTGCGGCTGGCGCGCTAATTGAACGACAAATGACAGGGTGGATATCGGTCATAACGGCGGCACAAGCGCCGTCTGCGCAGGCGGTACAATGCGCGATCCCAACACAAACTCAATCTATTCGGAAAGCAGCGATGAGCGAAGAAAAGTCAGGCGCAGACAGGGCGGAAGCATCAATCGCCAACAAGTTGTTCGATGCACGCAAGGTGTTGATCTGCGAAGAAATCAATCAGACGATGGCCAAGCGTGTCATTGGTCAGCTGCTGGCGCTGGCAGAAGCATCGAGCGATCCGATTCAATTGTTTGTCAACAGCCAGGGCGGCCACGTCGAGGCCGGCGACAGCATTCACGACATGATCGGCTTCATCCAGCCAAAGGTACAGGTGATCGGCACAGGTTATGTGGCGAGCGCCGGTACACATATCTTTCTGGCTGCTGAAAAAGAAGATCGCTACTGCCTGCCGAACACCCGCTTTCTAATCCACCAGCCATCTGGCGGCGCCGGTGGCAGCGCTACCGATATCGCCATTCAGGCCGAACAGATCGTGAAAATGAAAGAGCGTCTGGCGCAGGTCATCTCCAATCGCTCAGGCACCGATATCGACCGCGTGCGTCTGGACATCGAGCGCGACAAGTGGATGGATACCGCTGAGGCGATAGAGTACGGACTGGTCAGCCAGGTGATCTCAAGCGCCGCTGAAATCAGCTAGACAATCCAGCGCGGGTGGCGAAAGCCATCCGCGCTTCCCTCCCCTGCCGGCGGGCACCGCCCGACCGGCCGCCGATTGCAAGGGCGTTGGCGACAAGCCACCCCGCTGCCAAGCCCGTCAACGCGCACAGCCGTTTCGCGCTGCCCCCCCCTGAGCCAACTGCCCGACACCTGCAGTCGCCGAGGTAACCGTCTGTTGTAAACCTGTTCGCCGGCAGGCACGGTCAAGTTTTCCAGACTCGGCTTTAAAGCTTGTATATCATGACCGAATGGAAATGATCCCGACAATGCTCGCTTAGGCTGAACCCGTGTACCGCCACCCTGCCACCTGCGACACGCGATCTGATCGATCCCCGATGGCTCGCTACCGGCCCTCCCTCAATTGAACCGCCCAGTCGAGCATCCCGAAGGCAGCCAGTTTCTGCATATCAGCCAGGCCGCCAGTGCGCTCGGTGTGAGCCGCATGGTCCTGCGCGAGGGTATTGCTAAGGGGCTGATCGCCGCACGCCGTGATAACGAAGGCAACTTTCGGATTGATCTGGCCGACGTGCCGGCCGACCTGCTGCTAAAGCTGCCGACCGTCGAGGCCGCGCCGGCGACGATGATCGAAGTGCTGCGCGACGAGGTCGGCGATATGCAACATCAGCTCGACGACGCCGAGCGGCAGCGCGAGCAGCTCGAATCGCTACTCGCGCGCCAGGCACAGGCATTGGCCCAGTCCGCCGTGCTGATGGAGCGCCAGCCAAAGCCTTCTGATGAATCCGGCGAGGATGTCAGCCGCATCGGCAGCGTAGCCGATCGATCCTTCGAATTGCTTGAAGAGACGACCGCCGCGCTGCAAAAGAGCCGCGCGGAAAACGCCCGGCTGACCAAACTGGTCGAGCGCGCTTTCCAGGTGGTGGAGGAGACGCAGCAGACATCGCAACAAAAGATCGATGAACTCACCGCTACCGCCGAACGCAGCGTCGAGGCGGTCAATCGAGCGGTTGAGGAGACGCGCGTCTCGCGACAGGAAAACGAACGACTGAGCCAGTTGATCGAGCGCTCGATGCAGGCCGGCGCCAGACTTGAGGAAGAGATGCAGGGCCGCGAGCAGGTGATCGAATCCCAGGACGGACTGCTGCAGCGCCTGTTCAACCTGACCGAGCACATGGATGGTGCGCCACCGAAAAACCGGTTCTGGCGCTGGTGGCGACGGCGCGGCAGCGGCATCTAGCGCGCCACCACAGCCCCACAGAACACGCTTGTACAGACGCTCAGCGAAACCAGAAAAAGGCAACCCGCATGTCCGACACCGATGAGTTGATCAAGCGCTACGAGGCGCAACTGGCCGCTTTCGAGGAGCGCTTAAGGCGCATGGAGGCGGGCCAGGCGGCCAGCCAAATCGCCAGTGCCCCAGCGCCGGCCGGCAGCCCCGTAGCCGCGGCGATGCCGGTTGCATCGAGGCCGCGCACCGGCGGCCTGCGGCTGGGTGTAGACGTTGGTGGCACCTTCACCGATCTGTTGCTGCTGGATGAAGCCGGTGGCCGCACCTACACTGCCAAAGTGCCCTCAACCCCTGCCGACAGTTCGATCGGCGTGTTGAACGGAGTGGACAAGATCTGCCGCCAGGCCGGGATCAATCCGGCAGACATCAGCGAAGTCATGCACGGCACCACGGTCGCCACCAATACGGTGCTGACCAAAGCCGGCGCGCTGGTCGGGTTGGTGACAACCAAAGGCTATGGCGACGTACTGCAGATCGCACGTTCATTTGTACCGGGCGGTCTTGGCGGCTGGGTGATCTGGAATAAAACCGCGCCACTGGCCCCGCTGGAACTGACGATCGAGGCCGACGAGCGCATTGGCGCGAAGGGCGAAGTGCTGGTACCGCTGAATGAAAATGCCATTCGCACCAATCTGGAAGCGCTGCTGGGCAAGGGTATCGAGGCGCTGACCATCGCGCTTTTCAACAGCTACGCAAACGACGCGCACGAGCAGCGCATCGCCGAGATCGCCCGCCAGATCGCACCGGGCATTCCGGTCTCAACCTCGGCCGACATCATGCCCGAAATGTACGAGTACGAGCGCACCGAGACCACAGTCGTCAATTCCTATGTGCGACCGGTGGTATCACGCTATGTCAGCAATTTGCAGAGCGAGCTCAAGCGACGCCTCGGCGCCGATGTGATGCTGCAGATTCTGCGCTCCGATGGTGGCCTTTCATCGGCGCAGGCGGCGATGGATCAGCCGGTCAATCTGTTGATGTCAGGTCCGGCCGGGGGTGTATCAGGCGCATTGTGGGTGGCTCGCCGCGCCGGCTATAGCGATCTTTTGACCTTCGACATGGGCGGCACGTCCACCGACGTGGCGCTGATTCAAAACCACATTGCCCGCACCCGGCGCGAGACGCGCGTGGGCGATGTCACCGTGCGCGCACCGTCCATTGATGTGCGCACCGTCGGTGCTGGCGGCGGATCGATTGCCTATGTGCCGGAATTGACCAAGGCGCTGCGCGTCGGGCCGCAGAGCGCAGGTGCCGATCCTGGGCCGGCCGCCTACGGACACGGCGGCACTGAGCCGACCGTCACCGATGCCAACGTGGTGCTGGGCTATTTGCCATCGGATGCGCGGCTTGGCGGCGATATGGCGATCAGCCGCGAGAAAGCCGCCGCCGCAGTGCAAAGTGTGGCCGATGCACTGGGTGTGGATCTGGAAACAGCCGCCGAGGGCATCATCAAGATCGTCAACGAGAATATGTGTGGCGCGCTGCGGCTGGTATCGGTAGAACAGGGTTACGACCCGCGCGACTTTGCGTTGATCGGCTTTGGTGGCGCGGGCCCGCTACACGCCAACGCCATTGCCCGTTTAATCAACTCCTGGCCGGCCATCATCCCGCCCGGCCCCGGCGTACTGTGCGCCTATGGCGATGCGACCACGCGGCTGCGCAACGAGGCGAGCCAAACCTACGTCACGCGCCTTAGCGAGACCAATGATGCGGCAGTGCAATCGATGCTGAACAATCTGCAGAATGCGGCTGCCGGTGCGCTGCTTTCAGAAGGAGTCGACCACGCCGAGCAACAGGTCAGCTACGAGATTGACATTCGCTATGTAGGCCAGGGCATGAAGCTGACGATCACCGTGGCACCCGAGGAGTTCAGCCGCGAGGGACTGGCAGGTGTGGCCGCCCGTTTCGATCGCGAACACGAACAGCTATTCACCTTTGCACTGGACGCCGAACACGAACTGGTGGGCCTGCGCGCGGTGGTACAAGGTGCCGAGAAACAGTTCATCGGTGAAAACCGCGGCCGCGGTGATGGCAATCCAGCGGCGGCACGCAGCCAGAGCACGCGCATCTTCAGCGACGGCAGTTGGCGCGAAGGACACATCTATGACCGCGGCAAACTCAAACCGGGCGATCGCATTCCCGGCCCTGCCATCGTCACCGAGATGGACAGCACCAGCGTTATCCTGCCGGATCACACCGGCGTCATCGACGATGCCGGCAACATACTGATCTGGCCTGCCGACAACCCACACGCGATCGGAGGATAAGCCATGCCTGCAACGATTATCGAGAGCAATCAAACGCCGTTCAATCGCATTAGCGTTGATCCGATCACGCTGGATATTGTCGAGAACGCACTGCGCAACGCACGCAACGAAATGGATGCGGTGCTGTTTCGCACCGCCATGTCACCCGGCATACGCGAACAGCACGACGCCTTTCCGCTGATCGCCAATCACGAGGGCAAGATGGTCGTCGGCCAGTTTGGCTCCTTTTTACACGGCTTCATGCAGGGCTACGAGGGCGACATCGAAGATGGCGATGTATTCATCACCAACGATCCCTACTCCTGCAACGGTGCGGTCAGCCACCTGAACGACTGGCTGCTGATGATGCCGATCTTTCACGATGGCCGGCTGGTGAGCTGGGCCGCGATGTTCGGCCACATGACCGACGTCGGCGGAAAGGTGCCAGGCTCGCTGCCCACCGATGCAAAAATGATCTACGAGGAAGGCATCATCGTGCCGCCAACGAAGATCTATCGCGGCGGCAAACTGATCGATGAGCTGCTGAATATCCTGCTGCACAACACACGCATGCCGGAGTGGAACAAGTCTGACTTCTACGCGATTATCGCAGCGCTGCGCCTTGCGGAACGGCGCGTACGCGAGAACATCGTACGCTTTGGTGTGGACACCTATATCTCTGCGATGCAGGACATGCTCGATCGCAACAAGCTTGCGATGGGCGCGATCATCAAGATGATCATCCCCGAGCAAAAATCCTATTTTGAAGACTGGATTGACGACGATGGCATGGGCAACGGTCCATATAAAATTGCCTGCTCACTGTGGCGTGAAGGTGATGTGGCCCATTTTGACTTTACCGGTTCCGATCCACAGTCCTTTTCGTCGATCAACTTCCTGCTCAACGAAGAGATGTTCAAGATGTTCTTCGGCGCCTTCACGATCAATCTGTTCGACCCGCAGATTTTGTTCAACGATGGCTTCTATGAGCTGGTCGATGTGTACATTCCGGAAGGCTGTATTCTTAAGCCAAAGAAGCCGGCCGCACTGAGTTGTCGCACGCATATGCTGGGTCGCATTTTCGATTTGATGGGAGGTCTGCTCGGTCAGGGTGCACCCGATGCACTGAACGCGGCCGGCTTTTCTGACAGCCCGCACTTCATGTATTCAGGGTTTGATCGCAACGGCGAGTGGTATCAGTTGTTCCAGATTGGCTTTGGCGGCATTCCCGGGCGCCCGGCCGGTGACGGACCGGATGGACACTCACTATGGCCCGCTTTCACCAATGTGCCAAACGAATTTCTGGAAGCCTACTTTCCACTGCGCATTCGCGAATACGCGACCATCCCCGACTCCGGCGGTGCCGGCCTGCATCGTGGCGGCAACGGGATTACGATCGCCTATGAGATGCTGGAAAGTGGCGAGATTTCAATACACGATGATCGCTGGCTCACCTATCCGTGGGGCGTCAACGGCGGCGAGCCCGGGATGCGCTCTACCAAGCGCCTGGTGCGCACCGATGGCTCGGAAGAAAACATTGCCTCCAAATGTGATCGCATAGCGGTAAACCCCGGGGATATCCTGCACTTCAACACCTGGGGCGGTGGCGGCTGGGGCGACCCGCTGCAACGGCCGGCCGAACTGGTAGCAGCGGACGTCGCGCGACGACTGGTGAGCGAACAGGGCGCCAGACGTTACGGCGTGGTGGTGCACAACGGCCAGCTGGCAGAGGCGGCAACCGAGCAATTGCGCCGCGAAATGGCAGCACAACGCGGCAACACCAATCTGTTTGATCGAGGATTCAGCAGCATTGACGAGCTAAAACAACGCTGCCAGGCCGAGACCGGCTTCGAGCCACCGAAACAACCGGTGTTTCGAACATCGCAAGAGGCGACCGGCACGTGAGTGAACAACTCGACGACAACTACGCCCGCGCCCAATACCACGCCCCGCAACAATGGGGTAAACGCCCTGCTCTGGTACTGATCGATTTCGCCAACGCCTATTTCGATCAGGATCAGCCACTCTACGGTGGCGAAGGCTGCCAGATCGCACTCGACAACGCCAAGCGTTTGCTGGCCGTCGCGCGCAACACGGGTGTGCCAGTGGTATTCACCGAAGTGAAATACCAGCCCGGCGGTGCTGACGGTGGCGCCTTTTACAATAAGGTGCCGGCGCTTAAGTGTTTTGATGACGGGCGCGATTCACAGAAGCTTGCCGGCGGTCTGCAGGTACAGGATGGCGAGCTTTTAATCACCAAACAATACCCGAGCGCGTTTTTCGGCACATCGCTCGCCACCACGCTGCAGTGGATGAATGTAGACACGCTGCTGCTGACCGGGGTGACGACATCGGGCTGCGTCAGAGCAAGTTGTATCGATAGTATTTCCAGTGGCTTTATTACCCTTGTCGTCTCCGATGCGGTCGGTGATCGGGCTGACGAACCGCACCAGGCGAATCTCTTTGATATGAGCGCCAAGTACGCCGACCTTTGCGATACGGATGAAGCCATCCGCTATCTGCAAAGCACCACCACGATAAACTGAACACCTGAGAGGAACCGCCATGACAATAAAATTGACAACATCTTTGAGCGCGCTGGCGCTCGGCACGTCTATGTGTTTTGCCACAACCGCAAACGCTGGTGTGGAAGAGGCGAAAAAGCTGATCGAGCAGTACAGTCAGTTACCCACCTTCGAGGCACCCGGGCCCGCTTTCGACGCCAAAGCCTGTATGGCTGACAAAAAAATGTTTGTCATTCCGCTGACCAACGCCAACCCGTTTAACGCGGCCATCAGTCAGGGGTTTGTAAATGCCGCGGAGATTGTCGGTTTTGAATTGCGCGACTGGGAAACGCAAATGGATCCGGCCGGCTGGATTCAGGGTATCAACACTGCGGTGGCTGAAAAGTTCGATCTAATCGATATGCAAGGCGGCTTGCCGCCGGAGTTTCTGGTGCCGCAGATTACCGAGGCGCGCGCCGCCGGTGTGAAAGTTACCGCCACGCACAACTACGACGCCACTACGCAAAGCATTCCGGATTTTCTGGATTCGGCCGCCAACACCGATTACGTGACCGTCGGCAAGATCATCGCGGCATGGGCTATCGCCCAAACCGATGGCAAGGTCAACGCCCTGGTGCTGGGTCCGGATGAAATCACACCCACCGCCCCGTTGCGCGATGCGATCATCAATTATCTGAAAGACAACTGCCCCGATTGCAAATCACAGTACATCAACGTACCGGTTAACGACTGGGCCACCAAGACACAACCGGCAGTGCAAAACGCCTTGCTGGCCGATCCGTCTATTAACTACGTGCTGCCAGTCTACGATTCACTCTCACAGTTCATTGTGCCGGCGATTCAGATCGCGAGCTCTAATGCGAAAATCGTGTCCTACAACGGCACGCCGTTTGTGCTGGACATGATGCGTGACGGCGATATTGTCGAGATGAACGTTGGCGAGAGTCTGGGCTGGGTTGGCATGGCCGGCACCGATGCGAACATGCGCCTGCTGTGCGGTCTGGACCCGGTGACAAAGCTGAACACACCAGCCTACATTTTCACCGATGACAACGTCGCCACCGCCGGCACGCCGGCCACGTTTAACGACGGTTATGGCGATGTCCACATCGAAGGCTTCAAGGCACTTTGGGGCATTAAGTGACGCCAGAGGTTTCCAATCGCGCCGGCCACGAGGCCGGCGCACTGGAAATTCGCCATCTGAGCAAACGTTTCGATGGCGCACTGGCACTTGACGATGTATCGCTGTCGGTCAAACGCGGCGAGGTACATGGACTGCTTGGGTCAAATGGCAGCGGCAAATCGACGCTGATAAAAATCCTTGCAGGCTTTCATGCGCCGCAGCCTGGCGCGAGTATTTCGCTGTACGGCGAACCATTGTCGCTGCCGGTCACAGGCCCGCAAGCGCGCAAGTATGGATTGGCGTTTGTCCACCAGCATCTGGGCCTGATCCCGACACTCACGGTGACGGAAAACCTGTATCTGGGCAAGCTTGCCACCGCTGACAACTGGAACATCAACTGGGATATTGCCCACCAGCAGGCACGAGATGTCTTTTCGTCATTTTCGCTAAGCCTCGACCCCACCGCCGAAGTTGGCAGTCTATCTGCCGTGCAACAGGCTCTGCTTGCGATTATTCGCGCGTTTGTCAGTGTGCAGCAGGCGAGCGCTGACCACGCCGACCGGCCCGGTGTGCTGATTCTGGATGAGCCGACGCCATTTTTACCTGCCAGTGGTGTGGAACAGCTTTTCGACCTGGTTCGCCAGTGCACAAGCCTGGGCGCGAGCGTGATTTTCGTCAGCCACGATATTGATGAAGTATTGCAAATTACCGATCGCGCCACGGTGCTGCGAGACGGCCAGTTGATCGACACAGTGGTGACGGCCAACACCAGTCACAGCGAATTTGTCGAGCGCATCATCGGCCGCCAGATCGAACCTGAGCGCACACAATCCGGCGCGTCGCACATAGGTGCGCCGAGGGTGCGGATCAAGGCGGCGAAAGCAGCGGCGATCGGGCCACTCGACTTGTCCATTCGCGCGGGCGAGACGCTGGGCGTGACCGGGCTGATCGGATCCGGTTTCGATCAACTGCCGGGGCTGATCTACGGCAGCCAAAGTAACATCAGTGGCACGCTTGAGCTGGACCACAACACGATTGACCTTGCCTGGTTGAAACCTGAACATGCGTTGCGATACGGCATTGTGTACCTGCCGGCCGATCGACTGGGCGAGGCAGGCATCGGCTCGCTGTCGGTCGCCGACAATATGTGCCTGCCGGTCATGCAAAAACTGAAAAATGCATTCGGCCTGCAGCAGTCGCAGATCGACCGGCACGCGTTGAAACTTGCCACTGAGGCCGGCGTGAAACCGCTGGCGCCGCAGCTACCACTGGCTGCACTTTCTGGTGGCAACGCGCAAAAGGCGCTAATGGCGAAGTGGTTGCAGGTCGAGCCAAAACTGTTGTTGTTGAACGAACCCACTCAGGGCGTCGACGTCGGCGCGCGCGAGCAGATCTGGAAAGCCTTGGCCAATACAGCAAAAAATGGTGCGGCGATTCTGGTTGCCTCGACCGACTACGACCAGCTGGCGCAGATTTGCGATCGCGTGCTGATCTTCAGCCGTGGTGAAATAGTGGCCGAACTGACCGCCGACGAGCTGAACAAGAAAACCATCGCAGAATACTGCTACCGATCAATATCCCAAACCGCATGACAGAATATCCCCCACCAGCCGGCAGTTCGGTAAGCCTTGCAATGCAGCAGTATCAGGCGCGCATTCAGCAGCTTGAGTCAAAGCTCAATCGTTTTGAAGCGTCTCTGGGTGATCGGCAGGTATCGAGGCGTGACTGGAAAAACGGTGCAGAGCGCTACGGTTTACTGATCGCCTGGGCACTGCTGATTCTGGTTCTCGGTGCGTTCAAGCCGGCGCAGATGTTTGCCTGGAACAGTTACGCGGTGATGCTCGGCTCCAATGCGATGATTGTCGTACTGACTCTGGCACTTATAATTCCATTGACCACCGGCGACTTCGACTTGTCAGTCGCGAGCGTGATGGGCCTGAGCTCGATGCTGATCGCAGTGCTGAATGTGAAACTCGGTATGGCGATACCGGGCGCGATCGTGCTGGCGGTACTGGCCGGATGTGTGGTGGGTGCAATTAACGCCTTTTTTATCCTGTATTTCGGCATCCACTCATTGATCGTCACGCTCGGCACCGGCTATTTCATCAATGGCGTGATTTTGTGGATCTCCAACTCCAACACCATCGCCGGCGTCTCTATGGATCTCATCAAAGCCGTGATCCTGATCAAACCCTGGCCGCTGGGCATCCCCCTTGGCTTCTACTACGCACTGTTGCTTACCGGCATCATCTGGTACGTGTTTCAGTATACGAGCCTCGGCCGACGACTGCTGTTTGTCGGGCGCGGACGCGAGGTGGCCCGACTGTCTGGCGTCAACGTCAATCGGATGCGCGTTGGCGCGATGGTCAGCAGCGGTGCGATCGCAGCCATCGCTGGCGTGCTCTACACCGGCATGCGCGGCACCGCTGACCCTTCTTCTGCACTGGCGTTTTTACTGCCGGCCTTCGCTGCGGCATTCCTGGGCTCTACCACCATCTATCCCGGTCGATTCAATGCACCGGGTGCATTTGTGGCAGTATTCTTTCTATCGACCGGCATCATGGGTTTGAATTTCCTCGGCGTAGACAGCTTCGTGCAGAACCTGTTCTATGGCGGTGGGCTTGTGATCGCGGTTTCGATTTCGCAATTGATCCGCGGCCGCAAGCCGATGGACTGATCGACCAGCCAAACTACCCCGGTTAAAAAAAGGACCATTCATATGCGCGGTGCAGGCGGATCCAACGGTGGAATCGGCAGCTATCTTCTGGGTCTGGCAATGATGTGCGGCGGCTTCTATTTACTGCTCAATTCTATTGTGGTGAGTTCGAGATTCGGGGCTGGCTATCGAGTGTTCAACGTGCCCGCTTTCGGCCAGCAATACGCGATCACCAGCGGCATGTTGATGATTCCCTTTATTTTCGGTGTGGTGATGATCTTCTACAACAGCCGCAATTACTTCGGCTGGCTGCTGGCGCTTGGCTCGGTGCTGGCGCTGATCTTTGGCGTGCTGGCCTCGGTCAATTTCAGTTTTCGCAGCATGAGCGCATTTGATCTGATGGTGATTCTGGTGCTGTGTGCCGGTGGTCTTGGACTGTTTCTGCGCTCGCTGCAAGAGCGCCCCGCCAGCGATTGACATCACGCCGTGGTCACCCAAGTTGTGCTAAGCTGCGCACCCTTAATTCACGCCTGATCCATCATGTCTCAATTGCAGCTAAACGGCCAGATCGTCAAGCAAATTACCGATTTGCTGGCGAACCACGACCCCGCCGCGCAGGACCCGGGGGTCGCCTCTCAATACCTGAGCGCGATCGTTGGCTTTCTGATCGGACAGGAAGACATGCCGCGCGAGAAAAAGCGCGAAATCCTCGAAGAGCTGACCGCCTTTGCCGAGCATGTCGCCGACGACGTCGCCCGCCAAAAATCGCAAACCGCCGCGCGCGCAAGCCAGGAAGCCTTTGGCATCTGGAAGCCCGGCATGTCGTAATCTGTAGCAGGCTCGACCTGCTGCGCCGCCACTCGATTTTCGCATCACCCATCGCTGGCAACAGCGCCAATTCGTCTCGCTATCAAGGTCACTTTATGAGCCAAGCTACCGCGCGTCACATCCTGGTCGACACCGAAGAAAAGTGTCTCGACCTCAAACAACAAATCGCCGATGGCGGTGATTTCGCCGCCCTTGCCGCTGCACATTCAAGCTGCCCTTCTGGCAAGCAAGGTGGCGATCTGGGTTCATTCGGCCCCGGCATGATGGTGCCCGAATTCGACAAAGTCGTATTCAATGAAGCCGTCGGCGAGGTACACGGCCCGGTCAAAACCCAGTTTGGTTACCACCTGCTGGAAGTCACTTCCCGCACCTGAGCCATTGTTATATCGGCTCTGCCGCGGTTGGCGGCAGAGCTTCGCGTCAGAATTTCAGTTCCAGCTGCCGCATCTCTATCTCATCCGCGGCCACCAGTGCCGACGCTGTCACCCCCAGTAATCGAACCGTCTCTTCACGGGCCCGGGTTCGTGCCAGCAAGGCACAAACTATCTCGCCAATCTCGCCGGCATCCTGCAACGCTGTCGCCGGTGTGTAACTGCGACTGACGGTAGTGAAGTCCGGGTATCTGGCCTTTAACGTCAGCGTTCCCGCCAACAGTCCACGCGCCTGCAGCGATTGACTGACCTCGCTCGACAGCCGCAGCAACTCGCCATGCATCTGCTCAAGGTCTGCCACGTTAGACTCAAACGTGGTCTCGGAGCCAATCGATTTGCGAATTCGGTTGCTCGATACCGGACGCTCATCGACACCGCGAGACAATTGGTAGAAAAATTCGGCCGAGTTGCCAAGCAGCACCTGTAACTGTTCAAGGCTTTGCCGGCGTAAATCCGCACCGGTGTGAATGCCGGCACCGCGCAGGCGCCCTGCGGTGACCTTGCCGATACCGTAGAACCGCTTGATGTCGAGTTCATCGATAAAAGCCTGTGCGCGCTCCGGCGGAATCACACACAGACCATCGGGTTTGTCGAAATCCGATGCGACTTTTGCCAGAAACTTGTTGTACGAGACGCCGGCTGATGCGACGAGCCCGGTCTGTTGCAGGATATCGGCTTTCAGCGATTTTGCGACGCGCGTGCCGCTGGCCTCTGCCATCGCGTTGGTAGTGACATCGAGATAGGCCTCGTCCAGTGACAGCGGCTCGATCACCGGCGTATAGCGGCGGAATATGTCATGAATACCGGCTGAAATCTCACGATAGACAGAAAAGCGCGGCGGCAGAAAAATCAGATCACGGCACAGTCGTGCCGCCTGCGCGCTCGGCATGGCCGAGTGTATGCCAAACTGTCGCGCCTCGTAGCTGCAGGCCGCGACCACACCGCGACTGTCCGGCCGGCCGCCGACGACAATCGGCCGGCCGCGCAGGCCCGGATTGTCACGCTGCTCGACGGATGCATAAAACGCATCCATGTCGACATGCAGAATTTTTCGCGAGTGACTCATTGATCGTCGTTGGCGCGGGCGTTGGCAGCTGCGGGCAATCCGCTTCATTCCGCCCGACCGCGAGTGATATTATCACGAGCCCTTCATCTACTGATTTGTAACGATGAGTGCGCAGAGTGACAGCAGCGTAGCAAGTGGCGAACAGCCGACCGTGCATGGCAAGCCTGGTGCCGTCGAGGTGAAGGGCAATATGGTCACGCTGATGTCGGTGCTGCTGAATTCCACCGATCTCATCCAGATTGAATCTTCACTGGCGCAGCACGTTAAGCAGGCGCCGGGATTTTTCGCCAGTACTCCGGTGGTCATCGATTTCTCGCGCATTGAAATCAGCGATACCTTCAACTTTAAAGCGCTGTTCAAACTGATTCGAACCCAGAGCCTGATGCCAGTTGCCGTGCGCGGTGTCGAGCCAGAGCTTTCCGAAAGACTGCAACAGGCAGGCGTGCCAATCGTCGAGACCAGTGCATCCGAGCGCACGGCGACGAGCGATCAAACGCAGACGCCCGCACGCACGGGCAGAATCGCATCACTTGTGGTTGAACAAACGGTTCGCTCGGGCCAGCAAATTTATGCCAAAGGCGCCGACCTCATTGTGCTTGCGCAAAGCAACGCTGGCGCCGAGCTGGTGGCCGACGGCAATATCCATGTGTACGGCGCATTGCGCGGCAAGGCATTGTGCGGGGTGACCGGAGATGAAAGCGCGAGAATATTCTGCAGCCAACTGGAGGCCGAGCTGGTATCTGTCGCCGGACGCTACAAAATACTTGAAGAGATTCCCGCCGCCGTGCAAAACAAACCGGTGCAAATCAGACTCAGCGGCGAGCAACTCCTGATCGAGCCACTCTGACCGATGGCGCATACCATCGCGGTGATTTCGGGCAAGGGCGGCGTGGGCAAGAGCACGGTGTGTGCGTCGCTGGGGTTGGGGCTCGCATTGTCGGGTCACAAAACTGCTGTCATCGACTTTGACATCGGACTGCGCAATCTTGATCTGGCAACGGGCTCAGAGCGGCGCATTCTCTACGACTTCATCCATGTGCTTGAAGGTGAGGCGCCGCTGGGAGATGCACTGATACGCAATCGCCACTGCGACAATCTCTATTTACTCGCCGCCTCACAAACGCGCGATAAATCCGCACTGACCGAAAGCGGCGTTGGTCAGGTACTGCAACAACTAGCCGATGCGGGCTTTGAGTACGTGCTGTGCGATGCACCACCCGGTATGGAATCTGCCGCCAGGCTGACTTGCCAATTCGCCGATCGGGTGATCGTCTGCGTCACACCGGACACCGCATCGGTTCGCGCGACCGATCGTATATTGGGCCTGCTGCAATCCCGATCCATTGCCGATCAACGTCAGCAGTTGCAGCAGCTACTGATCAACCGTATCGACAAAAAACACCTGGATGCCGGCACTGCGCTGGCGACAGCGTCGATCATCGATACGCTGGCCATCGACCTGCTGGCAGAAGTGCCGGCATGCAGCCTGGTTGCCAGAGCCTGGCACGAGGGCAAACCGGTTATCGCCGATACAGATAGCCTGGCTGGTGCTGCACTGCGACAGGCCGTATCGGCGTTGACGGGAAAGCCCATAGAGACTGCCGCCGATGACTCAAAAACCAATGGACTGATCGGCAGACTGATTCGTCGTTAGCGACCAGTTGCGCTGAATTCAGGCAGCGGGTTTGGTCGCCCAGATAAAGTAGCCCGATGTCTGCAACTCCACCGGACTCTTGTGCGTGAAGCGATCGTAAACGCGATCGACAAAGCGATTGACGCGATGGCCAAAGCGTTTTTCTATTCGCCGCTTCCAGTAGCGTTGCAGATTCAATGCACTGGATAATCGCCCGCGCACCGGGTAGAGAGTCAGATCGTCGAAGTCGCGAAACAACCAGGCGACGCCGTCGCGGGTGAAGCGATAGTAATCCTGAAAATACAGATCTTTGGGCGCGTGATAACGAAACATAAATGGCACGTGCACAAACGCTCTGCCGCCGGGTTGCAGGCAGCGATACAAGGTGTTGACAGCAGCCTGCGGATCGTAGACGTGTTCGATCACCGACAGACAAACCAGACCGTCGTACTGATTGTCCTGCAAGTGAAACGGATCGCAGATATCGTCGATAATATCCGGGTAATCATCAAACTGATTAATATCGAGCGTGGTGATCTGCTCGGCGGAGAAGATCTCGAAGAAATCTCTGGTCGATTTGCCAATATCGAGAATATTCGAGCAGTTACCGGCAAGCCAGCGAACGCTCTCTTCTATTAACCCGGAATCGTTATACGTATAACTGCGATCAATCGCGACGGCTCGTATCAGCTCGCGCAACCGTTGCTGGCGCTCTTCGATCAGGCGTTCGGCGGCAACTTTATCCATAAGCGGTGTGATTCAGTGGCAAGACGCGATAGACTACTGCACGCTGTTTGGCAGGTACAATGAAAAAAGGGCGCCGAGGGACGCCCATAAGATTTCACGCACATTTATTTTTATTGGTATTACCAGTCGTGGCGAAACATCACGCCACCTTCCATCGTCTTATCCCGACCCGCTAAATCGGGATCGACGGAAGCCATTTCCAGCCTGACTCTAGTGCGCTCACTAAAGTTGTGCTGGTAACCGAGCGACAAGCCTCGCAGCTCGCCTCCCGACTCGCTGTCTTCACTGCTCGTGAACACGGCGATAAAATCGTTCGGGCCCCGCGTCAGCGACGCCCTCAGTTTGATACCGAAAAGCTCTTCGGCCCCGTCACTGAAACCCTCTGCGTCCGCAATGGCCGCTGATAGTGCCAGTGAGTCGTTGGTGTAACTCACTCTTGCTCCGGCAATCCTGCCGCCGTCCAGGTAACCACCCTCACCGCCATCTCGGCTGATGATCGCGCCCTGAAACACCAGGTCGGCCAACTGATAGCCAACCGCAAACTGTATCTCGTCCAGTACCGCCTCGTTGGCCCCCGACTCCTCGGGTGCGACAACCACATCTGACTCAAACGAAACGCCTTTATAGTTACCGGCAAACTTCAGCGACCGTCCGTTTCGACGCGTGCCGTTGTGCCAGTCCCCTTCGTCGACCACATTCATGTGGTCTCCGCCGACAAATCCATCCCACGCCGACCACTGAGAGCCGATCGACAGGGAGCCAAAGTCTCCCGAAATTCCGATATAACCCAACCGTGTTCCCGGGCTGGAATCCTGCACCGACGCATCGGCGCCCCACTCCCAGCGACCAAAAACCACCATGCCCGACCCCAGTACCTCGCTACCCTGCAGGCCGAACCTGGAATTCACGTCGACGATTCGCGCATCATCCGTTGCCTCACCGTCACTGTGTACCACTGCTTGTCGAATCGATCCGTAGACCCGCAAGTCTGCATTCGCAATCTGAGTTACTCCGAGTCCCAGCACCAGCGCAACCGGTGCGCAGGCTTTGCCGGCTCTCAAAGTCACTTGTTTCATTAATGTGTAATATTTCTGAAACGATGCGTAATACTCTATTAAATTATTTTGTTTTTTACAACACAAGTTTTATTGAAAATCGGAAAGTGTGTGGAATAAACAACAAGCGAAGCCCGCCACCTCTTTTCTGTTGCTTTAGTAGAACACACTGAAGACCAAAGAGGAAGTCAATTCGCAACAGCGAGAGAGGCGATTCGCTGCGTTGTACTTTGCAACTGGCATCGCTACATTACTCGGCAGTCCACAGATGCCCAGCAGACAATGACGGTCCAGGAAACGATTACAGACAAGCTGTCTCAGCAGCTCTCACCGCAACACCTGAGTGTTGAAAATGAAAGCCACATGCACAATGTGCCGGCCGGATCAGAATCGCACTTTCGAGTGGTGGTGGTCAGCGAACAATTTGAGAATCTGGCCCTGCTGGCACGCCATCGGGCGGTGAACAAAGTGTTGGCCGACGAACTGGCGGGCCCCATTCACGCACTGGCGCTACACACCTACACCGCCACAGAATGGGACGCCCGCGGCGAGCAGGCAAACGCCTCGCCCGATTGCCACGGCGGCGCCGGCCGCTAGCGCGACTTCAGGACGCCGGATCGATAATCGGCATCCGGCTGCTCAAACGAGTGGTTCGCCCCTTCTGCAGGCGCCACTCGGTCATGGTGGTATTGAACAACACGTTCTTGACGTATTTGCGGGTCTCGTCGAACGGGATCGACTCAACCCATACGTCGGCCGGCAATGCCTGGGACCCCAGCCAGTTGCTGACGCGATGCGGCCCGGCGTTGTAGGCGGCCATCGCCAAAACGGTATTGTCCTCGAAACGATCCAGCACATATTGCAGATACTTGGTACCGAGCTGGATGTTGATACGATGATCGATCAATCGCCAGCGCGGTACTTTTAATCCGAGTTTGCCGGCCATCTCTTTTGCGGTCGCGGGCATCAGCTGCATCAGGCCGATCGCACCCGCAGATGAACGAATATCAGCAATAAACGCACTCTCCTGCCGAATCAGACCATAGACCAACGCTTGTTCGAGCGAGTAGTTCGCCGCGGCCAATTGAATCTCTTCCCGGTAGGGAGTTGGAAACAGTGCGTCCAGCGCGTTGGGCTGTCCGGCCTTTCGCATCGCGTGCAGCGCGCGGTCTGACCAGCCGACCGAGGTGGCTATTTGCGACGCGGCCAGCCAGGTGTCGGGCGATGCATCTTTGAGTGCGGCATTCCAGAGTCGCCTGCCCTCCCAGCCTGTGCCCACCAGAAAAAACTCGATAGCACGCCGCAGGTCGCGCAACTGCAGTAGCTGCTGGCGATGCTCGTCACCCACCGCTGGCATGCTGGCCACCAGCGGATAGGGCGAGCCAATCTGATCGGCGGCTAGAAAACCGTGGTATTCAACCAACTGCGACAGCTCGCCAAATTCTCTTTTTGCCGCCGCCGAATAACCTAGATTGTCGAGCGTTCTTGCGCGCCAGTACCGCCAGCGGCTGGAGCGTTGCTCATCGGGTGTCAGCTCATCCAGTCGATCGAGCGACCGGCGCCAGTTGCCATCGCGCAGCGCCAGCCTGATACGCCAGAACCTGACTGCCTGATCGGCATCCACAGCGGCGAGCATCTGCTCTGCCCGCGGGTGACTGTTCTTCGCCGCGCGCACCGCGTAACGACGCAGCGTGTCCTGCACGGCCGATGTTGAAAATCCGTGCGACCGACCCCGCGCCAGCCAGTAATCGAAGGCGGCAGCCAGATCGCGCCTCGCCCACCGCGCCAGCAAATCCGGCATGATCTTGCTGTCGAGCTCGTCTTTTGCAACTGACATTCGCGGCAGAGACACGGCCGGATTGCCACGCGCCTCGATCCAGTTCTCCAGTCTATCGCGATCGCGACGACTGAAAAACGGATACATCTCTCGCACCTCGTCATAGTGCCCGCTACGGATCAGACCTCGGCTGCGCTGCCATAGCGCACGCACCGGAACCGATCCGCTTTTGATCAGTTGGTCGAACGCCTGATCGCAACTGCCATGGTGCACCACCGGCTTGACCCATACATCCACCGCGGCCTGATCAAATTTTCCAATCAACTTGTTGGACACGCGCGCATAGAGATCGTCGCACGGGTGATCGGGCGCGTTGTTCAACTTCAACAGACGAGGGTAATCTTTCCAGCGTTCAAGGGTGGCAGCACGACTTTTCACCACGCCATACAAACGACGCTGCAGTCGCGGGTTTTGCCAATTGCTTTGAAAGCGCTCTATCGCAGATAAAAACTTGAAGGGATCATCATGCGTTTGAATTCTTTTACGCAGCAACAGGTATTCAAAAAAATACTGCAGTGGGTAACCGTTAAGTTCAGCGCTGCGCTCTGAGGCTGCAGCGAGACGATTGTGTTCTATCCAGTCGGTCAGCGTGTTGTAGACATCGCGTTGAACGCGGTATTGCTCTACCAGTGGCGACTGCACCTGACTGGCGAACGCTGCGGGAGATGTTAATAGCAGTATGGCTGGCAAACAGCAGGCTATACCAAAAGACGCAAGCCTGGCTACCTTCTTAAGCTGTTTTGCACCATTCATAAGATGCACTTTCCCTGTATCCTGACCACCACTACCTGCACTACCGACACTGGCAACTACCTCGATTGATTAAAGCATCACAAGCTTAAAGGATTTTGGCCTGCGATCGAGTAATTTGTAAATGCCTTTTTCATCTTTGAAGCGCAAAAAAACATCCACCAGGAGAGACAGCGATATTGCAAATTGAACCTGCCTGCGTCGCGCTGATCGATATAGGCGCGAACCTTGGACACGAGTCTTTCAAAGCCGATTTCGATGCTGTTGTTGAACGTGCAAGTGCTGCCAATGTAGCGCACATGGTTGTCACCGGATCAGACCTGGAAAGTATTGGTGAAGCCGTTCGATTAACAGAGCGACAACCGGCTGCTTTTTCCGCGACGGCTGGCATCCATCCGCACTATGCCGATCAGCTCGATGACCATACACTCGACTATATATCCGATCTGGCCAGCCGCCGCGTGATCTGCGCTGTCGGTGAAACCGGGCTCGATTTTTTTCGTGATCTTTGTGCACGCGAAGTGCAGGAGCAAAGCTTTGTGCAACACATCGCACTGGCAAAGCAAATGCAGCTACCGATGTTCTTGCATCAGCGCGATTCTCATGAACGATTCATCGGCATACTGCGCGAACATCGCGCCGAGTTGAAGGATGTTGTCGTACACTGCTTTACCGATACGGCGAGTGCGTTGGAAGATTACCTGGCGCTCGACTGTCATATTGGCATCACTGGATGGATCTGCGATGAACGCCGCGGCGCGCATCTGATCGACTGTGTCGGCGCAATTCCGGCTGATCGACTGATGCTGGAGTCAGACGCACCGTATCTGATGCCGCGATCGATCCGGCCAAAACCGCGCACGCGCCGCAATGAACCGTGCACACTGCCCGCAGTGTTGCGCGCCGTCGCCAGCGCCCGAGGCGAGAGCGAGGATCAACTTGCCAGGGCAACAACGGCCAACGCGCGACGGTTTTTCTCGATCACAGAGACAATTGACTAAAACGCGCACCGGGCAGGCGATCCAGTTTATGGTTTATATATGAGCATTTTGTCGGAGTCGCCCAGACCGGGCGCAATAGTTTTTCAACACCCTGTCAGGCATCCTTCTTTGCCATTGCAACGGTGTAGGTCGGGCCCTGCTTGAGCTTACTGTAGTTGCCAAATACATCGGTAAACGCACGCTTGATAAAGCGCCGCAGACCGGTGATCGTGACGATATAAAAATGACCACCGACGACCATGTGAGCCCAGGCATCGTGGAACATTATGTAGTAGAGCTCTTTGCCCGACTTGGCCGGTAGATTGCTGACTACAACATCAAACTGCCGATCTCCAACCTGCGCCAGGCCATTGCTGAGCAGCACCTCGACGTTGTCTAATCCGTTTGCACGCGCGTTTTTCTGGCAATATTCAACGGCGACGAAGTCCTTGTCGACCAGCGTCGCCGAACCACTTGTCGCCTGTGCCGCCAGCGGTAGTCCGAGCGCGCCATAACCGCAACCGATGTCCAGCACAATGTCAGACGGGCGAACATTTGCATACTGGAGCAGCATCTGCGTACCCTCATCTATGCCGCGTGGAGAGAAAAGACCCCATGTGGTGCAAAACCTGAGAGAATGACCACACAACACTGCGGTAAACTCCTGATCCTGCCTGATGCGCGCAATCGATTCCCGGCTGTAAACACTATCCATGGTCGAACCACGCAGCCAGCCAGCCAATGAGTTTGTGCTCGCCCGTTTCAGGGCCGACGCAGCTCAGGGGGTCAGACGCAATGACTGCCAGCACGAACTGGCAAGGGCACAAAACAATTGATCGGGTTTCCAACGGAATGGGAATCTCCAGGCTACGGCGAGGCCGGCGAACCTCGTCGGCACGAATTTGTCACGGAAGATACGCGCGATACGGAGATCGTGCGGCGAGTGGCTGGACATCCAGAATTCTACAGCTAAAAATTTCCCCCAGGAGCCTTTGATGCGCTTGATTTTGTTGGGTGGACCAGGTGCCGGAAAAGGCACGCAGTCCACCTACATCACAGAGAAGTATGGCATTCCGCAGATCTCAACCGGCGACATGCTCAGAGCCGCTGCGCAGGAAGGCAGCGAAGTCGGCAAGCAGGCAAAAAAATTGATGGATGCCGGCGATCTGGTGCCGGACGCCCTGATCATTGAGCTGGTCGAAACCCGAATTGCCAAACCCGACTGCGAGCGCGGCTTCCTGCTGGACGGCTTCCCGCGCACGATTGCCCAGGCAACCTCGCTGCGCGAATCCAAAATTCATATCGATGCCGTCGTCGAACTGGCGGTCGATGACGAGGAGATAGTCAAGCGCATCAGCGGCAGACGGTCCCATCCGCCATCCGGTCGGACCTACCACGTTCTGTACAAGCCACCGGAGGTGGAGGGAGTCGACGACATTACCGGCGAGCCCCTGGTACAGCGTGTGGACGATCAGGAGGATACGGTTCGACGCCGGCTGGCGGTCTATCACGAAATGACCGCACCGCTGATCGGCTACTACAGCCAATGGGCAGCAGAAGGTGACTCCGCTGCACCGGCCTTCTTCACGGTGAAGGGTGTCGGCACAGTCGAACAGATTCGCGACAAAATATTTACCGAGCTCGAGCCCTTACACACCACCTCAGAATAAAAAAAGCCCGCCAAAGGCGGGCTTTCCCATTCACATCTGCCGGTATGACTAGCGCAGTTTGACGTTCAGCGCCTTCAGAGTCTCCATGGTGATGCCGCCACGCGCCAACTCATTGGCCCGCTGGAAGTCTTCCACCGCAGACAGGGTTGCACTGCCAAGTACGCCGTCGATGTCGCCGGGATCGTGGCCCTTGCTGGACAAGGCCTGCTGCAGCGAGGCGATGACGTCGCGAGTGACGTTGGTTTCGCACAGGATCGGCTGCCAGCTCAATCGCTCATTCGATACCTTCACTCTCTTACTGACTGTCTGATATTCGGCCGGCACGCTGACACGGGTCTCGCGCGCGGGCTCAATCATCTTGCGCACCTTGACGGCGTCGTACTCGGCCTCGATCGGCACCTTCTGTACTTTGGCCGGCTCATCGAGCACTTGTTTTCGAATGGTCTTTGACACTGCGGGCACTTCGACCTGACGCGTCGAGGCGGGTGTTTTGATGACCGAACGGGTGATCGTCTTGTAGGTTGCCGGCTCGACGACCAGGCAGAGGATCTCGCCGGTGATATTGTCGATTCGTTCTACCGGCCCGCGGCCCTTTTTCCAGGTGGTCTGCTCGGGTCGATCGAGCACGCGCTCAGAGACGGTCTCGTACTCGGCGGGCACCACTACCAGGCGAGTTGTCGCAGGCTCGACGACGATTTTTTCCTCGACCCAGCGATAGGTCGCCGGAACAACCTCGTATCGCTCGGCAGCCTCTTTCACCAGCACCTGCTCTTCTACCCACTCATACTCGGCCGGGACAACGGTGATCTTTTCGCTCGCCTCGCGTTTAAGTACCTTTTCGCTGACGACATCGTACTTGGCCGGAACCAGCACTTTGGCGTAGCACTCGCCAGGCTGCGCATTGGGCGGGTAAAGGCTGAGATCGTTCTTGTCGACGTCTTGTTGCGAGTTAGCAGCACCGGTGGCGAATAGACAAAAGGCAAACGATGCGCAATACAAATGCAATTTCTTAGTTGCCATATCAAACTGTTCTCTTTCTAGATGGGCTGTTGTGAGGCTGCGGCGCAGCGCTGCACCAATCAGTGGGGGAACGGCATCAACCGAATGGGCCACATTATGTGCAATTCTGTCCGAATTGTCACCAATGATACAGATTTTTTCAAATCATTAACGATTCAGCCATTTAGTAACGATTCAGATTGCCTTTTGATTGCAAACGCCTCTGGATCGACCAGATTGCCTTCATCATTCATTTCCGGATAAGGCACGCCGTGACGATCACACCAGTCGGCCTCCTGCGGTCGGTACCAGCGAAACAAGGTATCGGCGTAGATCTGTGGGTCGAGCCGCACGCGTTCATAGCATCCGGCCTGCTCTCTTTGCCGCTGCGCCTCGAGCAGCACCACGGCGGCAGCCACAGACACGTTGTACGATTCGACCATGCCCATCATCGGGATCACGACGTGCTCGTCGGCGAGTTCAGCGCCGGCTGCACTGACGCCAAATTTCTCCGCACCAAACAGAATTGCCGTCTTTTGCAGATAGTCAACCTCGCGAAAGTTGCGCGAGCGCGGACTCTTGTGCACCGCGACAATGCGAAACTGCTCGGCCTTGAGTTGCTGCAATGCGGTTTCGACCTTGTCGTGCACTGAAATGTTCACCCACTTATCGCTGCCCATCGCAATTCCGCTGCGCGCGCGGAAATTGACATCAGGCAACATTGCGGCGTGCAGATTGAACACGCCCGTCGCATCGCAGGTGCGAACAATTGCCGATACGTTGTGAGGCTTGTGCACGTTGTCGGTCACGACCGTGAGATCGGGCTGGCGGCGATCCAGACAAGCGCGCAACTTCTGCAGGCGCGCTTGTGTCAAGTGACGGGCCGTCCGGATTGATATCCAACGGCACGCAACAACGCCCGGTGGGTCTCTTCCGGGCGCTCGAGCATGATCATGTGGCCACAGTCTTTCAACACCACCCGTTGCCCGTGCTCGAACGCAGCCAACAGGGAATCCGCCGCACGTGGTGGCGTCATCAGATCGCGCTCGCCGAGAATCAGGGTGGCAGGCGCACTGACTGCTGCGGCCGCCTGCTCGCCGTTTTCATATTCGTGGCAAGCGAGCAGATCGGTGTACATGACATCGTTTGCCGCCTGCTCCATCAGACGTTCAACCATATTTTGCACCGAGACACCGGCGACCGGATTGCAGCCCAGCTGCGACGAGAGGCTGTGGCCGAACAATGAAATCATGTCGACCGAGGCGTGGTCATTTTGTTGTGCAGCGGATAACAGCGGCTTGCCAACCCGCATCGGAAAACAGCTGCCGAGCATGGCGAGGCTGTGCGTATCTGCCCGTTGTGCCGCCGCTTCCAGCGCGATCAGTGAGCCCATGCTGTGACCGATGAAAGACACCTGTTGCAACTTCATTTGATCTACCACCTCAAGCACACAGGCAGCGGCTGATTCGATGGTCGACAGCGGCTCACCCGAAGAGTATCCGTGACCGGGCAAATCGAGCGATGCGACGTTGTAGCCAGCCTTGGCATAGAACCGCGCAAACAATGTCCAGATGGTGTGATCCATCGCCGCACCATGAATGAATACCAGTGATGGCGCGTCCGGCTTTAGCGACTCGCCAGCCGTATAGGCATAGACTTCGCTACCGGCAATCGAGACTTTCATCAGTTTGCCCCCTTTTGCGAAGCCTTCAGGGCGCGACCGAGATCGTCGATCAGATCGCGTGGATCTTCCAGACCGATCGACAGCCTGACCAGACCTTCTGAGATACCGGCCGCAGCCAGTGCATCATTATCCATACGGCTGTGGGTGGTACTGGCCGGATGGATCACCAGTGATTTAGCGTCGCCGACATTGGCCAGGTGGGAAAACAAATCGAGCCGATCGATAAACCGGCGACCGGCGTCGCGACCGCCCTTGAGCTCGAAACTGAACACCGCTGTGGTGCCCTTTGGCAACAGCTTTGCAGCCAGCTCGCGGTCGGGGTGCGCCGGCAATTCGGGATAAGTGACTTTTTCCACGGCGTCGTTGTCGGCCAGAAATTCCACTACCGCGCGGGAATTGCTGATGTGACGATCCATGCGCATAGACAGTGTCTCGCAACCCTGTAGCAGATAAAACGCGTTCGCCGGGCTCATCGAAGCGCCAAAATCGCGCAGCCCCTCTTTGCGCGCACGAGTAATAAACGCGGCGGGCCCAAACTCCTCGACGAAGTTCATGCCGTGAAAACCCTCATAGGGTTGCGCCAGTTGCGGAAATTTGTCGCTGCCCGCCCAATCGAACTGACCCGAATCGATCACGCACCCACCGACGGCGATGCCGTGCCCACCGACAAATTTAGTCAACGAGTGCACGACAATATCTGCGCCGTGTTTAAACGGCTGAATCAGACACGGTGGCGTCAATGTGGAGTCGAGCATCAGCGGCAGGCCGTGCTCGTGACTGATGGCCGCGATCTCGGGTACGTTCAGTACCTCGCACCCGGGGTTGGCGACAATCTCGCCAAATACCAGCCGCGTGTTGTCGCGTATCGCCTCGCGAAACGCGTCGGGTTGTTGTGGGTCGACGAAGGTGGTCTCGATGCCAAAGCGCGGCAGCGTATAGGCCAGCAGATTGTGCGTGCCGCCGTACAGCGCGCGCGATGCCACGATATGTGAGCCGCTATCGAGCAAGGTCATGATGGCCAGGTGTATCGCCGCCATACCGCTGGCTGTGGCGACCGCGCCGACACCACCTTCCAATGCCGCCATGCGCTCTTCGAGTACGGCGACGGTCGGATTCGAGATACGCGAATAAACATGTCCGGCGCGACCGACATTAAAAAGCGACGCCGCGTGTTCGCTGTCGTTGAATACAAAGGATGTACTCTGAAACAACGGTGTCGCTCTGGCGCCGGTGGTGGGATCAGGCTGCTGGCCGGCATGCAGCATGAGGGTGTCGAACCCGATGTGTCTGGGCATTTTTTCTATTCCGTGGCTAGTGGGAGAAAGTCTAACAGATCGCCTCTGGCAATCTTTTGCCACGCTGGTGGACAAACCCGCTTTGCACTAAAATTTGCGCACTTAAATTACCGCTGGAACGACAACAAAACACCATGAATGCAGATATCAGCAAAGTCGCCGTCATCGGCGCCGGCACCATGGGTGCGGGAATAGCCGGACTCTGTGCTGCGAAGGGATGCGATGTCGTCCTGCTGGATGTAGACGCAGCCGCACCCGGTACCGCGATAGAACGCCTGCAAGCCGGCAAGCGACCGGTTATCACCGCGGAACACGCAGCCAAAATCACACCGGGTTCAATTGACGATGACCTGGCAAAGGTCGCCGACTGCGACTGGATCTGCGAGGCTATTGTCGAGAATCTGGAAATCAAGCGTGATTTGTTTGAGCGACTGGAACAGATTCGTGCGGACGGCTCGATTCTGAGCACCAACACATCAGGGATTCCACTGCGCGACATCTACGCTGGCATGCCGCAGCGCCTGCAGCAGGATATCGCGGTCACTCACTTTTTCAATCCCGTACACATCATGAAACTGGTGGAGCTGGTACCCGGCACACAAACTTCTGATCGCGCGATGCAACGGTTGAATGTGTTTCTCGCAGATGATCTGGCTAAGGGCGTTGTCAACGCGAAAGACACGGTCAACTTCATTGGCAATCGAATCGGTTGTTTCTGGATGCTTGCCGGCTTGCACAAGGCGGCCGACGCCGACATCAGCATGGAGACCGTCGACGCGCTAATGGCCAAACCGATCGGCCTGCCCCCAACCGGACTGTATGGACTGATCGATCTGATCGGCCTGGACGTGATGGATCTGGTGGCCAAAAATCTGGCTGCCAATCTACCTGCAACTGATGCGGGTATGGCATTTGCCAGCCTGCCCGCCACCGAGGCTGCCATGCACGCCAACGGTCAGCTGGGGCGCAAGACCGGCGGTGGCTTCTACAAGATGACGCGCACCGAGGATGGCGGAAAGTCGATGGAGACTTTCGATCTGGCTGCCAAGAGTTGGCGGCCAATGGCGCCGGCAACACTCGATGAGGTTCATCAGAACATTGAAACCATGCTCTTCGCAGACGATGCCGAAGGTCGTTTTGCCTGGGACCTGATGAGTGCAACGCTCGCCTACAGCAGTGCTTTGATACCCGAGATATCAGACGATATCGTGAATGTCGACCGCGCGATGAAATGGGGCTTCAATTGGGCACAGGGCCCGTTCGAACTGCTGGACAGTATTGGCCCGGCGCGATTTGCCGAAAAGCTGGCAGCATCGGGCGGCACGGTAGACGGCATGCTGAAAGTACTGACCGACAACGGCCATAGCAGCTTTTATCGCAATGACGGCTCAGAGTTTCTGACCCTTGATGGCAGCTACGCGAAAGTCTAGTGGACTGCTTGAGTCCGGGCTGCAGGCAAGCAGTCCGGACTCTGTTATTTGCACTAACTGGTTTCTTCTTCCGATCTCGCCTGGCGAAGCAGGCTGTAGAGGCTGTTCAAGACATCGCTTCGATAAATGATCCCGATCACGGTGAGATCACCTTCCACGGTACTGGTCACCGGTGCATAGTTGCTGTCCAGCTGATCGAGAATCTCCAGCGCAGCCGACAGCCGGGTGCTGGCTGGCACCACATGCTCGGTACCGTGCATGATCGCGCCGCAATCGGCCTGCCGCCCCGCTGTAGCCGCGCCGGCAACGAGTATGTCGGTAGACAAACTGCCGACGAAGTTGCCGTTATCGTCACAGACTATGGCGATAAAACAGCGCTCATCGACCATCAATCGCTCGACATCGCTGATCGGTGAACTGGCGGACACGGTCACGTAGCTTTGCAACACCAGATCATCGATAGTGCTGGTGCGCAGCAGGCTTTGATCGCGGCCGGTATTGATATTCACTGAACGACTCGCCAACTGCCAGCGAAAAAAAGATCCGTGCGGCATGATTTGCATCAGCGTGCTTGCCATGGCAGCCGCCAGCATTACCGCGATCACCAAATCGTAGCTCAGGGTCAGCTCGAAGACGATCAAGAGTGTTGAGATCGGCGCACCCAGCATGGCCGATGCCACCGCCGCCATGCCAACCACGGAGTACACCCCCTGACTGGACAGGTCGCTAGGCAGAACAAATTCAAAAACTAACCAAAACGATCCACCCAACATGGCACCAATAAAAAGCGACGGACTGAAAACCCCACCCGCCATCCCGCTACTGAGTGCCAATGCGCTGCAAAACCACTTTAACGCCAATAGTATGAACAACAGGTTGAGTGGCAAGTTTTGACTCAGTGCCTGCGAGGTGCCCTCGTAGCCGACCCCCAAAATCAGCGGATACTGAAACGCAGCCAGGCCGATAATCAATCCCGCCAGTGCCGGCCGTACAATGACTGGCAGCGTCGATCGCTCCCAGGCTTGCCGAAAGAAAATAACCAGATAGATAAAGCCCTGCACCAGTGCCGCTGCGACCAGCCCGAGCAATGCGAACAGTGGCAATTCCCACAGCGAATCGATGGCGTAGTCTGGCAACGAAAACTCTGGCGCATTGCCATAGGCATTGTGACGCACGATAACGGCACCCATGGCCGCAATCACAACCGGTGCGAAAACACGCAGTGCGTAGTAGCCGACAATGACTTCAAGTGCAAAGATAACACCGGCGATCGGCGTATTAAATGATGCCGTGACGGCGGCCGCCGCGGCGCAGCCCAACAAGGTGAGTGACTGCGTTCTGTCCAGTCGCATTATGTCGCCCACCCACGACGTCAGCGACGCGCCAATATGAACGGCAGGCCCTTCACGTCCCAGTGGCGCACCAGACCCAAGTGATATGCCGGTCGCGAGCGCGGCGACAAACCCCGAACGCACATCCATCTTGCCGCCTCGAAGCGCACTGGCCTCCATCACATCGGCAATGCCCTGAATCCGATTGCCCGGCAGATAGTGCAGCAACGCTCCGACCATCACCCCACCCGCCACGGGGGCGAGGATCAGGTATCGCCAGTGACCGAATTCCTCACTGTCGAACAAAACCACACGTTCGATCATTCGAATGAATTCGATCAACACGACGGTGCTGTAGCCCACCACAATACCAATCGCGAGTGCGAGCAGAAAAAAGCCGATGCGCTGTTGGAAAAAGTGACGCATGCTTACGAGTACACTAATGCCAGTGGATCATGGTTGGGCTCTACAAGTAGAACAAAACGTATTCGATGACGCGACGAAACGCGCGTTGCAAGTGCCTGTTAATGGTGCGGCCAGCCAGCTGCAGCCACCCAGGTCACGACCGACACCGCCCAACGTGGACGACGGGGACGCCCAGTCAGGCGTGCTGTAAACAGGCACCAACAAAACCAATGAAAAGTTGATACCAGTTTTGGCAAGATACCAAAACCCGCCTGACGCTCCCTGGCTTCAGTTGCGATGCTTCAGCAAATCACGGATTTCTGACAGTAACTCGACCTCTGCGGATACAGTCGGGCTCTCGGGTTCTGCAGAACGCAAACGATTGACGAGTTTGATCACCACAAAAATTGCCGCTGCGACGATCAGGAAACTAATTAGCGTGTTGCCAAAGCTACCCAGGTTAAGTGTCACAGCGCCAGCTGATTTCGCCGCAGCCAGCGACGCGTAAGGTGCCGCCACTGCGCCCTCTTTCAGCACAATAAAAACATTGCTGAAATCCACGCCACCGAGTAAAAGGCCGACTGGTGGCATGATGATGTCCTCGACCAGACTGCTGACTACGGTCCCGACGGCAGCACCGATTACGATGCCGACCGCCATATCGACGACGTTGCCACCCAATATAAATTTCTTAAATTCTTCGAACACGTTGATTTACCTGCGAATGACCCGTTCGCATGATAACAAACCCGTGGCGATACCAGCGCGCCCTTAAAGGCCGCGTAGAAAATGATCGGCGCGTGAGGGGCGGGAACAATGGAATAGTCTCCCCTGGCGCTCGTGCCAGGGGAGATACCGCGGTTAGCTGCCCGTTGCGGCCGGCTGCTGGGGTTTGCTTGCCGACGTCGAGGTTTTCGGGGCGACACCAGGCGCGCCTTTGGTCAGCGAGATCAACGCACGATTTCGATCGAGCAGCTTGAGCCCGATACCCTTGACCTTGATCAGATCATCGACGCTGGTGAAGTCACCGTTGGCCTTGCGGTATTCAACAATCGCCATCGCCTTTGCCTGTCCGATACCCGTCAGGTTCTCGGCAATGACGCTTGCATCCGCCTTGTTGATGTTGATCAACTCACCGGCGCCGGCAAAAGAAGAATAGAAGACAAGAAGGAACGCGATTGCGGTACTACGTACTAACTGGAACATCTAATTTCTCCAAACTACAGTTTTGATACCTGATCGAATGATGCAGGCCGTTGTAGACTAACATGCGGTTTGCGGATGTTTTCCGACTGAAGTCACATTACCCGGCGATCCGGCAGCTGGCTGTTGACCACGCCGGCACACTGAAGTATCGCGAAGTTATGCACTCATACTGACTGATTCGACTTCGACTACTGGCAACCTGATTTCGATCGTCGTACCGGAACCCTCGACACTACTGGCGGTGACTTTGCCACCATGTTGATTAACCACTTTCGCCACTAGCGCAAGCCCCAATCCAGTGCCGGCATATTGTTTTTGCGCCTGAGGGTCGCGATGAAACCGCTCGAACAACATCCCGATTCTCGACGACGGAATACCGATACCCTGATCGCTGACACGTGTGACCACTTCGGTGCCACCTTCAAGGGTTGCCGAGATCATCACCCGGGAATCGGCTCCGGAATACTTGATCGCATTGCCGACCACATTGATAAACGCTCGTTCCAGCAGACTGGCGTCAGCTGATATCCAGATCTCATCCTCAACGTTCTCAAGCTTGAGCGAGATATTTTTCTGCCGCGCCTGCGGCAATAGTTGATCGACTGTGTTTTCGATAATATTCTCAAAGAAAACCGGCTGCAATTGTTCAGCCTTGAGATGCTCGGCGCGGGTGACGCCCAGTAGATCGTCGATCATCTTCAGCGTTTTGTTGACGTTGCTCTCGACCTGTTTTAGCGAGTCGATGGATTCATCGTCAGAATTCTCACGGACCTGATTGACCAGATACAACGAGGAGATCAGCGGCGACCTGAGATCGTGTGAAAGATACTCGATGAGTTCACCCCGCAGTCTCTCTGCGCGGCGTATTTCACTCAGATCGACGACGCTGGCCACGACCAGTCGATCGGACAGCTCATCACCGAGCACACTGAAGTCCACCACCAACTCACTGGAACCATTGACGGCGTTGATCTGCCAGCTCTCGCCATTCAGCATCAGCGCCTCGAACTGGCGGCGATCTATCTGATCCGGATCCTTGTCCAGCAACAGAAGAAAATCGCGGATCGATTTGTTGGCAAGGTTGTGAGTGCTGAACATACTGCTGGCCATTTCATTGACCCGCATCATTTCACCCACGGCATTCCAGACAATTAATCCTGCCGGACTGCCGTTGAATATGTTGTCATCGAGGACTTTGAGTTGAAGAATACGCTGATTCTGCTTGCTCAGTCGATCGGCATCGTTTTGCAGATTTTCTATCGTGCCACCCTGCACCGGCACCTCGACCATTCTCTGCACACGGGAGGCATTGTCGACAAATCGACTGAACTGCTCGTTGAGCTGAGACTGACCAAAGTCGAAACCAACGACCAGTTGTGACTTGCCATCAAAGCGTTTGGTGGTAAAACCCTCTTTGGCAGACCAGTCGTCGCTGGTGACACGTTCCGGCTCCAGCCCTTCGCTATCGCCTTCTGTCAGGCGGTCATCGATCTGCAAAAACCAGCGTTTCAGCCCCAGGTGCCCCACCGCACTTTCGAATAAATTGCTGACGGGCAGCTGTCCGGTCAATCCGATATCGTCGTCGTAGATCGCAAGCTTGTTGGTTTCGGAGTGTAGAAATCTTCCAGCAAACTCGAGCCGATGCCAGCTCCATAGTGGAAATGCCATCAGTACCGGTACTACTGCAAGTAACGGCGCGAACCAGATTCTGCCTAATTCGTAGGCCAGATAGCTGAGCAGCACTGGCATGAGCGCCAGTGTAATAGTGTAAAACAAGCCCCAGCGTGGGCGCATGCGGGTATAAATCGCCAACAACAGTGCGATAGATAAAAAGACGAGTACGTAGGCCGGCCAGCTACCGATTTGCTCGACCATGTCACCGTTGCGCAGCGCGCTGTAGATGTTGGCGTGCACTTCGACACCCGGTATCGGTTGATCAATACCTAGAATGGGTGTTGGCACAACATCGGCCAGTCCGCTGGCGGTCAATCCAAAAAACACCACGTTCGAATGAAAAACCGCAGGATCAAAGTTGCCGTTCAACACATCCAGCGCAGGAATGACTTTGAAGCTGTTCTTCGGACCATGAAAAGGAATCAGCACCTCCTTGTCACCACGCCATTGCAACGATGGCCCGATGTCTTGAACAGTATTGCCGGGCAATGGATCGGGCGCCTCGCCAAGCACTTCCATGCCCGCCAGTGGCAGGATCGACCAATGGGCATTGCGGAAACCACCTTTTAAGTGCGCCCGGCGCACGATGCCGTCACTGTCGATCGGCAAAAACACGTGACCCAACTCGCGCGCAGTAGAGGAGAAGGCCGAGATCGGCAGCCGTTCGGCCAGGCTGGGGTCAGAACCGCGACCTTCAGTGATCACCGGCAAAATCACCCTGCCGGAATCGGCCAGCGCTCTGGCAAACTCATCGTCGGCCGCCGGGTTCAGGCGATCGTGTTCTGAATACAGAATATCGGTGATGATGACATCTGCGCCGGCCTGACTGATGTTATCGATGATAGTGGCCTGATCCACCCTGCTCCACGGCCAGCGTCCGTGCGAGGCGACACTTTGCGAGTCGATACCAACGATAACCATATCGTCGGACGGCGCCGACTGCCCCAGCCTGACCCAGGCATCGTAAATCAGGCTGTCGACTTTCTTCGTGACCTGCGCCTGATCCATCAGCAACGTGGCGGCTGCAAAAAACAGAAAGAAACCGATTAGCGTTTTGTAGCTTAACCGCCGGTGCCGGGATTGATCAGATTTCGCCAAGAGATTACGTCGCCTACTGATCTCTACCTGTTGCAAGCAATTCTATCGGTGTATATCGAGACACCAACGTTGCATCGACTATCTGGCGATAACGGACAAACACATCACGGCTGTTATCAACCAGAATATTGAATGCGGTTCCGGCGCCAATATCGTAGCTTCGATAGTCGGCCAGTGTGTCCTGACCATCGATGTTCACGACGCGGTCAGATACCTGTAGTTCGAATTGTGTAGCAGCATCGAGCGGACCCTTTTCGACTCTGAGCACATCGAGACTCAGATCAATCGCGAGTTCAGCCGCGACCAGATCCTCAGCCAGATCGACCGCGGTAACCCGTTGATTTGCCCGATACCCGCGCAGACCATACTGATCGACGCCTCTGATCGCGACCAGGTATTCACCAGCCGGATAGTCCACGGTACTGTAAGTACGCGCGATCTGTGTTTTGCCGAGCGCCTCGCCACTACCGCTGATACTGATTTCATAACCGGCAGCATCTTGCAGTTCCAGCCATTCGACCCGGTCCTCTGGACTCACGCGAGCGTAGTGCGGAAGATTGGTCACGATCGGTGGATCGAGAAGATCAAAAAGACGGCTGACCGATTGCCCCTGACCACCGACAACGCCCTTGCCAAGCGGTACTGATCTCTCCAGTTCGTCAGTGGTGATGACAACCTCGCCCTCAGTCACACCGAGCGTATTGGCGACCACGCCATCGACTTTGGATATGGTGATATCGTACTCGGTGCCTCGAACCACAGCAGAGGCATACGGCGTTTTGATGATAAAGCGAGTGGCGCCATCAAATCCCTTGTTATCGACCTTGACCGCAGCGTCGCCCTCTTCCGCCCACAGGGTAATCTCACAGCTGCCGGCCGGATCCTCACAATTGATTACATCGATTCTGAAGTCACTCTGTGGCTGAATGTTAACCACCGATTCGCTGGTGAAGCTGAGACTGATAAAGCCATTCTCACCGGTCCTGACAGTCTCGCCGGTAAATATCTGTTGCCCGCGTTCAAGCGGGCGCATCTGCGTGGCACCAATCGGCAAATAGCCCGCTTCACCATTGAAATAATCGACGGTTGCATAGCCACGGCGCGTGAGCATTGAACGGGGAATAACAATGATCTGCCCGGGCTTGAGAGCGTCGGGGTCAGCCAGGTTGTTATACAGCGCGACTTCCTGCCAGCGCCGTGATGAGCCTGTCACTCGTGTCAAAATGCCGATCAGGTTGTCACCGTCGCTCACCTCTACTCGAAGGTCTTCCTTCGGGCGATCTGCTACAGCCAGGGAGGAATGGGCTGTGCACAGCAACAGCGCCAATACAATTCCCGATAGTTTCAGCTTCTCAACTGCCATATCACCTCCTTTGTCGGAGTGTTTCCGCGTTTATCTACCTCTGTAATAGCGGACAGCGCAGAGAAATGCTTGGATTATCGGTGATCGTGAGCACTCAGGATGTAAATCATTGTGCCTAACCGTGGCAATTTGCGCGCGCCCGGCTAACCTGACTTCAGCTACCGGTGTACTCTTCGAGCCGATAGCCGTGCTGGTAGATAGAAGTCAGCTTCCATTTTTCGGTCGCCGACAGATTCAACTTCTTGCGCAACCGACTGGCGTGTGTATCGACAGTTCGCGTATTGAGCTCTGCCGAGGTGCCCCACACAGATGTCAGCAAGTGCTGTCGCGACAGCACTCTGCCACGATTGCGAAACAGGAACAGCGCGAGGTCATATTCTTTTTCAGTCAGGCGAACCTGCTCGCCCGACACGCTGACCTGACGATTGCTGGTGTCGAACACGTAGGGCGCATATTCCAGAATTTCAGTCTCGGGCTGCGCGCGTCGGGCCATGGCGCCAATGCGGGCAAGCAGCTCGTGCTGGCGCACCGGCTTGACCAGATAATCGTCTGCGCCGGCTTCCAGTGCGGCGACAATATCGGCTTCTGCCTGGCGCGCGGTGATGAATATGACCGGCACGTCGCTGACCAGACTTTGCCGCAGCCAGCGCAGGATTTCGACACCAGTTGCGTCGGGCAAATTCCAGTCTAGCGTGACGATATCGTAGCTGGTCTTGCGGAACGCGCGCTGAAAGTTGTCGGGCTCATGAAAGACTTCGCATTGGTGTCCGCGCTCGGTAATCCAGCCACTCACACGATTTGCCTGATCGACATCGTCTTCGAGCATTCCGACTCGCAGCACTTGTGAATCTACCGACATAGTTACCATCTCCCATTCTTGAAAACCAGCGACCTGCGCCTGCCAGACCTCACCCGATTTTCTCGGGGTGTCGACTCAGGCCGGCTCGGCACTGGGATTGAAATAGTGACGCCCTGCCTGGACTGCCAGTATTTGTTGCAGCAAGCGCTTATAGTCCTGCTCACACTCGTCAAAATCAATCTCGGCGGCGTTAACAATTAAAACAGGCGTGTGATCGTAGCTGTGGAAAAAGCTGGTGTAGGCCTGCTGCAGCTGTGCAATGTAGCTGCTTGAGATCGACTGCTCCGAACTGACGCCGCGCTTTTCGATTCGATCGTAGAGCACATTCAACGGCGCCTGCAGATAGATCACGAGATCGGGCACCGGCAGATCGAACTCCAGTTCGGCGCTGATATCGCTGTACAGCTTGAACTCGTTTGGGCTGAGCGTGAGCTCGGCAAATAATCGATCCTTGTGCCAGAGAAAATCTGACACCCAGCAGCTCTTGCTGTGGTCTTTTGTGAGCCTGCGCAGAGATCGGCGGCGGGACATCAGAAAATGCAATTGAGTGGGCAGTGCGGCACTGGCTGGCGAACGATAAAACTGGTCCAGAAAGGGATTCTCGGCCGCCTCTTCCTGCACAAGGCCTGCCTTCAAAGACCGCGCCAGCCGCCGCGCGAGTGTGGTCTTGCCAACGCCGATCGGCCCCTCTACCGCAACGTATTCAAGTTCGTGTCGCACGGTTGCGCTCCTGTCAATTTCAATGGACGCAGTGTCTCATACTGCCGGCGTATCGGCCCACTCGTTCCGGCAGGAACAAGAATGTCAGCTCTGACCACCGCTTTGCGAGCGACGCCGGCGCCGACGCGGGTTGCCAGCCCGAGGTTGCTTGCGGGCCGCCTCGATCAATGCCTGAGACTCCGGGCTTTGCTGGAGATCTTCCCAGCGTTTACAAACGGGCGCCAGATCTTCTCCCGCATCGTTGCGCAGACAAAGAAAATCATAGGCGGCGCGAAAGCGCGGATTGCCGAGCAGACTGGTCGCCCGCTTGCCACGCGCTTTCATCAGACGCGGCTGCAGCGCCCAAATCTCGCGCATCGGCACCGAGTATCGTCGCGGCAAAGAGGTGGCGCTGAGCTGGGTCGGAATGATCTCGTCAGCCGCCAGATGCAGCGCGGCGATACTGGGCTCGCCAGCGGACTCGTGGTGGGCGGCGCGCTCGACCACATCCGGCCACAGCAACACGGCATAAATAAATGCCGGTGTGACAGGTTGTTCGTCGCGAATGCGCCGGTCGGTGTTGCGCAGCGCAAGTTCTGCCAGCGTTTCTGCGTAAGCATCACCGGCATCCAACCGACGAGCTGCCAACGGAAACAGGTATTGCAACAGGTCAAACTCGCGCAGCATCGCAAAGCTCTGCTCGCCGTCGCCCGATTGCAGCAGTTTCAGCACTTCCTCAAACAAGCGCGCGGCAGGAATTTCTTTCAGTAGGTGGCGATGCGACTCAATGGCCTGACGCACGCTGTCGTCCACGTCGAAATCGAGCTTGGCGGCAAAACGCACCGCCCGCAACGCGCGAACCGGATCTTCGATCACACGCTCCGAGGCGTTGCCGATGAACCGCAGCTGACGGTTTTCGATATCGGATCGACCATCGTAGAAATCGACAACTGAGAAATCTGCGATGTTGTAGTACATCGCATTGACGGTGAAGTCTCGCCGCACGGCGTCCTCAGCCAGTGAGCCGCCGTAGACGTTGTCGCGCACGATTCGCCCGCTCTCGCCGGTGGCACCGCCATCGCCATCGCTGTGGTCGGCGCGAAAGGTGGCGACCTCAATGATCTCGCGACCAAACACGACATGCGCCAGACGGAATCGGCGCCCGATCAGCCGGCAGTTGCGAAACAGCTCTTTTACTTCTTCCGGGCTCGCGTCCGTCGCGATGTCGAAGTCTTTCGGGTGACGCTCAAGCAACAAATCGCGCACCCCGCCACCGACCAGATAACTGGCAAAGCCGGCTTCATTCAGGCGGTACAGGACTTTCAATGCACTGCTGCTGATCGCCTTGCGCGACACGCAATGCTCACTGCGCGCGATGACAGTGGGTTCTGGTAGATTACTCAAAGAACTGGTCTGAACCTGTGCCATGCCTGTATCGATCGAGATCCCTGGCGACTTGCCGAATGTGTAGCGACCAAAGGATCGCTGTGGCGCCATCGCGCCGGTGGCACTGCAACACTGACTATAGTGCCTCTTCGTTCTCTTCGCCGGTCCTGATGCGAATCACCCGATCGATATTTTCAATAAAAATCTTGCCGTCACCGATTTTGCCGGTGCGCGCGGCAGTGGTGATGGCATCGAGGCAGGCATCCAGCTGATCGGCTGAAACCACAGCCTCAAGCTTCACCTTAGGCAGAAAATCAATCACATATTCTGCGCCTCGGTAGAGTTCGGTGTGTCCTTTCTGTCGTCCGAACCCCTTGACCTCGGTGACGGTGATACCCTTGACGCCCACTTTCGACAGCTCTTCGCGGACGTCTTCCAGTTTGAACGGTTTGATGATAGCAGTGATTTTTTTCATGTGATTCTACCGGGGCGGCCTCAGGCCCACCTTTGTTTATCTGGCCTTATCAAGCGCTGAAGTGGATGAAACTTTGTGGATCGACAAATCTGCACCGCGATACTCGGCCTCTTCGTCCAGACGGATGCCGACGACGGCTTTCAGCACGCCATAGACGACGAACCCCGTGAGCAGTGCGAACACTATACCCGCCAGCGTGCCAATCAGTTGGGACAGCAGGCTGACGCCACCGATTCCGCCCAACGCTTCGCTGCCGAACAGTCCGGCCGCTATGCCACCCCAGGCACCGCAGACTCCGTGTAGAGGCCAAACGCCGAGTACGTCATCGATGCGCAGACGATTCTGCGCGACCATGAAAAGCCACACAAACAGCGCGCCGGCAACCGCGCCAACCGCCAGTGAGCCGATCGGATGCATGATGTCGGAGCCGGCACAGACTGCCACCAAACCGGCCAGCGGTCCATTGTGCACGAAACCGGGATCATTTTTCCCAACGACCAAAGCAGCCAGCAGACCGCCGACCATCGCCATCAGTGAATTCATTGCCACCAGACCGCTGATGCCGCCGACCTCCTGCGCCGACATGACATTGAAACCAAACCAGCCCACGGTGAGGATCCACGCGCCCAGTGCCAGAAACGGGATACTGGAAGGTGGTTGAGCCAGCACCACATTGGAATCAGCAGAGTAGCGCCCCTTGCGCACACCCAACAGTATCACCGCGCCGAGCGCGGTCCAGCCACCGAAGGCATGCACGACGACCGAACCGGCAAAATCGTGAAAAGGAGCGCCACCGATGCGCTCGATGACATCCTGGAATCCGGCGTTGCCATTCCAGACCAGCCCCTCGAAAAACGGATAGGCGAAGGCGACGATAATCATTGAGGCAAACAACTGCGGGTAAAATCTTGCGCGCTCGGCGATGCCACCTGAAATAATCGCAGGGATTGCAGCTGCGAAGGTTAAGAGAAAGAAAAACTTGACCAGCTCGTAGCCGTTGGCATCTGCCAACACCGCGGCCGGTTTGAAGAAGTCGACACCGTAGGCGATTGAGTAGCCAATGAAAAAGTACGCCAGTGTCGAGGCGCCAAAGTCACTGAAAATCTTGACCAGCGCGTTGACCTGGTTTTTTTCTCTGACGGTACCCACCTCCAGAAAAGCAAAACCCGCATGCATCCACAGCACCAGTATGGCCCCCAACAGTACAAACAGGGTATCGGCGCCCGATTGCAGACTTTCCAAGATGATTGTCCGTCAGTGAAAAATGCAATTGTAAAGTAATCGGCCGTCGCAGACACGCGGCCTTAGTCATCTGAGCCGTCGCGACCTCTGATTTTCTGCATCTGCCGCCGATCACGCTTACTCGGCCGGCCGGCGAGCTGTTCACTGCGACTGATCATGCGGTCGGCTTTTAGTTTCAGCGCCAGTTCCTCACGCCTGCTGATGCTCTCGTCAGACTCGGTGTAGAGCGTGCGGGCAACGGTTGCCGGCCCGCGCTGGGTGCTCAGGGCCTCAATCTGCACCACAAATTCATAGGGCCCCTTGGTTATCTCAAGTACCTGGCCGACACTGACATTGCGCGAAGGCTTGACCCGCGCACCGTCGACGTGCACGCGCCCGCCACTGACTGCCTCAGTCGCAAGCCCGCGCGTTTTAAAGAAACGTGCCGCCCACAGCCATTTGTCGAGTCTTACCCGGGACTCTGCCGATTCGTGGTTCATCGAATCTGTCCGTCGTCAAATCAGCCGTCAGTATAACGACCGATACTGCTGCAGCCAGCGATACAGGGCGGGATTGTCATCCATCGAAAGGGTCTCTAGCAGCGCTAGATCGCGGGCATTATCGATATCGACCTGCTCGGCCAGCATATCGTACTGTATGCCCGCCCGCTGCATGGCCGCACGCGTTTTGCCAGCCACGACATCAGTGCCCCACTCGATATCGCGAAACAGGCTGTCGTGGCTGCAGGTGAGCGCCAGCGCGACGTAGCCGCCATCATTGGCCGGCACCATGACGGCCTGGGTACCACGGTCGAGCAGCGACTCGATTTGCGCCAACACCGCGCAATCAATTTGTGGACAGTCGGCGCCGACGAGCACGGGTACAAGCGATCGCTGCAATGCACTGTCGACGGCAAATTGCATCCGCTCACCCAGATCATTACCGCGTTGCAGCTGGAAGTGGCCGCCGCAAATACCGAGCATGCGCTGATAGTGCGGCAGGTCTTCGGATTCCGTGCCCCATAGCTCTACGTTGCAACAGACGGCCAATCTGCCGAGCAGGTCGTCCAGCATGGCGAGCTGTAGCTCGTAGGACGCTTGCTCGCCCAGTGTCGGCACCAGCCGACTTTTCACCTGCCCGGGCCTGGGGTACCGGGCAAACACCTGAACCACGAGGTCACTGCTCATGCCGAACGGTAGAGTGCTGCGAGACGCGCCGGTGATGCGCCCAGGAAATACATCAGCCGCAGCCTCCACATCAGCAGTACGGTGCGGCAAATGCCACCACGCTCCCAGCGGCGACTGGAGGTTTGCAGCTTCTCGTGCAAGCACACCGGTTTACCGGTTTGTCGCAGTCGACGGGAGATTTCAATGTCTTCCATCAGCGGTTGCAGGGGATAGCCACCAATTTGCCGAAACACTTGCGCGCCGACAAATATCCCCTGATCCCCGGTCGCGATACCCGTCAGGCGTGAACGAATATTCATGCAACGCGCAATCACTCGGTAAGCGAGGCCAGGATTGCTCAGGCGAACATCGAATCGCCCCCAGCAATCGTCTGGCAATGAATGGACGAGCTCACAGGCATTGGCGGGAATCACCGAGTCTGCGTGCACGAACCACAGCAGGCTGCCGCGCGCGACTTCAGCACCGGCATTCATTTGCAGCGCCCTGCCAGGTGTGGCGGTAGTGACAAGCCGATCGACCAGCGGCGCACCGACATCGACGGTGGCATCGCGGCTGCCGCCATCGACCAGAATGACCTCATGGCGCACACCGCGGCCAGGCTGCAGTTGCGTCAACAGACGGGTGACATTTGCCGCCTCGTTGAGCACCGGAACAATAATCGATAGCCTCAATTGGCGTTGGGCTCCATTCCCGCTATTGAGTCAGCGCGCCCCCGCAGCTTGAGCCCTGACCGGCGGTACAGCCATAGCAGTGGTCCGCGATGGCAATTGAGTCGCCGGCGATGGACTCAGCGGTGATATCGCGCAGATGCGGGCGGCGCAAGGGCTTGCCGCCCAGCGGCATCGCCAGCATCTGGTTGAAATCGCAATCGTAAACGTAGCCGTCGTAATCGACGCTCAGTGTGTTGGTACACATGACGTTGGTAAGGTTTTCAGGGCGATAGGCGCTTTTCAGCAGATCCATATAGGGTTCGAACTGACCTTTGGATATCAACATGCTGCCAAAGCGCTGGATCGGCAGATTGGTCAGCGTCAGCAAATTGTGAAACGAGATGCCAAAGTTTTCATCGAGAAACTGCTTGTAGTCGCGTTCAAGCTCTGCCTGTGATGGCGGCAACACCGGCCCCTGCGGATTGAAGACCAGATCAAGGCTGAGGTCGCTGCCATCGCGCCCGTAACCCAGCGCATTGAGTTTCTGCAGACCACTGATACTGGCGTCAAATACACCTTTGCCACGCTGCCGATCGACGTTGTCTTCCATGTAACACGGTAGTGACGCGACGATATCGACCTGGTGGGCTGCGAGATACTCGGCCAGATCTTCCTGCCCCGGTTCCTCGAGCACGGTCAGATTACAGCGGTCGATGACGCGAATGCCGTTCCGGCGACCGCCCTCCACAAGTTTGCGGAACTGACCGTTGAGTTCGGGCGCGCCGCCGGTGAGATCGAGTGTGTGAATGTCTGACTGTTCGATGAATTCGAGCACCAGCCCCGCGGTTTCCTCGTCCATCATTTCGGTACGCTTGGGACCGGCATTTACATGGCAATGGGTACAGCTCTGGTTGCAGTAATAACCAACATTGACCTGCAATATCTCGAGCTTGCGGCGTCTTATCGCGGGAAAGTCGGTTTTTTCAAGCAGTGGATAGGTCGCGTGCACTGCATCGCCTCATCGGTTGTAATGTTGCGCCCGCCCGGTCACGGGGAGGCTTGCAAATGATCGGACCAATCTACACCATCGCGGCTATCACAGCGCGGCTACCCCCGACGCCCATGGCCAGAGTAGCGCCAGCATGCAGCGTTGCTTTGGTTGATTAATCCTCGTGAACACGGTTGAGACAAGTCATGAACGTTTTCGTTTACCGGAGCGGCAAAAAAAATACGTGGTATCTGTATGTTCCCGGGGAAGGTAATTTCGAACAGGTCCCGGAACAACTGCTCGCGACTCTGGGACCGCTGGAGATGGCGTTGCAATTCGATCTTCACCCGGAGCGCAAGCTGGCTCGGGACAACGCCGCGCAGGTCATTGCCGACCTGGAAGAGAAGGGATATCACCTGCAAATCGGCGATCCGATGATCGCCGATCCGCTGGTCAGGAGGCACTAATTAGCGGTTGAGCACCGACAGGGCAGATTCCTGGCTGGAAAAGTAGGCTGCCAGATCGCGAATCTCCTGATCGGTCAGGCCAACCGCCTGACTCGACATGATCGCGTTGTTGCGCGCACCCGATTTGTACTCACTCAGCGCCCGCAGCAGGTAGCTTTCGTACTGACCCGCGATGATGGGGTTCATCGGGATTGTGCTGTTGCCGTCGGCTGCGTGGCAGGCCCCACACTGTTTGGCCTCGGCGACTTTCTTGCCCGCGTCGGCGTCGCCACCGATTGCGTGGCCGGACAGCACCAGTGAGACCGCTGCGAGGCAAGCGCCTATCGTGTTTCTGTTCATATTTTGTGCGCCCCTATTTGATTGACGAGAGATAGGCCGCGATATCGGCGATATCGTCATCGCTCAACGATGCCGCATTGGCATGCATGGTCTCGTGTGGTCGCGCTTTGTCGCGGTAGGCCTTGAGTGCCGCGACGAGGTAGTCCTTGTGCTGACCGCCGATTTTCGGCACGTGGTAAGTGGGATAGGTATTCACGTACAGATCGATACCGTGACAGCCAAGGCAGGTTTCAGCTTTCTTTCTGCCCAGTTCCGGGTCACCCGCCTGCACAGTCTGAATCCCTGTGACAAGACACAAAAACACGCTCGCTAGCGCCAGTTTTTTCATTGAATTTACGCCATCTTCTGGTTGGTCGGTCTATCGAAGGCTTCGCGTCCATTGCGCCGAGCGCCCCGATTCATCCATTGCGGGCTGCACACTTCGAACGTCTCGTCACGAGTTTGAAGCCGCGCATTTTACTGTGCGATGCGGATTAATCATAGTCACCGCTGAGGCGGCAGGTGCCGCCGTACATTTCCATCTGTCCAAGTCGCGCCGAGTTTCGGCTCAGGCGGTATCGCCACCACTGAGTTCGACGATCAACTCGTTGACGCGCTGCACGAACCCGGCGGCATCGTCCAGTTGTCCGCCCTCTGCGAGTACAGCCTGGTCGAGCAGCAACTGACTCCAGTCGCCAAACCGATCTTCGTCGCTTTCGACATCCATTTTCTTAAGTATCGGATGAGACGGATTTATTTCCAGTGTCGGTTTGTTCTCGGGTACCTCGTGGCCGGCCTGCTTCATCAGTTGCTGCATGTGCAGCGCCATATCCTGCTCGCCAAGTACGATACACGCTGGTGAGGAAGTGAGCCGATGCGATACTTTTACGTCTGCAACTTTATCGCCAAGCTGGGATGACAGGCGCTCGATGAGCTTCTCGGCATCCTTCTCGACGTTTTCCTGCTTTTCCTTCTCGTCTTTGTCCTGCACATCACCCAGATCGAGATCGCCCTTCGCGACGGAGGTCAGCGTCTTGCCGTCAAACTCGTTGAGGTAGGACATCATCCACTCGTCGACGCGATCGTACATGATCAGCACCTCAATGCCCTTTTTGGCAAATATCTCGAGGTGAGGGCTGTTCTTGCCGGCGTTAAAGCTATCGGCGGTGATGTAGTAGATCTTGTCTTGGCCGGCCTGCATCCGGCCGATGTAGTCTGAGAAACTGACGTTCTGTACGTCTGTTCCGGCGTGCGTCGAGGCAAATCGATACAAGCCAGCGACCTGCTCCTTGTTGGCGAAATCCTCGCCGGGGGCCTCTTTCAGGCAACGGCCGAACTCATCCCAGAAGCTCTGATAGTTCTCGGCCTCGTTATCGGCCATTGTCTCGAGCAGTGAAAGCACCTTTTTCACCGAGGCGCTCTTAATGTTTTCGATGACCTTGTTGCTTTGCAGGATTTCGCGCGACACATTCAGCGGCAAATCGCTGGAATCGACCAGACCACGCACGAAGCGCAGATAGCGCGGCATCATTTTTTCGGTTTCATCCATGATGAAAACCCGCTGCACGTAGAGCTTGATGCCATGGTGCTGATTGTGATCGTACAGATCGAACGGCGCCTTCTTTGGCAGATACAGCAGCGAGGTGTACTCGTACTTGCCCTCTACCCGATTGTGCGACCAAGCCAGCGGATCTTCCCAGTCGTGTCCAATCTGCTTGTAGAACGCCTTGTACTCATCGTCGGTGATGTCTTTCTTCGGTCGCGTCCAGAGCGCCGAGGCGTCATTGATTTTCTCGAGCTGTGGCTCTTTGGGTTCGGCGTCCTTGTCTTCGGCGTCGGGATCGGCGTGCACGACCTCCAGCATCATGATCGGGAAGGTGATGTGATCCGAATACTTCTTGATGATGCTGCGCAGACGCCAGTTGTCGGCGTAATCGTGGCTGTCCTCACGCAGATGCAGCGTGACGGAAGTGCCTTTTCCAGCTTTTTCGATTGTGTCGAGCTGATAGGTTCCGGTCGCCTCACTTTCCCAGCGAACACCGGCCGAGGCGTCGTCACCGGCGCGACGCGTCTCAAGCACCACGCGATCTGCGACCACGAACGCAGAGTAAAAGCCCACCCCGAACTGGCCGATCAGTTGGGCGTCCTGCTGCTGATCGCCGGTCAGTGAATCGAGAAACTGACGCGTACCCGACTTGGCGATCGTGCCAATGTTGGCGATCACTTCGTCGCGGTTCATGCCGATGCCATTATCGCTGACGGTGACCGTGTGGGCTTCGGCGTCGAATGCGACGGTGATGGCGAGCTCAGCGTCGCCCTCGTTCAGCGAATCATTGGCGACCGCTTCAAAGCGCAGCTTGTCACAGGCGTCAGACGCATTGGATATCAGCTCGCGAAGAAAAATCTCCTTGTTCGAATAGAGCGAGTGAATCATCAGCTTCAACAGCTGATTTACCTCGGCCTGAAACTCCATCTTTTCGCCAGTGGCTTCTGTCATGTTCGTGAACCCGTATCGAAATAAATTTACCTGGATCCCGGTCACGGACCGCTGATCCCTCTTCTCAGCGCGGCACACCACGCAGTGAAACGATCAACTATCTGAGGACATGCCGATTGTTTTCAAGCATTTGCACGAACGGGCGACGATAGCCGTTCGCGTCGATGGCGTGGCGTTACCCGCGCACTGGCGGCAGCCATTGCGGCCACCGCAAACAAACCGCTTACGCGCGGCGTGGTTGTTAGAGCTTTTCCTTGATTCTGGCGGCCTTGCCTGTCAGACCACGCAGGTAGTAGAGCTTGGATCGACGAACGTCGCCGCGGCGCTTGACGTTGATGTCAGCGATCATCGGGCTGTAAGTCTGAAACACGCGCTCCACGCCTTCGCCATGGGAGATTTTACGCACGGTAAACGCGGAGTTCAGGCCGCGATTACGCTTGGCGATTACCACGCCTTCGAAGGCCTGCTGACGCTCGCGATTGCCCTCTTTCACCCGAACGCTGACAACGACGGTGTCCCCCGGGGCAAATGCAGGTATTTCCTTTTGCATCTGCTCCGCATTCAGTGCATCGATAATGTTACTCATTGACTTGAACTCTGGTCCGATTGGTATTGATTCAGTCAGCGTGCCCGTCGAGCTCACTGACCCTTGTTTTTGTCCGCGGCCACCTTGCGCTTCAGTAGATCGGGACGGCGCTGCCTGGTGCGCTGCTCGCCCTGATCCTGTCGCCACTTCGCGATCGCGCGGTGATCACCGCTGCGCAGAACGTCCGGTACCGCCATCCCCTCGTACACCGCTGGCCGCGTGTAATGGGGGTGGTCAAGCATGCCGCTGGCCGCGAAAGAATCTGCCGCTGCGGATTCTTCGTGACCCAGCACACCCGGTATCTGCCGAGCTATCGCATCGATAATCACCATGGCGGCTAATTCACCGCCACTGAGCACGTAATCGCCGAGCGATATCTCCCGATCGATTCTGCGCTGTACCACACGTTCATCTATCCCTTCATAGCGCCCGGCCACCAGAATCAAATCCGGCAATTGGGCCAGTTCCATCACCAGCTCGTGGTTCAGGCGCTCGCCCTGCGGGCTCATGTAAATCACCGGTGGACTGCTGGCGTGCCGCTTTGCCGCCGCATCGATCGCTGCCTCCAGTGGAGGTGCCATCATGACCATTCCCGGTCCACCGCCAAACGGGCGATCGTCCACCGTGTTATGCCGGTCAGTTGCGAAATCCCGGGGATTGCTGCAGCTTACCGAAAGCAATTGTTTGTCGATTGCCCTGCCCGTCACCCCGCAGCGTGTTACCGCCTGCACCAGTTCCGGAAAGAGCGTCACCACAGAGACCGCCGTCGCGCTCAAAAATCAGCATCCCAGTCGACGGTGATCCGCCCTTCGGCCCGGTCCACCACCAGCACGACTTCATCCATTATCCAGGGAACCAGTCGCTCTCGCTCCCCCTTGATCACCATCACGTCGTTGGCGCCCGTCTCCATCATGGACGCCACTTTGCCAAAACTTGTGCCCTCGCGATCCACGACTTCCATGCCGATCAGATCCATCCAGTAGTAGCCTTCGTCGAGGTCCGGCAGGCTTGATCGACTGATCTGAATCTCGGCACCCGTCAAGAGTGCCGCCCGATCGCGATCGTCTATACCTCGCAACCGAACCACCAGCCCCTTGCCGTGCACTTTGCCCTCGACTAATTCCGTTTCAGAGCACTTGCCCGCCTGGGCCAAAGACCAGTTTTTGTAGTCCAGAATACCGTTGGCCGGGTCAGTGAAGGAGTGTACTTTCAGCCAACCGCGCACGCCGTAGGGCGCGCCAATCTTGCCAACAGTGACAGGGCTATGAGCATCTCCGCCCGCAGCGTCTGCGCTCATAGCACCCGGTTAAGCCGCTTCGGCTTGTGCCTTTCGGTAGCCCTTGACCAGCTTGGCAACGCGCTCTGACAACTGCGCGCCCTGACCAACCCAGTGATCGATACGATCGAGTTCGAGCTTCAATGAGGCAGGCGTGGCCTCGGCAACCATCGGGTTGAAGTAGCCAACGCGCTCAAGGTAACGGCCATCGCGCCGGTTGCGGCTGTCTGTGACAACTACCTGATAGAAAGGCTTTTTCTTCGCGCCACCGCGCGATAGTCTGATTGTAACCATCGTTGTTCCGTTTGGCGGGAGCGCTGGCTGCTGGCAGCCCTCCACGGTAAAACCCTCAAGTGTACTACAAAGTTCTGCAGAATAAAGCCCGCTGGCGTATTAAATCCCCATGCCGGGCGGCATCTGGCCCTTCATGCCGCGCAGCATCTTCTTCATGCCGCCGCGCGCCATCTTTTTCATCATTTTGCTCATCTGTGCGTGCTGCTTCATCAGCTTGTTGACTTCCTGCACCTGTGTGCCAGAGCCCATGGCGATGCGGCGTTTGCGCGACCCTTTGATCACTGCCGGGAACTTGCGCTCGTGGGGCGTCATCGAGTTGATGATGGCAATAGTGCGGCGAATTTCCTTATCGTTCGCCTGATTCTTGACGGCGTCGGGCAGGTTGGCAGCACCGGGCAGCTTGTCGATGAACGACGACATGCCGCCCATTTTTAGCATCTGCTCCATCTGATCGCGCAAATCGAGCATGTCGAATGTCTTGCCCTTATTGATTTTGCGTGCCAGTTTCTCCGCTTTCTGGTGATCGACCTTTTCCTGAACTTCCTCGACCAGGCTGACCACATCGCCCATGCCCAGAATGCGTGAGGCGATGCGATCCGGGTGAAAGGTCTCAAGCGCAGTGAGTTTCTCGCCCGCGCCAATGAATTTGATCGGCTTGCCGGTCACCATGCGCACGGACAGCGCCGCACCGCCACGCGCATCACCGTCAGTCTTGGTCAACACCACCCCGGTCAGCGGCAGCGTTTCACCAAAGGCGGCGGCTGTATTGGCGGCGTCCTGACCGGTCATGCTGTCAACGACGAACAATGTCTCGGCTGGCTGCAGTTCCGTATTGAGCTGGCTGATCTCGTCCATCATCTCCTGATCGACCGCGAGTCGACCGGCGGTGTCGACGATCAGTACATCAACGAATTGTTTGCGCGCCTGATCCATCGCGCTGCGAGCGATATCGACCGGTTTTTGATCGGGTTCGCTGGGAAAGAATGCAACGTCGATATCAGTGGCGAGCTTTTGCAGCTGGGCGATCGCGGCCGGGCGATAGACGTCACAACTGACGACCATGACCTTTTTCTTGTCGCGCTCTTTAAGCCGCAGGGCTAGCTTGCCGGTGGTAGTGGTTTTACCAGAGCCCTGCAATCCGGCCATCAAAACAACCGCCGGCGGCTGCACGCTCAGATCCAGCCCGACCGATTCCTCGCCCATAATACTGACCAGTTCGTCGTTGACGATCTTGATCAGCGCCTGCCCCGGGGACAGGCTGGTCAGCACTTCCTGGCCGATCGCTTTTTCACGAACGGCGTCAATGAGTTGCTTGACCACAGGCAATGCGACATCGGCTTCGAGCAGCGCCAGCCGCACTTCTCGCAGGGTGTCCTTGACGTTCTGCTCGGTCAGGCGCCCCTGTCCGCGGAGATTTTTTATCGAGCGATTCAGCCGTTCGCTCAGGCTCTCAAACATGGTTCGTCACTCTGTTGGGTGCAGTGGCCAAACGCCATCTGCAGGCAGGGATTATAAATCAACCGGGCGCGCCGCGAGCGCGAGTGGCCGCTGACCAGCTAACCATGGTGCCGAACAACGGTGGCGTCAATCACCGTGTCGGATCGGGCGTGGAGCTTGACAGCCGCGGGCACAGCCTATAATTAGTACCTTCGTGCACAGTGCAAGGTTCCACAAACTCTCTTGAACGACGTTTCAGCCGGCGTGATCCTTATCGCGCTCTTCTTGCTTATTGCACTGTCGGGGTTCTTTTCCGGATCGGAAACCGCTCTGATGACGCTCAATCGTTACCGGATGCGCAACCTCGCCAAGAACGGGCATCGGGGCGCACAGAAAGCTGCACAACTCCTGGAAACCCCTGACCGCCTGATCGGTCTGATCCTGCTCGGCAACAATTTCGTCAATATTCTCGCCTCTGCGCTGGCAACTATTGTGGCGATGCGGGTGTGGGGAGACAAGGGGGTGGTTTTTGTCACGGGCATCCTGACGCTGGTTATCCTGATTTTCGCCGAAGTGCTCCCCAAGACTTTCGCGACGATCAAGTCGGAAAGACTGGCCTTCCCGGCCGCGCATATCTACACCCCGTTGCTGCGCATTACCTGGCCACTGGTCTATTTGATCAACTCAGTGGTCAATCGCATGCTCGCCACCTTTGGCGTAAACACGCGCGACTCCAGCGCCAGAGACAAGCTGAACAGTCAGGAGTTGCGCACTGTCGTCGATGAAGCCGGCGATATGATTCCCGATCGCCACCAGAAGCTGTTGCTGAATATTCTGGATATCGAGAAAGTCACTGTCGATGAAATTATGGTGCCACGCTCGGAGATCGTTGGCATCGACCTGGACGATCCTTGGCCTGACATCCTCAAGAGCCTGGGCAACAGCTCCCACAGCCGGTTGCCGGTCTATCGTGAAGATATCGACAATGTCGTGGGCTTTGTCTACTTGCGCAAAATGCTCAACTTCCTCAAAGGGCAGGAGCTGACGCAGGCCTATTTCGAGAGCAACGTGCGCGAGGCCTATTTCATCCCCGAGGGCACGCCCGTCACGCTGCAACTGCTGAACTTTCAGAAGCAGAAAAAGCGTATCGGTCTGGTGGTCGACGAATACGGCGACATTCAGGGGCTTGTCACCATTGAAGACATCCTAGAGGAGATCGTTGGCGAATTCACCAGCGACCCGGCGCAACAGGAGAAATTTCGCGATATCTCTGCATTGCAGGACGGCTCTTACAGCGTGCTGGGCAGTACCACCGTTCGCGCGCTGAACAAGGAGCTCGACTGGAACCTGCCGACGGAAGGGCCGCGCACGGTCAACGGGCTGGTGCTCGAGCACCTGCAAAACATCCCGGAAAAAGGCGCCTGTTTCATTATCAATGGCCGCCCCGTCGAGGTAACCCACGTACGCGGCAACGTGGTGCAGCGGGTGCGCATAGACACCGCCCTGCCCGACTATCAGGCTCGCGACAACAGCGACGTCGAGCTGACAGAAACCAAGATGCGGGCTTCGCTTCAGTCCTGACTTGGCTACAATGCCGCGTTTCTCCTGCCACGCAGGAGCCCGGAGCGTGAGGCCCAGTGGCGAAGACAAAAATCTCCTATCTCTGTCGATCCTGTGGCGCGGTGTCGCCCAAGTGGAGCGGACAGTGTGCCGATTGCGGCGAGTGGAATACGCTGGAAGAAGGCGCGGCACCGTCTAGTGCCAAGGCTGCGGCCACTCGCTTTCAGAGCTACACCGGCAATCAATCGGTTATCACATCGATTGAAAATGTCACCCTCGACGAGCAACCAAGAACCAGCTGCGGTCTGCCCGAGCTCGACCGGGCGATGGGCGGCGGCCTGGTGGCCGGATCGGTCACGCTGCTGGGCGGCGACCCGGGGATTGGCAAGTCGACGCTGCTGCTGCAATGCCTGGCCGCCCTGTCTCAGCAACACCCGTCGCTGTATGTCACCGGTGAAGAGTCTCTGCAACAGGTGACCCTGCGCGCGCGACGGCTGGGATTGCCGGCGAAAAATCTGCGTCTGCTGACAGAGACCTGCGTCGAGACTATTACCCGTCTGGCAGCCAGTGAACAGCCTCGCATCATGGTGATTGACTCAATCCAGACGGTCTACACCGAGGCGATGCAATCAGCCCCTGGCTCAGTGGCTCAGGTGCGCGAATCGGCAGCCCATCTGGTGCGCTTTGCCAAGCAGACCGGCACTGCCTTGTTCGTCGTTGGCCACGTGACCAAAGAGGGCGCATTGGCCGGGCCCCGCGTGCTGGAGCATATGGTCGATACGGTGCTCTACTTCGAGGGCGATTCGAACAGCCGATACCGGGTTATTCGCGCGATCAAGAATCGTTTTGGCGCGGTCAATGAACTGGGTGTCTTCGCGATGGAGGCCGGCGGTCTTCGCGGTGTGCCCAACCCTTCTGCACTTTTTCTGTCTCGCCACGACACGCCAGTGGCCGGCAGTGTGATTATGGTGACCAGAGAGGGTTCGCGACCTTTGCTGGTCGAGGCGCAGGCGCTCGTCACATCAAGCCACAGCAGCTATCCACGACGGGTAACTGTAGGGCTCGAACAGAACAGGTTAAACATGTTGCTGGCGGTATTGCAGCGCCACGCCGGTGTTACAATGCACGATCAGGATGTGTTCATTAACATCGTCGGTGGCGTGCGAATTTCCGAAACCGCGGCCGATCTGCCGGTGTTACTGGCAGCGGTATCATCCTTTCGAGATATCGCACTCGACGGCACGCTGGTCGTATTTGGAGAAATTGGCCTGTCTGGAGAGGTGCGGCCGGTATCGAACGGCCAGGAAAGGATCGCCGAGGCTGTTCAACACGGGGTCAAAAGGGCCATCGTGCCCTACGCCAATCGCCCGCGAGAGAAAATTGACGGCATCGAGGTAATCGCGGTTAAACGTCTGACCGATGCACTCGATCAACTGTAAGCAACTCTGATGGCTTCAATGAAAAAAAAAGCGGCTGCAATCGCCAAGTCCACGCCGTTTGAGGACGCGCTGGGCGAACTCGAACAACTGGTCGAAAAACTCGAGAGCGGCGAACAGTCATTGGAAGAGTCACTGGTGCAATTCGAGCGTGGAATGGCGTTGAGCAAATTCTGTCAGCAAGCGCTGACCGAGGCCGAATCGAAAGTAAAAATACTGGCGGGCAGCAGTGACGAAGACGAGCAAGCGCTACGGGATTTCGACTCTTGAACAGTGCAGTCGGGTTTGAATCGACGATCAGGGGCTACCGGGATCGCGTCGACGCCGCGCTGGAGTTGCAACTGCCGGCGCTTGGCAACACCGGCACACCGCTTGAAAGCGCCATGCGCTACGCGACCCTCAGCGGCGGCAAGCGGGTCCGCCCGGTCCTGATATACGCGACTGGCGAAGCACTCGGCGCGCCGGCCGAGGCACTTGATGTACTGGCCTGCGCCATCGAATTCATGCACGCCTACACGCTGGTTCACGACGACCTGCCGTCGATGGACGACGACGACCTGCGCCGCGGCGTACCCACTTGCCACATCCAGTACGGCGAGGCCCAGGCCATTCTGGCCGGTGATGCCCTGCAGGCGCTGGCCTTTACCACGCTCGCCTCTTCGTTGCGCGGTCTGCTGCCAGACGCCACCATTTTGCAGATGATCGAATTGTTCGGCCAGTCCAGCGGTGTCAATGGCATGGCTGCAGGTCAGGCCATCGATCTGCAATCAGTCGGCAAAGTGCTGACACTGGACGAGCTTGAAACCATGCACCGGCACAAAACCGGTGCACTGATCAAGGCCAGTACGCTGCTGGGAGCCATGTGCAGTCCAACCGTCGATGATGCAACCCTTAGCAATCTTGGCGACTATGGCGATGCGGTCGGACTGGCCTTTCAGATCGCCGATGATATTCTTGATGTCGTTGGTGACACCGAGGTTTTGGGCAAACAGCAGGGCGCCGACATCGCCCTGAACAAACCCACATTCCCGTCAATCATGGGGCTGGACAATGCTCGGGCCTATGCGCTTGAGCAGCGGGAACGCGCATTGCAGGCACTATCGCCACTGGACAGCAACTTTGATTTACTGCGGCAGCTGGCCATATACATCGTCGATCGCTCACGTTGAGCGCTGGCGTCGCCAGGCGATTGCAGGCCTCAGTGATCCCCGCGAACCGGGGCGTTTTGCTGTGGCGAGTTCAGGTGCAAAGGTGATCACTTGCACAAATTGACAAATTTACCGGCGAGAACAGGTAATTTTCACCGCCGCACGCGCGCTGACTTGCCAGCGCCCCCACCAGTACAGATAATCCCCTGACCAGGCGCGAAGCGACATCCAGGCCATGCCAGAATCCGCAGACTACCCGCTGCTGTTCACCGTAGAGAAACCTGCGGACATCAGAACATTCAACGCAGCCCAGCTCGAACAGCTCGCCAACGAATTGCGCAGCTACATCGTCCACTCAGTGGCTGAGACTGGCGGCCATCTCGGCGCAAGCCTCGGTACCATCGAACTGACGCTGGCGCTGCACTATGTTTTCAATACGCCAGAGGATCGAATCGTCTGGGATGTCGGGCACCAGACTTATGGTCACAAGATTCTGACCGGCCGCCGCGACCGCATGAACAGCATGCGCATGAAGGGTGGTTTGGCCGGCTTCCCGAAACGCAGCGAGAGCGAATACGACACCTTCGGCGTGGGTCACTCCAGCACATCGATCAGCGCGGCGCTGGGCATGGCGATGGCGGCTCGCCTGAAAAACGAATCGCGCAAGGCAATAGCCGTGATTGGCGACGGTGCGATGACCGCTGGCATGGCGTTCGAGGCACTCAACAACGCGGGTGACGAGCGCGCCAACCTGCTAGTGATCCTGAACGACAACAACATGTCGATTTCGCCGAATGTGGGCGCCCTGAACAAATACCTGACCCGTATCCTGTCCAGTCGCACCTATTCCGGCGCGCGCGAGAACGGCAAACGCATCCTGCGCCATTTGCCGCCGGTGATGGAGCTGGCCAAGCGCACCGAAGAACATATGAAAGGGATGGTCACACCGGCGACCATGTTCGAGGAACTCGGCTTCAACTATTTGGGCCCGGTTGACGGACACGACCTGCCCAATCTGATCAATGTGCTGCAAAAGATACAACTCATGGACGGCCCGCTGCTGCTACATGCAGTTACACGCAAGGGTAAGGGCTATCAGTTCGCCGAGCAGGATGCTCTGGCACTGCACGCGGTGACTCCGTTCGACCCCACCCTGGGCCCGGTCAAGAAAAAGCCTGCCACGCCGCCCAAACCAACCTACACCCAGGTGTTTGGCGACTGGCTGTGCGACGCGGCCGAACAGGATCAACGGGTGGTGGGCATTACGCCAGCAATGCGCGAGGGATCCGGGCTGGTCGAATTTGAAAAACGATTCCCGCAGCGGTATTTCGACGTCGGTATTGCCGAGCAGCATTCAGTGACACTGGCCGCTGGCCTGGCCTGCGAGGGCATGAAACCGGTGGTGGCGATCTACTCCACCTTTATGCAACGGGCCTACGATCAGATTGTCCACGATGTCGCGATCCAGAATCTGCCGGTGCTGTTTGCCGTCGACCGGGCCGGTCTGGCGGGCGCCGATGGTCCTACTCATGCCGGCAGCTACGACTACAGTTTTATGCGCTGCCTGCCCAACATGGTGGTGATGGCCCCGGCAGACGAGAACGAATGTCGGCAGATGCTAAAGACCGGATTGACAATTAATGGCCCCAGCGCAGTGCGTTACCCGCGCGGCAGCGGACCGGGGGTTGCAGTCGATAAGAACGCCGAAGCGCTGCCAGTGGGTGTCGGCGAAGTCATTCGCGACGGTGCCGATATCGCCATTCTGGCTTTTGGCAGCATGGTGGCCGTGGCCTCTGAGGTGGCCGAGTCACTCAACGCCACTGTCGCCAATATGCGGTTTATTGCACCGATTGACGAACAACTGGTCAATCGCCTGGCGCAGAGCCATCGATGCTTGATTACCCTCGAAGAAAACACCATATCGGGCGGAGCCGGTAGCGCCGTCAACGAGTGCCTGGCACGGCTTGCGATCACCCAGCCGGTCTTCAACATTGGATTGCCGGACGGGTACAATGAGCAGGGCGAGCGAGGTGAACTGCTGGCAGAATGCGGACTGGACAAAGACGGTGTGTTGCGCCAGATCAAGCAGTACCTGAATAGCCAAATCGAATCATTCGACGACGTCGGCCAAAAAAACCTGCTGGCGAGTCACTGAGCCACCATTGCAGGGGTCACGGCCTTAGCCGCACCCTCCTCGAGACCGTCACTTCCTATGGATTCCAGTATCACCGACTCTAACCTCATGCCCGATGTGCAGGGCTACGAAGATACGCGCCGGCTGGCGATCACTCGAGTGGGCATCAAGCGAATCAAGGCGCCAGTCATCGTCGCTGACCGGGCTGCCGAGGCGCGCCATACCGTTGCCGAATTCGATATGAGCGTGCACCTGCCCGATGATCGCAAGGGCACACATATGTCGCGCTTCACGCAACTGCTGAATGAAAACAGCGGCGACCCCTATTCCATTGCCAACATGGCCAGACTGCATCAGCAAATGCTGGAGCGACTAGACAGTGATGCCGGCACGCTGCGATTGAGCTTTCCATACTTCATCGAGAAATTCGCGCCCGTCACCGCTCAGCCCGGCATGATGGATTATCAGATCGCACTGCAGGCTGACACCCGCGACGGCAACACGTTAACCACGGTCGAGGTCAATGTACCTGTGACCACTCTTTGCCCGTGCAGCAAAGAGATATCCCGTTATGGCGCACACAGTCAGCGGTCGATGATTACCATCGCGGCCGTGCCCAAAACCACAGACGGCCTGTACTGGGAAGATCTGATTACCGATGCAGAGGAACAGGCCTCAGCGCAACTCTATAGCCAGCTTAAGCGCGCCGACGAGAAATTCGTCACCGAGCACGCCTACGAGAATCCTCGCTTTGTCGAAGATCTGATCCGCGATGTCGCCACTGTTCTGAACGAGAATCGCGCGATTGCCCGGTATGATCTCGAGGTTGAGAACTTCGAGTCTATTCACAACCACTCGGCCTGGGCTCGCATCACTCGCGACGACTGAACACGATCAGTCGATAGCAAACCACCGGCTCACTTCATTGCGAGCCAGCACCGCAAGCCGATTATCGTCGGCACCGAGTTTTTCGGCCGTGCAGTTGTAGGCGCACTCTTGCGAATTGTTGTTTTCACTCAAATGCCCCAACAACAAATGCTGCAAGCCGCCGTGATCGAGTGATTCGATCATGGTTGCTGCCTGTGCGTTGCTAAGGTGGCCGTAACTGCCTGCGATGCGCGATTGCAGTGCTGGCGGATAGGGGCCATAGCGAAGCATTTCGTCATCGTAGTTCGACTCCAGCAACAAGGCCTGTACGCCACTGAGTTGCTCTTTCACATGTGGCGTCACACAGCCCATGTCAGTCGCGACGGCAAAACGGCGATGGCCATCTCCGATGATGTACTGGCAGGGCTCTGCCGCGTCGTGCGGCACTGGAAAAACTGAAATTCGCGCATCGCCGATCCGCAGGGATCCATGCGGATGCAGTAGCTCCACGCCGCTGAAGTTCGTATCTCTGAGCCGTCGATAGGTACCGCTCGTCAACCACACCGGCACGCGATACTTGCGCGCCAACACCGCCAGCCCCTTGATGTGGTCACTGTGCTCGTGCGAGATAAGCACAGCCGACAATTGCTCGGGCGATACGCCGAGTTGCCCCATACGACGGGCGATCTCTTTGGCGCTAAATCCCACATCGACCAACAACAACGTGTCGTCGACACGTACCAGCGTCGCGTTGCCGCCGCTGCCACTACCCAGGCTGGCAAAAGAGACAGTCACTCGATGTGGCTAGCTACCCGTAACTACCTGACTGGCCCGCCGCCCGTCGACACCAAAAAATGCCAGCAGATCGACCATCAGCCGCGAGGCCATCTCCGGATCGTCAATAGTCAACGATGGATTGTCGTCGGCGTTGATCAGCCCTTCATGGCGGACGAATACCCGCGATGCAGACTGGCCGGCCCGCTCGAGTCGGAAACTGAAACGATGCAACCCCAGCGATTCGGCCGGAATGTTCTGTCGCAGCAAGGCATCGAGCGCCGGTGAAGCGAGCGCGCGAGTATTGTCAATCCAGTCAGTCTCCAGCACACCATCACGAGCAGACTGACGAGCGACGCCAAAGCCCTGGGCATCGGTAAACTCTCCCAACCCGGCCCAGACGCTCTCAACCGGTGCACTCACCTCAAGCCAGTTGACCGCCCCATCGCGCACCATTCTGGCATCGGACAGTCGCGGCAGGACCACTTCGGCTGCCGGCTGCGCAGCTGCTACCTCAGCGCAGGGCGCACAGCCCTGACCACGCGGAATCACCACCTGTGGCCGCTTCTCACCACCACCCAACCTCGGGGGCAGCTCGAGACTTCGCCCCTGCTCGGCGTTCTTGTAGTCACTGTCGGGTCCGGACTGGCCGGGCAGTGAACTGCATCCACTGCTGACCAGCAGTGCGCCAATCAGGACGCCTTTGAAAAGCAAATTCAAATATCTATCTCCGCGATTGCCAGAGCCTTGCGCACCTCGTCGAAACAGCCGGCATCCAGCCCGACGAGCGGCAGACGAATGCCAGGGCCAATATGCCCCATCTGGTTGAGGGCCCACTTGACCGGAATCGGGCTCGATTGAATGAACAGTTTGCTGTTTAGAGTTTCAAGCTTGCTGTCGAGTTCCCGCGCCAGGGACTCATTGCCCGACAGCGCCGCAGCACACATCTGCTGCATCAGCGCCGGCGCAACGTTTGCCGTCACCGAGATATTACCTTTGGCCCCGGCGAGAATGCTTTCCATGGCGGTGCCGTCATCGCCCGTCAACACGATAAATTCCTTCGGGCAGGCGGCCAGCAGCTCAGCGATCCGGGCAACGGTGCCGTGTGCTTCTTTGGTACCGATGATGTTGTCGACCGCAGCCAGTCTGGCGGTCGTCTCGACCGACATATCGACCGAGGTCCTGCCGGGCACGTTGTAGAGAATCTGCGGAATGTCCACGCTCTCGGCAATCTTGCGAAAGTGCTGGTAGAGCCCTTCCTGCGGCGGCTTGTTGTAATACGGCGTCACCAGCAGGCAGGCTTGCGCACCGGCCTCGCGCGCGTTGCCGGTCAGTTCGATGGCCTCGGCGGTGGAGTTGGCGCCGGTACCGGCGATAATCGGGATGCGGCCGGCCGCATATTCGATCGTTTTGGCGATGACCTCGCTGTGCTCGGCAACGTCCAGCGTGGCCGACTCACCGGTGGTGCCTACCGACACGATCGCGTTGGTGCCGTTGTCGATATGGAATTCGACAAGCGATTTTAGCGACGCAAAGTCCACTGCACCGTCGTCCAGCATCGGGGTGACCAGCGCAACAATGCTGCCCTGAAACATGTGCCTGCCTCGCAGAGTTTGATTTAATGGGATTATCGATGCGCGCCGGGGTGGCCCGACGCACCGAAAACGCACGATGTTACTTGCGCGTCCATGGCGTGACAAGCCAACCGGTCTTTATTGCGACGGGCATTCACACCTGACCACACCCGCAAAAGCTCGGAGTGGTCGCTCAGGCAGCCTTATCGGCGACACTGGCGTGCCGCTGCCGTGGCCATGCTTCAAGCACCGCCTGCAGCAGTGCCGCCAGGGGAATCGCGAAGAACACGCCCCAGATGCCCCACAGCCCGCCAAAGAACAACACCGAGACGATGATCGCAAGCGGGTGCAGATCTACCACCTCGGAGAACAGCAGGGGCACCAGCACGTTGCCATCGAGGATCTGAATGATCTGGTAGGCCACCAGCAGATACCCCAGGCGCGCTTCAAAACCCCACTGAAAGTAGCCGATGATAGCGATCGGCAGCGTCACTACCACTGCCCCGACAAACGGAATGATGACAGAGATCCCGACCAGAAAGCTCAACAGCACCGCGTAGTTGAGCTCCATGAGTGCGAAGGTAATGTAGGTCACCAGCCAGACGATCAGGATCTCGATGAACTTGCCACGAATGTAGTTGGCGATCTTGGTGTCGGCCTCGAGCCAGACTTTTTCCGCCAGCTGACTCTTGTGCGGCATGAAATCGCGCGCCCAGGCGATCAGCACATGTTTGTCTTTCAACGCAAAGAAAACAATCAGCGGAACCAGCACCACATAAATCGCCAGCACAAAGAGGTTCAACGCACTGGCAATCGAAAAGGACAATACCTGCTGACCCACCCGGCCAACCTGGCCTCGCACGTTGGTTATCAGCTCCTCGATTTGCTCAACGGTGAAGATCGCCGGATAGAGTTCCGGCAGACGGTTCAACAGTTCCTGTCCGCGCCCCAGCATATTGGGCAGTTCGCGCACCAGCGATGTCACCTGTTGGGACAGCAACGGCATGACGCCGAACAGCAACAGCAGGCAGAAAAACACAAAAACCAGCAGCACGATGGCCGCCGCCAGCGGTCTCGGGATGTGATAGCGCTGCATGGCATCGACCACGCCGTCGAGCAGATAGGCAAACACCAGCGCAACCAGTACCGGCGCGAGAATGTCCCCCAACAGCATGATCACAGCGAAGGCCGTGATCAGCAGCAGCGCCAGGATCACGGCCTGCGGGTCGGAAAAATTTCGCTGATACCAATCGCGAATCGGATCAAGCATCGGTTTTAAAGTTCTTCAATAGGGGCTGTAAACCGGGCCTGCTCTGTGCGCAAGCAGCGCAAGGGCAGTCGCTCGTTTGGCGTAAGACAGTCTTTTGCGACTCGAATAATTCTCTTTCGTCTAGTTATAATAGTTGATCGCTTGCGCAACCGATCGGACAATTCTGAAATTGGCCCGTTCTCACCGCGCGCAAGGCGACGGGCAAAAATGCCCGATCATCTCTACGGTTGCCGCTGATGGCGCAACCTAGTGCAACGCACTATCCTACACTAACGACCCGCTTTTCCGTCGACATTGGCAACCGCCCAGTTCATTACCGGCACTCCATCATGCGCACCAGTCAACTCCATTTGAGTACCACCCGCGAAGCACCCGCCGAAGCCGAGGTGATCAGTCACCAGCTGATGTTGCGCAGCGGTATGATCCGTCGACTTGCCGCCGGCCTCTACACCTGGATGCCGATTGGATTGCGGGTGCTGCGCAAGATCGAAAACATCGTGCGCGAAGAAATGAACGCCGCGGGCGCCGCCGAACTGCTGATGCCGGCAGTGCAACCGGCAGAGCTGTGGAAAGAATCCGAGCGCTGGAGCCAGTTTGGTCCGGAGCTGCTGCGATTTACCGATCGCCACGAGCGCGACTACTGCATGGGCCCCACGCACGAGGAAGTGATCACCGACATCGCGCGACGAGACCTGCGCAGTTACAAACAGCTGCCCGCGAACTTCTACCAGATACAGACCAAGTTCCGCGACGAGATCCGCCCGCGGTTTGGCGTTATGCGCAGCCGCGAGTTCATCATGAAGGACGCCTATTCGTTCCATATTTCGCAGGAGTCTCTGCAGCAAACCTTCGATGACATGTATCGCGCCTACTCCAATACCTTTTCGCGCATGGATCTGCAGTTTCGCGCGGTACAGGCAGACAGTGGTGCAATCGGCGGCTCGGGATCGATGGAGTTTCACGTGCTGGCCGACAGTGGCGAGGACGCGATCGCGTATTCGACCGAGGGCGACTACGCGGCCAACATCGAGAAAGCCGAGGCGATTTGCAACGACACGGCCGGCGCGCCGACTGAAGAACTGCGGCTGGTCGACACACCAGACACCAAGACGATTCAGGCGCTGGTCGACAACTTCGATCTCGACATCGAAAAAACGGTCAAGACACTGATTTGCCGAGCCTCGGAAGAAGCCGATGCCGATTTCGTCGCGCTGATGGTGCGCGGGGATCACCAGCTCAATGAGATCAAGGCGGCTAACCATCCGCAGGTGTTGTCGCCTCTGGTGTTTGCCACTGAAGATGAAATTCGGCAGGTTGCCGGTGCCGGCCCCGGCTCACTTGGCCCGATCAATCTGCCAATCCCGGTCATCATCGATCGCACCGTGGCGGCGATGAGCGATTTTGGCGCTGGTGCCAACATCGATGACAAACACTATTTCGGCATCAACTGGGGTCGCGATCTGCCAATGCCGGAAGTGGCCGATCTACGCAATGCACAAGCGGGGGACCCGGCGCCGGATGGCAAAGGCGAGCTTGCAATTTTGCGCGGTATCGAGGTTGGCCATATCTTCCAGCTTGGCGACAAATACAGTGCGGCACTCAACGCGACAGTGCTGGATGAAAACGGCAAAGATAAACTGATGAGCATGGGCTGTTACGGCATCGGCATCACCCGCGTCGCAGCGGCCGCGATCGAGCAGAACAACGATGAGCGCGGCATCATCTGGCCGCTGCCGATCGCACCGTTTCAGGTGGCGCTGGTACCGATTAACATGCGCCGCTCGGACAGTCTGCGTGAGGCTGCAGAGGGCCTGTACGCCGAACTTCAGGCTGCCGGGGTAGAAGTTTTGTTCGACGATCGCGACAACCGCCCCGGTGTGATGTTCGCAGATATGGAGCTGATCGGTATTCCGATGCGGCTGGTGATCAGTGACAAGGGATTGGCCAACGGCATGATCGAGTTCAAAGGCAGAACCGATGACTCATCGCAGGATGTCGCGCGCGATGACATCATCAATTTCGTCAAACAGAAACTTGAGGCCTGATTTGAACATTTTTGCCAGGTTGTCGGACATCCGACAATCTGGCCACCACCATGATGTTCGGCTGTTTTGTCGACGCGGGCCGCTTAGCTGAAATCTGTCACCGGCGGCGCTACGCGCACAATTTCCTTAATGGTCGACTGACCTGCTGCCACCTTGCGCGCGCCGCTGATGCGCAACGGCTCCATGCCATCGGCAATGGCCTGACGGCGAATATGCGCGATGTCTGCCTCCGGCACGATGGTCTGCTTGAGTGCCGGCGTAACTTCCATCAACTCGTAAATCCCGGTTCTGCCCAGAAATCCGGTGTTGCGACAGCGATTACAACCCTGAGCCGCATTGATTTGTTGCGGCGCTTCTAGTGACCAGTCACTGATCAGTGCACTCCATTCATCTCCCCCCAGTTCGACCGCGCTCGCGCAATCGGTGCACAGGGTGCGAATCAGTCGCTGGGCGATGACACCGATCAGCGTTGAGCGCAGCAGATAATAGGGAATGCCGAGTTCCAGCAGCCGGGTCACGGCTGACGGCGCATCGTTGGTGTGCAGCGTGCTGATGACCAGGTGCCCGGTCAGCGCTGCCTGCATCGCCATCTGCGCCGTCTCATAGTCGCGGATCTCGCCAATCATGATGATGTCCGGATCCTGACGCAGCAGCGTTCGAACGCCGGCGGCAAAGTCCAGCTCAATGTTCTGCTGGACCTGCATCTGGTTGAACGCCGGCACGATCAATTCGATCGGGTCTTCGACGGTGCACAGATTCACTTCCGGTGTGGCCAGTTGCTGCAGGCTGGTGTAGAGCGTGGTGGTCTTGCCCGATCCAGTCGGACCGGTGACGAGAATAATGCCGTTGGGTGAGGCCAGCATTTGCTCCCAAAGGCCCTGTTCGCGGGAGGTAAATCCCAGTTCGGCCGGCTGTTTCAGCAGGACGTCAGGATCGAACACACGCATGACCAGCTTTTCGCCAAAGGCGGTCGGCATGGTCGACAATCGCAATTCGACTTCGCGGCCGTCCTCGCTGCGGGTTTTCAGCCGCCCGTCCTGCGGTCGGCGCTTTTCGGCCACATCCATTCGACCCAGAATCTTGATCCGGCTGGTGATCGCCGCCATGACCGTCGCCGGCACCTCGTGCACCTGGTGCAGCACCCCGTCGATACGAAAGCGTACGACGCTCTGGTCGCGCCCCGGCTCCAGGTGCAGGTCGCTGGCGCGCTGTTCAAACGCGTATTGCAGCAGCCAGTCGACAATATTCACGACATGCTGATCGTTGGCGTCGAGCTTGCCCTTGCGCCCCAACTCCATCATCTGCTCGAGATTCTGGATATTGCCCGGCGCCTCTGCCCCCTGATCGCGGTGTGCACCCAGTACTGATTTGGATACCGCGTAGAACTCCTGCAGGTAGCGATCGATGTCGTCAGGGTTCACCAGTACGCGCACGATGCGTTTGCCGAGAATCGATGACAGCTCGCGATCCCAATCGTCGCGGAACGGTTCGGCACTGCCGATAATGACCGATCCGGGCGACACCTCGATCGCGATGATGCCGAAGCGTTTGGCGTAGGCATAGGACATCACCGAAGTGACCGCTTTGACATTGATATTGAGCGGATCGATCTTCTTCAGCGGCATTTTTATCCGCTCTGACAGCCAGTTCATCAGCGAGTCGAGCGTTAACCGTGCACCGGGTGCGACGGCATTTTCCCACCCGCAACCGGCGATAACCTGCAAGGCCCCTTTGTCACTGTTGCTGACATTGGCGCGCGCTGCGGTCAGTATTTCGCTGTTTTCGCTGGTGATCATGCCATCGGACAGCAACGCGGCCAGTACCGCCTGCAGATTCAGCAGGCCCGTTGCGGCATCCGCGAATTCTGGCGTATCGTCATTCAGAGATTGTGCTGTGTTACCGAACATTGGCGTCCAAATCCCGAGCGCGGGATACCCGATACGAACTTAGTCGGCAGAAGCGGTCTCTTCTTGCTTTGGCGTCTGCGGCACAGTGCCACTTTTCGGCGCGGCTGGCGGGTAAACCGGCTAAAAGGGTGTTGAAAAACGTCATGAGCGAAGGGCTGAGTAGGCAAATTCGAGCGAAAAAGCGCAGTTTTTGTTTTATAAATGAGCATTTTGAGGGAGAATTTAACGCCCTCAGCCCGAACGCAATAGTTTTTCAACACCCTGCTGGACTAGCGACAGTTCACATCAATCCCTCATCATCAACCGATAAGCCGCCAATGGCCACGATCTACCACAACCCACGTTGCTCCAAGAGTCGAGCTGCACTGCAATTACTGCAGGCCTCAGCATTAGAACCGACTGTCATTTACTACCTCGACAACCCGCCCACCGCAGACGAGTTGCGCCATCTTTTGAGTCAGCTTGGAATGCGGCCTGCCGAGCTGCTCAGACGAGGCGAATCGGTCTACAAATCACTGAATCTGAAAGACTGCCTCGATGACGACGATGCGCTGATCGAGGCGATGGTCAGCAATCCAATCCTGATCGAGCGGCCTGTTGTCATCGTCGACGATCAGGCTGTCATCGGTCGACCAACCGAGCGCGTCGTGGAGTTGCTGGAATCTTGACCTCGATCGTGGTGCTTTATTACTCCAGTGGCGGCAATACGCGGCGCATGGCCAATCAGATCGCACGTGGTGTCGAACAGGTCGACCACTGCGAGGCACTGGTTCGCACCGTACCGGCGATCCGCACGCACGATGATGACCGCCACATGCCTGAGCCTGATGCTGCGCCCTGGCTAATCGGATCCGAACTGCAGGCAGCCGATGGTCTGATCGTTGGCAGCCCCACCCGATTTGGCAACATGGCAGCGCCGCTGAAGGCATTTTTCGACCGCACCAGCGATCTGTGGCTCGCCGGTGCGATGGTAGACAAACCCGGCGCGGTGTTTACCTCAAGCTCGACTCAGCACGGGGGTCAGGAGAGCACCTTGCTCAGCATGATGCTGCCGCTGCTGCACCATGGCATGCTGATGGTCGGCCTGCCCTACACCGAACCCGCGCTGTCTCAGACCACCGCCGGTGGATCGCCGTATGGCGCAGGTCATGTGGCAGGCAGCAAAGACGCCAATCCACTGGATCGCGATGAAAAAACCTTGTGCACCGCGCTCGGCAAGCGTGTGGCGACAATCGCACGGCAATTGGCGCAACGATGACTGACTGGCGCCAAAACATAACCCTGTGGCGCTGGATGTCATTGACCGGCCTGTTCGGTACGATGGCGTTCTTGCTGGCCTGGATAATATTTCTCGCACCGCCGACCCAACTGCCACGCTCAATCGCGCTGGCCATCGCCTTGATTCCGTTGCTGCTGCCAATGCGCGGCATATTGCACGGCAAACCCTACACCCACGCGTGGGCAAGCTTTCTGACCATGCCCTATTTTGCCTTTGGGGTAGATGCCGCGGTTCACCGCAGCAGCGATAACTGGCTCGGGCTGGTACTGACCGCTCTCAGCCTGCTGATGTTCTGTGGTTTTATCTTCTATGCGAAGTTTGCCGCCAGAGCTGCGAAGTCAACAGACGAGGTTAATCCAGCGCCAGACAACGACGCACAAACGGGATCGTGATTCGTCGCCTGCCGGCCGCCAGCGTCTCGCGATCGAACAGCGGCACCAGGCCCAGCAAAACGCCGACGTCACGACTGTAGCGCTGCATCAGGTAGCGCGCAGCGGCGGCGTCAAACTGCATACCACGCACCTCTGCCCGCTCTATCAGCGCTGCCAGACAGTCCTCTTCCTGCAACCTTTGCAATTGCATCACCGGCCCCCAACTCAGTCGCGACACCAGATCAGCCAGTTGCCAGCCACCGGCAGAGGGCGGCGTGGCTGCTGACAACACCAGACGCGTGCCAGAGGCTCGGCTGTCGTTGATGAGATTGAACAAAGCGACTTCCCAGCCGGACTGACCAGCGACGCAATCGATATTGTCGAGGCAGATGAGATCGACACCATCCAGCGCCTCAAAGATATCGGCAGAGACTGTGCCCCCTGTCAGCGACAGGTAAAACGATCGCCGCGGTGTAACAAGTGCAGCGCGGTGACAGGCATTGAGCAAGTGGGTTTTCCCGCAGTTGCTGCCGCCCCACAGGTAGACCTGCCGTTCGGTGCTGTCAAAGAGATTGCGCAGGATCTCCACTGCCAGCCGGTTTTCACCTGTGTGGAAATTCTCGAAGGAAAAGTCGCTCTCGCGCTCCAGCGCGAGTGGCGACTGCGGATGACTGGGAATGGTCAACGCGGGATAAATCGGTAGCTCAGCGCGGTGGGCTCGAAGGAGACGCCAGAGGTGTCGTTAGCCAGTGCAAATCGCCGGTTGGCCGACAGTTGCTGTTCAAGAGCGACGATATCCGCACCCGGTACGCGAAACACCACCGAGCGCGGCTGCACTGTCTCAGGCACGGCCGCGGCGTTGATACCCTGCACCAACTCCAGCACCTGATGGTAGTGCGCGAGCGAGGTGACGTTGTCAATGCGCACGGCCACACCTGCCGGCACTGCCGGCGCCCCATAGCGAGCCAACGGATCAAGCGCGTTGCCTCCGTTCTGGCTGGCGTCCGAGATCTCGCCAATCACCGTCACTAGCGCTTCGTCGAGATTGCTGGTTGTCAGGCGATAGGTATTGTCTGCCGCGCCAGGCCTTGAGTAGCGCCACTCCGACTGCCAGGAGCCACTTGCCAACCGAATCAGCGCACCGGTCAAACGCCGGTTGACGCCATAACGCTGTAACGCAAGATCCAGTGCCTGCCGTTGATCAGACAGTACATCCGATGGCTCGAGTGCGTCGCGATCCGCTTGATCCATACGCGGGAAGACCAATTCCAGGTCACTGGTCGCAGCGAGCTGAACGGCTCGATTCTGAAATTTCACGCCAGTTTTCCCACCGATCAGCATCTCAGACCCCTGCTGATCGACCGCGATCAACGCGAGGATACTCTGGTTTTCAGGCTCCACAGGCTCGGCGAACTGTTCGGGTGCGAGCTTGGCTTGAATCAACTCGGCGAGTTCGGCCGGAAAAGTGACGGTCAGCAGGCTGGGCGTGGCGTCCGGCTCTCGCGCCTTGACCGTTGCCAGGCCGGTGCGCGCGATGTCATCGGGGCTTGCCCGGCCATAGCGAAAGCTTTGCACGTAATCACCGGCAGATCGCACCACACCGCGCCTCTCGCTGTCAGGCACCGCATCCACCGGCAGCACGTTGCGAATCAGAGAATCGAGCGCCAGGCGATAGGCAAGATTGCGCTCACCACTGCCCTGATCGGCCACCAGCACGCGGGCGTTAAGTGATCCCTGCGCCAATACCGGCGCGACCGACAGACCGGCCAATGCAAAGGCGGTGGCGAGAAAGGCGATACATCGGCGGCAACGTCTTGCCCATGCGTTTGGCGTCGTGGCCGCGCGCACGTGCCGCAGTATTGACCGGTCACTCCTGTGAGACGACCAACAGAGAGTTGTATTCATAGCCAGTTTCAACCATTCACCGTTCAGAACCATCGAGACGCCACGCTTTCCACAACCTGCCATTGTACCGCACAATGAAAGTGGCAATCTCACCGCTGCAGACCTGCAACGTGTACACTCTCCGGCCCGCCAACCAACGCTATGCTGTATGACTACCGCCAGCAAAGAACCGATGGACTACCGCAGCGCCGGTGTCGATATTGACGCAGGCGAACGCCTGGTCAACACAATCAAACCCGACATCGCTCGCACCCTGCGCCCGGGCGTTCTGGGTGGCATTGGCGGATTTGGCGGGCTGTTCGAAATGCCTGCCGGTTACCGGCAACCTGTTCTGGTATCGGGCACCGATGGCGTTGGCACCAAACTGATGCTGGCCGAGTTGATGGATGACCACAGCACCATTGGCGTCGACCTCGTGGCCATGTGCGTCAATGACATCCTGGTCTGTGGCGCCGAGCCGTTGTTCTTCCTTGACTACTACGCCACTGGCAAGCTCTCGGTCGACAAATCCGCTGCAATAATCGCTGGCATCGCCGATGGCTGTGTTCAGGCAGGTGCGGCGCTGATCGGCGGCGAGACAGCAGAAATGCCCGGCCTGTACAGTGCCGACGAATATGACCTCGCGGGCTTTGCGGTCGGCGTGGTCGAAAAGGACGCCATACTGGACAGCAGCAGTGTCAAAGCCGGCGATCAGATTATCGGCCTCGCCTCGTCCGGCTTGCATTCGAACGGCTACTCGCTGGCGCGCAAGGTGTTAGAAGTGAGCGGCGCAAAACTTGACCAGGCGATCGCCGACACCACGCTGGGGCAAAGCCTGCTGCAGCCCACTCGCATCTATGTAAAGTCACTGTTGCAACTCCTGTCGGAGACACCGGTGAAATCGCTCGCCCACATCACCGGCGGCGGCCTGACCGAGAATTTGCCGCGTGCAATGCCAGAGGGTACTGCCGCCGTGCTTGACACCACCAGCTGGACTCCGGGCGACCTCTTCGACTGGCTGCAGGCGTCCGGCAATATCAGCACCGCAGAAATGCGTAGAACATTTAACTGCGGCATTGGTATGGCGATTATCGTCGCCCCGCACGATGTCGAACGCAGTCGAAAGCTGCTGGAAGCCTATGGCGAGACCACCTATCTGATCGGTGAAGTCGTCAGCGCCGACAACACCGGCGATCGCGTGACATTCAGTGGCTGATCAGGCGCGACTCGCCGTATTGATTTCCGGGCGTGGCAGCAATCTGCAAGCCGTGCATCAAGCCTGCCTGGCCGGCCGGATTGATGCCACGGTGGCGCTGGTTATTTGCAACAATCCCGATGCGGCGGGTTTGGCCTACTGCGAGCAACACGCGATACCCGCAAAGGTGGTCGACCATCGCAAATTTGCCGATCGCGAGTCATTTGATCAAAAGCTTGCCGATACCCTCGATGCCGCCCGCCCGACATTGATTTTGCTGGCCGGCTTCATGCGGCTGTTGAGTGCCGGCTTCACCCGCCGATACGAATCGAAGTTGCTGAACATCCATCCCTCGTTGCTGCCGCGCTACAAAGGGCTGGATACGCATCAGCGGGTGTTGGATGACGGCACTCAATGGCATGGCTGCAGCGTCCACTTTGTCACAGCAGAGCTGGACGGCGGCCCAATCGTTGCGCGCTCCGCGATTCGCGTGGCCCGGGGAGTCAGCAGCGATGAACTCGCCGCCACTTTGCTGGAACGCGAACATCGGCTCTACCCGCATGTGGTGGGCGAGTGTATTAACGGAAAGGTTCAGCTGCGAGAAGGAAAAGTAATGTACAAAGGCGAGCAACTGGCGTTCCCGCTTCTGGTGTAGAGAATCAGGGGATGCAGGACAGACACTGTCAGCGGCCTATTGATGCAGGAGACAGGAACAGGTTCAACCGCCGTCAAGCCGGCAACGACACGCCCGCTTGAACAACCACTGGCCTATTCAGTCAGATAAATAATGACGTTCAACAGCCCAACGCATTGCCCATGACTCAGCTGCGCCATGCAATTGCTTCGCTGCTCGCGCTGCTGGTGTTGTGCCCGGTGCTGGCCGCCGAATCACTGACACCGTTTGAAATCCGCTTCAAAGCGGAAACAGAGTACCTGAGCGTGGGTACCGCAACCCTCGCGCTGACCCGCTTCAATGACTCTGTTTTCAAACTACAGTTGGAAACCGAGCCGGCCGGGTATCTGAAATTCAGCGGTAAGGGCATTGTGATAGAAACGGCGCACCTGGCATCGGCAGCGGCCCCTTTTGCCGCCTTCCGCTACGAGTACTTCCTGCACGGCAGTAAAAAGAAAAGTTACACGGCGCAGATCGATCACGAGCGACGTATCGTTCGCATCAACCAGCAAAGCAATACACGCGAGCTCAACTACGACGGCGACATACGAGACCGGCTATCGATCACGCTCGAGATGATCGACCTGCTCTCCAGACAACCCAATGCCGAGACGATCGAGTTCAACGTGCTGGATGGCGGCAAACTGCGCACCATGAGTTACGTCAATGAGGGGCGTCACCAGATCGATACTCCACTCGGGACATTCTCCGCGATCAGGCTTAAACGCCAGCGCACCGGCAGCAATCGGGTCACCACCACCTGGTTTGCCGAACTGGAGCACAATGGCAAATCTCAGCTCATGCCAATACGCATCGAGCAGCATAAAAAGGGCAAGCTGTCACTGCGGCTGACTGCGACAAAACTGTCTATGCTTGAATAGGCAAGCGGGATACAGCATATTGGTAACCGGGCACCGCCACGAATCGTGCGATCCGGCAACCATTCGACAACCCCCGTTTTTTCGCGGTGCGCCTGACTGGAATGACAAACTTGAGAGCAGCTCTCGCAACAGCCGCCGTAGCATCACTCGTGCTGGCTGGCCTATTCATCTGGTGGTTTCAGCCCTCCTGGCCAATCGCACTGGCCTATGTGGTTTTTTCGCTCATCGCACTGCTGGCCGTGCCGCTGTCCTATCGCTGGTTCGGTTATCATGACTACGATGTCATTACAGATTTACACGCGCGCGAGCAACGCGAACACGACGAGATGCTCGATCGCCTGCAACGCCTGGAACGCGACCTGGGTTCGCTTGGCAATAAACGTGGCGAGGGACAGGCACAATCGCTGGTTGACCTGTTGAACGATTTTCACGAAGTCATCGAAAACCGTTTTCCCGGCAAACAACTCAGCGCGTCGAGCTACCTTGGCGCTGCCAGGCGCGTGCAAAATCAGGCCATTCAGAATCTGTCGGATATGGTCGGCGTGGGTCACAGCCTGGCAAGCCTGCAGCGCCAACACTCAACTGATACCGACACCATGCGCACCCAGGAGCAGCGCATCACCCAATTAATCGACGACAATGAAAGGCTGTTTCAAGCACTGGTAGACACTTCAGTGGAAGTGGCCAACATCCAGGAGATTGGCGAGTTCGAGCGAACCGAGACACTGGCTCGCCTGAAGGACCTGTCAATCATCGCGCGACAGCAGGGAACATAATGAAATTAGTTTTCTCACCCCGTCCACGCTGGCAGAAAAAACGTCACCGAGCCCGACAGGCGTTCACCATCGGCATACTGTCGTTGATGAGCGTTTTGCTGAGTGCGTGCGGGCCTGGTGAAATTGACAATCGCGACGCCGCCGTCGAGCGCCTGACCGAACTTGTCAACGACACCATCAAGCCTGCGCGTCGCGAGAACAGCTATCGCGCCAATATCGAACTGACCAATACCAACCTGCTCTCGCTATTGCCCGAGATCAGCGAATATCCAGTCAAGCTAGACGCCAGAGACAGCCGCTCGGTAGAGGCTGTCGAGATATTTACCTCGTCTGAAAAATCGGGCCAGGGTCGTGACGGTTTCTATCTGGAGATGGCGGAGCTATTTAATCGTCAGCAGAACAAGATAGGCAATGGCAAGATTGCACAGGTGGCTATTCGCAAAATTGCATCGGGCGTAGGCGCGCAATTTATTCTCGCGCAACGAGAAGTCCCAGACGCATTTTCCCCGAGTAACCGCCTGTGGGGCGACATGCTTATCGCTCAGGGCATAGACCTGACCACTATCTCGGAACGCACCGCACCCAACACAGCCGGTGTGATCGTGCGATCCTCGAAAAAGGATGAAATCACCACCAACGGCAGTCTGGATATTCAAAAGCTACTCACAGCGGTGACGAGTGGCGATTTTGCGATGGGCTATACCAACCCGTACCAATCAAGTACCGGACTTAACTTCCTGTTGACGATACTCAACGCCTTTGCCGATGGCGATGAAAAACAGTTTCTGGCACCCGATGTCGCCAGCGCATTCGAAGCATTTCAAACCGGCGTACCCTTCGTTGCGCAAACTACACTGCAGATGCGCGACGCCGCGGTCAACAGCGGTGTGCTGGACGCTCTGGTGATGGAGCACCAGTCGTGGGTCAATGTAAAGGGCATGGGCGACTACGAGTTTATTCCCTTTGGCGTGCGGCACGACAGCCCGCTATACGCGACCAGCGAGGCAGACCAGGGCGAACGCGAAGTGTTGCGTTTGTTCGCAGACTTCATCGAATCGAATCAGAGAAAGGTTAGCGAGTATGGCTTTGGCAGACAGGCCGACTACGACAACGCCTACAGCATCGATAACGGCGCGGTGATATTGAGTGCCCAAAAACTGTGGAAAGAGAAGAAATCCGGCGGCCGACCGATTGCCGCTGTCTTCGTTGCCGACGTATCGGGATCCATGGACGGCACGCGGATAAAAAATCTCAAACGCGCGCTGAAGGAATCCTCCGATTTAATCAGCACGACCAACGCTATCGGTCTGGTCAGCTACAACGACAATGTCAATGTCGATCTTTTCATTCGCCCTTTCAACGTTCAGCAGAAATCCCTTTTTATCGGGGCCGTGGAACGATTGTCTGCCGGCGGCGGCACGGCGACCAACAATGCCGTGTTGACTGCAGCACAGGAATTATTGCGCTTTGCCAAAGATCACCCTGATCACAAGCTGGTGATTTTCGTTTTATCTGACGGCGATACCAACAAGGGCCTTGAATACGACAGTGTGTCGAGCGTGATGGAATGGGTCGGGATTCCTATTCACTCGATCGCCTACGAATTGTCTTCCGATCACCTCAAAGCCATGGCGAGCCTCGCCGAAGGCGCCTATATCGAATCGAGCGCCGAATCGGCCTCTTTTCGAATCGGCAATTTGCTCAACGCTGAAATGTAGACGAGAACGCCTTGCGCTATTTACATCTATTCGGCCTGCTCATTTTACTGCACGCGCTCGCGTGGACTGCCAGCCACTGGTATTTGCAGCAGAACAAACGCGATGTCCTGCTGGTGGTCGACACGTCCTACTCGATGAAAAGCCATTTCCCAAAGGTACGCCGCTGGCTCGATGAATTTGAAGCCGATGCCCGCTACCGGAATATTCAGGTTGGCACTGACAAGGCCTACCTGGGTGAACTCACCGGGCTGGAATCAAGAGAGATGATATTTCGAACGGCGTTCGGCAAGCTCAACACCGACGCCCTGGATCGCCTTTACAGTTCATCGGATGCGACGCAGAAGTATCTGCTCACCGACACCACATTCGACGACGACGGCTGGACCGTCGTCAAGTTCTAGAACTTCTTGATAATTCGAGCGCGGACGCTGTAGTCGCTCTCATCACCGAATTCGCCAGTCTGTATAAACGGCATCAACAGATCAGCACTGAGCTGAAAGCTCTCGCGCTCCCAATGCAATCCGGGCGAGACGTACCAGGACTGATTGTCCAGCATCAGTTCTTCGCGCTCAGAATCCTCAAAGTTGAATTGACCGCGCACTGATAGCGTCCATACCGGATCGGTCGAGTCGAGGCCGGTGGCGGCGAACCGCTTGCCGGTTGTCACCCCGAGCGACCACAGCTCTTTGTCATCACCGACGCGATCGGCCATGGGACCACTCTGACGCTCAAAGCCGAAGTCAATACCGCTGTAGCTGATTGACCCGAGCCGTCCGTAGTGAACTCCGAGTTGCCGACTGCTGACAAACTCTGACGATCGCTCAAGCCCGGACGGTCCCTGATAGCGTTCGAACTCAAGGCCCGCAAAATACCAGAATCCGCTGCGCACTTTGGGCAGCGGCACCTCGCCCGGGTTAAACGATTGCACCGTGTTCGTCTCAGCCGCCCACTCGCCATTGCCGGCATCAGGAGTGACGGCCAGTTTTAGCTGGGCATTGCTGTGCAGCGTGAAATCCTGGTACCGCTCAATCACCGAGCGGTCTGCAGATTTGGACTGAATGCTATAGTCAACTTCGGCGAGCACGGGCTGACCACTGGCAATCAGTGCAGTCAGCGCACAGGCTCTATATGTATTCATCGGTCGTCCCTATTGTTGCTGGCACCGCTGGTACACACTCGCGGCGGGCTCAACGAGCCGGGAAAGATTAAAACAGTGTTGTTTTATAACCACAAACCCTCACCATCCTGGCGATTCAGGGCTTAAACAACCATTTGTTGTATTTTTGGTATCTTTTTATCACTACACTGTGGAAACTACAAGAGGCTATTCTAACGAAAAGTTCATAGTCATCAATCAATCATGACGTGTCAGCTGTACCATTTTTGAAAAAAACCGTGCCTTGTTCCATAAATGTCAAAAACAGACGATCCAGATCTACCCCTAAATTCGCTCGACGACGAAGCGCCCAGCAAATCGCAACTCAAGCGAGACGCCAGGGCCGTGCTTGAACTCGCCGGCCGGTTGCTCGACGCGCGCCAAAGCCAAATCGCCCGCCTGGACCTGCCTGAGCCGGTTGCCGCCGCAATCACCGAAGGGCGAGCGATCAATCGATTCGGCGCCAGGAAGAGACACACCCAGTATCTGGCCAAGCTGCTGCGCAAAGAGGCAGATGTGGACGCGATACGGTGTCAGCTGAAGGAACCACCGGGCCGCGTCCAGGCGGAACCTGAAATCCCGAACGAACGCCACGAACAAATGGTTTCTCTGCTGTGTAACGACCAGCAAGCAGGATTCAAAAGACTGCGGGAAGAATACCCCACGCTTGCGCTGCAGCGCGTTTCACGCTTGCTCAGGCAACTGAACCAGCAGCAGCCAACAACGAACGGCCATGCAAAAGCACACGCAGACTTGCTGGCGCTACTTGAGGCTCACAGCAAATAGCAGGCTTGTCACTGCGCCCGGGTTACTGCCTGACTGCGCGGCTGGGGCACGAGGCTCCAGGTGGGCTCTTCCCAGCTGCCGCCCAGTATGTACTGGCGCCGACCCACTTCGTCGAGATTCAGTCCAACCCCTTTGAGGATTTCATCTGCAACCAGCGCAGTGACGCCGACAGCCGCACCGCCCGATAATATCCCCAACAGCGGCAGCGCGCCGCTGACCCGTGGCAACACTTCTATATTCTGATCATACTTCTGGTTGACAAAATCGGTCTTCCCGCGCACCAGAATCTCGGCAACCGGTCCGGACAGACGCAATGATTCGGTACTGGCAACCCCGTCCATAATCGAAAAATTTCCATTGACCGCACTGTATTCAAGACCCGACTCGTACAGATCGCGAAAGTCCAGCGTCAATCGCCGGGGTAGCGCCTGCAGCGCAAAAAGCCCCAGTATTCGGCCAGCGCCAGGATCGACTGTGAGTATGCGTCCATTTCTGAGGTTGAAAAATAATTGACCGGCGATGCTGGCGAGATCTGGCGCATAGGCCTCTGACGGCCATCGCAGCGATAGCGCGACCTCACCCACCCCCGATGCCAGCGTCTGGCCACCGCCAATTTCCGCCACCGCGCGACCAACGTCGAGAAACGTCGAATTGACGTCGATCGAGGTGCTGTGATCCAGTTGCCCGCCGCGCTCTCGCACACTCCAGCGCCCGCTGCCGCTGACTCGCATCGAATCCTGCTTGGCAGACAACCCGGTGATCGCCATGCCGTAGTCCTCGGGACGCGTGCGCAGAGACACCCGGGAGAACTGCCAATTGTCCCATTTCAGTTTCTTGACACTGATGTTGAACGGAGGCAACTCACGGGGATCAAGTGACGGGTCTGTCACGTTGCCCCCTTCGGACTCCTCGCCCATCGCCGCCAGCAGCTCACGATCAAGGAAATCAAGTTGCAGCAGCAGCGGCTCGCTGGCCTGATTTGTTTTGCGCAACAACAACTCGCCGGCGACAAAGTCGTTGTCGACACGGTGCACCTGATGGGTCCCGTCGCGAAAGGCGGTGTAATGCATGGCACCGAATAATTGCGAGCCGACACGCGCCTGTGCCGCGTGCAGATTGGCAAACAACGGGAAGACTTCCTTGCTTGCAGATTCGTCTGCTGACTCGCTGATATCCAGCGCGAAGTCCACCCAGGCCTGCGCGTCTACCACATCGACATTGCCGTTGACTGCGATACCAGTCCAGGGCAGGACCGTGTTGTTCGAACCACCCAGCGCAAAGGCCATGCTTTCGACTTTTTCATCGACTACCCGGATTCGCCCTTCAAGCAACTCGGGTACTCTGATCCACCAGTCACGATCAGGGGCGGAAAAGTTCACCTCTATCGTCGTCGGCAGCGGCGTCGACGCCGACTTGGCGAGAGGTTCGGGCAACACAATCGCAGTACCCTGCAAATCGCTCGTCGCTTTTAGCGACACGTCAGCCGGTGCATTGTCCGGCTGTCGCACATCGAGTTGCACTTGCCAGGGCGATACCCCGTTGAATGCCGGTGGCAGGTCGATATCGTAGGAGCGCAGAATACTCGCCACCGACATTTGTCCACTGACAAATACGCTATTGGTCTTTACACCACCGGGTTTGCGGCGCACAGCATTTATCTGCATCGGCAGGCCGAGATAGCGCGCGGCCAGGTTTTTGGTATCCACACCGTCGCGGGTAAAGCCAATCTGCCCACTAACGTTTTGCAATTTAAGGCCATATTCGCGCGCTTGCACGCTGGCGTTGTCGAGTGTGATATCGCCGTTGACCACCAGCCCGTCCGCAATCGAGCCGCGCAACGGAATCTGCAGATCGAGATTGAGGCTGCCGTTACCGCTGCCGACGGCATCGCCGAAATACTGCCCCACCCCTTCTCGCAAAGGACCACGTTGCATGAAATCGAGCATGTCGGGCACAGGTCCATCGGCCTGCGCCTGCACGTCGAGCACGGGCTTGAAGTAGTTGTCCAGCGTGATCGCGCCGCGGTTGACATCGGCACCGCGTATGCGGCCGCGGTACAACTCGCCGTTTAGCCCAGACGCATCGACATACAAAGTGCCGCTGGCATTCTCGACGTCGGGCCAGCCATCGCGGTAGTGGACGCGCGCATCGGTGAACTCGAATTGCGCCGACGCTGTGCCCTTACCCCTGATGGGTGCGAAATTGCGCATGTCTCCCTGCAGATCAAACTGACTGTGGACCAGATTGCCGCTGACGATTGCACTGTTCAGCCACCGATACAGGCCCGGTTTGATGAACGGTCGCGGCAGGTATTTGTCCGCCTGCGCAAGATCACCGCCCAGCAGGCGTGTCTGCAGCACCATCGGCAGGCTGCCATCTGCACGACTGGCCAGTGTCAGCGAAGAGCGGCTGGCGAAATCGGCCGTTTCGATTTGCAGGTCCTGCGCCGACAAATCCCATCGCCCGTCGCCCAACGCAAATCGCAACGTGCCGGCCAGCGCCACTGGCGGCAATGCGTGCTCCGTCAGTCGGCCTCCATCCACGGCAACCTGTTGCCTGGGAATGGTCAGTCGTCCAACGCCCTCGCGCAGGTAGATTTCGCCGCGCAGATCCGTCACACCCGGCACCTTGCCGCGTGCATCCGTGGTCAAATTTGAGACATCTGCCACCAAAGTGTGCAGACGGGTTTTGCCGCCTCGATGATACGACAGCCCCAACAGCCAGTCGCTGAGCTTGCCAGAACGCACGGTATCGAACCACGCGCTGGTGTTGTCCGGCTGCCGGGCACTCAGGAAAGCACGTAGCGACGGTGAGGCCAGCGGCTCGAACGCCGGTCCGGCGACGCGAATATCGCGCACTTGACGTGTGCGCTTGTCAAGCGCGACGTCGAGACCGGATAAATCGTACCGACCATCGTCAAAGCGGGCGACCAGCTCGTTGAATCGAGCGTGCCAGCCATTGCTGTTGCGATTCCAATCGACATCAACCGCCAATTGCGTGGCAAGTTCTGACTCGCCATCTGCTACCAGCAACGGCTCGGCGGCGAGAATCGCCCGCGCTTGCGTCAACCGGGTGCCTTGCCATTCGCCCCACAATTGCACATCGCCAAGCCCGGCAATTTCCCATTCACGCAAACCGGCAAATCGGGCCAGTTCTTCCAGGTCGAGCCCGAGCCCGTTCATGTAAAAGCGTCCGGCCCAACCCTTGATGTTCTGCGCGTTACCACTGAAATCGAATGCGGCCACCGAGACATCACCCAACTCGTTCGGCAGCGCACTGCTGATTCTGATCTTGTGCTGATCGCCGTCGTTGAAAGCTCTGATGTTGAGTTTATCGAGCTTGTAGTCACGATCGCGCGCCTCGTCGCGCAACAGGATCTCGGCATCCAGAATTGCGATGCTATCGGCGTTAAACAGCCACTCCAGAGCACTGGCACCGCGCTTCGCATTACTGTTGCCAGTATCGCCGCCGTTGCCGCGCGCCAATGACAAACGCTGATAGCCCTGCACACTTATTCGACCACTACCTTCGTAGGCGGCGACCAGCGACAGGCCGTGCAGACTCACATTGCGAACCGTGAGTTTGCGCTGCAACAGCATGTCTCGCGCGTTGAGCTGTAAATCGAGTTTTGGCAGAACCAGACGGGTGCGCTCGCCATTGGGTGACTTGACCCGTACCCCGGTCAGGCTGGCCTTGGCATCAAAGCGGTTCCAGACCAGCTCGATGTCGTTAATCTGAACCGGACTGCCGAGATAACTGCCGGCAAGGGCTGCGATCTGCTCTTTGTAGTCATGGACGTAGAACACCGCGACGCGCGCACCGGCCAGTGCCAGTGCCGCCAGCATCAGCAGCGCACAGAAGGTGTAGAGCAGAAATTTAGCGGTGAATTTGAGGCTCTTCTTCACACCAGCTTACCCATCGGGATGCGCGCAGACACCCCGATCGCTCGACGCGATTTCGAAGCATTGCAGGTGCCCATCATGATCGACAGTAACTGGCCATTGGAATCCGTGTCGCAGAGAAAAACTGCTCTACAGGATCACCACGTCGTACTGGTCGCGGTTGTACATGCTTTCGGCCTGCAGCCGAATGGGCACTGCGATGAATTCTTCGAGTTCGGCAAAGTAGTCGGATTGCTCTTCCAAACACATGTCGACCACCTCAGGGGCGGCGACAACAGTGAGAGATTTGACATCAAATTGCCTTACTTGCCGGATTATTTCACGCGAGATTTCGTAACATACTGTTTCAGCTGTGCGAAGCAAGCCGCGACCATTGCAGGTAGGACACTCTGAGCACAGCACCTGTTCGAGACTCTCGCGAGTGCGCTTGCGCGTCATCTCGACCAGTCCAAGACTGGATACCTCACAAACCTGTGTGCGGGCGTGGTCCCGATCAAGAGCCTTGTCGAGCGCACGCATCACCTGACGCTTGTGCTCATCGACGCCCATATCGATGAAATCGATGATGATGATGCCGCCGAGGTTTCGCAGCCGTAACTGGCGACCAATCGCCTGCGCCGCCTCGAGGTTGGTCTTGAAGATCGTCTCCTCGAGGTTGCGGTGGCCGACAAACGCGCCGGTATTCACATCGATCGTGGTCATCGACTCGGTTTGATCGAAGACCAGATGCCCACCCGATTTGAGCTGCACCTTGCGCTCAAGTGCCTTTTGAATCTCGTCCTCAACACCGTAGATATCAAAGATTGGCCGCTCGCCGGGGTAGTGCTCGATGCGCGGTAACATCTCGGGCAGGTACTCCGATGCAAATTCACAGGCCTTGAGATAAGACTCACGCGAGTCGATGCGAATGCGCTCGACGCTTACACCGACGAGATCGCGCAGCGTACGCTGCATCAGCGGCAGCTCGCTGTAGACGATATCGCCCGGACTGGCATTTGGAATCTCGCTCGCGATGCGCGCCCAGAGTTTGTGCAGGAATGCGACATCGTTGCTGATAATCTCGCCATCGACGCCCTCGGCCGCTGTTCTAACGATATAGCCACCGTCGCCAAACTGCTCCTGTACCTGACGGATCACGTCGCGCAGGCGCTCGCGCTCGCCCTCATCCTCGATCTTGGTCGACACCCCAACCGTGTTCTCATCCGGCAGGTAGACGAGATAGCGCGACGGCGCCGTCAGGTGGGTGGTCAAGCGTGCGCCCTTGGTACCGAGCGGATTCTTGATGACCTGTACGGCGATCTTTTGCTCTTCCTGCAGTACTTCGCGAATCGGTTTCTGGTGTTTTTCGCCAGCCTCATCGACAACCGCACTCCCGGCGACATCAGATACGTGCAAAAACGCCGCACGCTCGAGGCCGATATCGACAAAAGCCGCCTCCATTCCGGGCAAAACCCGCACGACGCGGCCAACGAATATATTCCCCACCAACACCGTACGCGCGCGCCGCTCGATTGATACTTCTGTCAGCACGCCGTTCTCGACCATCGCTACGCGAGTTTCCCGCGGTGATACATTAATGAGAATTTCTTCGGACATGCCCTATCGTTCCCTGGTCGGGTCCGATGGCTCGCACCCATCGGCAAAGCAAACTCCGAATTGCTCAAGCAACCCGGCAGTTTCAAACAACGGCAGCCCGACCACATTGGTGTAGGAACCGTCGATGCGCGAAATAAACGCCGCCGCCAACCCCTGAATCGCGTAGCCTCCCGCTTTCCCTTGTGGCTCGCCAGATTGCCAGTAGGCCTTACGCTCAGCGAGCGTAATGGCTCTCATCCAGACGTGCGTGATGCACTCGGCAACCTCGACCCTGGCACCCTGGCGCACCGCCACACCGGTTCTGACCGTGTGCCGCGCATCCGACAGCTGGTCGAAAATTTGCGCAAAGTGATCAAACCCGGACGGCTTGCCGATGATGTTCCCGTCGATCTCAATCGTTGTGTCCGCCGCCAGCACCAGATCATCGGGATTACACGGAACCGACTGTGCCTTACTCCCGGCAAGCCTGCGCACGTAGTCGCCGGCCGCTTCCCCGGCAAGCGGCGTCTCATCGATATCCGCCGGCTGCTGCGAGACGCTGTAACCCAGTTGCGCGAGCAATTCGACCCGCCGCTGGGATGCGGAAGCTAGCACGATATTCGGCATCGGTTGTCAGGCCCTGTGATAAGGGTGGTTATTAAGCAGACTGCAGGCGCGGTAGATTTGTTCAGCGACAATGACCCGCACCAGTCCATGCGGGAAGGTCAGCGCCGATAACGACCAGCTTTCACGAGCGTGCTTTCGGCACTCATCTGACAGACCATCTGCACCACCAACCAACAGACTGACGTCGCGGTAGCTGTCCATCCAGACCTGCAGGCGGCGGGCAAATTTGGCGCTGTTGAGGTTGCTACCGGCCTCGTCGAGTGCCACCACATGGCTGCCGGCCGGCACCGCAGCCAACAGCCGGGCGCCATCCTGTCGGATCACTTCACCACTCGACTGGCGTTGGCTCTTGCGACTGGTGGGCAGTGTTTTCAGTGATAACGCGCAGTCGCGCCCCAGGCGCTGAGCATACTCCTGATAGCCAGCGTCGACCCAGTCCGGCATCCGCCCGGCGACTGTAAGAAGATGAATTGTCAGCAACGACGATCCCGTTCAACTGCCGACGCTTTCGGCCGGCTGCAATTGCCCCGAGCCCAGTTCGACCTGCCAGAGTTTTTCCAGCGAATAGAAATCGCGCGCTTCGCGCGTCATGACGTGAATAAGCACATCACCGAGGTCCACCAGTATCCAGTTACCATCGGTTTCACCCTCAACGCCCAGCGGGCGATTGCCGGCTTTTTTCGACTGCTCGATCACTTCATTGGCCAGAGACTTGACGTGCCGTTGCGAGGTGCCGCTGACAACGATCATCCAGTCGGCAAAAGAGGACTTCTCGGCTACATCGATGACAGTGAGATCGACTGCTTTCATCGATTCCAGTGCATCGCAGGCGACCTGCCGCAGCTGTTCAGGTGTCAGGTTTTTGGTTTCCTTGTGAATCAGACCAGGCTCCATATAGGTTGTTCTGTTTAATGTAGGACTGCACATCATAGGGAACCAGAAAATCGATTTCCATTTCCTGCTCTAAATCTCGCCGGATTCGACTCGAAGAAATATCGAGTTGAGTCACAGAACAAAGTTGTACAGACATCGATCCCGGATGATTGAGCATAGCACGGCCGGTATCGTTGAGTTTTTCGCCGGGCCGTTCCATCACCACCAACTCGGCCGAAGCCAGAATATGCTGCCACTCGTGCCAGGTATCAAACACGCAAAACTGATCCATGCCGATCACCAGCACAATTCGAGCATCGGGATGGTCGGCCTGAACCGATCGAATGGTATCGATCGAGTAACTGCGCTCGTCGCGATGTATCTCACGCTCATCGACCTCGAGGCCATCAATTCGATCGACCGCCAGACGCAGCATGGCCACGCGGTGCGCAGCGGCGACACGCGCCACCGCCCGATGCGGTGGATTGCCAGACGGCACAAAACGCAAATGGTCGAAGCTGAACCGTCGGCACACTTCAAACGCGGTACGCAGGTGACCCAGATGAACCGGATCGAACGATCCGCCGTAGAGACCGATGCGAGTGGGCGCTGCCGTCAACGGGTTGTGCCGTCGCCAATGACGACATACTTCTGTGAAGTCAGCCCCTCCACACCCACCGGGCCACGCACGTGCAGGCGATCGGTGCTGATGCCGATTTCAGCCCCCAGGCCGTACTCAAAGCCATCGGCAAAGCAGGTTGCCGCGTTGACCATGACCGAGCTTGAATCGACTTCGCGCATGAAGCGCCGCGCTCTGGAAAGATTTTCGGTGATGATAGCATCGGTGTGACCCGACCCATAGCGGGCAATATGTGCCATGGCGGCGTCCATGTCATCGACCTGCCGAATCGCCAGCACCGCATCGAGATACTCAGTCGCCCAGTCTTCTTCAGTGGCAGCCGTCGCATCGGGCAACAGCGCGCGGGTTTGCTCGCACACGCGCAACTCCACCCCCTTGCTGATCAGCTTGTCTGCGAGCGCAGGCAGCACGTCGGCGGCAACCGCCCGCGATACCAGTAGCGTCTCCATTGCCCCACAGATACCGTAGCGATAGGTCTTTGCGTTAAAGGCGACCGCAATGGCTTTGTCGAGGTCGGCTTCATCGTCAATGTAGGTGTGACAGATACCGTCCAGATGCTTGATCACCGGTACTTTTGCATCGGCGCTAATGCGTTGGATAAGCCCTTTGCCACCGCGCGGGACAATGACATCGACATACTCTGTCATTGAAATCAAAGCCCCCACGGCGGCGCGATCCGTGGTGCCAACCACACTGACCGCAGCGCCTGGCAGACCACTGTGTTCAAGCCCATCGGCGATGCAACGGGCGATCGCAACATTCGAGTGAACCGCCTCCGAGCCACCGCGTAAAATGCAAGCATTGCCGCTTTTCAAACAGATGGCCGCGGCATCTGCGGTGACGTTGGGACGCGACTCGTAAATGATGCCAATCACGCCCAGCGGCACACGCATTTTGCCCACCTGCAAACCGGAGGGCCGGTAGCGCATGTCGGTGATCTCGCCAACCGGATCAGGCAGGGACGCGACCTGTCGCAGACCGTTGGCCATGCCTTCGATACGGCTATCCGTCAGCTCAAGCCGATCGAGTAGCGCGGCGTCGAGATCGCGTTCGCGCCCGGCTTGCATATCGCGCTGGTTCTCGCTGCGCAGCGCGGCGGTGCTATCTTGCAATGCATCGGCGATCGCGTACAACGCGGCGTTCTTGGCGTTGGTATCTGCCGCTGCCAACACCCGCCCCGCTTCACGCGCCCCCTGCCCCAGTTGGCGTATCGATGCGATGACTTCTGAATTTTCGCTTGCCATTCGACTTTTGCCTGTCAATACAGTGTTTAAACGTGTTCTGTCGATCGAGCCAACGGCCAGTCCAGGCCGGCCAGTCGCGCGACAAACCCGGAAATTTCGTCCCACAACTCACCGGCCGACTGCCCCTTCGACAGGCGATCGAGATAGCTGCAATCGCTGATCGAGTGCACCCAGAACTGATCTGGCCGCGAGCGCATCGCCGCAGCCACCAGCGATTGCCGATTCTTCCAGATACCTGCCTGCATCATGGCCCGCGATGCGCTTTCACCGGTAGCAGTTTTCGCAGCTACCGATGCAATTTTGCGTACCTCGCTCGCCAGGTGCCAGCAGATTAGTACCGGTGGATCACCGGCGACACGCAGCGCATCGAGCACTTTCAACGCACGCCCGGGCTGACGCTGCAAGGCACTGTCGAGCAAGTCGAAAATCGTGTAGCGGGAGCTATCCGTCACACAGGCCAGCACCTGCGACGGGGTTATCTGCCCCTGCGGATACAAAATCGCGAGCTTCTCGATTTCCTGTTTGGCGGCCAGCAAATTGCCCTCGACCATGCGGGTCAGCATCTCGACACCTTCCGGTTCGGCACCTATGCCGGCCAGAGCGAGGCGGTTTTCTATCCACTGGGCGGTTTGTTGCCGACTCAGTGGCAATGTCTGCACGGTGATGCCGATGCTATCGATCGCCTTGTACCAGGCCAGATTTCGAAAACGCCCCTCGAGCTTGCCGGCACTGATCAGCATAACGGCGTCGGGTGGCGGATCATCGCACCAGCGCTTCAACAACGCCGATCCCTCGTTACCTGGCTTGCCGGACGGGATGCTGAGATCGACGATTTTGCGATCACCAAACAGCGACATGCTGTTGCCCGCCATCATGAGCTCATCCCAGTTGAAGCTTCGAGCGTTATCGACTTGAAAACGTTCAGTTACCTCATATCCGCTTTGACGGCAGACGCTGCGAATCTGATCGCAGGCCTCCATCGCCTGCAGGGGCTCCTCGCCGAAAATCAAATACACCGGGTGCAGTTTTTTACCCAGGGCATCGGCCAGTTTGTGAGGCTGAATGTTCATTGTCGGATTTTACCTCGAACTCTGGTGCCCAACGCTATTAAATGCTGTTTCGCAAATTCACGACCGACTTTCCGCATTCAACCCTAAACACAGTAAACTTGGGTCATCGCCACACCCCATTGAGATCATGTCTACAAGAGCCGCAGCGCTATGGTGCTCGCTGATCACCGCTGTCGTACTGATCTCCCCGACCATCAGCCGGGGGGATACTGAATCCGACTGCCTGAAGCTGATCGCCGATACCTTCTGCCTCGGTGGCAACGCCACTGACATCACCGTGAGCGGCGAAGTGATCGACAACAGCGACGACCCGCAGCTGCAGGTCACGGCCTATCAACTCGACGATCGGCGCTTGCGAGTGGCATCCAAAGATGGTCGTGTGGTCACGATCTCTCGACTCGAATCTCCGGGCAGCTGGATCAACTTCACCAACTGGAAAAAACGCATCATTCGAATTTACGGCCAGGGCGAAGACACAACAACGCTGCCCGCCTACGCGACATCGCGCAGTTCGCGTCGCAACGCAATCAATTCAAAAAAAGGTCGCGCTGCAATGCGCTGGCCACAAAGCGGCTGGCAGCTCGAGTTGATCTGGGACAATACCGATCATCTGGAATTGCGCTATTCACTGGCCGCCGCCCCCCAACCCGACAGCGAAGATCTATAGGTTTCCATCGCCCGTCCCGGAGCATCAGTCATTGATCTATTCGGCATTGCGCAAGCTACTGTTCAGCCTGCCGCCAGAAATCGCTCACGAATTCGCATTGAATGCGCTCGATCGATTGCCAAAGGCGCTGTTGCCGACCAGTCGAGACGACGGTCAAGCCGTCACGGCGATGGGCCTGACATTCCCTAACGTGGTCGGTATCGCCGCCGGGCTCGACAAGAATGCCGATCATCTGAACGGGCTTTGCCGGCTGGGTTGCGGTTTCGTTGAGGTCGGAACCGTGACGCCGAAGGCTCAGCCCGGCAATGCAAAACCTCGCTTGTTCCGATTAAAAGCTGAACGCGCGCTGATCAACCGGATGGGCTTCAACAACAAAGGCATCGAACATCTGCTTGAACAGGTTGCCAGGCACCGACGCTCGAGCATCCTTGGCATCAATATCGGTAAAAATCTATCGACACCCATTGAACGCGCCAATGACGACTATCTGATCGGCCTGCAACGCGCCTATCCGGTGGCAGACTACATCACGGTCAATATATCTTCACCAAACACACCGGGCCTGCGCAAGCTGCAGCTTGGTGAGCAGCTCGTTTCATTGCTGCAATTGCTGCAAACCAATCGAAAAAAACTGGCCGATGAACACGACCGTCAGGTACCGGTTGCGGTAAAAATCGCCCCCGATATGTCCCAGGATGAAATCGAACAGTTTTGTGACCTGTTGATAAAGCATGAGATCGACGGCGTTATCGCCACCAATACCACCTTGTCCAGAGACGGTGTCGAAGACTCACCTCGCTCGACTGAGGCAGGAGGACTGAGTGGCGCGCCACTGACCATTCGCTCACGCAATACGATCAAACACCTGGCCGATCGATTGCAGGGTGAAATCCCCATAATCGGTTGCGGTGGCATCATGTGTGCGCAGGATGCAGTCGATCACCTACAGGCCGGTGCCACTCTGGTACAAATTTACAGCGGCTTTATCTACTGTGGACCACAGCTGGTCAAAGAAATCGTCGACGCCACCCATTAAAAAAGAAAACCACTGCTCATGAGCCACTACGACGTCTTTAACGGCGATGCCGACGGCATCTGCTCACTACTGCAATTGCGTTTGCACACCCCGAAACAATCAACGCTGGTCACCGGTGTCAAGCGGGATATCGATCTGCTGTCTCGACTAGCCGACGTGACCGACAGCTCGTTCACCGTTCTCGATATATCGATGGACAAGAACAACAAAGCCCTGCTGCAAATTCTGGATGGAGGTTCAAGCGTCGAGTATTTCGACCATCACTTTCCGGGGGAAATTCCCGCTCACCCGGCGCTACAGGCAGCGATCGATACCGATGCAGAAATATGTACCGGGTTGCTGGTCAATCAGCATTTACAGGATGCCTATCTGCCGTGGGCAGTAACAGCGGCTTTCGGCGATAACCTGCATCGCGCAGCGACAACAGCGGCAGCCAAACTTGACTTTAATGAAGAAAAACTGGCGCAACTCGAAGAGCTGGGCACACTGTTGAACTACAACGGCTACGGGGCCACTGTAGAGGATCTATTCTTCTCGCCAGATAATCTCTTTCAGCGCTTGCTGGAGTACCCTGACCCCTTTGATTTCATTGCACAGAGTGAGGTTTTCGACACACTGCGCTCGGGCTATGCCAGCGACATGGACAATGCGCGTGCAGTCGAGCCTCAGTTATTGGGCGAATCCTGCGCGACTTTCACCTTTCCCATGCAGCGCTGGGCGCGTCGCGTCGGCGGTGTCTACGGCAACGAGCTGGCGCGGGCCCACCCGGATCGCGCGCATGCTCTGTTGAGTGAAATCGAGACCGATGTGTTTCAGGTGAGCGTCAGGGCACCGATCAATCGACGCGAGGGAGCAGACGAGCTATGCCGCCAATTCGACACCGGTGGCGGCCGCAAGGCGGCCGCCGGTATTAATCGGCTGCCGAAGAGTGACATTCCGCGCTTCAACGAGTTGTTCCAGCGCCAGTTCAGCATTTAGTTCAGCCAGCCTGCTCCAGCAACACACGCACGTGCGCACTGGCACTGCGCCCGAGCGATGCCAGATCGTAGCCGCCTTCAAGCATTGAGACGACTCGCCCGTCACACTGCTCGGCGGCAACCTCCAGCAACTGGCCGGTGATCCATGCGAAGTCGTCTTCAACAAAATTCAATCCACCGAGCAGATCATCGGTATGGGCATCGAAGCCGGCCGAGATGAAAATCAGATCGGCATTGAAGTCACGCAGCGCCGGCAGGCAGTCGCGTTCCATCACCTGTCTGAACACACTGCCATCCGTGCCACCTGGCAAAGGCACGTTGACCACTCTGCCGGCAACGTTATCGCCGTATTTTCCAGGATAAAAGGGATACTGGAAGGTTGAGCAGAAGAATATCTGATCGTTATCGGCGACGATATCTTCGGTGCCGTTGCCGTGATGGACATCAAAATCGACAATCGCTACGCGCTCGATCGACTGATGCTGCAACGCGTGCAGTGCCGCCACTGCAATGCTGCTAAAAAAGCAAAAACCCATTGCGGTGTTGCGCTCTGCATGATGACCCGGCGGTCGCACGCAGCAGAACGCGTTGCGATTGTCACCGGCGATTACGCGATCCACTGCCTGTACGCCAGCACCGGCTGCCATCAGTGCGGCGGACAATGAGTGAGGATTCATCGCGGTGTCTGCGTCCAGCTGCACCATGCCACTCTGTGGCGAGTGCTCGAACAGCAAATCGATATATTCGCCCCCGTGCGCACGGGCGAGTTGCTCGCGAGTCGCCGCGGTTGGCTCGACTCGATCGAGCCGTTCGATCAGCCCTTCGCGCTCGAGGTCGTCGAGGATGGCGCCAATGCGGGCCGGTCGCTCCGGGTGACCCTCGCTCATTTCGTGCCTGACGCAGTCCGGGTGGGTAAACAGCGCTGTACTCATGGATCTTCCCAGTGTAGTGGCGACGTGAAGGTTGCGGAATCGCATTGCAACGGCGCCGATTCCGTTACAATTCTCGTCCCCCAACTCTACCGGATCAACCATGTGGTTCAAGGCCGCCAGCCTCTATCAACTGGAGAGCAAATTCGAGCACGATGCCGAATCATTGCACGAATTGCTGCAGGACAAGCTGTTCTCACCCTGCTCCCGGCGCCAACTGGATAGCTATGGCTGGGTACCGCCACTCGAAGAGGCCGAATTGCTGGTCCATGCGAGTTCCGGGTTCCTTTTACTCAAGGCGCGGCGCGAAGAGCGCATCCTGCCGGCCAGCGTTATTGCCGAACACATGGCCGAGCGGATTCAGGCGCTAGAGCAAAAAGTCGATCGCAAGATTCGCGGGCGCGAGAAACTGGAAATTCGCGATAACGTGGTGATGGAGCTGACGGGACAGGCTTTCACCCGCTCCACCTACGACCAGATTCTAATCATGCCTGCGCAGGGCCTGCTGGTCGTGGACAGTTCCAGCACCAAGAAAGTAGATCAGTGCACCTCCTTTTTGCGCGAGACGCTCGGCAGCCTCTACGTCAAGCCAGTGCAAACGGCAACTGATCCGGCCAAGCTGTTCACTCGCTGGCTCAAAGGCACGCGCAAACCACCCGCCGATCTGGCGCTGGGCGATGAATGTGTGTTGCAGGATGAAGACAACATCGCCGGCATCGTCAGATGCAACAAACAGGATCTGGCAAGCGACGAAATCCGCGCGCTGTCGACCAGTGGCAAGCAGGTCATCAAGATCGCAATCGAATCGTCCGAGACCTTGTCATTCGTGCTCGACAATGAATTTGTCTTTAGCAAGATCAAGTTTCTCGATACCGCAGAGACTGACGAATCAGACACTGCCGATCTCGACGCAGCTGCTATTTTCGATGCCAACATGACCCTGATGGCACTACAGTTCTCCACGCTGTTTCCCCGAATGATCGAAGTATTCGGCGGCGCGGCAGAAGAATAGTGCTGCCACTATGGGCGAGAAAAAGTCACTGCTTATTGTCACCCACATGCCGTCGCCCAATACACGACTCTTGGGCGAGGCAACGCTGCGCGGTGCACAACACCCTGACATTGAGCAGGTAGAAAGCCTTTTGCTTAGCCCGTTCGACACCACTGTCGATCATGTGCTGGCAGCAGATGGAATCATCCTCGGTACTACCGAAAATTTTGGTTATATGAGCGGCGCGCTAAAGGACTTTTTCGATCGAGTCTATTACCCGGTACTGGAGGAGAAACAGGGCACACCCTATGCGCTTTACGTCAGAGCCGGACTCGATGGCACTGGTACCATTACTGCGGTGGAGCGCATAGTCACCGGTTTGCGCTGGCGATCAATCAGCTCGCCTACACTCTGCCATGGCACGTTTCGCCCTGAATTTGAAACCCAATGCGAAGAACTTGGCATGCTGATGGCGGCAAGCCTCGATGCAGGTATCGCATAGCCACCAGTGGCCGCAGTGACGAGCGCGTCGGGTGTGCCAAATTGTAAAGAAACGATGTGCGCCAATTTGCTAGTTTGCTCAACACACGCGCGCACTCTTATCTCACATTCTCGCTCCACGCTCACATGAACCGACACATCGAGCCAAAACCGGCAAGCCGTGCACCCAGCACTCGATCAATTGACTGGCGATTGCCTGGCATATTCTGCCTGTTAACCCTGCTTGGCGCCTGCGGGTCACCACCGGAACGCACCCCAAACACGCTATACGAACCCCAGCGCCTCGATCGCGCCAACGCGCAAACCGGCATTCAGACCGACAGGCTTCTGCCACCTGCGCCAAAATCATCCTCAGACGACACGGCTGAAGAGGCGACTGAAGTCGCCGATGACACGCAGCCTGCCGCAGACCAGCCACCCCCGGCGACCGATGCGGAAACAGGCAATGCTCCTGAAATACCGAGGCTGAGCGCCGATGAGTTTCTGGCGCTGGAAGAAAAAGCGAACCAGGGCGACACCGATGCCCAGTTCGAATTGGGGGATCTGTTGCACAGAGGTGTGCGTGTGGAGAGAAATTTGCCGCTGGCCGTCAACTGGTTTGACAAGGCTGCGACTGCAGGCGATCACCGCGCACAATATGCCCTGGGCGATATCTACTACAACGGCCGGGCTGGTTCGACAGACTACGAAAAAGCGCGCAGTCTGTGGCTCGATGCGGCCGTCCAGGGAAATGACATGGCGCAGTTGAAACTGGGCTACATGTACAGTGAAGGGCTGGGCGTGACGCAGGACTACAGTGCCGCCCAGCGCTGGTATCTCAAAGCTGCATCGATGGGCAACGCCGAGGCACAGACACTACTCGGCTCACTGCTGCACGAGGGCAATCGCATCGAGCACGACTACGAGCAGGCGTTTAAATGGTACAAGCTCGCCGCCGAGCAGGGACACGCGCATGCACAATACACACTGGGTACCCTTTTCCATGATGGGCTTGGCACCCCGGTCGACTACCTGAGTTGCGCGGCCTGGGTTGATGTAGCAGTGTCCAACGGCTACGACGATCACCTGGACGCAAAGAGTATTTGCACCCAGACGCTCGATGACGATCAGAAAACAGCCGCACAGCAATTGGCCGATCAACTCAAAGCGCAATACGGGCCACAGCGCGCGGGATTGCTTTAACAACAACTGCTTTCACAGCCAAATTGAAAACTCACATTGCCCTGTGAGCGCGATTGCTTGAACGCAACACGCAGTATTAATCAGATGACTTGCGCAATTCTGCCATCACGCGCTGCGCAGTTTCTAACGGCTGCTCAAGCATAAAAAAGTGATCGCCCTCAATATGGCTGGTTACGATACTCTGATTGACACGTTGCGCGGTAGCTGCAGCGTCTTTTGCAAACGAATAGGTGTCCTGCCCCATGATGATATGGGTCGGATCGGATACGGCGCGAACGCAGCGCCAAAGACCGCGTGGCCAGGTTGCAAAGATCTCGGCCTCCAGTGATCGATCACAAGCCAGCACGACGTTATTGTCTGCCCCCTTTTTCAAACCGTATTGCACATAGTTTGTCAGTGCCAGGTCGTCCCATCGGGCGAAGGCCCCGCGACTTTTAAAATAGGCCAGTGCATCGTCTCTGGTCGCCCATTGATGCCGGCGTTTTTTCGTCATCCGCACCATTGGATGAACCCGTTCTGTCAGACCGAGCCATTTGACCAGCGTAAACATCATCAGCATACGGCGGGGAAAGAGAATGGGGTCTAGCAACATCAGGTTTGAAAATCGACCGGGCGCACTCGCCGCCATCAGTATGGCCAGTATGCCGCCAAAACTGTGACCGATAACGACAACCTCCCGGCTTGCATCACAACAGCGATTTAACGCTTCGGTACAAAGCTCAGCGATACGATTCCAGCCTGGAAAGTCCGCCACCGCATCGCTTGCACCGTGACCGGTGATATCGAGCAGAATCAATTCGAACTGTGGATCAAACTGCGCGAGAAATGATTCATAGATACGACCACACAAGCCATTGCCGTGCAGGAAAAACAATACCGGCCGATCGGGTCTGTCGGTCTTCCAGCCACGCAGGGTCGAACCATCCTGCGAAGGACATTCAAAAGGTTGGAGATTTATTGCTGCCAATGTTCAGTCTATTATCTTGTCACGGGGATTTGTCAGCACGCGCTATCAATCGTGCGCACGTCTAGCGACACAGTTTTTCCATCACGCGCGAAGCCGCAATCATGCCAAACACCGCTGTCACCCCGACCAGAGATCCATAGCCAAACTCGCAATCCAGATTGGCACCGGGCACACCGGGTTTTTCGTGCCCCACCGACCCATCGGCGCGAGGATAAACCGGCTGTTGTTTACTAAATACACATTCGACTCCAAATCGACGCTTCGGATTGGTCGTCCAGCCATAGTCTGTGCGCAGGCGTTTGCGTACCGTTGCCGCCAGTGGATCGTTCCAGGTGCGCGACAGATCGCTGATACTGATCTGTGTGGGATCGGTCAGGCCACCGGCACCACCTGTAGTGATGACGGGTATGCGATTGCGCTTGCAGTGATAGATCAACGCTGACTTGAATTTGATGCTGTCAATGGCATCGATAACATAGTCGTATGTGTTGTCGATATAGCGCTGCAGGTTATTGGTCACGAGCATGTCGTCGATCGCCGTGCATTCACAGTTCGGGTTGATACTCTTTACCCGCTCGGTCATGCGATCCACTTTGGAATTGCCAATCGTGTTTTGGTCAGCGTGAACCTGCCGATTGATATTGGATTGCGCGATGTCGTCGTGATCGATTAAAGTGAGTGCCCCCACACCGGTACGAGCAAGTGCCTCTACCGCCCAGCTACCCACGCCACCCAGGCCGACCACGCAGATATGCGCCTGCTGCAGCCGCTGCAATCCGGCGTTGCCAAACACACGCGACACCGCTGCAAAGGCATCGCCCTGGTCGATGTTGATCACGACAATCAGCCGTTAGCGGGTTCCGTAAATGCGATCGCCGGCATCACCGAGGCCGGGCACGATATATTTGTGCTCATTGAGGTGATCGTCGATCGCCGCCGTATACACCGGCACATCCGGGTGTGCCGCGTGAAACGCGTCAATTCCCTCTGGCGCTGCCAGCAAACACAGAAAACGAATATTGCCGGCTCCGCCTTCCTTCAAACGGGTGATCGCCGCGATGGAAGAATTGGCTGTCGCCAGCATCGGGTCAACGACAATGACCAGTCGCTGATCGAGTTCCGAGGGCATTTTGTAGTAATACTCAACTGCTTCGAGCGTCTTCGGGTCACGGTACAGGCCAATATGACCCACGCGCGCCGACGGGATCAACTCGAGAATGCCCTCCAGCAGTCCATTGCCCGCGCGCAGGATAGATACCAGACACAACTTTTTACCAGCCAGTACCGGCGCGTCCATTTTTGTAAGTGGTGTTTCGATTTCGGTGTTTTCAATCGGCAGATCGCGCGTGATCTCATAAGCCATCAAGTGACTGATTTCTTTCAGCAACGAGCGAAACGTCGATGACGATGCGCTGGTTTTTCGCATCAGTGTCAGCTTGTGCTGAATCAAAGGGTGATCGATGACGTTGACTGAGAGGCTCATGCGGTTGGAATCCTGCGGCTGGATATCGCGCATTGTAAAGCAAGCACTGCTCTATTACCGCTGCCACGTGCTACCGTCGTATCGGTCCAGCGCGTTCACCACACCCTCTTTGCTACCACACGCAGAGTCTTTGCGGCAGCCATGCACCTGGCCCACAATAGCGATTCACCCCGTTCACTATCGAGAGCATTGATGAGCCTGCGAAAGTCATTTGTACTTACTATGGTCGGCCGCGATCACCCGGGTATCGTCAATCGACTGTCAACGCTGTTGCTCGATCACAACGCCAATTGGCTGGAAAGCAGAATGGCCAATCTTCAGGGCGAATTCGCCGGTATCCTGCACGCCGATATCGAGGCGCGGCACTACCCGTCGCTACTCGGCGCGCTCGCGGATCTGGAGGCAGAGGGTCTGCAGATTGTCGCCCGTGAAACCGGCTCGAATACGCCCGATCTGGTCGGATTGCGTCAACTTGAGCTCGAGGTTGTGGGGACTGACCGGGCAGGAATCGTCAGAGATATCGCCGCCGTGCTCGCCAGTTTTGAAATCAACATCGAGGAGATATCGACCGAATTTTCCGAAGCGCCGATGTCATCAGCACCGTTGTTTCGGGCCACCGCCCACATCACGGCAAACCGCAATATCGACCTGGATGAAGTTCAACTGGCGATAGAAAATATCGCCAACGATCTAATGACAGAGTTGAAGGTCAAAACGACCTGAACATCGGACGGTCAATAACGGTTGCTCGCGATCAGAAACTGATCACGCAACTGTTGATAGTCTCGCGCCACCGGATACTGCGGGTAGTCGCGCATCACGCTCGCGGGCGGGCTATACAGGATACCGGCATCTGCCTCTTCGAGCATCGACAAGTCATTATATGAATCGCCAGACGCGATTGTTCGATACGACAATGCTTTGAATGCTTGTACCGATTTGCGTTTCGGGTCTGCCTGACGCAGCCGATAGTCGACGACATTCTGGTTGTCATCGATTGTCAGTCGATGACACAACAGCGTGGGATGCCCCAGCTGGCGCATCAACGGCTGGGCAAATTCGTAAAAGGTGTCAGACAGGATCACCACCTGAAAACGCTCGCGCATCCAGTCCAGAAACTCGCCAGCGCCGGGCAGTGGCTCCATGCCTGCTATGACTTCTTCGATATCGGGCAGCCGCAGGTTGTGCTCTTTCAACAAGGTGAGACGCTGACGCATAAGCTCGTCATAGTCAGGCACGTCACGTGTCGTGGCTGCTAACGCCTCGATACCGGTCGTTTTGGATACACCAATCCAGATCTCCGGCACCAGCACACCTTCCAGGTCGAGGCAGGCAATTTCCAATTCAGTCTCCAGGTCGTGTTTATTTAGCGGCCGAAATCGCGAAACGGATCGAAGTGTCGATAGGATTCGGTGGGAAAAATGATCTGCCCACTGGTCGCCGAGCGCTCCAGCATAATCGGCTCCATCACATAGACCAGTCCACCTAACAACACGGCACCGGCGATGGCGGCAAGCGCGATTTTCACAACGCTATAGGGGCGCTCACCGCGAATTCTTCCGTTTCGGCCATTGACCACAAACCGATAGTGCTTGCCACGAAACTCGAATGCAGCGCTCCACAACGGCAACAGTACGTGCTTGAACGTGGTGTCTTTGTGTTGGGTGTGCAGGCGTTGTATCTGTTGCTGATCACCGCCGATATGTCGCCTGACATCATCGCGAATCATCGATAGCATAACTTTCTTGGCGTAGCCGAACCCTTCGTCCAGCGCAACCTGATACACCTCACTTTGAAAACCAGCCAGGTAGTCTTCGGTGTAGGGCACGAGGTTTTCCAGATCCCACGGCTGCAGCCAGTCTGTGATCTTGCGCGGCAGCGTGCGGGTGGCGCCGATCAGCACATCGTCAAAATGACGATCGGTGCGCCCCTGCACTGGCGTCCAGCGAATCTTCGGCACCATCCTGGTTCGCCTGACCCGGCGTCCATTTTCTATCGCGGTGTAGCTCTGCTGAACGTAGTAAGTATCACCGCGCAAGCCGGCGTAGGCGGTGAAGGTGTCACTGTCATAGGTCCAGTACGGAATGTAGATGCCATTCAGGCCGTGATCTTCACGAGCAAAAGTTTTTAGTTTGCTGGGCGCGAACCAGCGACCGCTTATCCACTTGCGATAGGCTTCGCGCGCCTGTGCCTCAGTGATCGCAAACGGCAACAGTGCCTGTGGTGAGAACTCCTGAACATCGCCAGTGCTGGTGACCACTGCCGTGCCACAGAACGGACAGTCGCTGGCGTGCAGTGTCGCCGCCATGTTGAACTCTGCAGCACAGTTGGGGCACTTGAGTACCGTTTCAGTGGCACCGACTTTGCGCGCTGTTTCCAGCCGCTGCAGACCCGAGGGCAGATCGAGCTCCCGAATATCGACGTCTGCGTCAACAATCGGGTTGTCGTGGCCACAGTACCGACACTCCATGGTGTCGGTACCAATCGAATAGGCCAGCATACCGCCACACTGGCTACAGGGAAATCGGGTTTCGTCCTTGGCAACGGGTGCGTCGTTGCCTACCGCTACCGACTCCGGCCAGTCAATGGCTGTAAACCGTTTTTCCAAGAGAGACCTTCAGTTAGCGAGTCTGAATACCGTGTATCAAGCCGAGGGGATCGGCGGCGGCTGGTCCTGCTGGAAAAGATCGGCAAGCTCATCAACGCTGCCGGCCGTAACCCATTCCGCCATCCCCTTTGACCAGACCAGTGTACTGGCTGTCAGTTCCCCGGAATCGACACGCTGCTGCAGCCCCTCGCTGCCAAACGGACCGCTGGCCTGGCCATTGATCGCGATATGAAAACGTCGGCTGCCCGGCAGCGGCGGCGGGAGTGCGTCGGCTGCACTCTCGCGCGCGACAGAGGGCTGCATGCTGTTTGCCATTTGCTGACCCACGGCAAGCCCGGCTCCCAAACCGATACCGGCACCAGCGGCGCCGCCAGGATTCTCCGCACCCGCTTCAATCGCCAACCCGGTTTGATATTGCATGTAGCGATCGAGATTGCCAACCATACCCGCACTGGTACGTTTATCCAGCGCCTCTTCAACTGCCGGCGGAACCGATACGTTTTCGACCAGTAGTTTCGTCAGTTCAAGACCGTACTCGCCAAACTCGGGTGCGATGCGCTGAACGATAACATCACCCAGTTGCTCGTAGTTGGCCGCCAGATCCAGCACCGGTATTCCGGCCGACGCGACGGCAGATGAAAATCGCGAGGTGATCAGGTTGCGCAGCTGATCGCTGATTTCATCGACCTGAAAATTGCCATCCGTGCCAACGATCTCGCGAATGAATTTCTCAGGCTCATCGACTTTGACCGAATAGGTGCCGAACGCTCTAACCCGGGCGGCACCGAACTCGGCATCGCGAATCATCAGTGGATTCTTGGTGCCCCATTTAAGGTCGGTGAAACGACGCGTGCTGACGAAATAGACTTCAGCCTTAAACGGGCTACTAAAAGCGTGATCCCAACTGAGCAAAGTGGACAGCACTGGCAAGTTTCGGGTTTCGAGTTCGTACATGCCCTCACCCAGCACATCGGCGACCTGCCCCTCATTGACAAACACGGCGGCCTGGCCAGGACGCACTGTCAGCTTGGCACCATATTTTATCTCGTTGCCGTAGCGCTCGAAGCGATAAACCATGGTGTCATTGGTGTCATCGGTCCATTCGATAACATCGACAAATTCACCAAACAGTTTGTCAAATAGTCCCACTTTATGCTCCCGCGTTTGCTTGTGATGCGGCGCTCGCCGACGCCAGCTTACCCTTCAAATCGCTTTCAAGCTGCTCCAGCGTCACCTCGGCTTCGCGGCGCTTGCGTTTGCCTTCATCCGCGATTCTCAGGCTCTCCTCGATCGTTGCGATCAGGTTTTCATTGGCGCGCTTGACCGATTCAATATCGAATACGCCACGTTCCATTTGCTCGCGCACCTCGCGGTTGGCCTCGCGCAGCGTCTCGGCATTTTTCTCCAGCAGGTCGTTGGTCAGATCGGTCGCGGCCTTGACACTCTTGGCAGCCTGTTGCGAGCGAAAGACGGTCACGGCCTGAGCCAGTTGAGTGCGCCACAGCGGTACAGTGTTGACCAGAGTCGAGTCAATCTTTGACACCAGCCCTTTGTCGTTTTCCTGCACCATTCTGATCGACGGCAAGCTCTGCATCGCGACTTGACGCGTCAGTTTCAAGTCGTGGATTCGTCTTTCCAGATCATCGCGTGCGGTGCGGATATCGCGCAGTTCCTGCGATTTCAGTACTTCTTCAGAGCCTTGCGCTGCATCCTGCATTGCGGGTATTTCTTTGGTATCCAGCAGTTCGAGTTTTTCCTCGCCCGCAGCGATGTAGAGTTCCAGCGTGTGAAAGTAGTCGAGGTTGGCGTCGTAGAGCCGATCGAGGCTCGCAATGTCCGTCAGTAGTTTGGTTTTGTGATCTTCGAGGTTGTCGGTAATCGAATCGATCTGACGGCGAACGCCCTCGTATTCCTGAATGAATTGCACGATTGGCCGGGTGCGACCAAACAGGCGCGCAAAAAAACCAGGCTTGCGATTGGGGTCCAGACCGGCGACGTCAAAACCTCGCAACACGGTGACCATGTCGTTGAGCGACTTACCTGCGGGGCCCACATCTTTGTTGCGCACGCCTTCGAGCATGTTGTCACTGATCGTGGTCAAACGTTCCTGGGCTTTGCTTCCGTAGAACAGGATACTGTTTGAATCACCCAGCTGAATGTCACTCATCAGACTTTCGATCCGCGATCGGTCTTCAGCGTTGGCCGTCTCCAGCGTGACCATCTCGTTTTTTAAATCGGGCGCCAACATACCCTTTAGCGACTCTACGCTCTCGGCGAGCTCGCGCTCGGCAGTGTCGACTTTGTTCTCTGACATTAATACTCTCCTGACAATTGTGTTATGCGGTGGGATGCGCCGAAACCGGGTCAGACCCCTTCACGTTCGAGTTGTGTCTGCAACACTTCTATCTGAACATCGAGTTCGGTCAGATTGTTTTCGAGCAGCCGCTCTTTTTGTTCCGCGATGACGGTTTCCATGGTGCCGAGCACTGACCGGAAGTTGTCTTCAAGCTCGCCGCTTTGATTGCTCGGGTGAGTGGCGGCGTAACCTTCGGTGACTCGTCGCGCGCCATCCAGATAGACTTTCAGGAACTTTCGCGCGCGGCGCAAATCCCGCGGATCGTCCTCGACGATGTCTGTGATTTCGCGGATACCACCGACGATTCCCTGCAACCGCTGCTTGAGTTCCAGGTTGCGGATCTGGTCGGCTGCGGCCTCGATGCCGGCAATCTTGCCATCCGCCTCATTCAGAATTTCAATCACTTCCTCGGACGTCACACCGACAGCGGGTGCATCGGGCAGCGAGCGCGACGGGTCGAGCCCGTAGACCAGAAACGATCCCAGTGCGGATGCGATGCCGACCAGCAGCGCCGTTGGAATCGAATGACCGACGACACTGAGCGCGACCACGGCCATTGAGCCTCCGACGACGGCGTGACCGATCAGTTTGTAGGGTACTGTGCTGAGACGGCGCACGATTTTACGACGCCGCGACTCGACCTCGAGCGTCAGCCCCTGGCGGACCAACTGTGCGCCAAACATGGCCAGCGCAAAGCCGACACCCGCGCCAATCGCAACACGCATATTGCCGTAGAGCACCCCGTAGAGGCTGGCGAACAATACCGGCAACGGCAGCAGGTACAACAACAGCGCGCGACTGGCCTTGAATATCGGTTTGCGGCCAACCTGGCCGCCTACCCGGCGAGCACCGCCTGGCGTCGTTCTACGGGTCATTTGGACAACTCGGTCGCACCGCCGGATTGACCACCCTGCCAGCTATGCATGAAAGCACTGCAGGAGGTTCCGCCCACCGATAACACCAGCACCGCTATTCCAATTGTTTTCTTCAGTAAATCCGGCATTGCCGTGCTCATCCGTATTTCGACTCGGGGAACCTGCCAACTTTCAGACAGATTTCAAGCACTTGAAACCCATCTCCCGAGCCCCAAGCTCCGGGATTCTACCAGATTGACATGACCACACCGGTAAAAGCCTGTAAACCGTGCAGCGGCTCTGCGCTAAATAGTTGACTTGTACCCTAATTTACAGACCACGTTGGTCGACATCCACTGTAACCATTGAGCAAACCGTTCGTTAAATAATGTGGCCTGTCTTCAGTGCCACGCGGCTGGCGCCGCTAGTGCGGGTCTGGAGTGTGGCGAAACCACTGGTTCGCCCACTCGCAAACCCACCTTGTCGGCAGCTTTAACGGTCGCGCGCGCCCCGGTCTGGCATTGCGCTATGATGTGGCTGACGGGCAGGTTTGATCGAATCGATTCGCGACAACGAGTTCCTATAACTAATGACAAACAAAACAATTCTGGTGACTGGCGGCGCTGGCTACATCGGCAGCCACACAGTCAAGCAGTTGGGCCAGCGTGGTGAGAACATCATCGTTCTGGATGATCTTTCAACTGGCTTTGCGGAAAGCGTGCTGTTTGGTGAAGTTGTGCAAGGCAAAACCGGCGACACAGAACTGGTCGACCGGATCATGGCTGACAATCAGGTAGACACAGTGCTGCATTTTGCCGCGCATACGGTGGTACCCGAATCGGTCGAAAACCCGCTCAAGTACTACGGCAACAATACCAGCAGCACCCGCAGCCTGCTGGAGTGCTGCCAGCGCAACAAGGTGAGCCATTTCATTTTCAGCTCGACGGCGGCGACCTACGGCATTCCCTCAGACGGCAAGCCCTGCACTGAAGAGACACCGACAGCGCCGATCAATCCTTACGGCATGTCGAAACTGATGTCCGAGTACATGCTCGAAGATCTCGACAAGGCCTGCGATATGCGCCACGTAATCCTGCGTTACTTCAATGTGGCCGGATGCGACCCGGAAGGCGAGATCGGGCAGTCGACGCTGAACGCCACGCTGCTGATCAAGGTGGCTGCTGAGGTAGCAGTCGGCAAGCGACCCGAAATATACGTCTACGGCACCGATTACCCGACTGCAGACGGCACTGGCGTTCGCGACTACATCCACGTGTCAGATCTGGCGGCTGCCCACATCGAGGCGCTCGACTATCTGCGTCACGGTGGTGAGTCGACGCGTCTGAACTGTGGCTATGGTCACGGCTACAGCGTTCGCGAAGTCCTGGATATGGTTCAGAAGGTCATCGGTGGCCCGATCAAGATCGTCGAGCATCCGCGTCGCGCCGGTGATCCGCCCGAGCTGATCGCCAACGTCGACAAAATCCACCAGACCCTGAAGTGGACTCCGCAGTACGACGATCTCGAGACGATCGTTCGAACGGCGATTGACTGGGAGCGGCGCCTGCTCGAGCAAAGCGCCGCCTGAAACGCTGTCAGTACAGTGGCGCGGTGACCCGCTGGCGCATGCTCTGCGGGATGCCGTAAACCAATCCGGCGATGGCGCCCCCCGCCCTCGCCCCGCCGCCGCCATAGCCCCCGCCCACAATGTTTTAGCGCCCCGCAGCTTCGAAATCATGGCTGTGTG
>CAZNIS010000005.1:142085-160306 GCA_964573105.1 uncultured Granulosicoccaceae bacterium
GGCCCCACCCCCCCCCCCCCCCGGCCGCCCCCCCCCCCCCCCCCCCCCCCGGCCGCAGCAATCGCCGCCGCACAGAATGTTATCGCGCACCGCAGATTCGAAATCATGGCTGTGTGCCAGCAGATGCCAGACGACCGGCAACCCCTGCACCATATGGCAGGGCATGCCAAAGTGATCCGCCGCACCAAGTGGATCGTAGTCACCACCGGCGTACGCCAGCGCCTCCAGCAATTTGCCTTGCAATTTCCCGGATGCGACCGACTCGGCGCTTGAACGCAACGCATCGGGGAGTGCCGCACCCTCAGCCAACGCCTGCAAGCAGGCAAGCACGGTCGCAGATCCGTTCAAGCCGACCGGGTTATGGGTAAACAGGCTGACAGCATGGGCCAGCGACTGCTGATCTGCCCGGGTGACAAACAGTGCAGGCACAACGGCCAGTGGCGGCATTTGCGTATCGTCGGCAGCAGGCTGTTCTGGCAGCTCGTCACCGGCAGCCAGAATCGCCGCGACCAGTGCTTTGGTTGGCCTGTCAGCAAAACCACAGTAGCTGCCGCAGGGGCCAAACGTTTCCATGAATAGGGCGACATGCTGATCGCGCTGGTAACCGTCTTCCGAGAACGCAGCGGTGGCGGCGACCCGGGCGGACTCGCCATAGTGCGATGCATCGCCAGTGCGTTTGGCTGGATGGGCGAAATAGGACTTCTGACCATCGAAGATGGCCGCATCGGGTTGGCGAAAGAGTACATCACCGCTGGTAGCGACGCGTTTGAGATGCGCCTGATCGTACATCCAGTGCAAACCCATTGCGGCGGCGTCCGCCACCAGTGCACCGTTTAACGCATCCCGAGTATCCATCGTCGATTCGCCCTGTTGTCGAGGGACGACATCATACCGAATCGAGTGATGCGGTTGCCGCTCGATCGGCGGCAACCTAGGATTGGATTAACTAGAGCGCGAGGTCGAGCAGCAGCTCGTCTGCAGCAGGGGTGGTTTTTTGCGACAGATGATTGGCGATCATCTGGTAGTAGCCCAGTTGCTCCGCCGGCGACAACTCATGCACGTCTGAAGACCGAACCTTCAGCGCGACCACATCAGTCATGGCATCGATCTGGACTGGATTCTTGTCACCGCGCACGAATCCACCCTCACCAAAACAATCGCCGGGGCCCAGCACAGCGCCGAGACCAGAGTGATCCTGCAAACTGGCAATACCTTCCAGAATCACGTACAAATGATTGTCCAGCGTGTCGCGCCCCAGTGCAGTAGAGCCCCCTTCAAATCGGGCCAGTGTGCACAGGGAGACGAATCGGGTGATCTTGCGAGCGCTGAATCCCTGGAAAAACTTCAATTGATTGACGATCGGCATCCAGGTCGACAGCTCGGGGCTGAGCAGATCTGGCGGGGCGATTTTCTCTGCCACATCGCGCAGCGCCTGCGCCATCTCGGCGCCGCTGGCGAATCGATGTTGCGGATGCTTGGCGAGCGCACGAGCGAGGATTCGCTCAAGCTCTGGCGGCAGATCTTCGCGAATGGTTCGCAGTGGCGGCGCGACATCATGCACGACCGCGCGAAACAGCTCGCGCACTTTGGATGCGCGAAAAAGCTGCTGACCGGTGAGCATCTCAAACAGGACTGTGCCGAGTGAGTAGATGTCACTTCTGGGGCCAAGCTCCTTACCGGTGATCTGCTCAGGCGACATGTAATTTGGTGTACCCAGCGACGGGCGACCGTTCTCGCCGGCGTCTTCCGCCGAGGTGTTGATCGCGATGCCAAAGTCGAGCAGTTTCACGTCGCCGGACGTTGATACCATGATGTTGGCTGGTTTGATGTCGCGATGGACTATGCCCATCTGGTGCGAGAAATCAATCGCCTCACAGACTTCAGTGATGATCTGAATTACGCGATGCGGCGGCAATTGCTGTTTGCCCTTGCCATATTGTTTCAACGACACACCCTCGACGTACTCCATCACGATGTAGTTCAGCGGGCCATCGACGCCCGCGTCGTAGACGCTGACGATATTCGGGTGGGACAGCCGTCCAGCTGACAAAGTCTCAGTGACAAACGCGCGTTGCGCACCGGGCATTCTGCCGGTCTTGGCATCGGGTGCCTGAACTTCGGACAACTTGATTGCCACATCGCGAGACAAAATCGCATCATAGGCGCGATAGACGATGCCGCAGGTACCGCTGCCGATCCTGTCGAGCAACTGATACTTGCTCACCTTTGCAGGAACAGAAAAATCCAGCTCCCGTACCGTACTTTGTGGTTTGCCCATTTCGGTGTCGCGTGCAGTCTGTCTCAACGAGAGTGTTTCCGAGTAGTGCCGTAGAACGCCAGCAATCAGCCGTCTCTACCGCTAAGCATAGTCAATATTTGTCGATGTATGCCCGCAAATGAACCATTTGACATGCAGACGATGACATCTCCTGGCGCTGCAATACTCGATAGCCGGGCAATCATGTCGTCGGTGCTGTGATAAACCTCGGTGCAGCTAGCACCTGATTCGCACAGGCCCGACAAGTCCAGTCGATCCGGCTGCGCGTTGTGCAACAACGCGTAATCCGAGCATTGCAGAGCGGACGGCATGCTTTCAATATGTATGCCAGAGGCCATGCTGTTGGAGCGAAAGTCAACCAGCGCGATCAACTTTGACCCACCCGACAGCTGCGCGCGCAAGGCCTGCAAGGTGGCGGCGATGGCCGTCGGGTGATGGGCGAAATCATCCAGCACGCGTACACCGGCGATATTGCCAATCTCCTCCAACCGCCGTTTAACACCGGCAAACTGCGACAATGCCTCGATCGACACTGACACCGGCACGCCGGTGTGCCGTGCCGCGGCAATCGCTGCGACCGCATTGGATAAATTATGCAAGCCGGCCAGACCGGCATCGAGCGCACAGACGGCACCATCCGGCATACGAACCTGGCCGCCATCGTCATGCTGGCTGAACTGCCAGTCGCTGTGTGGCTCTGCCGAGAAGGTCTCTGTCTGACTCCAGCAGCCCATTGCCAGCACTTCTCGCAGGTGCTCGTCGGCGCCATTGACCACGATCAGACTTTGCGCTGCGATGGTTCGCACCAGGTGGTGAAACTGACGCTGGATGTCGGCAATCGAATCGAAAATGTCAGCGTGATCGAACTCGAGATTGTTCAGCACCAGCGTGCGAGGCCAGTAGTGGACGAACTTGGAGCGCTTGTCGAAAAACGCGGTGTCGTATTCGTCGGCCTCAACGACAAAAAAAGAGCCTCCCCCCGCTCTGGCCGACTGGCCGAAGTTGCCCGGTACGCCACCGATTAAAAAACCCGGCGCCATGCCAGCGTATTCGAGTATCCATGCCAGCATACTGCTGGTGGTTGTTTTGCCGTGGGTGCCGGCAACAGCAACCACCCATTGCTCGCGCAGCACATTGTCGCGAAGCCATAGCGGCCCTGATGTACAGACAAGGCCCAGTTCCAACGCCTTTTCCATTTCCGGGTTACCGCGACTGATCGCATTGCCGACCACTACCACGTCGGGGCGTGGATCAAGGTTTGACTCGGCATAGCCTTCCATCAGGTCGATGCCGGCCTTGCGCAGTTGTTCATCCATTGGCGGATAGACGTTCGCATCAGAACCGCTGACGCGATGCCCGGCGGCACTGGCAAGTTGCGCCACGCCACCCATGAAAGTGCCACAGATGCCGATAATGTGCAGATGCATGGGCTGTCAGCTTCCGGTGGAAAAATCAGGCGGCGCAGGCCCCGGAAACAAACCGAACACCAACAGCGTCAGGAACATCAGCAACAGCGCCAGGGCAATGCCACGCGCAAACGGCACTTCGAAAGTGTGCTGGTATACATAGGCGGTCACGATGAGCGACCAGATATCCAGCAGCAGCACCAGCGTGAGCACCATGCCACTGATATTGCCGGTACTGGCACCAAGTGAGGGGAACAGGGGTATCGCAACGATATAGATCACAATCGAGGCACCGCAGATGGCGGTGAATGCCTGATTGAATCGCTGCTGTCGCTGCTGAATTGACAGCACGCCATACAAGAACGCCGCCGATAACAACATAGCGAGCACACTACGCAAAAAGGCACCCGGCAATGAATAGCTGGCAATCAGGCTAATCGTGCTGATCGAAAGCGCAGCAAACACACTGACTTGCAACGCCATCGGATGCGACGGAAGGTCCTGCGGTTTTATACGTAAAAACGCAAGCGCGACAAACTGCTTAAACAGGCTCAACAAAGTCCGTCCCACCGGTAAGCTCTGAACAGAGTCGGAAATATAGCCCAGATCCCCGGGCAGCGACGGTGCCAAAACGGAAACTCGACGATTGCACGTGCCGCCCGGCTGTTACCTGATACCATTCGCCCTCAGCCATGGGAGCCATGCCATCAGCAGCCATGCCGTTCTAACGCTGAAACGCACTACCCTCAATAAAGCCAATGCTCTGACCCAGCCATCCTATGACTGACAACGCTTATAAACCCGGCAATCCAGCCTCCATGCGCAGCCGCTTTCGTGGCTTTTTGCCAGTGGTGGTCGACGTGGAAACCGGCGGCTTCAATGCGAGCACCGATGCGCTGCTGGAAATTGCTGCCATCGTGATCGAGATGGATGAAGTTGGGCAATTGCGACCGGCCGATTGTGTCAGCACGCACGTGGTGCCGTTTGAAGGGGCCAATCTCGATCCGAAGTCGATGGAGGTAAACGGCATCGACCCGTGGCATCCGCTGCGCGCGGCCCGCCAAGAGCGCGATGCACTGGGCTATATCTTCTCGCCCATCCGAAAAGCCGTCAAAGAGGCAGGGTGTACGCGTGCAGTGCTGGTTGGGCACAACGCCCATTTCGATCTGGGTTTTTTGAATGCCTGCGTGGCGCGCTCGGGCATCAAGCGCAATCCGTTTCACCCATTTAGTTGTCTGGACACCGTCAGCCTGGGTGGACTGGCGCTGGGCCAAACGGTGTTGTCGCGCGCCGTTCAGGCAGCAGAACTGGGGTGGAACCAGGCAGATGCGCACTCGGCGGTCTACGACACCGAAAAAACCGCCGAGCTATTCTGCCACGTGGTGAATCGCTGGGAGGCGCTTCACCAGACAGCCAGTACCTAACTGGCCGGAACGGCGGCCTGTACCATCCGCTTGAGTTCACCGGATTCGTGCATCTCCATCACGATATCGCAACCGCCGATCAGCTCGCCGTCGATAAACAACTGCGGGAAAGTCGGCCAGTCTGAATAGGCCGGCAGGCGCTCGCGAACTTCGGAATCCTGGATAACGTTGACGTAGGCGAACTCGCGCTCACACTCCTTCAACGCCGCTGAGGTGCGGCTGGAAAAACCACACATCGGCATCTGCGGTGTGCCTTTCATGAACAAAATCACCTTGTTGTTTTCAACGTGATTCTTGATTCTCTCTTCCACTTCCATCTTGCATTGTCTCTCTATGACCCATCGAGTAACGCCGGTACACGAAACGCCGGCGACGAACCGCTATGTTTACATAGTTTCGGTCTCTGAGTCTGGTGTTTAGCGCACGTGATTCAAGGTGTTGTGCCCTTTTGTGCAGGCTCGCGGCATCACACAGCGATTGATTTCATACCGGCAGTTTCTTACTCTAGATGATTGCCTCTCCCCGGGCATTCTGGAACCTCAGGACACCGCATGTCATCGCCTACTACAAGCTCACTGATTCCCTCTTACGCCAGACTGCCAGTGTCTTTTGTGCGTGGAGAGGGAGCGCGGCTGTGGGACGATCACGGCAATGAGTACCTGGATGCACTGGGCGGCATCGCTGTCTGTGCGCTGGGCCATGCGCACCCCGATGTTACCCGAGCCATCAGCGAACAGGCCGCCACACTGCTGCACACCTCGAATCTGTTCGGCATCGAGCATCAGGAAAATCTGGCCACCAAACTGTGCGAAGTCAGTGGCATGGAGGCCGTTTTCTTCTGTAATAGTGGCGCCGAAGCCAACGAGACCGCGATCAAACTCACGCGCCTGTACGGTCATAGCCGGGGTGTCGACCAGCCACGGGTAATCACCTTCAACGACAGCTTCCACGGCCGCACCATGGGCACGCTAAGCGCGACCGGCAACCCGAAAGTACACGCCGGTTTCGAGCCGCTGGTCAGTGGTTTTGTGCATGTTCCGTACAACGACATAGAGGCGGTCAAAGCAGTCGCTGACGATCCGAACATCGTCGCCGTGATGGTCGAGCCAATTCTCGGCGAAGGCGGCATTGTGGTGCCGGCCGATGACTACCTGCCCGCGCTGCGCGAGCTTTGCTATCGACAGGAATGGCTGATGATAGCGGACGAAATACAGACCGGCGTCGGCCGCACCGGGCACTGGTACGCAAGTACCGGGATGGGTGTGATCCCGGACGTGATCACCACTGCCAAGGCGCTCGGCAATGGCATTCCGATCGGCGCCTGTCTAACGCGAGGCGTCGCAGCCAACCTGATTCAGCCCGGCCATCACGGCAGCACCTTCGGCGGTAATCCCTTCGCCACCCGTGTCGGTCTGCAGGTTCTGGACACCCTGCAGCGCGAGGATCTCCCGGCACGTGCAAAGCGCGGCGGCGAACGTCTGCGAAGCAAACTGAACGACGCGTTGCACAACCGCCCGGAGGTTGTGGAAATCCGTGGTCGCGGCATGATGATCGGCATTGAACTGGATACCGATTGCTCCACTCTGGTGAAGGCAGGGCTGGAACAGCGGGTAATTTTTAATGTTACGGCGGGCAACGTGCTGCGCCTGTTGCCACCCTACAATCTCAGCGACGATGAGATCGACGAAGTCGCCAGCCGCGTGGCCCGCTCGATCGAGAGTGTCTGCCAGTCAAATGACGCTGCAACAGCATGAGCGTGCGTCACTTTATCAGCGAGTCTGACCTCAGCGCCGCTGAATTTCGCGCGGTGATCGATAACTCGATCAACATCAAGGCGGAATGGAAGAGCGGCAAAACCCGAGACACGCTGCACAATCGCACACTGGCGATGATTTTCGAAAAAGCCTCTACCCGCACCCGCACCTCCTTTGAGGCCGGCATGGTGCAATTGGGCGGTCAGGCGATCAATCTGTCGCCCAAGGACAGTCAGCTTAGTCGTGGCGAACCAATCACCGATACATCGCGTGTTATGAGCGAGATGGTAGATGCCGTCATGCTGCGTACCCACAGCCATGCCACACAACAGGAATTCGCCAGTGTTTCAGCGATCCCGGTTATCAATGGCTTGTCGGATCTGCTGCACCCGTGTCAGTTGCTGGCCGACATTCAAACCTGCGTCGAACTGCGCGGCGATGTAAAAGGCGCTCGCATGGCCTGGATCGGTCCTGGCAACAACATGTGCAACTCTTACATCAACACGGCGAAGCTGCTGGATTTCACATTGGCGATTGCCTGCCCCGAAGCATTGTCCCCGGACGCCGAGCTGGCCCGCCAGCACGCCGATCACATCGAGTTCTGTGACAGCGCCGGAGATGCCGTTGCGAACGCCGACGTGGTCGTGACCGATGTCTGGGCAAGTATGGGCGAAGAGCAGGAGGCCGCACGCTATGCCCAGTTGCTGCTGCCGTATCAGGTCAATCAGGCCCTTCTCGATCGCGCCAGCAAAGATGCAATTTTTCTGCACTGTCTGCCGGCGCATCGCGGTGAAGAAGTCAGTGCCGAAGTGATCGATGGCCCTCAAAGCGCAGTCTGGCAGGAGGCCGGAAATCGTCTGCACGCTCAAAAAGCCCTGCTGGAATTTCTGCTGCTCTAAGCTTCTTCTGCCAGGCCAGGCAGGCACTACAAAACTGCTTCACGGAACCGGGCGACGGTGCGCTCGGAGGTCGGGGTTGTGGAAAAAAAATTGCACAGCGCTCAGGACATTACTCCCGAGCAACCTCTGCAGCCTTCGACCCCATGCGACTTCCCTCTCTACGAAACGCGGTGCTTTTGCATTTCGGCGCGAGTTTGGCGATTTTCCTGATCCTTGTGTATCTGATGATGCGCATCTGGTATCCAGGCGCTTTGTTCACCATGGATGGCGGTGTGCAGGGGCTGTCGATACTGGCACCGATCGATCTGGTTCTCGGTCCGCTGCTGACGCTGTTGTTTTACAGACCAACCAAAAAGAGCGTCAAACTGGATATGTGCTGTATTGCGCTGGTACAGGTTCTAGCGCTCAGTTACGGCATCTACTCGGTGTATCAACAACGACCCGTGGCACTGGTATTCGCTCAGGAGCGATTCGAAACACTCTCGCATGCAGCCTATGTCGAAGCCACGGACGAACTGACCGCGCTTGAGGTTAAGCCTCAATCGCTGGAACCGTTTGGCGATCGAGCGCCTCGCCTGATTTACGCCCGCAGCCACACGCCGGAGTCTTACGGACAGTATCTGGCCGATCTGCTCAACGGACTACCGGAACTCAGAGAGCGCAGCGATCGCTATCTGCCACTGGTCGACGGACGCGCGGAAATCGAGCCATTTGCCATCGATACGGCAACAGCGGCACCGGGCACAGAGATGGTCGAGGTGCCAGCGGTCGGTGGCAGAAACCAGGAGAACGTGGTGGCAGAACATCGCTACCCACTCAAGGGCCGGTACGGTATGGCACATCTGGTGCTGAACCAGAAGACGTTCGAACTAATCCGCATTGAAGCGATTGAACAGCCTTAGCGCTCAAATTTATTACAGCTAGAAAAGCTCAAAACGGGTGACAGTACTATAAATGATAGTATCCAAAGCGGTTCCTTTGATACCCAAAACCTCAAACGCTGTCTGGACATCCAGAGCTAATAGCTATCAAACCTCCTACATGATCCAGAACTGGCGAACTGCATGAACTACCTATTTCTGATCGCCGCGGCTACGATGATCAGCCTCGCCGTCATTCCGATTATGGTTCGCCTGGCGCCGACGCTGGGCATGATGGATATCCCTGAAAGCCGGAAGGTGCATACCAACCCGATCCCACGCGTGGGTGGCTGGGGCATCATCATTGGTGCACTGATCCCGGTTGTAACCCTCACTAACGTGATGGAGCCGCTGGTGTTGTGCTATCTGGCGGGATCCCTGGTGTTGCTGATATTCGGCGCAATGGACGACCGTCGCGAGATGGGGCACTACCCAAAATTCGTCGGTCAATTTCTGGCAGTTTTGCCCATGGTTTACTGGGCCGATCTGTACGTTGTAGATTTTCCGTTCATCTGGTTCGACCTGCCCGACTGGTTTCATCGCGCGTTCACCGTTGTGGCGATGATTGGCGTCATCAACGCGATCAACCACTCCGATGGACTCGACGGCCTGGCCGGTGGCGAGGCATTGATCTCACTCGGCGCGCTGGCGCTAATCGCCTATTTCTCTCCCGGCAGTGATCTGACAATCGTACTGGCGCTCGCGGCCATTGGTGGTCTGGTTGGTTTCTTACGCTACAACACCCATCCGGCGATGGTGTTTATGGGCGATGGCGGCAGTCAGTTTCTCGGCTTCACGCTCGGGTTCCTGGCGATTCTGCTCACTCAGCACACCAACACCGAAGTCAGCAAAAGCGTTGTGCTGCTGTTGTTGGGCCTGCCGATTGTCGACATTCTGGTAGTACTGAAAAAGCGCTCGATGTCCGGTTCTAACATATTTCAGGCAACGCGCAACCATGTCCATCACCGCTTGCTGGAAATCGGGCTTGCCCACAAGGAATCAGTGGTCGTTATCTACTCGCTGCACACGTTTCTCGTCTGCTGCGGTATTTGGCTGCAGCAGGGCAACGACTGGCTGATAGCAGCACTGTACCTGTTCGTCTGCGGCAGTGCATTTTTCCTGCTCAACTGGGCCGAGCGCAATAACTGGCGGCCAGGCAAGTCCGGCATCTTTTCGGCATTTTCGAAAAGCCTTGAGGCGGCCGAACAAAATCAGTTGCTGATGAAAAGCTCGCGACGCTTTCTTGAAATCGCGATACCCGGCTATCTGATCGCGCTGGCGGTATGGATAAATGATATTCCACGCGACTTCGGTATCGTCGCGGTGGTGCTGGCGGTCTTGCTGGCGATCCAGAACTTCAATATCTACCCCTTTCGGGTCAACACCCGCCGCGGCATCATCTATATCACGGTGGTCTTCGCGATCTACCTGTCAACGATCGATCGCGTCACCTGGCAAAACCCGTGGGCTGTGGGCCTTGAGATCGCCTTTTACGCATCGGTTTGCCTGGCTATTTTTCTGGCGATCAAATTCTCTCCGGGACGCCGCAAGGAAGAATTCAAAGTCACTTCCTTTGACTACCTGCTGTTGTTCCTGATTGTGGGCTCGCTGCTGTTCTCGCGCACGCCGCTGCAATTTGGCACCTTCAACGTCAATGTGTTTGTCGTAGTGCTGGCAATCATTCTCTACGCGTCGGAGCTGTTGTTAGTCGAGCGGCGCGAACGGCGGGATTTTCTCGCCTCGGCGGCGCTGATCACACTGATTCTGATCGCCCTGCGCGGACTGGATCTGATCCACCTGAATATCGGGCTGGATCCCACACAGTAACAACCCAGCTAGATTGGCGACAAACTCTGGCGTTTGTCGTCGATCACATCGTGCGCCAGGTCGGCGTCGATCAGAGTCAGTTGCTCGGCAAAGCCGAATAACAACGCCGTATCACACAACAGATTAACCAGCCGCGGGATACCGCGGCTGGCATCCCAAATCGCCTGTAGCGCTTCGTCGCTGAAGATTTCCTGCTCCACCCCTGCGATCAGCAGGCGGTGCCGCACATAGGCGTGCGTCTCATCCAGATCGAGCGGTTCGATGTTGTGATCGACGGTGATTCGATGTCGAAAAGGTACCAGTTCGGGACTGGTCAGCGTCTCTCTCAACCCCGCCTGCCCGACCAACACCAGCTGCAGCAAATCAGCCCGATCCGCGTTCAGGTTTGACAGCATACGCAGATGCTCAAGCATGTCGATGCTGAGATTGTGGGCCTCGTCGATGACCAGCACGGGACGGTTGCCAGCCATCTGTTGCTCGAGCAGAAAATCGTGCAATCGCTTGTACAGCACCACCCTGCCATCGCCAGATGGATCCTGCCCAAACGCCATCAGCATCCATTGCAACAGCTCGGTGAAATCATCCGGCCGGGTGTGTGACATCAGGCCGATGGTCAGCTCACTTTTGTCTGACTTCATCAAACGGCGCACCAGGCTGGTTTTGCCAGACCCAATCTCACCGGTGATAACGGCAAAGCCCGACTGGCTCATGAACACGTATTCGAGCATCGACAGCGCCGCCTGATGTCCCTTGCTCAGGAACAGGTATCGACTGTCGGGGCGCATCAGGAATGGTTTTTCAGACAGACCGTAAAATGCTTCGTACATGGTATCCGGATGAGTACTGGCGGCAAATTGTCAATCGAGCGATGGGCGCTATCAGGTAGACACCGACCGCGGGGATGATAACAACGAATGGTAATATCCCAACGTCAGATGAACGGCTCGCCACGCAGCCACCCTCCACCCAAGCACAGACTACAAATTCCCCCATGACTGCCAGCCTGCAAGATGATTCAAGGCTCCCTGAGCGCCTGATCGACTGTATTGAAAACGATATTCTGCCGCTGACGACGGCCGGCGTCGCCGCCGGCAACAAGATTTTCGGTGCCGCCCTGCTCTACAAACACGATCTGTCCACCGCACTGGCCGAGACCAACAACGAAATCGAAAACCCGCTGTGGCACGGTGAGATGCACCTGCTGAAACGCTACTACGAATTGCCGGCAGAGTCGCGTCCCAAGCCCGGCGAATTACTGTTCCTATCTACTCATGAACCGTGCAGCCTGTGCCTGTCGGCGATAACCTGGACCGGATTTGACAACTTCTACTACTTGTTTAGCCATGAAGACTCGCGCGACGAATTCGCGATTCCACACGACCTGAAGATTCTGAAAGAAGTATTTGACGTTAATCCCGGCGAATACCGCCGGGAAAACGCCTTTTGGCAATGCCATGCCGTCCGCGATCTGGTTGCAGGCCTGAACGCTGACCAGGCAAAGACCTGTAACGACCGAATCGATGCCATCGTCGCACGCTATGCGCAACTGTCGAATACCTATCAGGCCGATAAAGACAGCAACGAAATTCCGCTGAACTAGATCCCGCAACCACACCGGGCTACTTATTTCCCGGGTTGATTTGTGAACCGCTATCCGTTCAAGGTAGGCTAACAGCCTGACAACCACGCCAAACCAACATGACAAGACCCAGCCAGCACTTGCGCAACATCGCGCTGACAGCGACGTTTTGGGCACTGACGCTGGCGACATCAGCCAGCGGCGCCGACCCTGTCACTGGCACATGGCAGACCGAGCCAGGCGATACCGGCGGCTACCTGCACGTGAAGATCGATCCGTGTGCTGATCGGATTTGCGGTGTCATCCTGCGCGCGTTCGACAAAGACGGCGCGCCAGTCGAGGACTACGAACACCTCGGCAAACCGATGATCACAAAAATGCGCCGCCTCGGCGACGGGCGTTACGGCAAGGGCAGAATCTGGGCACCCGACAAGAACAAAACCTACAAATCCAAAATGCGCATCAATGACGGCAAACTCATCGTCGAGGGCTGCATCGCCTTTATTTGCCGATCGCAGATCTGGAAACCGGTACCGTCCGGCTAACGGCGTACCGCCTCAATCACACTCACCCAACCTATCGAGAATGACCATGAAAGCACTTGCCGTACTGTCTACCCTGCTGGCTGCGCTGTTCGCACCACTGACGTTTGCCGATCAGTGCCAGTTGCCCTCGTTCATCGAAGAGGGGAAAAGCTACGAGTTTCAAATCGACAACAATGTCCAGGCTGCCCGGGTACTGGAGACCGACGGGCAGAGTTGCTGGGTGCGAATCAGCGATCGCGACTGGATCAATCTGGCGCACGTGAGCGCGATCAAGGACACCACGGTCGACAGCCTGCTGCGCAAAGACTCACCAGTCGGTCGATGGTCGTGCAAATTTGCGGCAACCGGCAAGCCGCTGGGCAACTTCACCTATGCCGCCAACGGCGAACTGCTGATCTCTGGCGATGGCTCCAACCGACGCGGCACCTGGGCGATCAGCGACGACAACACCCTGTCATGGCGCTACGAGGGCGGCGGTGGTGAAGACCTGGACTACTGGGAAATTTCAAATGGTGTCATGAACATTACCGAAGGTGCTGACAAGCTGACCTGCACAAGGCTGTAGCACGAGCTCCTGACACTGGTGACGCGCCGGGACCATCCGGCGCGTTCATCAGCAAGTTTCGCTCAGGCATCGGCGCGCGGATATGCGCGCGCATTCAGCTTACGCCGGTTCACCCTCCAACGCTTCAGCATTGGCTGTGAGTCTGGCATCGACCGTTGCGACGATGCGGTCAATCGCCGGGTGTTGCAGACCCAACTCGCGACCGATCGTCTGCACCAGGCGATCGACCCGCTCAATATTCACCGCACCGGCTGCAATGGCTCGTGCGGCAGACGATGGCTTCAACAGACTTTGTGCAGCATTGGCGTATTTATCAAACGGCACCGCGTCTGCGCTCGCGCCACCCAGCTGTTGCACCAGCTTATCTACAAACGCATAGATATCAGCTGACGCCGCAGCATCGCCGTGCACTGCATCGCGAATCGCTTGCACATCATCTCGACCGATACAACGATAGTTTCCGGTCAAAAGCATCGACCACTTCGCCATAGGTACAAACAGACTTTCGTGCACTTTCAGTTTCACTGGAACGTCCTGCCCGTCTAGCTCAAGCGCCGCGATGTCAGCAGCCAGTTGCGTCAGGATCGCCTGATGTGCATCCCGCTCGAAGCGCGCTGCCTTGAAATTGGTTGGCAACCCGACGTGTAGTACATTCAGCCCTTCTTCTGGTGGTCGAAACGCCTGTGGATCAGGACTGCAGAGGGTGACGTTGGCCGGTTCAAAGGCTCGCCAGACCGACGCATCGCGATAGCAGCCATCAAGATTCATGTCCTTGATGGCCGGAATGCGACGCAGATAGGGCAGCGGAGGCATGTTCATGATCGACAGACAGGGCAACCCGGCAGCAGCAATCTTTGCCAGCAGCGCACGTACCTCATCGGCCGCGTATTGAGGCTCCTGCATCGCAAGCCCAACCATGTCGTAGCGCGCGAGATCCACCTGCTGAGTCGTCACCGCATCGAGCTTGCCAGGCAAGCTCGCCGAGTGAATCGATCGATGCGTCTCTTCATTGCGCAGTTTGATGCGCACTTGCGTACCCTCTGCATTGATCAGTTCGGCCTCCTGTGCCAGACAGACAAGCGTCACCTGGTGCCCTGCCATCAGAAGCTTGGTCGATAACAGCGAGCCGTACGAGGCGCCCAGAATTACGATATTCATCGTGGATCTCCCTGCAGATTGAACAGTAGTAACGGTGACTGCCACTTGGAAAAATCCATGGACAGCACCTGGATACTAACCATTTTTTGTTAATTACACTATGTGAAATTTACAATTTCATAGCGCAATCGAGCAGATGATCATCTGACGCCGCAAATGCGCACCGTCAATTGAGGTAGCGCCAACAACGGCAACGCCTCAGGCAGGGACACCCCGGGGAGAAGCGACGGGGAGAAGCGACGGGGAGAAACGACGGGGAGAAACGACGGGGAGAAACGACGGGGATACAGACTACGGCCTGCAGACAGTGCACTTCACCACAGACCTGCCCGCACGATCGGAGGCACGCATCACCTGGAACACTTGCGCTACTTGTCGATGTAGCCTTTCATTTTTTTGAGGTCGTGTGCCTTATCAAGCAACGCAGCCCTGAACGTTTCAGTGCTTTCGACGATCAGAGCTGCATCGTCCGATTGGTTCATTGAGCGGGTCCATAGTCGATAAATCTCCCCGTCAATCTTGTGCAGTATTGCGCCAAATTGGTACGAGGCGTAGGGCGGTATCACACTATCGTTCGATGCGAGCAGTCGATAGCCCTGCTCGCTGCAATCGTCCAGGCGCGTCGACGCCGGTTGAAGGTAGGGTGACAACGAGCCTTTGAGCGCATTGAATCGGGTATTGGTCTCATGATCGGACAAGACTTCGAGCATCAGCTTCTGTCCCAATTGCTCATTGTTGGCGACGACCTTCCCCAGGATGAATGCGTCTACGACGATCAGCAGGCTGGGATCATCCGGTGCGGCAATCGCACATCCGTAGTCCCGCCCGAGTGACTTACCCAACGACTGGAATTCGCCTTTTGCCCAGTCACCCATGAAAACCGCTGCAGCTTTACCGTCGGCAACGGCGGCAACCTGCTGACTCCAACTCCCATCCCCAAATGATTGACTGAACTTTGCCAGTCTGTTGAACAGCACCAGCGTGCGGTGAAATGCATCGCTATCGGTCACCGTTTCATCAGCCGATAGATAAAAACGCTTGTAGGCATCACGCGAGATACCCAAAAAGAGACTGGTAAAAAGGATACGTACTTGCCAGGGCTGATCACCCACTGCCAGTAACGGAATGCCTTGACTGGCGAGTCGTTGTCCTTGCTCAAGCAAGCCCTGCCAATCACCGGTCAAGGTATCTGAATCGAGCTGAAGTCGTTCAATGCCGAACCACATCCAGTTCTCGCTGTGGACCCCGACCGGCATGGCAAGCACTTTTTCCTTGTGCGTTACCACTTCGAACACAGAGGGTGCGAGCGAAGCCTGTAATTTCTCGATCAGCTTAGGATCTGAAACGTCATCGATCAGCCCGAGATCATGGAACTCGACGATATCTCTGCCAGCGTTCCACTGCGTCATCGTGGCTGGATAACCCTTGGCGATTCTTTCTATCGCCTGCTCACGATTCGCCGGCTGATCAGCGGTTGCAGAGTCGTAGTACACACCGCCCCGTTCGCGATACGCATCAACTAGTACGTTAAGTGCGGCAACCTCACCGGCAGACGACCACCAGTGCAGAATCTCCAATTCCGGTTTCTCGTCGGCGAAGACTACAGCGTTCAACGTTAACAGCGACAGCATCACCGCTCTGCAAACGGGCATCAGGTGCATCGAAACATGACTCATGGCATTCAGGCACGTGCTAAAAATATCCGCGACATCCGGAGTCGGGAAACCGCCAAGAACCAAGACTAAAGCAGTTTACACATTCAACTGGAATAGCCAGACTCCATCTCCACATGGCAGCGCGAGGTTACAATGCCCGCTGCCTAAGGACAAGTCAGTGCAAATTGGCGTGCCGTGGCCTGGCGAAGTTTTCGTTTGACGCGCCGGGCAAGTGGGCAGGAGTGGTAGTGGTCTCAGGCGGTCAGCTTCAAGCCATCCCAGCCTGAAAGAACATTCGCGATCTCATCTGCACTCGCCGGTTTGAAAAAGTGAAAGCCTTGCAGTTCATCAGCGCCGAGATGCGCGAGCTGCTGCCACTGCCATTGTGTCTCAACACCCTCGACGACACAGTACTTATTCAGTTTTTTGCTCAGGGAGATCATCGCGGAGACGACTTCATTGCCCTCACCAGTCTCAGCCATCGGTAACACAAACGACCGGTCAATTTTCAGGATATCGATTGGCATATCCAGAAGCGTTTGCAACGACGCATATCCAGTACCAAAGTCATCGATCGCTATTCTTACCCCTAAGCCCTGAATCTTTTTAAAGACTGCTTCGGTCTCCTCGATGTTGTTGCCGATTGCGATATTTTCCGTAATCTCAACATCAAGCCCCTCACACCCTTCAGGCAGCCTATCTATCATTGCAGCAAGACGATCCAGTAGTTCGCCGTCGTGCAGGGTATCTCCGGCGACATTCACCGCCACCCGTCCGATGTTATATCCACTGGCACACCATCGCTGAACATCTATCGATACCTGTTCAAACAAGGCATAAGTCAAACGGGTTATAAGCCCAGAACTCTCGGCAACGGGTATAAAAACGCCGGGGGACACGAGAGATTGATCGGGTTTTACCCAACGCGCCAATACTTCAATGGAACTGATCTCACCTGTTAGTGCGTCTACTTTGAACTGATAGAAAGGCACAATCTGCCTGCTGTCAATCGCCTCACTAATTTGATTGATAAGCTGGTTCTTATTGGCTAATGCCTGCTTGTGACTCGCAGAGTATTCAGGCAAAACTCCCTCTTTTGACTGATACTCAAATGATGCGAGCCGAGCATTCGATTGATGTTCCCACAACAGGCCATCAAAAAACGATCGTGCGTTGTCAATTGCAGAAGATGCGATACTTACATCCGGTCGAACAACAATACCGCCGATGACAAGCCGTGATGTTAAATGCTGATGCAACGTACCGATCCACGCCTCTGACCGCCTGACTCGATTGTCGCTCACAATACAGCAAAACTCAGCCTCTCCACTGCGGCACCAATTTAGCTGTTCACTACCCCATTCCGATAAACGCTGACTTAATAATTGCGCCAACGCACTCGATCGATGACTACCGATCAACCCATAGAGCTCATCAAGATTAGTAATTCTGACCAACAAGAGGTGGCACGGCTGAGCACCGCTGCCAATAGCGTCGTCTCGGGTCAGGGAATTCTGTAAACCGTCGAGATTGGGCAGGCCCGTCTCCCGATCGACGAAAGCAATCTGCCGCAGGTTCTCATGCGCTTCGACAACAAGCCGATGTTCCTTGTTTAGTCTCGTCCACAGAGGTGCGATCACCAGCGCACTGACCATAACCATCGTAACAACAATGGCGATCGTCAGTAACTTGTGAACGCTTGCCACCTCGAGCGCAAATTCATCAATGATCAGATTCAATGCACGTGAAGCGTCCTGGTATCCTGCCAGCATCGCGCCGTTGTAGGCACCTGCCGCTTCAATCGGACGCTGCGGCGTACCACGCGTATCGCCACTCAATGCGACTGCATTTCTTTCCAGGTATTGGTTGAGTTGATGATTCGTACTGCCGGGTGAAAAGTCTATCACCCAGCCAATCTCGCTCCAGACATCAGTCTCCTGAAGTTCGGCGCGCCCTTGCAGCAAGGCACTATGCAACCGGCCAAGTTCAGCCATTGATGCATCCGCGCGACGCTTGATCAATTGCAACGCACGTTCATCGGGCTGGTCCTTGCGCGATTCACCCCAGAAATCACCCATTACACCAACCGAATCGTATACCGAAATCTGGATTTGATTGATCAAATCGTCAGTCTTACGAAGCACGCGCTCGCTGGTAATTTTGTCTTGCAAAATGGCATAGCTGGACACAATTGCCACGGTTAGAACCAGT
>CAZNIS010000006.1:0-2392 GCA_964573105.1 uncultured Granulosicoccaceae bacterium
GCGGTGCCATCTGTCGCCTGGTTAACAAGGATCGCAAAGAGCACGGCATTCGCTGCTCTGCTGAATCAACTGGCGGTTCCATCTACAACATCAACACCATTCGCGCGGGTGAGCTTGAGTTTGGCGTTGCACAGTCTGACTGGCAACATCATGCCTACAATGGCACATCCAAGTTTGAAGATCAGGGCAAGTTTGAAAATCTGCGCGCTGTTTTTTCTGTTCACCCGGAGCCCGTAACCGTCGTCGCTCGTGGTGATGCCGGCATCGATAACATCTCTGATGTTAAAGGCAAGCGGATGAATATCGGCAACCCGGGATCGGGCACGCGAGGCACCTGGGAAGTGATGGAAGAGGCGATGGGCTGGGAGCGCTCTGACCTTAAATTGGCGGCGGAAATGAAATCAGCGGAAACCGGTCAGGCGATGTGTGACGGCAAGATCGACGCATACTTCTGGCTGGTCGGCCACCCGTCTGCACTGACGCAAGAATCTCTGGCGACCTGTGACTCGCACCTGGTCAATGTTACCGGTGAGGCGATAGACAAACTGATCGCAGACAATCCGTACTACAGAAGCGCGACCATCCCGGCGGGTATGTACAACAACGAAAACGACATCAACACCTTCGGTGTCGGTGCGACTTTCGTCTCCAGTGCCGACGTCCCTGCCGAAGTCGTCTATGTCGTTGTCAAAGCTGTATTCGACAACTTCGACGGTTTCAAAAAGCTGCACCCGGCATTCGCCAACCTGAAGGAAGAGGAAATGATTAGCGATTCGCTGTCAGCACCTCTCCACGACGGTGCAGTCAAGTACTACAAGGAACGCGGCTGGATGTAATCCGCGGTTGTAAACACTGCCCCGCGTTTAGGCGGGGCAGTGCCAAAGCTACATAAACCTGCCTGTGCAGTGTGGCTTTGATCGGGCAGCCGCCAGGTTGTCCACCCGACTTTGTTTCAAAAGTCGCTCCGACAAAATGCTTCGGAAACGAGAGGAATGCCGCGATGACCAGCAAGACGATGAGCCAAAGCGAACTCGATCAGTTCGTCGCGGATATCGATACCGGTGGTCGATCACCTGCCGGTGCCGTCGGTAAGCTGATTACCGTAATCGCCTTTGTCTGGGCGCTGTTCCAATTGTATATAGCGTCGAACCTGCCGTTCTGGCTCACCGAAGTGACGGGGATGAGTCTGGTGGTTACCAACTCCAATGCCCGCTTAATTCATCTCGCCTTCGGTCTGGTGCTCGCTGCTCTGGCCTATCCACTGTTCAAGTCGAGTCCACGTGATCGAGTACCCTGGTACGACTGGGCGCTTGCCGGTTTCGGTCTGTTGAGTTGTCTCTATATTGTTTATTTCCGCGACAGTATCGCCAATCGTGCCGGTCTGCCCACCGAGGGCGATCTGATTATTTCCACTATCGGTATGCTCGTGTTGGCAATCGCTGTTCTGCGCACGCTCGGCCTGCCATTATTGATTGTGGCAACCATCTTTGTCGTATACGTGTTCTACGGGGATGCAGCCTGGTTGCCAGATACCATTCAGTGGAAAGGCGCATCCTATGGCAAGGCAACCTGGCACTACTGGATGCAGGGCGAGGGGGTGTTCGGCGTCGCGCTCGGGGTTTCGGCCTCGCTTATTTTTCTATTCGTGCTGTTTGGCGCCATTCTCGAAAAGGCGGGTGCCGGTAACTTTTTTATCAAAATTGCGTTTGCATTGCTGGGCCATTTTCGCGGCGGACCGGCGAAGGCGGCGGTTGTAGCCTCCGCGACAAGTGGTCTTTATTCCGGCTCCTCGATTGCCAACACGGTCACTACCGGTACCTTCACGATCCCGCTTATGAAAAGAACCGGCTTCTCGGCGGAAAAGGCTGGTGCGGTGGAAGTTGCCTCATCGACCAACGGTCAGTTGACGCCACCGGTGATGGGGGCGGCAGCATTCCTGATCGCAGAATTTACCGGCATCAGCTATACCGACATCATCAAACACGCGATTGTGCCGGCACTGGTTTCCTATATCGCACTTTTCTACATCGTGCATATCGAGGCCTGCAAGCTAAACCTGCAGGGCCTGCCTCGCCATCCCAGCACTCGAACCTTCGCCAACAAGCTGATCGGATTTCTCAGCGGATTTTTAGGGGTCGCGTTGCTTGGTGTGCTGGTGTACTACGGTATGGGCTGGATAAAAGTGGCTATGCCGGAGCAGGCGTTTCTTGTGGTGGCGGCACTGTGCAGTTTTGCCTATCTGGTGCTGTTGTTTCTGGCATCTCGTCATCCGGATCTAACCGTCGATGACCCCAATGATCCGATCACCGAATTGCCACGGGCCGGTGCCACAGCCATCACCGGGCTCTACTTTATATTGCCGATCGTAATCCTTATCTGGTGCATCATCGTC
>CAZNIS010000006.1:2492-15464 GCA_964573105.1 uncultured Granulosicoccaceae bacterium
ATCCTTATCTGGTGCATCATCGTCGAGCGACTGTCACCGGCGTTGTCGGCATTCTGGGCGACCATCGCGATGATTGTTGTGGCGCTGACTCAGCACCCGTTAAAAGCACTTTTCCGCGGTCGCGGCGGAGATATATTTCCGGGTATCAAACGCGGTATCTCCGAGTGGGCAGAGGGTATGATTGCCGGATCTCGCAACATGATTGGCATCGCGATCGCCACTGGCGCGGCCGGTATTATCATTGGCACCATTTCGCTGACCGGCGCCCATCAGGTCATTGGAGAATTCGTTGAGTACCTCGCTGGCGGCAGCCTGATCGTCATGCTGATTCTGGTAGCGGTGATGAGTTTAATACTGGGTATGGGCCTGCCTACCACGGCCAACTACATTGTCGTGTCCAGCTTGATGGCACCCGTCATCGTCGCGCTGGGTGCCAAGAGTGGCCTGATTGTGCCTTTAATCGCGGTGCACTTGTTTGTGTTCTATTTCGGCATCCTCGCCGACGATACCCCACCGGTTGGCCTGGCGGCGACTGCAGCGGCGGCGATCTCCAAAGGCGATCCGATCAAGACTGGTGTCCAGGGGTTTGCCTATGACATTCGAACTGCGCTGTTGCCGTTTTTGTTTATTTTCAATACCGAACTCTTGCTGATAGACGTAACCTGGTACAAGGCGATCTTTATTTTTATTGTGGCAGTCATCGCCATGATGCTGTTCGCCGCCGCAACACAAGGCTGGTTTTTGACGAAAAACAGGCTGTGGGAATCTGCCGCGTTGTTGCTCGTCGCCTTCACACTGTTTCGACCGGGATTCTGGCTGGACAGAATTCAGGCACCGTTTGAGTCGCAGCCCCCAACGACATTGTATGAAGTCGTAGAGCCAGTGACGCCGGGCGGCACAGTAACCATCGTAGTCAGTGGGCCAAACTACAACAGTGGCGACCCGGATCAGACAACCCTGCTGGTACCGCTGGGTGATCCCGCCGAGGCGGCAGAGCGATTGCGCAAGGCCGGGCTTGATGTGCGCATGGAGAACGGGGTGGCATTGCTGGATGAGCCGATGCAGGGCACACCGTTCTTTGAACAAATCGGGAATCTGTTTGACTACTACGCCGACGATCCTGTGCAGGTGGCAGAGATCAAGACGCCGGCCTCGCGGATCGCAAAAGAGATTTTCTACCTGCCGGCGTTTCTGCTGCTGGCGTTGGTGGTGTGGTTGCAACGGCGTCGCGCGGCCAAACTGGCCATGTGATCCAGGTGCGGCCAGTAGTAGATGCCGCGCCTATTTTTTCATGTAGTGCTTGCGGGTTTTCTCGGGCAGCCGTTCGATTGAATAGCGCAACATGGTGCGCGGCATGTATTGGCGGTGCTGATCAAGAAAATCGCATAGACGTTGTTCGTCGCGCTTGCCCGCTTCACGCAGCATCCAGCCGGCGGCTTTGTGCATCAGATCCTGCGGATCATTCAACAAGCGCTGAGCATAGTTAAATGTATCGTCCAGATCATTCTTGCGAATATAGAAAAAGGTCGACAGCATCGCGATGCGGCGATCCCACATCGATTTCGCCGCAACCATTTTATCCAGTCGGTCACGCTTGCGATCAAAAAACCAGGCACCGGTAATGCCAGGTGCCGACGCATCGACGAGATCCCAGTTGTTTACAAACTGACGATGCTTCAGGTACGCCGTGACGATGGCTTTTCTAGATGATTCACTCGCACCGCGTTGTTTGTACAGACCCAGCAATGCCAGCACGGCGAACATTCTTGTCTCGTGCCACGGGCTGTGCAGCAATTCAACCGCACAATCCAGTGTCAACCCGGGCAGCTGTGTTTTTAACGTCGATCGCAGTACCGGCATGCGTATGCCAAGAAACTGATCGCCAGCACCATATTCTCCGTCGCCAGTTTTGAAAAAACGCGTGCTGTGCTCGGCGATGGATTTATCGCCGAGTGCACGCAGTTGCCGTTCTATCGAATTGGCGGTGACGGTCATGGGGGCTCAGGCCGTTACAGCAAGGCCTCTTTCCAGTCGCTTTCCTTGAAACCGACCAACACTTTGTCACCGGTGACCAGCACCGGGCGTTTTATCATCGCAGGCTCTTCTGTTAACAGGTCGGCTGCATTCTGCTCGTTGGTGTTGTCGCGCACGTCGTCTGACAGTTTGCGCCAGGTGGTGCCGCGTTTGTTCAGCACCGTGTCCCAACCAAATTGTGCGATCCAGCCTTGCAGCTGGTTTTTGTCGGTACCATCGACGCGATAGTCGTGAAAATGGTAGTCGATGTTGTTGTCATCCATGAAGCGACGCGCCTTTTTAATCGTGTCGCAGTTTTTTATGCCATAGATAGTGACGCTCATCAGTCCACCGTGCGCAGCAATTCATTGATGCCAACCTTGCTGCGCGTCTTTTCATCGACGCGTTTGACGATGACAGCGCAATAGAGACTGTACTTGCCATTGTCGGCCGGCAGATTGCCCGACACCACAACCGACCCGGCGGGCACGCGACCGTAAAGTATTTCGTCGTTCTCGCGATCATAGATGCGGGTGGACTGCCCGATATAGACACCCATGGAGACCACCGAGCCCTGCTCGACGATCACACCTTCGACGATTTCGGAGCGCGCACCAATGAAGCAATTGTCTTCGATAATGGTTGGTGACGCCTGCAGCGGTTCCAGTACGCCGCCAATGCCGACACCGCCAGATAAATGCACGTTCTTACCGATCTGTGCGCATGAGCCAACAGTGGCCCAGGTATCAACCATGGTGCCGCTGTCGACGTAGGCGCCGATGTTCACGTAAGACGGCATTAACACCGTGTCGCTTGCCACGAACGAGCCTTTTCGGGCGACTGCCGGTGGCACCACACGCACGCCGGATGCGGCGAATTGTTCGGCGCTGTAGTCGGCGTATTTGGTCGCAACTTTGTCGTAGAACTGCGTATAGCCGCCGGCTGCGATCGGGGCGTTATCGTGAATGCGAAACGACAGTAAGACAGCTTTCTTCAACCATTCGTTAACCACCCACTGTCCATTGCCGGCAGGTTCTGCCACGCGTGCTTCACCGGAGTCGAGCATGCCGATAGCCTGTTCTATCGCGGCGCGTGTGTCGGCATCGACTGTAGAAGGGGTTATGTCAGCACGACGTTCAAAGCTTTCATTTATCAGTGTTTCAATGGCGCTCATCAGCGACTCCCGATTGCAATCTAGGTTTGGGTTTAACTTTGTTAAGTGTTGGTTCCGGCGATGAAATCGCGGATTCGATGGGTGGCTTCAACGCAATTGTCGAGCGGTGCGACCAATGCCAGTCGCACGTGGTTGTCGCCCGGGTTTCCGTGTTCAGTCTGGCGGGAGAGATAGCTGCCGGGAAGTACCGATACGCTTTTTTCGCGATACAGCTGGCGCGCAAACTCGGTGTCACTCTGATTCACATCGACCCACAAAAAGAATCCTGCGTCAGGTCGAACGACCGGTAGAACCGATTCCAGTACCGGCAGCACGCGGTCGAATTTTGCCTGATAGAGTGCGCGGTTGTCGATCACGTGTTGTTCGTCGTTCCACGCGACCATGCTCGCGGCACTGACGTAGCCTGGCATCGCGCAACCATGATAGGTGCGAAACTTCAGGAAGCTTTCAATAATCGTCGCATCGCCGGCCACCAGTCCGGAGCGCAGCCCGGGCAGATTCGAGCGCTTGGACAAACTGTTGAATACGACGCAGCGATCAAAGCCCTGATTGCCTGCCGCCACGGCTTCCTGCAACAGGCCACTGGGTGGCAGATCTGCCGCCGGGTATATTTCGGAATAACACTCATCCGAGATGATCGTAAAACCGTAGGTCTGTGAGAGGGCCAGCAGCTGCTGCATTTGCTTTGCCTCGACCACAGATCCCGACGGGTTGCCCGGTGTGCACAAATAAATCATCTGACAGCGCGCCCAGACAGATGCCGGAATGGCATCAAAATCGGGTTGATACTGGTTGTCTGCGTTTGTGTTGTAGAAGTAGGGCGTCGCGCCGGCAAGCAATGCGGCTCCCTCGTAGATCTGATAGAACGGATTGGGGATCAGAACCAGATCCCGAGTGTGATCCTGTGCATCGAACAGGCACTGAGCGATGGCAAATAATGCCTCTCGCGTACCGTTTACCGGCAGTACATGGCGATCACAATCGAGTGTGTCGTCGCCAAGATTGAAGCGCCTGCTCAGCCAGTTGGCGATCGTCGCGCGCAATCGTTGATCACCGCGTGTGGGTGGATACTTGGCCACTGTTGCCAGTGCGTCCGTCATGGCCGCAAGCACCGCCGGTGGGGGTTGGTGGCCGGGTTCGCCGATTGACATGCTCACGGCGGGCAGGTCCTTGATCGACTCGCCACCGATCAGCTGGCGAAACCGCTCGAACGGGTAGGCCTGCAGTTTATCGAGGTTGGGGTTCATCAACTGCCGCGGTAGGTAGAGTAACCGTACGGAGACAGCAGCAGCGGCACGTGGTAGTGCTGGTCTGGATTACTGACGCCAAAGCGAATGACCACGATATCCAGAAACGGTACCGGGTCGTCGGCCACGCCGCGCTTGCGGAAGTATTCGCCGGCGTGAAAGCGCAATTCGTAGGTTTGCGCCTCCAGTTTTCCAGCCGCAATCAACGGTTGGTCGGTTCTGCCATCCTGGTTGGTATGGCACTGTGCAAGGCGCGTGTCGTCGGCGAATAGTTCGATCAATACGCCAGCGGCCGGGCAGCCGGCACTGGTATCGAGGATGTGTGTGGATAAACCGGCCATGGAATCGGGTCGCGTGCGGTAGTCGCCCGATTATAACAGCCGTACCCTGCAGCGTTGCTACCGCAGGCCGCCGGCACAAGGCCGGCGGCGGACAGAAACACTTACTGGCTGTTGGCGGCCAGTTTGATCGCCGTGGAATTGAGCAGCGAGTTGGCGACTGCTGCGTGCACGGTGCGCTTGTTTTCCATCGATTTCATTGGCGCGCGATCGTGGCTGTAGATGTCAGGTCTAAATTGCACCTCACCAAATCGATCGACCCATGCGGTCTGGTAGGTCAGGTGAACCGGAACCGGGCTGGACAGTGCCATCTTGCGCGTCTTGCTCGAACTGATCAGGCTATCGATTTCGGTTTCGCTCAGGCCATCGGCCGACAGCAGCGCTCTGGCGAGTTCGTTGGGTTGTTCCACCCGCACACAGCCGTGGCTCTGCGCGCGCTGGCTCTCGGCAAAAAGGTGTCGATCCTTGGTGTCGTGCAGGTAGACACTGAACTTGTTCGGGAACATGAACTTCAGTTTGCCTAGCGCGTTCTTTTTGCCGGGTGCCTGACGCAACCGGTAGTTGGACAGAAAGGTTGAACTGTCCAGTTCGTAGCTTGGCAGTGAGCTCACTGACAGGCGGGCATATTTCGCATGCGGTATTGCCTGGAAGTTGTTTCGATCGAGGTAACCGGGCTGGCGTTGCTCGCGCTTGAGTAACTTGCGAGTGATGCTCGATGGCACATGCCACGCCGGGTTGAAAACCATGTACTCCATCTTGTCGGAGAACAGCGGCGTGCGATGTTTCGGCTTGCCCACCACGGTGCGCATTTCCATGGTGGTCTCGCCATCCACTTTCAATTCAAGCTCAGATCCGGCCACATTCACCAGTACGTGACGTTCACCCAGGTCTCTGGGCAGCCAGCGCCAGCGCTCAAGGTTGAGTTCGATCTGTGCAAGCTTATCGTCAACTGGTACGTTCATTTGCGCCACGGTGTCTCGTCCGGCGATGCCATCTGCGGTCAGGCCGTGGCGACTCTGAAAGGCCAGTACCGCGGCAGATGTCGCATCGTCAAAGTAATCAAGCGGTTTGTTGTCCGGTCGCAAGTCACCCGAAATAATCAGTCTCTGTTTCAACGCAATGACTTCAGCACCACGATCACCCTTGCGCAGTGAGCTATTCACTTTGATAGGTGACCAGCCACCTGCCAGGCGGATGGCAGCGTAACGGGCGTGTGCAGCCAGCAGCGAGTGATAGCGGCTATTGGCCGGCCGCAGTTCATCGAGCACCTGCCTGAACGTTTTGTGACCGGCAAAAAACGGCGCAGCGATATCGGCGACATCGACATGGTTGGCTGGAAAGTGCCATCCGGATTTCGCACTCGGAGGCTTAGTGAAACCCATCGCGACATCGCTGAAGTAGGCGAGTAGAGAATCAGTGATCAAAAGCTCGGCATGCCATACACGGGCGGGATCGCCGCTCGCCACCCACTGCCTGATCACGGGCACGTAGTATTCATCGGGGCTCAGGCCTTCACGATCCGCTCTCGCCAGTTTCTTGAGGATGGCATCGCCGGTCGATGTGAAGTCGCCATCGCGAATCCATATCGGGCGATTGGTGCGCTGCTGATAAACCGCGGTCAACTCTCGCTTGTGGCGAAGTTGTACGCCGCCAACCGTGTTTTCGGTAGTCGAGCCGAGGTAACCCAGTAACTGTTTCTGAATGTCGGTTTGCATCGCGCTGGCACTGCCACCTGTTGCCAGCAATAACAACATCACCCCCGCGACACGACTTACCCTTCTCTGGTGTATCGTTTTCTTCATGAGTTTTTATTTTTATTGTTATTGTTTTTTGGACAGATCGACTGCACTGTCGGGGCAGGTTATCGGCGCCTTTGGCGCAAGCTTGATCGAAAACTTTCCTCCACCTTGTTTGCCTGCAACATGTTGACTCGTATCGACACCAGCGCCCTGTCCAATCGACAGTCGATCGGAATCTGGCGACTCGATCTGATCACGAGAGCGGCTTTGGGCAATAAGTGCTTCAAACTGCGCAGCAATCTGCGCGAGTTGTCGGGGCAGCGGGTATTGACCTTCGGCGGGGCCTTTTCCAATCACTTATTCGCGTTTGCCGAGCTCGCCAGCCAATATCACATTGAAGCGATTGCGGTGATCCGCGGTGAGCCGGACTCGCACAATGAGGTACTGAGCGCGATCAGCAGGATGGGCACGCGATTGCACTATGTCTCGCGCAGTGAGTACCGATGCCGCCACGATCCCGAATATCAAACCGAGCTTGCACGACAGCTGGGCGCCGACCGGGTGTTGCCGGAAGGGGGATCGAATCTCAGTGCGGTAATGGGGTGTAGGATGATTGCGCGGGGGCTGAACCGGGCCACTGAAGGTCTGCCAGGCATTGCGCTGGCGGTCGGTACTGGTGCAACGTTCGCCGGTGTGACGTCAGGTGCGCTCGGCGGCCAGCGCGTGATCGGCATCTGTGTAGTCAACGACCCCGACACGCCTGATCGCGTAGCGAACTGGCAACGCAGGGCAGGGGCTGTTGTGCAAGGCCAGTTGATCGCCGCCAATGCGCGCTATGCGCATCCTGACGACGCCACCTTGCGTTTCGTGCTTGAGCTGTTTGTTGAGACCGGCATCGTGCTCGATCCGGTCTACACAGGCCCCTCTCTATACAGACTGTTGCGTGGCGATCTGTCTGGCTCAATCAGTGCGCAGGATCTGGTGTTCATTCACACCGGCGGATTGACCGGTGCCTGGGGGATGCGAGACCGTTTGCTCGGCGTTGGGGAACCTGGTGTGGTGTACGACTACTACGCACGCATTGCTGAATTGACGAGTGCGGCGTAAGTCAGGGTCGGTTCAGCAAATTGTCAGAACGGGCGTTTTTCCGAGGCGGCGGTATCGTTCATGAAGTCCGAGCGAACACGACGGTAGTGTTCAAAGTCGCGAAAATAGGAGTGGTCACAGGGCCGGTAAGCCTGGAATGATTCGACATGTCGGCATTCGGCGGCGCGCAGAAAATCGTAAGTGATTTGATAAATCACTTCGCGATAATCTTCCTGAGTGTAATCGAGCTTTGGCGCTGTACTGCAACCGCTAAGGTATAGCATCGAACAGACGAGCGTCAGCCGCGTCTTTGATAGTGTTTTACTGAATTTCAGGCCGGTTGTCATTATTATTGTAGTTATATTGGATGTACCGAGTAGCGTCCCGCTGTTAGTCCTGTACCGAGCGAGGATCCGGTGCTCGGCTACTTACACGGGCCAGCATAACGGCTGACCATCCTGTAACTTTAATCCGGGATCCTGCGCTGACCCACTACACTCACGGCAGCGCGCCAGCGATCCGGCACACTTGGTTTACCTTCGTAGCGAGCTACGCAGAAGCTGCACAATTCACAGGAGATCCGATGCAATCCCGAATATTTTCAGCCATTTGTCTACTGGCGTTTTTTATGACCGGGTGCTCGTCCACGTATTATAACGCGTGGGAAAAAGTAGGAGTTCACAAACGAGACATATTGGTCAGTCGGGTTGAAAACACACGCGATGCGCAGCAGGACGCACAGGTGGAATTCAAGGATGCACTGGAGCAGTTCGGCTCGATTGTCACGATTCAGGAAACCGACCTGAAGAAGGCTTATGACAAACTGAGCGGCGAGTACGAAGACAGCAGTGACGCCGCCGAAGAGGTCTCGGATCGCATCGACAGCGTTGAAAAAGTCGCCAATGCGCTGTTTGAAGAGTGGGAGACCGAGATCAAGCAGTACACCAACCAGGACTTCAAACGACAAAGTAGCGCTCAGTTGCGCGATACGCGTGGTCGTTACGGCGAGATGCTGCGCTCGATGCGGGCGTCCGAGGCCTCGATGAAGCCGGTGCTGCAAACGTTCAAGGATAACGTCCTGTTTCTGAAGCATAATCTCAACGCGCAGGCAATCGGATCGCTGCGCGGTGAATTTGCCAGTCTGCGCGACGACATCGGCGCATTGATTGAAGAGATGAATAAATCAATCGCCGAGTCGAATGCGTTCATCGAGCAATTGCAATCTTCCTAGCGGAACCCATGTTGTCCAGTCACGCAACAAGGCCACAGCGGACACCGATGAGCAGAACAACAAAAATTGCAGCGCTGTGTCTGGCGAGTGCTGTCGGCATGGGACCGGTGCAGGCCGATACGATCTTTGGCGTGCATGCCAGCGCGCATCTCTGGCGGCCGGATCTGTCAGGTACGATCGGACAGACAACCGACTCATTTGATCTGAGCGCCGAATTCAGCGAGCGCAGTGCCGACAGCGAGTCGGTGATGGTTGCCGTCGAGCACTTCATTCCGCTGTTGCCCAATCTGATGTTTCGCCGAACTCCGGTGGATTGGTCGGCCGCTTCAGTCAACGCCACCGGCACCCTGGGCTCAATCAGTTTGTCCGGCGATGTGAGCGCCAATATCGATCTATCGGCAACCGATGCCACCTTCTACTACGAGCTTTTGGATAACTGGATAACAGCCGATCTCGGGTTGTCACTGCGACGGCTGGACGGCACCGCCAGTGCGGCGCAGCGCGATGGCGACAGCGAAGTACTCAGCTTCAGTGACACGGTTCCGATGCTCTACGGCCACGCCCGATTTGACTTACCGTTCACGGGGCTGGCCGCCGGTGCGCGCGGCAATGTAACCGGCGATGGCAGTGGTGAAATGGTAGACATTGAAGCTTACCTGCACCTCGAAGTGGACCTTCTGCCACTCATTGATGTTGGCATCGAGGGCGGTGTTCGGCGCTTGGCTATGGAATTTGAGGATCTCGACAGCCTCAACGCAGACGCGACGCTGAACGGTGCCTATATCGCCATTACTGCGCACTTCTAGGGTCGGCGTCAGTCGCGGCGTTGCAACTCTCGGCTGTGATCGATCGTGCGGCTGAGCAGCAACACCGGTATCAGGCCGGTCGCGACAATCAACAGTGCTGCAAGCGAACTCTCCTGAAGTAACTCATCAGACGCATACTGGTACACATAGGTGGCGAGCGTCTCGTAGTTGAACGGACGCAACACCAGCGTGGCCGGCAACTCTTTCATACAATCGACAAAGACGACCAGCGAAGCCGTCAACAGGCCGCTGCGCATCAGCGGTATGTGCACACGTCTGAGGACCTCGAGCGGCCCGTGACCGAGTGTGCGTGCCGCCATATCCATGCTCGGGGTGATCTTGCCCAGGCTCGACTCTACCGCTCCCAGCGCCACCGCCATAAAACGAACCACATAGGCAAACACCACGGCGAATACGGTGCCGCTCAGCAGCAGCCCTGAGCTGATATCGAATTGGGCCCTGAGCCACGCGTCAACAGCGTTGTCAAAGGCGGCAAATGGCACCAGCACACCCAGCGCCAACACGGCACCGGGTACCGAGTAGCCCACGCTCGCCACCCGATTGCAATAGGCCAGCACGGGGCCCGGGCGCATACGGGCGGCGTACGCCAGCATCACAGCGATAGCGACAGTGGTCAGCGCACCAATGCTGGATATCGTCAGGCTGTTGATGGCGGTCTGGCGAAAGTCCTCGGTCCAGGATTCGGCAAAGTGATCGATCGCAAATCGTCCTAAAACCACTGCTGGTAGCACGAAGCCAAGAATGACCGGCAACGCGCAGATTGTTGTTGCCAACAAGGCCTGGCGTCGGCGCAGTGGCAGCCGCGACATCGAGCGAAAGCGACTGGAGGCCGGTTGAAAGTGGCGTTGCCGCCGGCGACCGATGCGCTCCAGTCCCACCATCATCAGAACAAATATCAATAGTAAGGTGGCGATCTGGGCGCTGCCCCCGAGGTTGTTCATACCGAGCCATACATCGTAGATACCCGCCGACAAGGTGCGCACGGCGAAATAGTCGACGGTGCCAAAGTCGTTCAGTGTCTCCATCATGACCATCGCCACGCCCACGGCCACTGCCGGGCGCGCCAGAGGCAGCGTCACCCTGAAGAAAGCGGCGCCGCTGCGATGCCCCAGCACGCGGGCAGCGTCGAGCATCGAGGGCGATTGCTCGGCAAAAGCGGCGCGCGTCAACAGATAGACGTAGGGGTAGAGCACCAGCGTCAGCATGGTTGCGGCGCCGCCGAGCGTGCGAATCGGTGGGAAGTAGTAGTCGGCTGCGCTTTGCCAGCCAAATACACTGCGCAGCCAGGTCTGCACTGGCCCTGCGTATTCGAGCAAGTCGGTATAGACATAGGCGATGACATAGGCAGGCACCGCAAATGGCAGCAACAGGCCCCAGGTAAAGAAGCCGCGTCCGGGAAACTCATAAAAAGTGACCAGCCAGGCGCAAATCACACCGATGGTCAGCGTGCCGGCTGCCACCGTCACCATCAGAATCAGCGTGGTGGACACGTAACCGGGCAGCACAGTCTGCAGCAAGTGCGGCCAGATATTCTCTTCCGGGTTAAATGCCAGCCAGATCACAGCAACCACCGGCACACAGACGAGCGCTGCGACGACGAGCGCGATCAGCGTGGTCGGGTGGGGCAGTCGAACCGATTGCCGCAAAGTTGCTGGATGAGTAGTCATCGAGTCTGCAGTCTAGGGCAGACGGGATGATGGCTGGTAAGAGAGTCGTAACCGACTGGCGTATGCTGGCATCGTTAACACTCATGAGGACGTGTTGACGATGATAATACGAATAATTCTTATTTGTATAAATATCGAGCGAGAGATGGCGGAGAGGGAGGGATTCGAACCCCCGGAAGGTTTAACCCTTCAACGGTTTTCAAGACCGCCGCATTCGACCACTCTGCCACCTCTCCGTACTGCTGGTCTTGTCGCTTGCTGCGACAGCGCACGAATAATACGCAAAAGTCATACAGAATGCTACGGCTGCCTGCCGTTAATACAGTATGGATTGCGAGGATTGAGTTTTTCCTCTCAACGCCTTATATGATATATGCTAGTACATTGGATGCGGCGGTGCCTGCGTGGCGTGGCCGGGTCAACTAATCTAAAACTGGAGGCCGAAAGTGGCTATACAAAGCATTGATCGCGCAAGTGAACTTACGACCAATCAGGTGCTGCGCGACACCTACCGTCTATTGGCGATGACACTACTGTTCAGCGCATTCACTGCCTGGCTGTCGGTTGTCGTTGGCGCACCTTTCGGGATCTCCATGATCTGTTCTTTTGGTGCGCTGGCGCTGTTGTGGTTCGTGTTGCCCAGATTTGAGAATTCAACCTCTGGCATTTTTGTCGTCTTTGCCGTCACCGGTCTGCTGGGGTTTGGCCTCGGGCCGATGCTCTCGCACTACCTCGCGACGGCTAACGGGTCGAGCATGGTGGCCACTGCATTGGGCGGCACCGGCATTATCTTTCTCGGTCTGTCCGGGTTTACGCTGGTGTCCAAGCGCGATTTCTCATTCATGGGCGGGTTCCTGTTCGCCGGTCTGATTGTCGTATTTCTGGCCGCAATCGCCAATATCTTCCTGGCCATGCCGGCACTGAGCATTGCGGTTTCAGCCGGTATCATCCTGCTGATGAGTGGTCTGATCCTTTTCCACACCAGCCAGATCGTCAACGGTGGCGAGCGTAACTACATCTCCGCCACTGTGTCGCTCTACCTCGCGATCTACAACATCTTCCAGAGCCTGCTGATGTTGCTGGGCGTCATGGGCGACGACTAGACTGATTCTCGGAACAACCTCCGAGGCAGTTGCGAAAACCCCGGCTCTGCCGGGGTTTTTTTTGTCAAAAATTTGGTTCAACGTATCAGCAGCGGGAGAACAGAGTGGAAGGTATGGGCTGGAAAATCGCCTCGGCGGCGATCATGTTGTACATGGTGTACAGAATGTGGCCGGCGGCAAAGAACTGGAGTCAAAACGGCCCCAAGGGTAGTTCGAACGACTGGCTGGTAGCCGGTATGGCGCTGGCAGCGGTGGTCGGTTTCGTTGCGTTGCTGATCGCGATTACTTGACGCGAACTGGCTCTGCGGAGCTTGCGGTGAGCTGGGAGCCCGGTGGGTGAGGTGACGGCCGCTTGCCTTGCTTACGCGTCGTGTTTCCCTGGGGACTTGGCGTTGCTCTGGTAGCCCGGTGGGTTAGCTATGTACTGCTTGCCTCGCTTACGCGTCGGGTTTCCCGCGGACTGGTCCTGAACTGGTAGCCCGCTGGGTGAGCGAGGTATTGTTTGCCTCGCTGACGCGTCGGGTTTCCTGGTGACTTGGCGTTGAAC
>CAZNIS010000006.1:15564-149723 GCA_964573105.1 uncultured Granulosicoccaceae bacterium
TGCCTCGCTGACGCGTCGGGTTTCCTGGTGACTTGGCGTTGAACGGGTAGCCCGCAGCGTGAGCAAGGAATCGCTTGCCTCGCTGACGCGTTGGGTTTTCCGGTGACTTGTGGCGTTGAACGGGTGGCTTGCAGCGGGAGCGAGGCATCTGCTGCCTCGCTGACGCGTCGGGTTTCCCCGGGGCTTGCGTTGAACGCCTGGCCCGATGACGTTTTCCAACCCCGTGCTAGAAATGGCTTCTGTACTGGATGCCGATTTGCGACGTCGATGAAGTAGCCGCACCCTGCAATTGAGTCTGCGTGTCGTGCCTGAGTTGCAGGCTCAGCTCATCGTCGCCGAGCACACGGAATCCGGCGCCGGCCTCGACGGCGAATCCCACGGTGTTGAACGGCCAGGTGCGGCCGAGGCTTGCAGTCACGTGGTAGCGAGGACTGGCGGCCTGTGGGTAATCGCTGCGAATGCCGCCGCGTTGCAGTGAGCCGCTGATAGCCAGTCGACTGGCATTTTCAGGAATCATCTCTTCCAGGGTCGTCGTCGGGGTGACGCGCAGTTCGTCGGGGATGCGGTCGGCACGCTCGTTTTGCTGTCCGGTGGCTTGCAACCCCAGGCGCCAGCTATTGCTGCCGAAGCTGCCTTTTCTGCCCACTTCGAGGCTGGCCCCAACTCCGGTCGAGATACTGTCACGCTCTACTCTGGAATTGAGGGACTGCACGCTGCCGCCCAGACGCACGTACTCGTGGCTGCCAACGTCGTGTTCGTAGCTCGCCTCGGCCTGATGCTGCAAGCCGGCGATTCGCAGTTCCGGCGATGCTGACGTCGGCGCGTTGATTGAGGCGTTGGCATTGAAGGCGCGCCGGCCCTGTCGGTCGCGCTTGTAGTAATCGCCCTTCACGTAGGGGAAATCGTTCTCGTCGGTGGACACTACTCCAGTCGTGACCGAGGCACCGGAGCGCGAATCGCCATATCGGGCAGTAATCGCGATTTCGGTTTCCGTGCCCGAATCGGGCAGGGCGAACTTGTCCGAATTTAGCTGGTTTTCGGCCACGTCGATACCGAAGCTGTAGTCACCGTGAGCCGGTGTATGGCGCAGCGACAGGCTGGTCTCGGTGATGCCAAGATCGCTCAGGTCTGTGTGCTGTACGTTTCCGGCGTAGTAGGCTGGTCGGTAGTTGCGAAGTGCAACATACTGATTGCGCGCTACCTGCCGTGCCGCCTGACTTTTACTGGTCAGCATGGTTTGTTGCGCCAGTGCAAACGCATCCTTGTCGCGACCAAGCTGACTCAACGCCGCCAGTTCATCGGTATCTTCCAGAGGCTTTCCGCTGGCGAGAATTTCCTGCAGCTTTGGCACATCATCGTCGTGCAACGCGAGCGCCAGCTCCTGCCACACAGGTGTGTCGATGCGCTCCTCGTGGAGTCGTGTCATCAGCAGTCGCGCGTACTCATGCCGCTGTGTCGACAGGTACCAGGCGATGGCAATTTCCTCGCGCCAGAATTCCTCGGATGCCGTTTTTGCAGCCTCGCCATCCATCAGTGATTGTATCCAGCGCTCGTTCTCCGCGACCGTGCCGTGGGCGACCAGGAGATTGGCATAGCTGCTGGCCAGATCGCGCGTTTGTCCTCTGGTGCTCTGTGCGATTGCGGGGCGTAACTTGCGCATGGTGTACTGTCGAACCTTGTAGGCGTGATCGGTGTTTCCAACCTGATCCAGTGCGTCGGCAAAGGTCAGCAGCAAGTTGTAGTCGTGTTCGTCGCGTTCCATGATCTTGTTAAACCACTGCAGACTGTCTTGTGGCGTCTTGAGTTTCATGTGCGCCAGCGCGTAGGGTGCCCACAACTCCGGCGTCTCTGCAGCGGTGTCCAGGTGTTTGTTCATCAACGCGAGCAACTTGTCTGAATCGGGCTGACCCAGTTGCAGCCAGAATTTACCGGTCACGGCTGCGACGTTGTCGGGCTCACGTGACAGGGTTTCGTCAAAGGCCTGTTCGGCTGCGACAGTATCGGCGTTGCTCACATGGTAGGCGGCTGCTGATACCCAATAGCCGGGCATGTCGCGCAGTACAATCAACTCGTCATTGGCGTCGAGGTAGCGTTCAACGTGCGGGTAGAGGTCGTGCTGAAAGACAATGTTCAACGCTTCGGTTAGAAATGTCTCATCCTGTGTTTCGCGCCAGAAATTTTCAGCCTGTGCGACCGCACCCTCGTAGTCCTGTTTATCGCGCATCGCCCTGACCACGCGGCGGCCGAGTGCTACGCGTTGTGGCTCGTCCACGTCCAGCACTTCCAGTTGATCCAGCGCTGCGGTAATGATGTCGGGCTTGCGATAGCGCCAGCCGATTTCAGAAATCAGTTTCAACTGATAGTTGCTGGCCTGACTGATATCCAGGTTCTGCAGGCGCTCGGCAATGATAGTGGCGGTCTCGGGCTGGTGCAGGCGCCAGTGCAATTCCATACGATTGAGCGACTCTTCACCGGAGTGACCATAGCTTGAGGCCAGATCCTCCCAGGCGGCTAGTGCCTGTTGGTAGTTCATGTGGCGCTGGTGAAGCAAAGCCAGCTCACGCTGTGCCATCGCTGTGTTGCCATAGCGGTCGATGTGTTGCGACAGTGCCGCCGCTGCATCGGCGGGTCTGCCATCCTGTTCGAAGAGGTCGATCATTTTCAACAGGTCGGCATCACTGAGGGGTCTAAGGGCAGCCAGTTGCTGGTAGCCGTCGGCCGCCAGACCGAGCTGCCAGGTCAGTTGCGACAAACGTATTTGCTGGCGCAGAAACTCTTCATTCGGATACCGGCCCGCCAGCCACTTCCAGTGTGTCAGTGCTTCAGACTGATTGCCGGTCCACTCTTCTAGCTGTGCCAGTTGCACGCGAAACTGCCGATTGTTTGGCTCTTGTGTCAGCGCACGTTGCGCCCAGTAACGGGCATCGTCCAGCTGTTTGTTAGCTTGTGCAAACTGAATCTGACGCTTCATTGCCTCGACGTCAAAAGGTCGGACTTCAAGCAATTCCAGGTTCCAGTCCATCGCATCGGCGCGAAGCCCAATCTGAGTCGCTAGTTCGATTGCCTCTTGCAGGAGTTCTCCGTTGGCAGGCTCGGCATCAATTCGCTGTCTCATCGTCTGCAGCGCATCGTCATTGCGACCGGCCGCCAGCAACAGCGTTTGGCGACGTCGGTTGAGTTCGGGCTGGCTCTCATCACCGCTCAACATCGCGATGCTTTGTACATATTCAGCCGACAGACCGGGCAGGTTAGAAGCCAGTGACCACTTCGCCGCCTTTTCCAGCCAGAATATCTGGCGTTCGGTATCGGCATCCGCCAGCCGCGCGTAGACGGGGTAGGCGAGATCGGGGCGATTGGCTGCGAGCGCCAGTGTCGCCAGTTGCGTGAGTTTATCGACATCCTTTGGCGGGTTGCCGATCAGTGTTTCAAGCGTTTGCTGCTGACCTTGAACATCGCCCAGCGCCGCCATGGCGGAAATCATTCGAACGCTAAGGTCGTATCGTTCCTCGCGGTTGTCATTCAGAGCAATCGCGCTGCGAAAGCAACTCAACGACTGACCGTGTAACTGATTCTGCGAGAGTATCGTTGCACATTTCTCGTTCCACTGCGCACCGTTGCCACTGTCCAGCGCAGCTAGTTGCAAATAAATGGCGGCGGTAATTTCAGGCTGTGCAAGTTGCTCGCTAAGTTGCATACCACGACTGACAATAGGCATTTGCTGCAAGCTTTGATCGTTCAGCAGGCGGGTCAGCTGAGTGAGCAGCTGGCTGCGGTAAGTCGCTGCAGCCGTCTCATTCTCTGAGTTGACAAAGCGCATGTTCGACATCTCAAGATCGAGCAGGAACTGATCACCGGCGTCCAGTTTGACGTCGGGTCGACTGTCCAGTAACTGCAGTGCTTCTTCCCAGCGCTGTGCGCGTATCATCGCGTAGGTCATGGCGCGAACTTCCTCGGCCGGCAATGGCTCCTTCGCGCTGCGGGCTTTCAGAAAGGCGAGGTCCAGTTCATCAATCGGCTCGGCGCTGGGTCTTGCCACCACCGGGTCCTCAAAGCGATAGGTATCGACCGAAGGTTTCAGCAAAAAGAAACCAACACCGAGCAGCAGCGCTATATAGAACAGGTATACCCCGGGAATCAGGCTCTCACGTCGGGCAGTCGAGAACGGCATAGCCTGTGTCCTGTGTTGAAAATTCGAAACGAATGGTGTTGTCGCCGGTTACATTGCCGCGCACGGTTTTGTCAGCGACCCGCACACTGCAAAGACGTCCCGGTATGGCCCCTATTTCAGCCACGACCGGCACATTGCCGGTAAGCCTGAACCGCAATCGCGATCCAATCTGTTGCCATTCACTGACTGCGGCATTGGATGAGACCAGATAGGGGCGGGTGGGTGCGCGTTTGGTTGTTTTAAAGGTTAGCGAGTCGGCACCGTTCGTGTGCATGTACACGCCGTCGTGCAGTTGCTTCGCGCCCACCAGATGTGCACTTGACGCGAGATCCGGCCAGCGATCCGAGTTGACGATTCGAAGCGTTCGCACGCTGCCCAGGCCGGAAACTTTCCAGCGCCCGTCGAGATATCGGGCGACGCCTGCGCTGCGAAAGTCGGGCACTTTTTCAACGAATTCGCTGACGTAGACCGGGAAAATTGCCTGTGTCAGCGTCCATTCGTAGACTTCTTCAAGGGCGCGCATCATGGCGGCTTTGGTGCCGGCGTAAAAATGGTAGTAAATATTGATCGGCTTCAGGCGTCTTGGCTGATCGGTCAGCTCCAGTGTCTCGATCACCCGCCTGAATCCATCGAATGGACCGGTCCATTCATTCGTATAGACGTTCTCGTTCATGATCGGTGCGTAGATCTGCAGGTGATCACCGACGGTTCTGACCATGGGTGAGACGTTGGACAGTGTTGGCTTTGCCGCACTGATCACCGTATCTCCGCCGTTCATATTGACCATGCCCGCCTGTTCGACGATCGCAAGTTCGGTGGCGCCGGGCAGGGCGTCACCGCTCCACAGAACCACTTCTGTCTTTTTGCCCGCAGGGGCGAGATTGTCGTTGATGTACTGGGCTGAACCGACGATCTCCCGATGCGGGTTATAGCGATAGCCGGCGACTGGCAGATTGTATTTGCCGCTACCTGACTCGCGCTTGATTTTTGGCCAGCTGTACGGGTGGCTGTAGGTGTGCGTGGCGATCTCGACATGGTCGCTTGCGAAGATTCGTCGTGCAGTAGAGAGCATACGGTCGCGGCGATCATCATAGATATTCAGCGCATTGAGCTCGGCCTCGACGATTGAAATCGTATGCGGCATCAGGTAGCGATCGAGTATTCGCTCTTCAATGATTTCTGCACCAAGCTTTCGACCCGGCATTTCTGCCCACGACGGCATGGCGTCTCCATCAATGTGGGCAAGCCATAAGCGGTTACCGTTTTCGGTGCTGACTTCAGGCATCGGGGCGTCAGTCAGGTGCAGCGCCTTGCGAAGAAACTTGAATGGATCGACTACCCAGTACGGGGTGAAGTCGACCCTCGAGTCCTTGTCGCCGGGGCTGATGGCGTAGCCACCCCAGGGGCCGGTGACCACGACGTCGGCGTTGCGATCCTGGTTGTCGGTATAACGAAGATGGACTGAGTTACCCGCATCAACACTGCGCGCATTGACCGCCAGTCCCTCGACACGCGGCAACGGTTGCGCCTCGAATCCGATCAGATCGTCGGCCCGGCTGACACTCAGAGAATCGTAGTCGATTGTTGGCAGCACCTCGATGCCCATGGTTGCTGCAACTTCTGCACTGAATTCAAAACCCGGATGGGAAAACATCGCGACCGGAATTCCCGATCCGATCTGGCTGGACATCCAGTTCCCAAATCCGTCCACTTCCACTTGTTTTAGACTCCAGCTCACGATACCGGCATACCGGCCGGGCAATACGCCAGTGGGTAGTCCCTCGGTAGAGATGTCGTGATAGACCGGGACATAACCCATGTATTCAAGTGGTACGGCCAGCATCTGGTGTACGTCGGATTCTTCCTGCAGGCCATTCATGCGGCTGTCGTAAATCATCAGGACTTCGCGCGGGATGACTTCCAGTGTGCTGATGCCTACATAGTCCAGCGCCGGTGTGGCAACCCAGGGTGTAAAACCGAGTTTCGCAATTCGGGTGGCGGTGTCGCGTGCAGTGCTACGCTCGGTCGGCGGCAGGTAGTCAATGGCGATGACATCCAGGCCGAAGTGATCTTTTGCGTGGTTGAGTTGCCCCAGCAGCCATTCGCGATCGCGCTCGCTGACCGTCTTGTACTGTCTGCTGTTGTTATCCCAAGAGTGGAAGAGCGACTCTGCGGCAACGGCCTCGAGTACGGTGGCGATTTCATCCAGCACCTCGAAGCCGCGATTGGCGATCAGTCGAAACTGAGGGTGGCGTTCCTGGATGCGTCTGATCAGGGTGGCCAGTGCTGCCTCCTGACTGCTCAGCGCCTGAGGTGTGTCAGCATAGAGCTGATAGCTGTCCATGGTGTCGAGAAACAGACCATCAAAACCACGAGCAGCCAGTTGATCCACGCGACGCAGTATCAGTGATTGCCAATTGGCCGCTGTCAGGTCGAGTACGACGCTGCCCCAGGTACTGTTTTGTCCCAGCACGGAGCTGGAATCGATCTGGTCTGACCAGGGCCGATCGGGCGCTGATTCACCAATGCTGAGGTAGGCATAGGTTCTGGCACCATATTTCTTCAGTTCGCGCAGTTCCCGGTCGTCGACGTTTTCTGATTCGAGCACCAGGCGATCGAATTGCGCCAGCACGTTGATTGGCGGGTTGCTGGCGTAGTAGATCGCCGTGCTGAGCTGCTTTGCACTGGCCAGTGTCGGGCCCAGCAGCAACAGTGCAGCAACGGGCCAGATGCGAATCCAGGCAACCTTTTTACAAAGGCTGCGGGCAAGCTGTATGGTGAGATTGCAGAACGAGAGATTCATTGTTCCGTCCGAATTGCGTTGCTGGTAGGGCCACTGGTCATGCGCTCGCCAGATGCTCCCGCTTTCGCATGAAAGTACGAAACTCGATGTTTTCGAGTTCACTCGACAACAAAAATATGCCTACGAAAGCCGTCAGCGTCATCGACAGGCCAAAGCCGTAGCCGTAAAAAACCGGTCCAAGTTCAATCGATAGCCAGGTGAAAGCGGCATTGCTCACCAGCATTGTCAGTGTCAGCCAGAACGCATCGCGCAAGCGGTCGAGGTAGAACAGCACATTCAGCACCGCCAGCATCAACACCTGAGCAGCGACGCCGATCAGGTCGATGTAATAGAGATGGATAAACTTTTCAGAGATGCCCAGCCATTGAATAATCTGAGGGCCCAGCAGATACAGCACAAGAACGGTAATGCCCTGGACTTTCACAATCTGAAAAATGCCCTGCCGAACAGCCAGAATCATGGCATTGCCGAGCGATTCGATTTCTTCGAGGCTGGCGTTACCGCGAACCGCGGTGAAGAATCCGTCGTAGGCCTCGGCGAAGTCTGTCTCGATGCGTAACAGAAAAACCGCCATGCCGGGTATGATCGATAGATAAGCCAGGAATATCGGCAGGTCGTAGATTAGCGATGCGCGCAGCGGGCCGATAATCGCCTCTGATGTAGCCGGTGTATACCAGAAGATAAACTTATCGATCCAGATACCCAGGTTGTAAAACAGACCGACAAAAATCAACACCGGAAAAATCTCGCGTCGGCGCAGAAAATCCAGCCGTACCGTGTCCTTGACCGGATATTCGGGAATGACGATCCCGAGCATCATAAAAAGCAACAGCGCATGGCCGATCAGCAGTCCTGCGAGCAAGCCATTGAGGCCATAGGGCATCAATAGCATCGAGAGCAACACAGTCGCCGTGTAACCGATAAAAAACGAAGTCAAAATGACTTTAAACTTCTTCAGACCGGCGACAAAAATCACCACAATCCAGATATTTGACAGGGTTACGAAGTTTGCGACCATCAGCACCTCGTAGGCGAATGATTCGCGAAACACCTGCAACATCAAAACAATGCCAATGCCGCCTGCTGCGAGCGTTGTCAGCAGCAGGGCGCCGAGCAAATTAGGATTGATCAGGTGATCTTTGCCTTCGAAGAGCCTGTCGGCAACAAAACGCGTAAACACCAGCTGCAGCAAACCCGACAGTATCAGCGAGGTCCCCATGATCCAGGTAACGGATGTGGAGAATTGCTGTACCTCGATGCCGCCCACTTTTTGCGACAGTGCCACAACGCCAATCAGCATCACACCCAGAATCGACAGCACCCACGGACCCGCGCTGATCAGACCGGCAAAGCCATAGGCCTTCAGGGTGCCAGTGAAAGTATCGTCGTCGAGGTATTTTCGTAGCTCGAAACCGATTCCGGCCATGGCTTATTGCCCCTGCTGTTTCGCCAGATCCGCATTGGCACCGATGCGATCTGTATAAACTTTTCGATACGATGCGATCATCTGCACCTCGTCGTAGTAGGTCTCCACGCGCTCGATGGCGGCGTCTCGCGCACTGCACCAGGCGTCGTGATTGTTCAGCAACGCGATAGAGGCCTCTGCGAGCGCAGACGGATTGGCAATGGGTACCACGGCACCGGCACTGCCGAGTGACTGATCTTCCGGCGTCACACCGTGAATCAATTCTCTGCAACTGCCGACATCGGTTGTCACCGAGGGGATGCCGGCGGCGAATCCCTCCAGTACCACAAGCGGCTGGCCTTCCGAGACCGAACTCAGAACGGATAGTCCAACCTTTGGGAAAATCTCGTCCATGGCCTGGAAACCCAAAAACTTCACGCAGTCCTGCAATCCGAGACTCTCCACCAGAGCGTGGCACTCCTCGCTATAGGCTTCATCTTCGTCTTCCGGGCCAATCAACCAGCCCTCGGCATCCGGCAACTTGCTGCGTACAATTCTCATGGCACGGATAAAGGTTTTGATGTCTTTAATCGGAACCACGCGCCCGATCAGCGCCAGCACCTGTGGTACTGGTGCGTCGTCTGAACGCCGTACCTTGCTGTAGTGCTTAACGTTTACACCATTGGGGACGATCGTCAGTCGGCTCTGGTCGGCACCATCTTCAATCTGGCGCAGGCGATTGCCGTTGTACAGGGTGTAAACGTGATCGCTGGAATCGTAAGCCATGCGTCCAAGCGATCTGAAAAACCTGATCCAGACACGACGCAGGTAGTTCATGCTGTCGTCAAGGCCCACGCGGAACGGGTCGGCATCTTCCGGAATCCAGTCAACCTGTGCCAGATCGAGCTCTCGCTCCTTGGTATAGATACCGTGTTCTGAAATCACGTAGGGCCGCTCAGCGGCCGCTTTAAGCAATACCCCAAGATAGCCGGCATAGCCTGTCGACACCGAGTGATACAAATCGGCGCTCGGCGGAGACTTTGCGATCTCAGCCAGTTTGAAAAGCGGGCTGTGCATGGTGCGCACAGTCCAGAAAAAATGGTTGAAATCCAAACCTGCAGGGGCGTCGTTGTATTTCTCCCGAATGGCCTGCCATGCGTCGTCGCCGTTCTCGAGATCTGAACGCGTCAATCCGTTTTCGTCGATTAACAGCTGAGCAAAGGCAAGCGTAGTGCGATCGTCGAGCAGACCTTCTGTCTGCGCCAGTTTGCTGTGCAGATCGAGGTTCTGTTCGAACAATTCGCTTCGATCGGGTTTGCGTTGCCAGAAACGACGTTTGCGCTCAGGCGCGTCGCTCGGCGCATCCAGCAACATGTGATTTTCCAGATGAACCAGATTGGCTGGCAAGTCGTACACCGGCTCCTGGTAGTCTTCTTCCTGACCACCGAGAAAGATGATCGAGAATGTGAGTTCGGGCATGCCTTCAATGAGCTGCCGCACCCAGGTTGAAACTCCACCTCGAATGTAGGGGTAGGTGCCTTCCAGCAGCAGGCACACGTTGGCGTGGCTGTCAGGGTGATATCTTGGCGATTGGCTCATGCCCAATACTCCGCTACCTGGCGCAGCGGCGGATAGGCGGTGAACGCCCGGTCAATCGATTGCAGTGAGTCCTTTACCTGATCGAAGTCGCGCGCCTTGAATGCCGCCTCTGCCTGAAACGGCAGTACTTTGTCCTTCGACATGCCGAACTTAATTGCCTGTTTGAACGCAGTCAGCGCTCTGTCTGGTTCACTCTGTTGCAGTGACACTCGACCAAAAAGAAAATGTGCATTTGGGTTCTTCGGTGTCAGGGTGATGGCTTTCAGCGATGCGTGCGCCGCCTTGTCAAGGAGTTGGGCCCTGGCCACTGGCTCATCGTCTTCGAGCGTTAACAGTTCGAGATAACTGGTCGCAATCTGCAGCTGCGTGTCAGTCTTGCTCTGTTTGCCGTTGCTTCGCTCGGCCTCTCTTTCGAGTCGCTGGATCTCGCGATTGAGTGACGACACTTTCTTGTCCATCGCTTGAAACGCCGTGAGACGGATGCGTTCGTTGGGGTGTGCGACGGCTGATTTAAGAATCTCGGCCGATTCTGAATTACGGATGTTACGAGACGACAGCACCTTTTTGTAAACTTCATCTGTCTCCTGATCAAACATCAACTGCTCGATGATTCCTCTGCCGTCGAGCTTTGCGTGCAGACGATTCAGTGGAGCGGTGTAGGGCAGATCAACATTGCGGGTCATCTGCCAATAGTCGGGAACCCGATGCTTGCCGTTAGCGATACCGCCACCCAGCACCAGCGCGCCCGCAATGCCAATCGTGCCTGCGAAAGGCATGAAGAAACAGATAAAGAAGATGCAAAGCATCAACGAGAGGTGACGACCTGGCACAATCGTTCGACACAGAGCAGAGATCGCGATGGTTGCTATGGCGCAGGCCAGCACATGGCATGCAAGCCACCACAAGATCGTCAGGCGCAGACCGATATCGCCAACCAGTTGCGCTGACAGAACCAGTTCTACCAACAGGGCGAGTAGCAGTAGAGAGATACCCAGCAGGCTACGCAACACGTTTCTTTTTCCTCTTGCCCTTGCTGTTGGGGGTCAGACCAGTGAACTCATTGATGAAGTCGAGGCATGATTCCCGGGTGTCGCGACGGTGAATCTGGCGCGCGCGCACCTGTTGCAAGTGATCATTCAGATCAATCTTGAATTGCTTTTGTACAGCCTCTGCCGCGCGGCCCAGATAGGCCTGGCACTGCGTATCGTTGATCAGTGGCAGCAGGATGACGACAGTCTGGCTGCCATCCATGCTGCGTGGCTGCCACGAGCTGTCGAGACTGCGAATATTGCGCGCAAGGAAATCAGCCACCTGATCTGCTTTATCGAATTGTTTGAACTGCAGGCAGAGCAGTGAGGAATTGACGCGATTCGTGCGCGCGAATTTCACCGCGTTGTCCAGTTCGGCCATAAACCAGCCGCTGCGTGACTCGCCGATGCTGCGTGAACGACTGAGCATGTCACCGACATAATTGCCCAGCAGCGAAAGCACATTGAGGTTTTCCTGCTGAAAGGCCAGAAAGTGCATATCGGCTATGGCCAGCACGCCGTGCAGGTGATTGTGTGAGTCGACAATCGGCACGACCGCAAGCAATCCGGTTTCCGTGTTCACCTTGATGTTGGCTGATAACTTGACGCTGACCAGTTGTCGGGATTCGATCGCCATCTTTAACAGTGGGTCGAAAACGGGCAGCTCCTGCATTTGACCGTGGGTGGCGATTGGCGTTGGGTTGACGCGCTTGTTGTCCTTGACGCCATACAGACCCGCAACCTGAACCGCACCGAATTGTGCGAATACCGCCATCAATTCGCTGCCGGCACTGAGACCCTCGTTGCTGGTCGACAGTAGCGGTTGCATCTGTTGCAGCGCCTGACGCAGGCTCAACCTTCGCCCTGCCATGAATTCCTCGAGCTGACTGTGCGATACCTTCAGCACGTGATAGTCGTTTGAGAATTCTTTCAGCCGGTGTCGCAGGTAGTGATTTTCGGCGTAGGCGTGTCGACTGTTGTGCTTCCAGGTATTGGCTGCATCGCCGACGATAATCGTCAGAATGATCATGCCAATACCGAGCGTCATGAGCTGATTCGCCTGCGCAGCGTATGCCGGCCACGGATAGAAAAGACACAAGGCTGTGGCCAATGCGCACACCAACCCCCAGGTCGTACCATAGCGGGCGGCAAAGACAATCGGTGGCACCAGCAGCCAGGGCAGTCCGCTGTTCAGACCGATCGGGTCTGCGGGAAAGAAAAAGTACCCAACGAGCGGAACGACGGCGGCGAACAGAATCAGTTCGATGGTTTTTTGAAACCATCGATTCTGTGTTCCATCGTCAACCCATTGAAAAGAACTCGTCTTCTTTTTCGGGATGTCGGAAATCGCGTTGCTACTCATCATGGCTCACGACGATCTGAAATTTCGAACACTCGGCGTTTCTGCGGCTTCTTGCTGCTGGCTGCCGGCAGTGCTGCTGCAGCGGCGGGCTCGTTGGTTGAGCGGCCATTGGCAAGTGTCGCCGGTACCATCGGGGGCGGCGCTGCGTTGCCACGGCGAATTCGCAACTCGGCCACCAGATCGCCAACAGTCTTGCTGGCGACACTGGTCAGATTGGAGTAACCCCAGCCGGTTCGAGATGCGCTGGCCTGCCAAAGCACTTTGCCGGTGGCCAGATCTGTGAACTTTAAGCTCATGCCAACGGCCGGTTCGTTGTCGACTCCGTTTTTGTAACGCCACTCCTGAACTTTGCCGGTCACTGCGTAGCGATAGCCGTTTTCGATGGCCCACTTTTTTGCGTTCTGTAGCTGTACGCCACTGTCGAGAATTGACAACAGTGACTGCTCTTCGCTCGCTTTGTATTCGTCTATCTCGGTGACGCCTCGCGAGCGCAAGTGAGTTTCAACCAGTGCCTTCGCGCTGTCACCCGCCAATGGAGTGGAAGAGAAATTCTCAATTGGCAGCAACGCCCACTTTTCCGATGTAAACAGACTCGCGCGGTGCGAGGATGTCATGGTTTCGCAAGCGCTGAGCAGCGCGGCTGCAGTTAGAACAATTGCGGTGAAAATATTTTGACGCATACCCTGCTTCCGAGTGGATGTCTATCGCGGGGCAAACGCATGTTTGTCTCGCGTGAAATTTTCTGGTTTCGCACCGTGTTAACTGTGCTCAATGACGGCATTGCCAGCAATTTCGCTTGCTCCGTCACGCAAATCGGCCGTAACAAGAGCATTTATTGTTCCACTCTGACGTCGCATCGCGATTCAGCGCAGCCGGGTGTCGTAGAAAAACAGCTTGGCGGCCGTTATCGGAAGATCTCGGCCGCGAATCGCGATAAGCTTTTCGCATGCACGATTGGCTGATCAAACTTTGCGACCATCTGCGGAGCCAGCCGGCGCTGGTGCTCGTATCGGTGATCAGCGTTGCAGGATCAGCGCCACGCGAAGTAGGGGCAAAGTTGCTGGTCAGCGCTGATGAACCGGTCGGCACCATTGGCGGAGGTCGGCTCGAACAATTGGCCTGTCAGCGCGCTCGTGAGTTGTTAGGCCAGGCCGCTGTCGTCAGTGAACGTTCGTCGCTTGCGCTCGGTGCGTCGCTGGGGCAGTGTTGTGGTGGCCGGGTCGAACTACTGTACGAGCGCATTGTGCGTGACGTGCAATGGCTGCCGGGCCTCGGTGCTGCGGCACCAGTGGACGATAGCTGGTTGTGTCGCCTGCTCAATCAACAGGGCGTCGAACACACTTATAGGGTTGGCCCGTCGAATGCTGATGCGGCATTGTCTGCAGAGGTGCAGGCACAGTTGCGCAACTGCACGACACCAGCGTTGATCAACATTGGTCGTGCGCTGTGGTATGTCGATCCTTGTCGTGTGCGACGGCCCGAGGTCTGGATTTTCGGTGCAGGTCACGTCGGCCGGGCGCTGGTTCGGCAACTACAATTGTTGCGTTATCGGATTGTCTTGGTCGATCAGCGTGAAGACCAGCTATTTGGTAACTCGGCACCGTCGTCAGGAGACATTGAAAAACGTCTGGTCAGCGATCCGCTGGCTGACATCGCAGACATACCCCCGACCGCGCATGTGCTGGTGATGACGCATAGCCACGATCTCGACTACGAGTTGTGTAAGCAATTGCTGCAGCGAGACAGATATCGATTTATTGGGCTGATTGGTTCGGCGACCAAGAGCGCGCGATTTCGCCGCCGACTGCAGCGCCGTGGGCTCGACAGTTCGTTGATCCATTGCCCGATTGCGCCGGGTCTGGTCGAATCCCGACGACCCGAATCCATAGCGCTGGCGATAGCCATGCAATTGACGCAAATAGAAGAGTCGGTCGCGGAGGCTGACAAACAACACACGTCGACATCAATCGAGGCGGATCGCGAAAAGGCGGCAAATGAGCACGAGTAAGTTATTTCTGGGCAACGTGTGTCACCTGATCGACGATCCGCTGAGCGCAGGTGAGTCGGCGCTGCAGAGCTGGACCAACGGCGCGCTGATCGTGCGCGATGGACGCATTGTCGCCGTGGGTGCTGTGGACGATTTGACCACTGGCGAGACGACGGCAGATCTTGAGGTCGTCGATTGTCGCGGGCAGTTCATCGTGCCGGGGTTCATTGATTCTCACCTGCATTTTCCACAGGCCGAGATGATCGGCAGCCACGGCGCGCAGCTTTTGGAGTGGCTGCAAAAATACACCTTTCCAGCTGAATTGGAATTTGGCGAGGCCGAGTATGCGGCTGCCGCCGCCGAGGTCTTTCTGGATGAATTGCTAAAGAACGGCACAACGACGGCACTGGTCTATGCCACCGTGCACCAGCACTCGGCCGATAGCCTTTTCACGGCGGCGGCGCGGCGCGATCTTCGCCTGGTCACTGGCAAAGTGATGATGGACAGAAACTGTCCGCCAGATTTGCGTGACACCGCGCACCAGGGTTACGAGGAGAGTCTCGCCCTGATTGAAAAGTGGCATGGCCGGCAGCGTTTAAGCTATGCCGTTACGCCGCGCTTTGCGCCAACCTCCAGTGATGATCAGCTACAGCTTGCCGGCGAATTGTTCGCCAGTGTGGACGGGCTGTATCTGCAGTCGCATGTGGCGGAGAACCGCGCCGAGGTCGAATGGGTGGCTGAGCTCTTTCCAAAGTCTCGCAGCTACCTGGATGTCTACGATCACTTCGGCTTGCTGGGTCAGCGCGCAGTTTACGGGCACTGCATCTACCTGGACGATACTGATCGCAAACGCATGCGAGAGACCGGGTCTGTCATCGCATTTTGCCCGACTTCAAATCTGTTTCTCGGCAGTGGCCTGTTCGACTACCTGCAAGCTAGAGAGCAGGGTGTGGCAACCAGTCTGGCGACCGATGTCGGCGGCGGCACCAGCTTTAGCATGCTAAAGACTGCCGAGCAGGCCTATAAAGTTACGCAGCTGTTGGGGGGCGGAGTCGATCCGCTATCGCTGTTTTACGAGATGACACTGGGGGCTGCCAGATCACTGTCGATGGACCAGAGCATCGGCAATTTCGGTGTGGGCAAAGAGGCTGATTTTATTGTGCTGGATGGGGCGGATAATCCGCTGCTGGCGCGCCGGCTGGAGCGCGCTCAATCAACCGCTGAGCAGCTCTTCGCGCTGATGGTTCTGGGAGACGACCGTTGTACCGCCAGCACTTATGTGCTGGGCGAGTGTCGATATCAGCGAAACTGAAACCGCGGTGCCAACCGGTGTCGGCACCGCGCCATTTCTGCTCTAGGGGTTGCTGACCTCTCGATCACCGCCATTGCCGTCTGGTCTGGCGTTGCTTGAGGAGGCACCGTCGCTCGCTGCAGGACGGGTTTCGACTTTCTGCAGGGAGGGGGCGGCTGTCTCTGATTGCTGTGCCCGGTTGGAAGACTCGGCACCGTTGCCGTTGCCAGTCGCCGCTGCCGCAGACTCAGTCGATTCTTTGCTGGCGAGCGAGCGAACACTGCTTTTGAGCTGGCTTGGCTGCACGGGTGAGACTTGAAAACCTTCGCCGTTGCCGCCGTTGCCGGTTGTGGCTGCTGCCGCATCGCGGGCAGGGGCAGCGGGGGCGGCAGGTCGATCGGTCTGCACCTTTGCTGCTGCCTTCTCAACCGATGCTGGCGTTGACGCAGCTGGTGGCGCAGTCGGCTTTGCTTGTAGCTGTGCTGCTGGCGCACTGGCTGGACCGGGTGCAGCGGGGGCGCTGGGCTGTGTCGCTGAGGCAGTCGCGTCGCTCTGGCTCACGCCGTCGCGCGGCTCGCTGCGCCCACCCTCTTTTGCCGAGGATCGGCGACGCCGATTGCGATTGCCGCCGTCCTGCTTGCCGCCATCCTGCTTGCCGTCAGGGGATTGCCCGGCAGACTGGGGGGCGGCACCAGACGCCGCTGGTGTTACGTCGCCGGCAGGTGCAGTCTGCTGAGTGGATCGCTCTGCCTTGTCGCTATCGCCTGCGGCGCGGTTGTCTGGCTGACTCGGGGCGCTGTCTGCCTGCGCTGCATCGGCATTTCGGCTGTCGTTGTTGGCGTTGCGGTTATTGCGACGTCCGCGTCGAGGGTAGCGATTGCGGCTCGATCGTTCGCGCGGCTGTTCGCTGCGCGCCTGATCTGCAGCCGCCGACTCGCTGCCAGCTGCGTCTAGAGTTGCGTCGTCGACGGCCTCCGGTTTGCGCCCGTCGTGTCGTCCGCCTGGCTGTGCAGCTGCCGGTTGTTTAGCTGTCGTCTCGTTGTTCTGCTTGTCCGCTTGCTGCTTGTTATCGGCGTTTTTAGCGTTGTTGCGTCGCTCGTTCTGGCCTTTGGCGTTGTTGCGATTGGGCTCGCCACGGCTGCCACCTCTATTGCGCTGGTTGCCGCCACCGGCATTGCCTTGCGCATTTTTCTGGCCGTTATTGCCTCTGCCGCGACCTTCAGACTGGTTGGCGCCGTCACCGGAATCGGCATTCTTGCCGCGCTTGTTCTGATTATTGCCGCGCTCGCGCCGCGGTTTGCGTCGATTGTTGCTGCCACCGCGGTTGTTGTTGCGGGACCCGCTGGTCTCGGCTTCTTCGGTGATGCCGGTCTCGGCCACGTCGTTGCTGGCCTCGGCGCTGGCACTTTTGCCTGGAGAAAATACCGCGCTGATGATGCGACTGAAAAAGCCGGTCTCGGGCTTTTCGGTTTGCTCGCTTTGCTCGGCCTGCTGTGCGGCGGGTGTCGGGATCGGCGAAGCGGGCGCGATGCTTTGCACGGCTGCCACCTCGGTGTCGTTCTGGCTGGCTTCCTCGTCCGGCGGCACGTAGGCTTTGGGGCGATTGGCGAGCTGAAAACTGTTGAGCTTGTTGGCATCGTGGCCGACTTCGCTGACCTTGATGCGCTCGATCTCGTAATGTGGCGTTTCGAGGGTGGAATCGGGAACCAGCAGAGCGCTCGCGATGTCGTTGCGCTCTTCGATCTCGCGAATCGCCTCGCGCTTTTCATTCAGTAGATAGGTGGCAACCGACACCGGCATGCGAATCAGCACGCGTCCGGTGTTCTCTTTCATCGACTCCTCTTCGAGCAGCCGCAGCATCTGCAGCGCGAGCGATTCGACGTTTCGAATCGTGCCGCTGCCGCTGCAGCGTGGGCACACAAGCTCGATGCTCTCGCCGAGTGACGGGCGCAGGCGCTGGCGCGACATTTCCATCAGGCCAAAACGCGAGATGCGACCGATCTGCACTCTGGCGCGATCTATCTTGACCATTTCGCGCAGTCGGTTCTCGACCAGGCGCTGGTTCTTGTTGGCCATCATGTCGATGAAGTCGATGACGATCAGACCGCCGAGATCGCGCAGCCGCAGCTGACGACCAATTTCGTCGCAAGCCTCAAGATTGGTGTTGGTGGCCGTCTCCTCGATGTCGCTGCCCTTGGTCGCGCGGGCAGAGTTGATGTCGATAGAGATCAGTGCCTCGGTGTGGTCGATCACCAGCGCGCCACCTGACGGCAGCCGCACCTCGCGCTGAAAGGCTGATTCGATTTGACCTTCGATTTGATAGCGATTGAACAGCGGCACATCCTCGCCGTAGAGCTTCAGCTTGCGCAGATTCTGCGGCATGTACTGGCTCATGAAGGTGTGTGCCTGGTTGAATACATCGGGTTCATCGATCAGGATTTCGCCAATGTCGTTGCGGAAGTAATCACGCAGGGCGCGCACGATGACGTTGCTTTCCTGATAGATCAGGGCAGGGGCTTTGTTATCGCCCTCGGCAGCTTTGATGGCCTTCCAGATTTCTACCTGGTAGTCGAGATCCCACTGCAGCTCTTCGGTACTGCGGCCAACGCCTGCGGTGCGGATGATGATGCCCATGCCATCGGGGATGACGAGATCATTCATCGCCTCTTTCAGCTGCGTTCGCTCGTCGCCCTCAATTCGTCGGGAAACACCGCCAGCCCGGGGATTGTTGGGCATCAGGACCAGAAAGCGTCCCGCCAGGCTCACGAATGTGGTGAGCGCCGCACCCTTGGTGCCGCGTTCTTCTTTCTCAATCTGGACGAGTATCTCGTCGCCTTCCTTGACCCCATCCTTGATGTTGGGGCGGGCGCCATCGTTGCGAGCTGACTCGGCGACGTACTCGCGCGCTATCTCTTTGAAGGGCAGAAAGCCGTGACGGTCGGCACCGTAGTCGACGAAGGCGGCCTCGAGGCTGGGTTCAATGCGGGTGATCTTGGCTTTGTAAATATTGGACTTTTTCTGTTCTCTCGTGTTGTGTTCAATGTCTAGGTTGTCGAGCTTTTGCCCGTCAACGATCGCAACCCGCAGTTCTTCCGGCTGGGTTGCGTTTACAAGCATGCGTTTCATTGGAGTTATCGTCCTGTAGTGGAACGGCACTCTCAATCGCGATTTGCTGATGATGATGGTTCATGGGCGCGTGGCGCCGTTACTGAATTGCTCCCTTGCTTTTCGGGTTCAGGTTGTTGTCAGCATTTGTCCGTGATTGTTATGGGTGCCGAACAGAATTCTGGTGCATCGTGACTGCCCCGCCACAAGCTGCTGTCAGTTCAAGCTGGACAGCTATCGTGAATGCTGTGATCGGACATTGCCGGCGCGCGAATGTGACGCACGCGGTAGTCCTGAAGTTGGCATCCGCCGACGAGAAAGGCGGGGTTGGAAAAATGGTAAATTGCCGGAGTGTAGAGCGGGGATTTGAAGGCCCGCTGAACGTCCTGACGCCGACGACCCTGCTTGATAGGAATTTTCTCGTCGCCAGCCTTTTTAATATAGCATCATATCGCGATCCAACAAACACTCCAGCGATTACAAATTAGATGAAACCCGATCGGGACTTTCGCCAGGTCCGGCAGGTGGAAGTGGGCGAACATCAGCACGGCCAGCGTATCGACAACTTCCTGTTGGCACAGCTCGCCGGAGTGCCCCGGTCAGTTGTCTACCGCATTCTTCGCACCGGCCAGGTGCGGGTCAACAAAGGCCGGATCAAGCCCTCATACCGTCTGGCGACGGGCGATATCGTGCGGGTGCCGCCGGTATCGGAAAAGGTCCGATCCAGCGACCGGGTGCCGACGGCACTGGTTGAGCAGATGCGTGCAGTCGTTGTCGCCGAGGATAGCCGCTACATTGTGATCGACAAACCGGCTGGTGTCGCTGTGCACGGTGGCAGTGGTATTGATTTCGGCGTGGTCGATGCGATGCAGGCCCTCTACGACGACAAAAACATCAGCCTCGGCCATCGTCTGGATCGAAACACCAGCGGGCTGCTGGTACTGGCGCGCAACCGCCCGGCTGCGCTGGCGTTTCAGGCGCTGCTGAAAGCAGGTGGCGTGACTAAGCGTTACCAGGCCATCCTGTGCGGCACGCTCGACGGCGATTTGTCAATCGATGCTCCACTGAAGAAATTCGCTACCCAGGAGCCGGTCCAGGTGCGGGTCGATGCCGACGGAAAGTCTGCGCGCTCGCACTTCACGTCAGTGCTTACCCAGGCACATTTTACGCTCGCCAGCATTCTGATTGAAACCGGCCGCACGCATCAGATTCGCGTACATGCCGCGCACAGTGGCCTGCCAGTGCTGGGTGATCGCCGCTACGGCAACTGGCAGTGCAATCGCGCGGCCGCCGCACGCGGGCAAAAGCGTATGTTCCTGCACGCCTGCGAGTTGCAATTCGCCGATCCCGAGTCCGGTGAGCACAGATCCTATCGCGCCTCGCAGGAGTCTGCGTTCAAAGCGGCACTGGATATCATTGCCGCAGATTAGAGGCAGAGATTGTTCTTCCATTGGTGCCCAAAGGTACAGCAGTTGCTTTGCTAGTTCCTTGATCCTTCACGCCTGTGACCGCAAGTTTGCGGCGATCAGGTAAACGCACACGGGCATTATGAATAACAACGATAGATGGGTTGAGGACGACCGCGACTACGCCTACGACTCCGGATGGGAGCGGGATGTCATCTCGACTCTGGCCCTGGATTCGCTCAAGGAACAGCGCCGGGCCCGCCGTTGGGGGATCTTCTTCAAACTGCTCGGCTTCGGCTATGTGGCAGTCGCCCTGTTACTGGCATTTCGCAACAATCTGTTCGACTTCAATCTGAGTGAACCTGAAAAGCACACCGCCATTGTGGATGTTGCAGGCGCGATCGGGGCGGGCGAGCAGGCCAGTGCCGATCGCATCGTCGCCGGCGTCAAGGCGGCCTTCGCCGATGAGAACACGGCTGGTGTGATTCTGCGGATCAACAGCCCGGGTGGCAGCCCGGTGCAATCCGGTCGCGTGTTTGACGAAGTCAAACGGATGCGAGAGATGCATCCCGAGGTACCGCTCTATGCGGTCATTGAGGACCTGTGTGCCTCTGGCGGATACTATGTGGCCGCCGCGGCGGATCGGATCTACGCCGACAAAGCCAGCCTCGTCGGTTCTATCGGCGTGCGCAGTGGCGGTTTCGGTTTCGTCGATACCATGAGCAAACTCGGGGTCGAGCGGCGTCTGATCACTGCGGGCGAGAACAAGGCCTTTCTGGACCCTTTCTCGCCGCTGAAGAGTGACGAGGTGGCGCACATGGAATCTCTGCTGGAAGAGATCCATCTGCAGTTCAAGGCGGTGGTCAAAGAAGGCAGAGGTGATGCGCTTGCTGACGACAGCGAGATCTTCAGCGGTTTGATCTGGACCGGCGAGCAGGCGGTAGCGAACGGCCTGGTCGATGAGATCGGCAGTGAGATGACGGTTGCGCGGGAAGTATTTAAAGCCGAGAAGCTCGTGAACTTTACCCCGCAGGACGGTTTGCTTAGCCAAATCGCTGGTAACATCGGCGTCAAATTGTCAGGGCAGCTGGCCAACTCGATACTGGTACCCGAGATGCGCTAGCGCAGGTCAGTGCGAAAACTCGGGGTGACGTGGATACGACCTTATTGCGGCAAACACTCGGTTCAGATGCCGACACACAGCGTGCCGGTGCGGCGTTTGCCGCATCGTTGATGGAGCATCCGTCGTCGGCGGCGACACTGATTCTGCTCTACGGTGAGCTGGGGGCCGGTAAAACCACCTTTTCGCGCGGGTTCCTGCGCGCTGCGGGCCATAGCGGGGCGGTCAAGAGTCCCACCTACACGCTGATGGAGCGCTACTCGACCGCGATGGGTGAAATTGCGCATCTGGACTTGTATCGCCTGAATGATCCCGAGGAGCTGGAATTCATCGGCTTTCGCGATCTGCTCGATGCCGGTGCCACCCTATTGATCGAATGGCCGCAACGCGCGCCCGCACTGCAGTCGATTGCGCAGTTCGATGTAAAGCTTTCGTATCACTCTGATGGCGGGCGAGAGCTGGTCATCGTGAAGAGGTTACCGACTGGTTAGAAACATTTGCCGGATAATCCAATACACTGACAGATACTGGTAAAGTCTGCGTCAGACACCATCGGGAATGGATGGCTCGGCAGCTTGTGAACATCGATAAACAATCGACAATCGTGGCCGGAGTGACCCGGGAAGAGTATCTCGCACGATTTGACGTTACCTAAACGATACAGTCATCTTGGCAACACCAACGGATCAACGCCGCAACTTTCTGCTGCTCGCCAGCAGACTAGCCTGCCTGGGAGGGCTTGGGCTCAGCGCGCGTGAAGCTTTGGCCGCAAGCCAGACGCGCGTCACCGGCATCCGCTTCACCGCCGAGCGCGAGCGGATGAAAATGCACGTCGATCTCGACGAGCTGCCCGCCGGATACAAAATATTCACCCTGGAAAATCCGCAGCGCATCGTTCTGGATTTGACCAACAGCCGTGTGGCTACGCTGCTGTCCAATGAACTCAAGGCGCGTGGCACCGTGCGTCGGGTGCGGTATGGCAAGCGCAATGCCAGCGATCTGCGCATCGTGCTCGACGTCAATGCCCAGCCGGGCGATGTCAGCGGTCAGCTCTACGAGTTCCGCGGTAGCAGCAAAGTCCGTTTGGTCGTTGATCTGGGCATGGCGCCGCTTACCGCGCCATCGGCAGATGAAGCCATCGACTCGGCCGACCGGCGCGATATCGTGATAGCGATCGATGCCGGTCACGGCGGTCGCGATCCCGGTGCACTGGGTTATCGCAAAACGCGCGAAAAGGACGTCACACTGGATATCGCCTTCGAGCTCGAGCGCAAGCTTCGTCGCCGCAAGGGGTTTCGGCCAGTGCTGACTCGCACGACTGACAAGTACATCGCCCTGGGCGATCGCGTCCAGGCGGCGCGCAGCAGCCGGGCTGATTTTCTGATCTCGATACACGCCGACGCCTACCCCAAGAAGACAGCCAGAGGGTCATCGGTGTTCGCGCTGTCGCGTGATGGCGCGAGTTCGCGCACCGCGGAGCTGTTGGCACAAGCGGAAAACCAGGTCGACAAGTTGTTTGGCGAGGTGTCGGTTCGCGAATCCAACGAAGCGCTGTCGCGGGTGCTGGTGGATCTGGCCAGAAATGCAGTGCTGGAATCCAGCATCGAGTGCGGCGATGCGATTCTGGAAAAACTCGGTCGCGTGAACGTCCTGCACAAGAGCCAGGTTGAACAAGCCAATTTCGCGGTATTGCGAGCGCCTGACGTGCCTTCGCTGCTGGTCGAAACGGCCTTTATCTCCAACCCTCGCGAGGAGCGCAGACTGCGCTCGCGCCGTCATCAACGCAAACTCGCCGGCGCCATCGCCGATGGCGTGGTCGACTACTTCTCGGCCAACCCGCCACCCGATTCGATTATCGCTCTGGACAGTCGGCGCCGGGGTTAGACCGTCCTGAGTTGACTGCTTGCAGGGTGCTGCAAGACGACGACACCCTGTTAGAATCGGCGCTCTTTCTTGGAGCCATCGATGCCGATTCAGCAACTTCCGGATCACCTGATCAATCAAATCGCCGCTGGCGAGGTGATCGATCGGCCTGCGTCTGTGGTCAAGGAGTTGCTGGAAAATTGTCTCGATGCCGGCGCGACGCGGATCGATGTCGACATTCATGGCGGCGGCGTGCGGCAAATTTCCATCAGCGACAACGGCTGTGGCATACCTGAGTCGCAACTGCCACTGGCGCTGACTCGGCATGCGACCAGTAAGATTCAATCGCTGGAAGATCTGGAGACGGTGCGTTCGATGGGGTTTCGCGGTGAGGCCTTGTCCAGTGTCGCCTCTGTCGCACGGGTATCGGTGGTGTCGCGCCCGGCAGAGCAGCAGCACGGCACCGAAATCAGTGTCGACAGTATCTCTGGCGACACCTCAATCAAACCGGCCTCAAGAGAGATTGGCACAACCGTTTGCGTGCGCGATATCTTTTTCAATGTGCCGGCGCGGCGAAAATTCCTGAAGGCAGAAAAAACCGAGATGGGCCACATCGATGCCGCCGTGCGCAAGATCTCGCTGGCCCGATGGGATGTCGCCTTCACCCTGAGTCATAACGGCAAGCAGTTGTTCTCACTGCCGGCGGGCGAGGGTACTGAAGCGGGCGAACAGCGCGTGCTCAGCGTACTGGGCGCGGAGTTCATGGAAAACGCCCTGTTTGTCACGCGCGAGGCGGCGGGGCTGACACTGCAGGGTTGGATTTCACGCCCGGTGTTTTCGCGCAGCCAGGCCGATCAGCAGTATTTTTACGTCAATGATCGAATCGTTCGCGACCGCACTCTGTCGCACGCGATCAAGCAGGCCTATGCCGACCTCATGTACCACGCGCGCCACCCGGCTTACGCGTTGTATTTGGCGATGGAACCGTCGGATGTTGATGTCAACGTACACCCCGGCAAGCTGGAGGTGAGGTTTCGCGACTCGCGCAGTGTGCACGGGTTCGTCTCCAGCACGATCAAGAGTGCACTGGCAGTCGGTGCCAGCGCGGTCGAGGCGTCCCCTGCCAGCGCGTCCAGCGCCTCTTCGGCGGGCGCGTTGTCGGCCAGTAACTCATCGGCCAGTGTCGGGGCGGGGCCTGCGCCATCGACACACAGTCCGGGCTACCCGTCGCGGCAGGCCAGCATGTCGCTGAACGCGCGCGAGGGGCAGAGCCGCTACGCCGAGTTTGTCCGCAGCGGTCCGTCGTCAGCGCCAGGTGATCGACGTCCGCCTGCGCCCGCAAGCAGCCCGCCGATGCACGCGACTGACGATACACAAGTGCCGCCTCTCGGGTTTGCACTGGCGCATGTGCACGGCGCGTTTATCCTCGCCCAGAGTCGCGAGGGTCTGATCATGGTCGATGCGCACGCAGCACACGAACGCGTCACTTATGAGCGGCTGAAAGATCAACGCAGCGGCGGCTCGGTACAGTCGCAGCCGCTGTTGCTGCCGGTGACTGTGCACGTCAGCGAACGCGAGGCGAGTCTCGCCGAGGAGAATTTTGAGTTGTTCGAACAGCTTGGCATGCAGACCGATCGGCGCGGATTGGATGTGCTGGTGGTGCGCAGCGTGCCAGTTGAGTTGCAGCGCTGCGACGCCGAGCAATTACTGCGCGATGTATTGTCCGACATCGCCGAGTCCGGCCACAGCTATCGCGTCGAGGAAGAGATCAACAAATTGCTCTCGACCATGGCCTGCCACGGATCGGTGCGCGCCAATCGTCAATTGACGGTGATGGAAATGAACGCCCTTCTGCGCGACATGGAGCGCACGCCGAATACCGATCAATGCAATCACGGTCGGCCTACCTGGGTGGAGCTGAGCATGAAAGAGATGGATTCGATGTTCATGCGAGGCCGCTAGGTGGCGCATACTGCGGGCGAGCACGGGCGAGCGGTTGCAAGCCTGCCGGTGATCTGCCTGTTGGGGCCGACTGCATCCGGCAAGACTGCGCTGGCACTTGAACTGCTGGCGCGCTATCCGCTGGAGATTGTCAGTGTCGACTCTGCGCTGGTCTACCGAGGCATGGATATCGGCACTGCCAAGCCGGACGCCGAGACTTTGCGCCGCGCACCGCACGCATTGATTGATGTTGTCGAGCCCTGGCAGAGTTATTCGGTCTCACGGTTTTTGGCCGATGTTCAAGTCGAGATTGAGCGCATTGACCGGGCGGGCAACATACCGCTTTTGGTCGGTGGGACCATGCTGTACTTTCACAGCCTCTGGCACGGCCTGACTGAACTTCCTGAGGCCAGCGAATCCGTCAGAACCGAGATCGAGCAGGAGGCCCGGCGTCACGGCTGGCAGGCGATGCACGATCGATTGCGCGCCGTCGATCCACAATCGGCAGCTCGCATCCACCCCAATGACCCGCAACGTCTGACCCGCGCACTTGAGGTACACCGGTTGTCCGGGCAAAGTCTGACCGAGCTGGTTGCTCATCGGGGACGAGTGCGGGCTGACGCCTATGACTTTTTGTGTCTGGGGCTCTACCCAGAGGATCGCGCTCAGCTTCACCGCATCATCGAACAGCGCTTTGATCAGATGCTCGACGCCGGCTTTGAGCAGGAAGTTCGTCAACTGATGGCAGAACCGCGCAACGACCCGCAACAGGCGTCGATGCGCTGCGTGGGCTACCGGCAAATGTGGCGCTGGCTGGCCGGCGAGGGTAGCTATGACGAGATGCGCGAGCAAGGCGTTGCCGCAACCCGGCAACTGGCCAAGCGCCAGTTCACCTGGATGCGGCGGATGCCCGAGCTGCGCCTGTCAGATCCGTTTGTGCATGGCGGTCTCAACCCCGCGATCCGCGATGAAACCGACCAGTGGTGCGGCGAGCGCCTTGAACGCTAGTGCTTCGCCTATACAACCCCTCCAACCACTCGCCCGATGGCAACCAAATATGACTGAACAATCGGCAACGCCGGCCCGTATCGACGCGCTGGCAGATCAAATCGGCGGCACGCGGCTGTGCCTGCTTCAGCGGATATTCGATGGCGCCAACGGCAATCGCATCGCGGTCAAGCTCGAGGGCGACAACCCGGCCGGGTCAGTCAAGGATCGGCCGGCCGTGAACATGATTACCGCGGCGGAAAAGCGCGGCGACATCGCTCCAGGCGATACCCTGATTGAAGCGACCAGCGGCAACACCGGCATCGCACTGGCGATGGCGGCGGCGGTGCGTGGCTACAAAATGAAACTGATCATGCCCGACAACATGAGCGAAGAGCGGCGTCTGACGATGAGCGTCTACGGCGCCGAGCTGATCTCGGTCACGCAGGAGCAGGGTATGGAGTATGCCCGCGATCTTGCTCAGGAAATGGCGCAAAACGGCGAAGGCGTGGTGCTGGATCAGTTTGCCAATCCGGACAACCCTGCCGCCCACTACCACAGCACCGGGCCCGAGATCTGGCGGCAAACCGATGGGCAGGTGACGCACTTTGTCTCATCGATGGGCACGACCGGTACGATCATGGGCGTTTCTCGCTACCTCAAGGAACGCAACCCCGCCATTCAGATTGTCGGCTGCCAGCCGACAGAAAACTCCAACATCCCGGGCATCAGGCGCTGGCCGCAAGCTTATCTGCCAAAAATTTACGAGCCGTCGCGTGTCGATCGCATCATCGATGTATCGCAGGAAAATGCCGAACAAACGTCCAGGCAAATGGCCACCCAGGAGGGCATATTCTGCGGTGTGTCATCGGGCGGCTCGCTGTACGCCGCATTAGGGCTGGCTCAGGAAGTTCGCGACAGTCTGATTGTCGCGATCGTCTGCGACCGCGGTGACCGGTATCTGTCTACCGGTATCTTTTCCTGATCAGGCGGAGCCGTAAAAAGGATAGATGAACTCGATTTTTGCGCCCGCAAGCTCAAGGTTGTCGCCGGTGGCTAGTTTGATCTCGGATTTTGGGTTTAAACCTGCACCGTTGATTTTGATTCTACCCTGACCGGCGTCCAGACATAGCGGCACAAAATAGTAGCCACTGTCCTTGCGGGCGATCGCGCCGGCCTGATCGCCGCGCTTGCCCAATGTCGTCACTGACTTTTCCAGCACGAAAATGTCGCCGGTTTTTGGTCCGCTCTCAACCCGAAGGGCGGCCAGTTCTGAGACGATCGCGCGGGTGTCCTGTTCCAGCTCGATATGTTGCTGGGCGGCCACGGCGGTCGGGACCGCTGGCTCCGCTGTGGTCGCGCCGGGTTGGTAGTCGTCCATCGCACCACTGAGATCCGGATCGATTCGTTGTCCGGCAGCCGGGTCGGGCAGGTCGATGACGTCGGCCTTTTCGGCTTGGGCAACGGCCGGTGGCGCAGGCATTGCCTCGCTGGCGGGCTCGGTGTACTGCAGTTCGAACATGCCCAGGGTGATCTGGTCGTGGTGGCTCAGTACGTGCCGACTGATCGGTACGCCGTTGACTAGCGTGCCATTGGTGCTTTGTAGATCTTCCAGCACCAGACAGCCGTTTTCCCTGCTGATTCTTGCATGGTGCCCGCTGATAGACAGGTGCGACAGGCACAGAGAGTTGTCCTTGCGGCGCCCGATCGTCACGATGTCTTCTGTCAGGTGGTGCAGGCTGGTTTCGCCACTGTCGCTGGTAATGATCAGCTGAGCCATACTTGCCAAATACTGTTGCGATGTCATTAGCGCGATGTTACCGCCTCTGCCGCAACCGGATGATGGCGATTCAGGAAGGTCGGAGCGGAATCAGTACGAGTTGGCCTGGTCGCAGGCGGACGCCCTTTTGCAGCGACGCGTTGCAGCGACGCAATGCGAGCGAGGTGACGGCAAACTTGGAGGCAATGCCCGGCAGCGTATCGCCGTTGCGGGTGCGGTAGCGTATCACCTGAGGTGCCTGGGCAGCGCGCTTGGTCAGGGAGGCATGATGCATCAGTTCGCCAATTGACAGCACTTGCTGGTCAGCGTTGATGTCATTCCAGTCGCGCAAGTTGGCCGATTGCGTATCGAGGGTACGTGCGATACTCCAGATGCTGTCGCCGGATTGCACGGTATGCGTCGCGTAGCGGTAGTCCAGATGCCTCTCGTGAGAGTGACAACCGGTGTTGAGGGGCTCCTGGTTGCCGCGGCTTTGGGCTGGCGCGACGCCAACAGTGAGTTTTCGGCCGATGCCGATTTTCGAGTCTTTGAGGTTGTTCAGTGCCTGCAGGCGTTCGACCGAGGTCTCATAGGTGCGCGCCAGTTCGCTCAATGAATCTCCGCTGACGACGACATGTACTGCCGGGACATTGTGCCAGGTGCGTTTTGGGTCATCTTGTACAATGCGGTGCAGCGCGCGGGCCTGTCGTGCTGGCAGTAGCAGTCGGTGGGGGCCGCGCTCGGGAGAGGAGTCGGCCTTGATCGCCGGATTCAGGCGTCTGAGTTCGGCGATTGCAAGACCGGTGTGCTCGGCGATCATCGACAGCGAAAAACGTTGTTTTAAATCGATGCCCAGCAGCGATGGCTGATTGGCGATGTGCGGCAGAGTGATGTTGAATCTTTCAGGTTGCGAGATGATTGTCAGCAGTGCCAGCAGACGCGGTACGTAGTCCATCGTCTCGCGCGGCAGCGACAGATTCCAGTAGTTGATCGGCTGGGCGTTGCGACGTGCCTTGGCAATGGCGCGATCGACGTTGCCCGGCCCTGTGTTGTAGGCCGCCAGCGCGAGCAGCCAGTCACCGTCATAGTGATCGCCCAGCGCGGTCAGGAATTTAACCGCTGCTCGGGTCGAATCCAGTGGGCTGAATCGCCCGTCGTACTGGCGGTTGCGGGTGATGCCGTAGCGATCGCCGGTTTCCGGAATAAATTGCCAGAGACCGGCCGCCTGCATCGGGCTGACCGCCAGCGGATCGAAGGCGCTTTCAATCGCCGGCAGCATCGCCAGGCCGGTCGGCAGTCCGGCCCGCTCAAGCTCGGTGACAATATTGAACAGGAAGGGCTCTGCACGCCGCAGGGTGGCGCGCAGCGCTCTGGGCCCGGCGAGGAAAAACGTAATCTGGCGCTGCACGCGCTCGTTTTCGGCAGTTGGCAACTGGGTGTGGCTGCCGATTCTCGTCAGCAGATCGTCGGTGATCAGTGCCAGCGGCGGGGGCGCGAGTCCAGCGGCCAGCTGCGGCTCCGGCGTGCCGGGAGGCGGAAACAACGCACTTGCGCTGACTGCGCTCGTGAAAAATCCGGCCACGAACCACAAGATCAGCAGCGGGGCTGACAGGAAAGCAGGTTTATTCGACATAGTGAGCCGGTTGGTTGACTGCATGTGAGGGGGACATGTTGTGTTGGAACTCTCTCACGATGCAGGCAGAAAAAATTGACAGGAAACAGATGAGCCAATGGAGTATATTCACTAAATGGCAGATTTCAGGAAAAAGACGCCGGATTGGGCAGCAGCGCAACCTCAGCTGCGCGATTGGTATGCCGGTGCGCTCGGCGCTGCCGTTCTCGACACGGTGGCTGACAAGCTCGACGAGATACTTCCCGGGATATTTGGCTATCAGGGTCTTCAGGTCGGTCAAATCAGCCCGAACAAAAACCTGCTGGCCAGCGCCGGCCTGCATCGCCGCGTGGTAGTCGACAGCGAGGCAGACGTCGAGAACGTTCAGATCTCCGGTGAGCTCGAACACCTGCCGATCAGCAGTAACTGCGTCAACCTGGTGTTCTACCCACACTCGCTTGAATTCTGTGAAAATCCGCATGGCGCCCTGCGCGAGGCCGACCGGGTCCTCACCGCGGACGGACACCTGATCATTCTGGGCATCAATCCGTACAGCATGTTTGGCATTGCTCGCGCTGTCGGTGGCCTGCGCAACAGCGTGCCGTGGTGCGGGCGCACCTACAGTCGCTCGCGTCTGACTGACTGGCTGTCGGTGCTGGGTTTTCGAACCATCAATGTCGAGACCGTCTTTTTGCGGCCACCAGTAGCGCGGCGTCGCATCCTCAAAAGCGCCAGACACATCGAGCGCGCGCAGCCACTGGCAGGGTTTGTCGGCGGTATCTATCTGATTCATGCGCGCAAAGTCAGTGCCACGCTAACGCAGGTCAGACCGCAATGGCGCGCGCCGCGCGGGCGGCTGATCACCGGGGCATTCGCCCAGCGCGGTGCCGTCGCCAGGCGCACCCGCAACGACAAATGATCCGCGGCGCCACTGGCGCTGCAAGCGCGTCGATACACTAGAAAATGCGACAAATCGTACTGGATACCGAGACCACGGGTCTCGAGGTCGCGCTCGATCATCGCATTATCGAAATCGGCGGTGTTGAGATCATCGATCGACGGCTGACCGGGCGGCACTACCATCAGTATTTGCAACCGGATCGGGCGATCGACGCCGGCGCCCTTGAGGTGCATGGCATCAGCTCGGAGTTTCTCGCCGACAAACCACGCTTTGCCGATATTGTCGATGAATTTCTCGAATTTATCGAAGACGCTGAACTGATCATTCACAACGCCGCCTTCGATGTCGCCTTCATCGATCACGAGCTGCGCCTGTGCAAGGCCAATACGCGCACCGACCTCAGCTGTGCGAAAGTCGTTGATTCACTTGCCGTTGCGCGCAAGAAATACCCGGGACAGCGCAATAGCCTGGATGCGCTGTGTCGTCGCCTGAGCGTCGACAACACCCGGCGAAAACTGCACGGCGCACTGCTCGACGCTGAAATTCTGGCCGATGTCTACCTGCTGATGACGGGCGGACAATCCGCGCTGCTGCTGGAATCGGCGGTCGATCAGGAAGCGGAAAACGATTCGACCCAGGCGGTGACAGACACCGTCGTGCACGACGACCTGCCGATCGTTACCGCAACGCTCACAGAAATTGAAGCGCATGGCCAGTGGCTGGCAAGGCTTGCGGAGAAGGGCGAAGGCGGATGTGTCTGGAACAACCTGCAGCTTGATCAAAAGTGATGCGGGCCAGGCGGTTCTGACGGTTAGTTACACGGCCGACCAGAGCGCTGCTAGCAGGGTGTTGAAAAACGTCATGAGCGAAGGCCTGAGTAGGCAAATTCGACCGAAAAAGCGCAGTTTATGGTTTATAAATGAGCATTTTGAGGGAGAATTTAACGCCCTCAGGCCGAGCGCAATAGTTTTTCAATAACCTGCTAGCCGTGTTTCAGGATACGTTCCTTTTCCCGCGCCCAGTCGCGGGATTTTTCAGTCGCGCGTTTGTCGTGCGTCTTTTTGCCCTTTGCCAGGCCTATCTCCAGCTTTACTCTGGCGCGTTTCCAGTACAGCGCCAGCGGCACAATGGTGTAGCCCTTGCGCTCGACCTGACCGATCAGCTTGGCCAGCTCATAGCGATGCAGCAGCAGTTTGCGGCGCCGCACCGAATTGGCTACGACGTGTGTGGAGGCGGACGTCAGCGGGGTGATGTGACAGCCATGCAGCCATGCCTCGCCCTGGTGAATGATGACGTAGCTTTCCGACAGCTGCACGCGGCCCTCGCGGATGCTCTTGATCTCCCAGCCCTGCAACACCAGGCCGGCCTCGTAGGTCTGCTCGACGGCAAAGTCATAGCGGGCTCGTTTGTTTGCCGCGATGCGACCGCCACCATCGCCGGCGCTTTTCTTTTTCTTCGTTTTACCCATATTCTTCTAGTGTATATCCTCGAGTGTCCAATAGGTACTGATGCCAACTATTAACCGCTCTGCGCTGGTGCCATTCAGCGCACGGCAGATGTACGATCTGGTGAACGATGTCGCGTCCTACCCGGCATTTCTGCCCTGGTGTTCCGGGGCCGCCGAACTCGAGGCCGGGGCCGACTATCAGATTGCGCGTGTAGACATTCGCAAGGGGCCCGTTCGGCAGCAATTTACCACCCGAAATGCGCTCGACGATGGCAGAGAAATCTCGATGGCGCTGGTCGATGGGCCGTTTCGCAGTCTGGATGGAAAATGGCAATTCAGCGACATCGGCGATGCCGGGTGTCGCGTGAGCTTCGACATCGAGTTCAACTTTTCCGGCGTTTTGTTACAAAAGGCGCTGGGGCCTGTGTTCAATGAAATCTGTTCGCGCCTGGTCGACGCATTCGTCGCACGCGCGCATGAGCTCTACCAGTGAAAATCGAGGTGGTATACGCGTTGCCGGATAAGCAGCACAGCTGCTGGCTCGAGCTGCCCGATGGCGCGAGCGTCAGTGAGGCCCTGGCGGCCAGCGGGTTTATTGACCGCTTCGAGCCAGTTACAGCAGCTAGTCCGCTAGGTGTTTTTGGCGAGCGAGTCCAGCCCACAGACCCACTGCGCGACGGCGATCGGCTGGAAATCTATCGGCCGCTGGTCATGGATCCAATGCAGGCGCGACGTCAGCGTGCAATGCGCCAAAAACGATAACGCGTGTGGCGTCGATCAGCGATTGCCGCCGATTTCACCCCGCTCGATTTTGGTCACGCGTCCATCGCCGAAGTACAGGGTGAGTCGCTGACCAACCGGATCTTCGCCCGAACGATTCAGGCTGTAGACGTAATCCCAGCGATCGGGGCGTAAGGACTGTTGCAACAAGGGGTTGCCAAGACGGTTCTGCACCTCGGCCTTGCTCATCCCTTCCTCGATTTGAGTGACCGCTGACTCATCGAGCAGGTTGCCCTGCTGGATATCAATTTTGTGCGGACGCGGCAACCACCAGGATCCACAGCCGGCGAGGGTGGTGGCCAACAGCAGTGGTATCAGAACGCGCAGGTGTCGAGTTGGTGAGTTCAAGGCAGCTTCCCGTGTGTACCGCGGATTCTCCAACACTTCCCTCGCCGCGGGCTATTGCGTATCCGACGGGTTTCAATGTCGTAACGGGTGGTTAGGGCTCTGCATCCGCCAACGCGGCGTCAGCCAGCATTTCGCGGGCGTGTTCGCGGGTGCGTTTGGTGATCTTCACACCGCCGAGCATCCGCGCGATTTCTTCGAGCGATTCCTCCTCTGACAGCACGTGCGACTCGGCCAGCGTTTTCTTGTCGCTGGCGTGTTTGGTGACTTTGATGTGATGATGGCCTTGCGCGGCAACCTGAGGCAGATGGGTGACGCACAGCACCTGGCAGCGACTGCCGAGTTGGCGCAGTTGTTTGCCCACGGTCTCGGCAACGCCGCCGCCGACCCCGGTATCGACTTCATCAAAGATCAGCGTCGGCACCCGGTTGCGCTCCGAGCGAATCAGCTGTACCGCCAGACTCAGTCGCGACAACTCGCCACCCGAGGCGACGTCACTCATTGGCAGCGGTGCGGCGCCGGGATTGGCGCTGACCTTGAAGACCACCGCGTCGTTGCCGTGGATCGATGGATTGTCTGATCGGCCTGGCCCCAGCGCGATCTCGAATTTGCCGTTTTTCATCCCCAGCGACTGCATCGATCGGGTCAGGTGGCGGGCCAGTGTGGTGGCTGCCTTTTTGCGTTTGGCGCTGAGTTTAGCGGCGACATCGCGATATTGTGCGAGCGCTTCGTCGCGGTCTTTTTGCAGGGTTTCCAGTGATTCATCCATGCCCTGCAACTGGTCGTATTCTGTCTGCAGGTTCTGTTGCAACACGTTGAGTTCGGACGGATCGACGCGGTGTTTTTTGCCTAGCTTGTGTGCCAGTGCGAGTATTTCATCAAGTTGCTGCAAGCGCTCCGGGTCGGGCTCGATACTGTGTGAGTACTGGCGAATCCACTCGCTGGCTTCCTCCAGCTGAATTCGACCGCTGGCCAGCAAATCGCCCAGCTCGGCGCAACTTTTGTCGGCGGCGGAGAGTTCGCCGGCAATGCCTTCAGCAGCGGCCAGCAATCCCAGCGCGCTGGTTTCGTCATCCTGCAGCAGTGCGCTCATGCGGGCCGCCATTTCGCGCAGCTCGCTGGCGTTGGCCAGGCGCCGGTGCTCGCCGTCAATCTGTGCAAAATCGATCGACTCGACTGGCAGGCTGGCAAACTCCAGAAGCTGGAATCTGAGGCTGTCCTGTCGATCGGCGCGCGTTTGTATTCTGGCCTGAATCGATTCCAGCTCGTGGTTGACGCGATGCCAGTTGTCGTAGCTCTCGCGCACCGCTTTGAGTTGATTGGCGCATTTGCCGAAATCGTCGAGGATCTGAAGCTGCGTCTCGGGGTGGGTGATCAGCTGATGGTCGTGCTGACCGTGGATGTTGACCAGCAGTTGGCCAAGTTCCCGAATACTTCGCACCGTGACGGCATTGCCGTTGATAAACGCGCGCGACTTGCCGTCTCGGGTAACGACGCGACGCAAAATGCACTCGCCGTCCTGGTCGAGACTGTGATCGGCGAGCCAGGCGCTGGCGTCGCCCTGTTCATCGACATCGAACACCGCAGTGATCTCGGCGCGATCGGCGCCTTCCCGCACGGCTCTGGGGGTGGCGCGGTCGCCCAGTACCAGCCCCAGCGCACCCAGCAGAATCGACTTGCCCGCGCCGGTCTCGCCAGTCAGGGTGGTCATACCCGAGAGCAGATCCAGCGAACTGCTGGTGATGATGGCGAAGTCCTTGACTTGCAGACAATTGAGCATCGCGAGCAGTCAGCCCCAGTTGAGTTTTTCGCGCAGTATGTGGTGGTAGTCGTAGTCGGCCGGGTGGAGCAGGCGAATCGTGCGGTTGTGTTTTTGCACCTGCATGACATCGCCGTTTTGCAGGTCGATATAGACCTGACCGTCGCAGACCATCTGCGCCCGCACCGGTTTGCGATCGGATATGTGCACGCGCACGACTGATTCGGCGGTCACCACCAGCGGGCGACTGCTTAAGGTGTGTGGGCAAACCGGCTGCAGCACGATCGCATTCAGATTGGGATTGACGATCGGGCCACCGCTGGACAAGGCATAAGCCGTCGAACCCGATGGCGACGCGATGATGATGCCGTCGGCTCGCTGGGTCAGCACGAAACTGTCATTGATCGATATTTCGAACTCGAGGATCTGCAGCACGTTCTTGGTTCGAGCGACCATATCGTTGAACGCCAGCGAGCGGTGAATGCACTCGTCCTGGCGAAACAACTGACAATCGAGCAGCAGTCGGTGTTCCTCGATGAACTCGCCGCCGATGATTTCGTTGAGTTTGTAGAGTTTGTCCTCTGGCGATACGTCGACCAGAAAGCCCAGTCGGCCGCGATTGACTCCGACCAGCGGCACGTCGAAGTTGACCAGTTCGCGGGCGGCGCGCAGCAATGTGCCATCGCCGCCGATGACAATCGCCAGATCGCAATCGCGCGCGATGGTAGACATCTCTACCGTGCTCACGTCGCCAAGCAGCCCGGCGGTACTGCTCTCTGGCAGCACATGGGCGCCCAGATCGCGCAACAGTTGATAGACCTCCATCAGCGTGCTGGAGACGCTCTCGTCGCCGGTCTTTGCGATCAGGCCAATGTTAGTGAAGCGAGTCATCCCGGTACCCTATCACGCTGTTCTGCAATCGTCATTGGGGCGATGCGATTTGAGCGAGCTTGTAGAGATGTGCGAGGGCTTCGCGCGGGGTGACGTCATCCGGGTCGATGGCTTCCATATAGTCGGCCAGCGGGTTGGGTTGCGGGTCAAACAGGCTGAGCTGTCTGACGTTCTGTGGTTGCGGCGTGGCACTTTGTCCCGACTCCAGTTCATCCAGGTGGCGCTGCGCACGTTTGAGCAGCGCAGCCGGCATTCCGGCGAGTCGCGCCACCTGCAGGCCATAACTTCGACTGGCCGCACCCGCCTTCACGTTGTGCATAAAGATGATCTCGCTGTTGTGCTCGACCGCGTCCAGGTGCACGTTGGCGATGTTGCGATGCTCGTCAGCCAGTTGCGTCAACTCGAAGTAGTGCGTGGCAAACAGCGAGTAGGCGCGATTTTTCAGCGCCAGTGACTCCGCGCAGGCCCAGGCCAGCGCCAGACCGTCATAGGTGCTGGTGCCGCGCCCGATTTCGTCCATTAGAACCAGGCTCTCGGCAGTGGCGTTGTGCAAGATATCAGCCGCTTCAGTCATTTCGACCATAAAAGTCGAGCGCCCGCTGGCCAGATCGTCAGAGGCACCAATGCGAGTGAAAATGCGATCGACCGGGCCTATCTGCGCATCGCTTGCCGGTACCTGGCTGCCGATGTGGGCCAGCAGCACGATCAGCGCGGTCTGCCGCATGTAGGTCGATTTGCCACCCATGTTCGGGCCGGTAATCAGCAGCATGTGTCGATTGCCGTCCAGGTGCAGATCATTCGGCACAAACTGGCCGTTCAGACTGCTCTCGATCACCGGGTGGCGGCCGCCATCGAAGCGTATCAACCGCTCCCGGGTAAACTGCGGCCGCGTCCATTGCAGGGTGTTCGCGCGTTCGGCGAAGTTGCGCAGCACGTCGAGCTCGGCAATCGCGGCGGCGCATTGCTTTAGTGCCGGCAGGTTGCCATTCAGGTCGCGCAGCAATTGCTCATAGAGCGCTTTTTCGCGGGCGAGGGCGCGCTCGCGTGCCGACAGCACTTTGTCTTCGAATTGTTTGAGTTCATCGGTGATGTAGCGCTCGGCCGATTTCAGCGTCTGGCGGCGAATGTAATGCGCCGGCACTTCGCCTCTGGCCGCCTTGCTCAGCTCGATGTAGTAGCCGTGAACGCGGTTGTAGCCGACCTTGAGATTGGCGTTGCCGGTCTGTTCGCGCTCATCGCGCTCCAGTTTTTCCAGAAATTCATCGGCGTTTTGACTGAGCGCTCGCAGCTCGTCGAGTTGTTGATCAAATCCGTCCCTGATCATGCCACCGTCGCGCGACAGCGCCGGTGCGTTGTCGACAATCGCCACCTGCAGCAGCTCGCAGTCTGCCTCGAAGCCCTGTAGCGCATCGGCCAGATTGGCAATCGTCGGCTGAGTCTGGCCCTGCAGCAGTGCCTGCATGGTGGGTAGCTGTTGCAGGCTCTCGCGCAGACTCTGCAAATCTCGCGGGCGGGCGCTGCCGATCGAGATGCGGGTGAGGATGCGTTCCATATCGGCAATGCCGCCGAGTGTGTCGGCCAGCGGCTCGACCACGGCGGCCGCCTGCAGGGCGGTCTGCGCATCCAGCCTGGCCTCGAGCCGGGTCTGATCGCGCAGCGGGCGATTGAGCCAGCGCCCGAGAAGTCGGCTGCCCATGCTGGTGCGGGTTTTGTCGATTATCGCGCGTAGTGTAAGTTGCGGCTGATCACCGCTGCTGTAATCGATTTCGAGGTTGCGCCGCGTGACTGCATCGAGTGTCAGGGCGTCGCGCGGCGATTCGGTGGTAATGCCCGTCACGTGCGGGTCGCTTCCGCGGTGGGTTTCGCGTATGTAGTGCAGCGCACAACCGGCGGCACCGATGGCGAGCGGCAGTCCGGCGCAGCCAAAACCGCGCAGGTCGCGGCAGCCGAACAGCTTGCACAGCTGCTCCTCGGCGCTGGCAGGATCGAAGTGCCAGTCGGGCACCTTGCGCGTCACCCACGGCTCGAAGCGGGCGGTTTGCGGGGTGTCTTCGCTGATCAGAATCTCGGCCGGCGCAAGGCGTGCCAGTTCGGCATCCAGCGAATTTGCATCGTCCAGTTGCGACACGTGAAAGGCGCCTTCGGCCAGATCGATGCTGGCGATACCCGCTTGATCGCCACTGATTGTCACCGCGCACAACACGCAGGCGTCGCGCTCTGACACCAGCGCTTCATCGGTGACAGTACCGGGGGTCAGCACACGAACAATCTTGCGCTCGACCGGACCTTTGGAGGTGGCCGGGTCACCGACCTGTTCGCAGATCGCGGCAGATTCACCCATGCCGACCAGGCGCGACAGGTAATTTTCGATCGAGTGATAGGGCACGCCGGCCATCGGGATGGGTTCGCCGGCTGACTGACCGCGTGCTGTCAGGGTTATCGCCAGCAGTTCGGCCGCCCGTTTAGCATCCTCGTAAAACAACTCGTAGAAGTCACCCATGCGATAAAACACCAGCGTATCCGGGTACTCAGCCTTGATGCCGAGGTACTGCTGCATCATCGGAGTCGGTGCTTTTTTTGTCGCGCTTGCCATGTTTGCTATTGTAACCGTGCACCGCCCGAGCGGTGCAGACAACTGAGCCTGCGACCGACGGAAATTCCGATGACTGATTCACTGCAATCGATGCTCGCAACACTGGCGGCGAGCTGCATCGGCCGCAAGCTGAAAATCGCCACAGCCGAGTCCTGCACCGGCGGCATGATCAGCGCCGCGATCACCGACATCGCCGGCAGCTCGGTCTGGTTTGACCGCGGTTTCGTCACCTACAGCAACGAAGCCAAGCAGCAGATGCTCGGCGTGGCTGAACAAACGCTTGCCGCCCACGGTGCAGTCAGTGCCGAGGTGGTCGCCGAGATGGCGAACGGCGCGCTGAGCCATTCGCAGGCAGATCTGTCTGTATCGGTCAGCGGGGTGGCCGGTCCCGGTGGAGGCAGTGCTGAAAAACCCGTCGGCACCGTCTACCTGGCTGTGGCCTCGCGCGGCGCTGGTGCCAGCGCTCGGCGGCTGCAGCTCGACGGCGATCGGGCCGAGATTCGGCGCGCCACCGTACTGGCTGCGATCCAGGGTTTGATCGAACGCGCAGAAAGCGCCTGAAACCGCGGCCGCCGGCGGTCACGGGGCGATTTTTGATCTGTGCTTGACCCCACCTTTGTGCGACAATTGGAAGCTTCTCACTAAGTGGTAACGAGCCGGAGCATATCGTGGACGACAACAGAAAAAAGGCGCTCAACGCAGCGCTGGGCCAGATCGAGAAACAATTTGGCAAAGGCGCGGTGATGCGCATGGGCGATGCCGACATCAACCGCGATGTTGAAATCGTCTCCACCGGCTCGCTGACACTCGATGTCGCGCTGGGTATTGGCGGGCTGCCGAAAGGGCGAATCGTTGAAATTTACGGCCCTGAGTCGTCAGGTAAAACCACCCTGACATTGCAGGCCATCGCGCAGGCCCAGAAAAATGGCGGCACGGCGGCCTTTGTCGACGCCGAGCACGCGCTGGATCCAGGCTATGCTGAAAAACTCGGCGTGAACGTCGAGGATCTGCTGATTTCGCAACCGGATACTGGCGATCAGGCACTGGAAATCACCGACATGCTGGTGCGCTCGGGTGCGGTCGACGTGGTGGTCGTCGATTCGGTCGCCGCGCTGACCCCCAAGGCCGAGATTGAAGGTGACATGGGAGACTCACACGTCGGTCTGCACGCGCGCCTGATGTCTCAGGCGCTGCGCAAGCTCACCGCCAATATCAAACGGTCCAACACGCTGGTGATCTTTATCAACCAGATTCGCATGAAGATCGGTGTCATGTTCGGAAGCCCGGAGACGACCACCGGCGGCAACGCGTTGAAATTCTACTCGTCGGTGCGCCTCGACATCCGTCGTATCGGTGCGATCAAGAAGGGCGACGAAGTGATCGGCAACGACACGCGCGTGAAGGTGGTGAAAAACAAGATGGCGCCACCGTTTCGCCAGGCTGAATTTGAAATCCTCTACGGCGAAGGCACCTCGTTCGAGGGTGAGCTGATCGACCTCGGGGTCAAACACGATCTTGTCGACAAGGCGGGTGCCTGGTACAGCTACAATGGACAGCGCATCGGTCAGGGTAAAGACAACGTCCGTAATTACCTCAAGGAAAACCCCGAGATAGCGGACGAACTGGATAGCAAATTGCGTGAGCTGCTGCTATCTAAGCCAGTGCGCAACAGCGAGGAAGTAGCTGAAGACGAAGCGGAGATCGATGAAGTCGAAGCCTGAGTCGAGAGCCGTGTGGCTGCGGGTTGACTGACCAGGAACAGCCGCAGCACTGCAAGCCGGACTATGTGCGCGAGCGGGCCATGCGTCTGCTCGTCGCACGTGAACACAGCCAGCACGAACTTTGCCGCAAGTTGATCGAGCGCTCACTTGATCCGCAAGTGGTCGAACAAGTGGTGGCCGACCTCGCCGAAGAAGGCTTGCAAAGCGACCTGCGCTACGCCGAAGCCTATGCCCGCTCCCGCGCGGCGCGCGGTTTTGGTCTTGCCGGCGTGGTGTATGAGCTCAAGGGGCGAGGGGTGACGTCCCGGGTGATCGATCTCGCGCTCGAAGAGGCCGCGATTGACTGGCAGCAGATCGCCCGCAAGGCACTAGCGAAGAAATTTCGCCTCAGTGACGCCACAACTGATGTGCAATCAAAAATGAGGCGCTATCTCTATAGTCGAGGGTTCGACAGCGATCAGGCAACAGACGCCATTCGCGCCCTTCGCAACGATGTTAAAAGCTGAATTCCCTGCTGCCGCGCAGGCTGCAATGAAAGGACAACGGGCACACAGATCAAGATGCTTACGGTAACTGATATTCGACAACAGTTTCTGGATTACTTTGCCAGCAAGGGGCACGAGATCGTGCCGTCCAGCTCGCTTGTACCCGGTAACGACAAGACGCTGCTTTTTACCAACGCCGGCATGGTGCAGTTCAAAGACTGTTTTCTCGGCACCGAAAAGCGGGGTTATCAACGCGCAACGACCTCACAGCGCTGTGTGCGCGCCGGTGGCAAGCACAACGATCTGGAAAACGTTGGCTACACCGCGCGACACCACACGTTTTTCGAAATGCTCGGCAACTTCAGCTTTGGCGACTATTTCAAGCGTGATGCCATCCAGTTTGCCTGGGAGTTTCTCACCGGTGTACTGAAATTGCCCGCCGACAAACTCTGGATCACCGTTTTTGAAGAGGATGACGAAGCCTTCGATATCTGGGCCAAAGAGATCGGCGTTCCAGAAGAGCGCATCGCAAGAATAGGGGCCAAAGACAACTTCTGGCAGATGGGCGATACCGGTCCCTGCGGTCCCTGTTCGGAAATTTTCTTCGATCATGGTCCCGATGTCTGGGGCGGTCCGCCTGGAACGCCCGAAGAGGATGGTGATCGCTACATCGAGATCTGGAATCTGGTCTTCATGCAGTTTGATCGCAGTGCGGATGGCACACTGACCCCTTTACCCAAGCCGAGTGTCGACACCGGCATGGGGCTTGAGCGCATCGCAGCGGTGTTGCAGCACGTACACAGCAACTACGAGATTGATCTGTTTGTCGATCTGCTCGGTCACGTGCAAAAAGTTACCGGTGCCAGCGACCCTGCCAATCCCTCACTGCGAGTTATCGCCGATCACATTCGCTCCTGTGCGTTTTTAATCGTCGACGGCGTTTTGCCATCCAACGAGGGCCGTGGCTATGTGCTGCGCAGAATCATTCGTCGCGCTGCGCGTCACGGGCACAACCTCGGTGCGACGGACGCCTTTTTTTACAAGCTGGTTGATCCGCTCGTCGATCTGATGGGGGCGGCCTACCCGGAGTTGTCTAAAGCCCGCGATCAGGTCTGTGAAGCGCTGCACGATGAAGAGCGCCGCTTTGCCGAAACCTTGAGCCAGGGAATGAAGATTCTCGAAGATGATCTGGCCGAACTAAGTGGCAAGACGGTTCCCGGAGAAACTGTTTTCAAACTGTACGATACCTTCGGGTTTCCGGTAGATCTCACTGCCGATATCGCGCGCGAGCGAGGCCTGACAATCGATGAGGCGGGCTTTGAGCGCGAAATGGAAGCGCAGCGTGATCGTGCCCGAGCAGCCAGTCGATTCGGTGGCGACGATGCGCAGGCGTTGACGACTGGCATTAGTACACAGTTCACCGGCTATGACACCCTCGCCGGTGCCGGCACGGTGGCTGAAGTTTACGTCGATGGAAAATCGGTGCAGCGAGCCAGCGGCGACAGCACCGAAGTTGTCATCGTGCTCGACACGACTCCCTTTTATGCCGAGTCCGGTGGTCAGATCGGAGATCGCGGACAGTTGCAGGGCGACGGACTCACGATTGAGGTTGGCGATACGCGCAAGGCGAACAACGGCATCATGCACTTTGGAACCATTAAAGGCACTGGTGCAGTTGCAGTGGGCGACAAACTCACAGCACAGGTAGATCCGCCCCGTCGCAGGGCCACGGTTGCCAACCATTCAGCTACGCATTTGTTGCATGCCGGACTGCGCCGAGTACTCGGTAGTCACGTAGAGCAGCGCGGCTCACTGGTGACACCTGAGCACTTGCGTTTCGACTTCTCGCACAGTGCCCCCGTCAGTGCTGAACAATTGCGCGAGATCGAAACCTGGGTCAATCTTGAAATCAGTCAAAACGCGGCAACCAGCATTGATGAAATGTCCATGGATGAAGCGCTGCAAAAAGGAGCCATGGCGCTTTTTGGCGAAAAGTATGGCGAGCGCGTTCGCGTGGTTGAGATTGGGCCGAATTCAACAGAGCTATGCGGCGGTACACACGTTGTGCGGGCGGGAGACATCGGGCAATTCCGCATTGTTGCGGAGACCGGCGTTGCCGCCGGTGTCAGACGTGTCGAGGCATACACCGGAGCCGTGGCAGTCAATCACACATCAGCCGAGCACGATGCGCTGGGCAGTGTCGCCGCACTGATCAAGGCACCACAGGATGCGGTCGTTGAGCGCGTATCGCAAATGGTGGAGAACAATCGCGCGCTGCAGCGCGAGGTAGAAAAACTCAAGGCACAGTTGGCGAGCCAGCAAGGCGATAGTCTTGTCGACGGTGCGCTGGATATCAACGGGGTAAAAGTGCTGGCGGTATTAATGGAAAATGCCGATGCGCGCACGCTGCGCGACTCGGTGGATAAACTCAAAGACAAACTCGGCACGGCGGCGGTTGTGCTCGGAGCGATTGAAGGAGACAAGGTGCGTTTGATCGCCGGTGTAACCCGTGACGTTACCGAGAAGGTCAAAGCCGCTGATTTGGTGAATCATGTCGCTGTGCAGGTGGGTGGCAAGGGCGGTGGTCGACCCGATCTGGCGCAAGCCGGTGGCACTGAACCGAAGCTGCTGGCCGGCGCGCTTGAATCCGTACCCGAATGGCTGGCTGCAAGACTCTGATGGCATTACTGGTTCAAAAATATGGTGGTACCTCTGTCGGTTCTATCGAGCGCATCAAAGCGGTTGCCGAGCGCGTAAAAAAATCGGTTGATGACGGACATCGCATCGTCGTTGTGGTTTCAGCGATGTCGGGAGAGACCAATCGACTCGTCGCACTGGCGGGTGAGATCAGTGATCAGCCGCTGACGCGTGAGATGGACGTGCTGTTATCAACCGGTGAGCAGGTCACGATCGCGTTGTTGTGTATGGCATTGTCTGAATTGGGTCAGAGCGCTCGATCCTACACCGGCCGGCAAGCGGGTATCCGCACCGATGACGCGCACACCAAAGCACGTATTACCGATATCGATACCGCGGCGGTGATGAACGATCTGGATCATGGGCACGTGGTAGTGCTTGCGGGGTTTCAGGGGGCTACCGTCGATGGCGATATCACCACCCTCGGGCGCGGTGGATCCGATACCTCAGCCGTTGCGATGGCCGCCGCACTGAAGGCAGATGAATGTCAGATCTATACTGACGTCGATGGGGTGTACACCACTGATCCGCGTGTGGTTCCCAACGCGCGCAAGATGAATCAGATAACGTTCGAGGAAATGCTTGAAATGGCAAGCCTCGGGTCGAAGGTTCTGCAGATCAGAGCTGTCGAGTTTGCCGGTAAATACAATGTCGCGCTGCGAGTATTGTCATCGTTTGAAGATGGCGATGGAACACTCATTACCTATGAAGAGGATGACCGTTTGGAACAGGTGCTTATTTCCGGAATAGCGTTTAATCGCGATGAGGCGCAAATTACGGTGGTTGGTGTGCCGGATACACCGGGGATTGCATTTCAGATTCTCGGGCCGGTCGCAGATGGAAATGTAGAAGTCGACATGATTGTCCAAAATGTGTCGGGCGATAACCGCACTGATTTCACTTTTACTGTTAATCGCGCGGAGTACGAAAAGACGATGGCAATCGTCGAACAACGTGCGAAAGAACTTGGTGCGCTCGAAGTAAGTGGAAATACTAATATAGTAAAGCTATCAGTTGTGGGAGTTGGCATGAGGTCACATGCTGGTATAGCAAGCAAAATGTTCGAGGCGCTGGCACGCGAAGGTATCAATATCATCATGATTTCAACATCCGAAATAAAAATTTCAGTTGTCATTGATGAAAAGTATCTTGAGTTGGGCGTTCGCACGTTGCATGATGCCTTCGAACTTGCAGGGACGCCCGAGGCTATTGCCTGACGCTGTGCTGGGTCATGCTCAGCTCAACTTTGAACAAATGTAAACAATATAAAAATACTGTGTCTGATACACCCTTTTGGCGCGGAGTTGGAATATGGTTGTGCCCGGACGTCAGGTTGCGCGTCCGGGCCTCCGGTCAACGTTCGGAAACTGCGTTTGGCCGGGGTGATCCAATTCATACGGAGCTTTTACATGTTAATCTTGACAAGACGCGTTGGTGAGACGTTGATGATCGGCGATGAGGTAACCGTCACCGTGCTGGGGGTGAAAGGTAACCAGGTTCGCATCGGCGTTAACGCGCCAAAAGAGGTGGCAGTGCATCGCGAAGAAATCTACGAAAGAATCAAGCGCGAGCGACAAGGCGCAGGTGCCAATGCCGGTGAAACGATGGAGCCAGTTTCTGCGGAATCGCCTGACCCTGGTGTGCAGCACGGCTAGCGTCAAGGCTGGTTGGTGTTGAGGTTGTGCGAAACCGCCGTGTGGCGGTTTCTTTTTTGTATTTGACATTATTTCCCGACGATATATCCTTAGCTACTGGCTGCCGGACAGCCGGTTTCACATAACATCGTTTGTAAATCTGGAGAGATGGCCGAGTGGCTGAAGGCGCTCCCCTGCTAAGGGAGTATGGGGTTAACAGCTCCATCGAGGGTTCGAATCCCTCTCTCTCCGCCATCCCTGTTTATCGGTGTAATGACCTCATTTAGCACTTGACGAGGCGTGCTCCAGAACACATAATTGTTGGACTGCGCGCCCGTAGCTCAGTTGGATAGAGTACCTGGCTACGAACCAGGCGGTCGGAGGTTCGAATCCTTCCGGGCGCGCCATTATTTCCCTACCCCTGTAAAGTTGCCCGAAGTCTGTTGGCCTCGGCGGAGGTACCTATGTCAACTGTTTTGATCTGTCTCGCCATCGCGCTGATCACCCTTGCGATCATTCCTCGCAGGACTTCGCGGTAGTTTCGCGTTTCCGGTTTGAGGCAACCCAGCCTGTATCTGGCTGGATCCCCTAACCACCGAGCGCCACCTGGCTCTACCGCACCTGGCGGTTACACGCTATGGCTGTCGCGGTTCGGGCCAGTTCGCTTTTCAACCACTTGCCTGAACGTCAGGTTTATCCTCGGCTGAACTGCCTTTGCGGTCTTCGGAACGCTGTGTTTCCAGAGATGTTGCACACTTCCTGCCATCAATAAAAGCGAACCATTAGTCAGCTCAAACTCCAGTTGATGTTCGCGTGCTTCAGGGTCTTTCGGCCTGAGCAGAAATCTCCTGCTGCCGCCCAGGCTCAGTGATGCGATGGTTGGCAAAGGGCCCAATTCCGGCTCATCGTCGCTATGCCAGCCCATGCTGTCGGACCCGCTGCGGTACAAATTGGCTAACACACTGTTGAGAGTCAAACCGAATCGAGTGTTGATGTCCCGTCGCAGGGTCTGCAACTCGCGGGTCCAGGGGGCAGGCTTGAAACTGGTACCAGAGTATCGATAGTGGCAGCCTTCATCGGCGTACCACGCATTGCGTCTGGGTATAGGCACCTGGCGACCAAAGAGTGTGATCACAGATTGTTCCCATGCCAACGTTGCGTGCAACTGGTCGAAAAGGGCTGCAGACTCGGCTGTTTTTAAGAATTGCGGTATCCACAAGAGGTAACCGCCTTCGATGAGGTCAATTCGCTCGACTCCAGCCTTGTCAGCTTGTCGGGATGTTACGTAGCGGCCTGGTTTTGCCACAAGATTTCCTGAATGCCGGATAACGCACTGGCGCAATCGAGTTCAAGTTTGACCGTCGCCAGATCGTCTGCCCGTGTGGTGCCGCGATTGATAATGGCAACCGGTATCTGTTTCTCGTGGGCGGTGCGGCAGAATCGAAAGCCCGAAAAGACCATCAGCGATGAGCCGATACACAGCAGCAGTCGGCAGCGCGAGAGTTGCTCGAAGCAATGCTCTACACGATGTGCCGGTACGTTCTCGCCAAAAAACACGACGTCCGGTTTCAGTATGCCGCCGCAATGCTCGCAGTCCGGTACGTGAAATCCGTCAGTGGTTTCGATTGGGCTGTCACCGTCCGGACCAGCTGGTGCGTCGCTTGGCAGACACGCAGGGTTGAGCGCCAGCAGCCGGTCCTGCATTTGTTGGCGGCTTTGTGTTTGCTGACAGGCAATGCAGCGCACCGTATCGAGGTTGCCGTGCAGATCCGTGACGTGCTGGCTGCCGGCGCGCTGGTGAAGACCATCGACGTTCTGGGTAATCAGGCCAACCGTGATACCCATCTGCTGCAGGGCGGCGCATGCCTGATGGGCCGCATTGGGCCTGGCTTTGGCGATTCGTGGCCAGCCTGCCATGCTGCGAGCCCAGTAGCGCCTTCGGGTTTCCGCCTCGGTGTAGAAAGCGCGTGCTTGCACTGGCGGTGGATGGCTCCATTCACCCCGGGCATTGCGATAGGCCGGAATGCCCGAATCGGTGCTGATACCGGCGCCCGTCAGCAGTAGAACCGGGCTGTTCTGCCGTATCAGGTCTGCCATTGCGTCAATCGTGCTCATGCGGGCCAGCGCGTCAGTCAAAACGCATCGTCGCGTTTTCACACTGGATCTCGGCACCCGTTGATCCGCTGAAAAAGCGTGCGACCTGCCGTCGTGCACAGTCGCTCTGATACCAGACCGCGTGACCGCTGAATGGCTCGGTCAGGGTTTGCACGTTGCTGAAATTGTCCACCGTATTGGCGATGTCAGCGGATGATATGATCGGGTCCAGCTGACCGGCGAGCACCAGTGTCCGGGCTGTGAAAATTCCGGCAGCGCCGAGTTTTTTGTCTTTGCCTGCTTGCCAGATCCGGCACATGGCTCGTTGATTTTCCAGCAAAAGCTGTGAATCGGCATCCAGCGCCTGAACGATCCTCGGGTGGTCGCGCTCAAAGCGGGCTTCGAGTGGCAGGCGTTCGCGGCAGTGTACACTCAGGTACAAGCCATCGGCGTAATCGGGGTCCACGCCCTGGTACCAGAGCTCCTCGGCAAATGCATTCAGTGACTGCACCTCACCGTCGTGCAGTGCATCGATCACTTTGGGAAGCTGACGGATTGATTGATTTGAATACAGCGCAGTAAAGAGCATCGCCGTCAGGATGTGCTGATCGACAACCAGCGTTCGGCGCCGGGTGAGCCCCGATTCATCGCTGGCGACAATCTTAACCTTGTAGGGCTGCCGGCTGGCGCGGGCCAGCACGGTATCGAATTTTTCTTCAATATTGGCGTAGCGCTGTGCACAGCTGTCGCGTCTGGTGCACTGTCTGATGGTTTTGCGTATCCCTTCACGCACCAGGGCCTGCGACAGTGGTTGCTGGTAGTCGAGCGGTACCGGTGAATCCAGAACCACGCTTGCGAAGGCGTTTGGACGATTCAACAACATGGCCTGGGCAATGGCGGTGGCGTAGGAGGTGGCGAGCACGTGCCAGTGCTCGTAGTTGAGCGAGTCGATGATCGCGAGAAAATCTGCCGCGGATTGCTGAGTATTGAACAACACCGGGTTGACCCCGCTGTAGATCAGTCGCTCACGGCATCGAGTAGCGCTTTCGAGCTGAATCTGCATGGACTGCTGCAAATCGTATTGCGCCTGGACGAGGCGTCGAAAATCGTCAACTGACTCCTCGCACGCCAGCATCGGACTCGACAGACCCGCGCCGCGCTGATCGACGAATACGACATCGAATCCGGCAGCGAGCAGTGGTTCGTAGAACTCCAGAAATTCACCAGGCTCGTACAGATAGCCAAAACCAACGGGTGAACCCGGTCCGCCGCCGCCGGGTATCAGGATTGCCTGCGAGGCCCGTTTGCCGGCCGTGGCACGGGCCAGCAGCAGGGGGATTTCGATGGTCTGGCGTCGATCCTTAAAGTGATCGACGGGCAGTGTCAGCCGCTGACAAGTGACATCCGGCGGCGCTTCGTTGATCAGTTCGGTGCAGTCGATCTCGACGGCATCGCTTGCCAGGGCAGGGAATTCGTGTATCAGCACTGCAAGCAATGTGATCAATAATGAAACAATTTTTCTCAAGTACTATCCTGTGCGCTCTGCCGGGCAGACGGTGCCGCAAGCTCGCGGGGTGAATGTGATTGCATGCGCCGCGCATTGTGATCGGCTTTTCGGCGTCTTGCGCTCGTTCGAATGGCTTTCAGTTTCGCCGGCTTAAACTGTTGGTGTGACGGTCGCTATGTCAATTATAGGGCCGCACAATCAAGAGTTTGGGTCATGTTGTTGCCATTATCATCGCAATTGTCGAACCGGCGTCCTTGAATTGAGGAGTATCCACTGATCATTGAATCCGGTTTTCCCCATACACTGGGTGCAACCTGGGACGGGGCTGGCGTCAACTTCGCGCTGTTCTCGGCCCATGCCGAGCGCGTAGAACTGTGCCTGTTTGACCCGGTGAGCCGGCGTGAGCGGCATCGCTACGATCTGCCTGAATGTACCGATCAGGTGTGGCATGGCTATGTGCCGGACTGTCGCCCCGGGGATCTGTACGGCTACCGCGTGCACGGCCCCTACGAGCCGGACCGCGGACATCGCTTCAATCCGCACAAGCTGCTGCTGGATCCCTACGCGCGCCTGCTCGACAGCCCGCTGAAACTGACCGATGCACATCTGGGCTATCGCGCTGCCAGCGGTCGTATGGATCTGTCGTTTGATCGACGGGACAGCGCCCGCGCCATGCCGCGTTGTGTGGTGGTCGATCCGGCCTTCACCTGGGGCGACGACAGAGCCCCCGCCACTCACTGGGCGGATACGGTCAACTATGAATTGCACGTACGAGGATTCAGTCGGCTGCATGAAGCGCTGCCTGAGACTTTGCGTGGAACCTACGCCGGGCTCGGGCATCCGTCTTCGATCGACTATCTGAAAGCGCTCGGCATCACCTCGGTGGAATTGATGCCGGTACACAGCTTTGCCGACGATCGATTTCTGATCGACAAGGGTCTGGTCAACTATTGGGGCTACAGCACGCTGAACTTCTTCTCCCCGGAGGGCCGCTACATGGCCGGTGGCGGCTTGTCGGAATTCAAGACAATGGTGCGGCGACTGCACGACGCCGGAATCGAGGTTATTCTGGATGTCGTCTACAACCACACCTGCGAGGGGGATCACCGTGGCCCGACGCTGTCGTTTCGCGGTCTGGACAACGCGTCCTATTATCGCCTGCTGCCCAGCGATCAGCGCTACTATATCAATGACACCGGCTGCGGCAACACCCTCAATCTCAGCCACCCGCGGGTGCTGCAGATGGTTATGGATAGCCTCAGATACTGGGTCACCGATATGCACGTGGATGGATTCCGCTTTGATCTGGCCTCCACACTGGCACGCGAAGAACAGGGTTTTAATCCGTCCGGAAGCTTTCTGAATTCGGTTCGGCAGGATCCGGTATTGAGTAAGGTAAAACTCTTCGCCGAGCCGTGGGACATTGGTCCGGGCGGCTATCAGCTGGGACACTTTCCGGCCGGCTGGTCAGAGTGGAACGATAAATACCGCGACACCGTGCGCCGCTACTGGCGCGGTGACGATGGCATGTTGCCGGATCTGGCGCGCCGCGTTCACGGCTCCAGCGACATGTTTGATCGCAACGGCCGCAGTCCGTGGGCCAGCCTGAATTTCGTCAGCAGTCACGACGGTTTCACGCTCGCAGATCTGGTCAGCTACGAGCAGCGCCACAACGAGGCCAATGGCGAAGACAACGTCGACGGTCATCACGCCAACTTCAGCGACAATAACGGTGTCGAAGGACCGAGCGACGATCCGGCGATCAGCCGTCGACGCGATCTGCAGCGCCGCAATATGCTCGCCACGCTGATGCTCTCGCAGGGCGTGCCGATGTTGCTGGCAGGCGATGAAATGGGCCGCAGTCAGATGGGCAACAATAACGCCTATTGCCAGGACAACGAAATCAACTGGGTCGACTGGTCGCTGCTCGACACCGAGGCCGACTTCTTCGCGTTTGTCTGTGGCCTGATTCGGCTGCGACGCAACGAGCCGCTGCTGCGCCGGCGGCGTTTCGTGCACGGCTCAGAGCGTTCATCGGTCACCGGTCTGCCAGAGATTCAGTGGATCAACCCGCTCGGCAATGAAATGTCAGAACATCACTGGCGTGAGGCATTTGCACGGTGTGTTGGCCTGTTGCTTGCCGGTGATAACCGCAACCACCATCTGGCGCAGATCGAACCCGAAACCGATCGCTGCCTGTTTATTGTTTTTAATGCCAGCCGGGATCCGGTCGAATTTCGACTGCCGGAAATACCGGGTGTCACGAAGTGGCGCAGGCTTTTGGATACCACCCTTGAGGCGACCGCCCAAGTGGCGAATCTGGACGATTCAACCATACAAATTCCGGCCAGCTCGGTCAGTGCCTACGTGCCGTTTGACGGCTCGATTTGCGCGCCGGATGGCAACAAATCCACACCCGCGAAAAGCGACACAGCTCGAGAAACAAACTGATGAAAGACTTGCAACCGTTACCGCCGCTGGGAATGGACAGCTCCGCGATTGACGAGGACTTCAGGCGCCATTTGGGCCACACGCTGGGCTGCGATGAAAAGGGTGCCGACGATCGGGAAAAATACGAAGCGCTGGCTCTGGCGGTGCGCGATCGCCTGATGGAGCGCTGGAAGTCCACGCAGCAGGGCTATCGCAACTCCGGTTGCAAGCGTGCCTACTACCTGTCGCTCGAGTTTTTGATGGGCCGTGCACTCGGCAATGCCGTGCTTAACCTGGGCCTCGACAACGCGGTGAACATCGCATTGTATGAATACGGCATGAAGGCTGAAGAACTGGCCGACGCCGAGCACGACGCCGGTCTGGGCAACGGTGGTCTGGGTCGCCTGGCGGCCTGTTTCCTGGATAGCTGCGCCACACTGCAAATGCCGGTGGTGGGCTACGGCATTCGCTACGAATACGGCATGTTTCGCCAGGAGATTCACGACGGTGCCCAGGTCGAAGAACCCGATCACTGGCTGCGCGATGGCTATGTTTGGGAAGCGGTTCGTCCGCAGGACACTCGCCGCGTACAGTTTGGTGGACGCAGTGAGTTTTATGTCGATGCACAGGGCGCCTCGCGAGTGCGCTGGGTCGATACCGAAAATGTACTGGCCGTGCCGCACGATACACCGGTGCCTGGCTACGAAAACGAAACTGTTAATACCCTGCGTCTGTGGAAAGCCACTGCATCCGATGAATTTGAGCTCGGCGAATTCAACGCCGGTCGCTACCCGGAATCAGTCGCTGCGAAAAACGAGGCAGAGCACATCTCAATGGTGCTGTACCCGAACGACAGCAGCGAAAACGGCAAAGAGCTGCGTCTGCGTCAGCAGTATTTTCTCGCCTCTGCCAGTTTGCAGGATGTGCTGGCCCAGTGGGTCGAAGCCAACGGCAACAACTTTGATAACTTCGCAACGAAAAACTGCTTTCAACTCAACGATACCCATCCGAGTGTCGCCGTTGCCGAACTGATGCGTCTGCTGCTCGATGAATACGAGCTGAGCTGGAACAAGGCCTGGGAGATTACCTCCAACACCATGGCCTACACCAATCATACCCTGTTGCCAGAGGCGCTGGAACGCTGGCCCGTCAGCCTGTTCCGCAAGCTGCTGCCGCGCGTGGTCGATATCATTTTTGAGATTAACGCGCGCTTTCTGCATCAGGTCTCACTGAAGTGGCCGGGTGATGTCGATCGCCAGCGACAGATGTCGATCATTGAAGAGGGCGACGATCCGCAGGTGCGTATGGCCTATCTTGCGATTGCCGGTAGTTTCTCGGTCAATGGTGTGGCCGCGCTGCACACCGATCTGCTGAAGCAGGGACTGTTCTCGGACTTCTGTGCACTATGGCCCGATAAATTTAACAACAAGACCAATGGCGTGACACCACGACGCTGGATGGCCGCCTGCAATCCGGAATTGCGCAGCCTGCTGAACACCACAATCGGCAGCGACTGGGTGACCAGCCTCGATAAGCTCGATAACCTGGCCAGCCACGTGAACGATGAATCGTTTCGATCCGAGTGGCGTCAGGTCAAGTTCAGCAACAAACGCCGATTGGCAGAGTTTGTCAAACAGGAGGCCGATGTCGATTTTGATATCGAAAGCATGTTTGATGTACAGGTCAAGCGCATCCACGAATACAAGCGTCAGCTGCTGAACCTGCTGCACGTCGTACACTTGTACAACCGTATCAAGAAGGGTGATCTGGATAACTGGACACCGCGCAGTGTCCTGATTGGCGGCAAGGCGGCGCCCGGTTACTACATGGCGAAACAGATCATCAAGTTGATCAATAACGTCGCCAAAGTAGTGAACTCGGATCCCGATGTCGGCAACAAGCTGCGGTTGGCGTTCATCCCCAACTACCGCGTCTCGGCGATGGAGATCATTTGCCCCGGCACCGATTTGTCTGAGCAGATTTCAACGGCAGGTAAAGAGGCGTCCGGCACCGGCAACATGAAGTTCATGATGAATGGTGCGGTTACGATTGGTACGTTGGATGGTGCCAACATCGAAATTCGCGAGGAAGTGGGCGATGAGAACTTCTTCCTTTTCGGCCTGACCGAAGCCGAGGTAGACGCACAGCGCCCGAACTACAACCCGAACGCGATCATCGATGCCGATGAAGAATTCAAACAGGTCATGGGGCTGATCGAAAGCGGTCACTTCAGTCAGTTTGAACCCGGCATTTTCGACGCCGTGTGCCACAGCATTCGCAGCCCGCATGATCCGTGGATGGTTGCCGCTGATTTTCGCTCCTACGTGGATGCGCAGCAGCAGGCGGCCGATGCCTATCGCGATATCGAGCGCTGGACGACCATGAGCATTCTCAACAGCGCACGAAGTGGCAAGTTTTCATCTGATCGCACCATCGCCGACTACAATCGCGATATCTGGAAACTGCGCCAGTAATTGTCTCCACCCGGGCGGGAGCATCGGCTCCCGCCCACCACCTTTCGAGAGCACCGATGCAGGATTTGACCAGCCGCCCGCAATGGGCAGCGTTGCGCGATCATTTCGATACCACCCGTAACCTGCAGATGGCCGATCAGTTCGCCGCCGATGCAGGTCGCTTCGAGCGATTCTCGGTCGAAGCGTGTGGCATTTTGCTCGACTACTCCAAGAATCGAATCGACGAACAAACGATGCGTTTGCTCGTCGAACTCGCCGAGGCCGTCGATGTTGCCGGTCAGGCGAGGCGCATGTTCGATGGAGAGAAAATCAACAACACCGAGAATCGTTCAGTGCTGCACACGGCCTTGCGCAGACCGAGCAGCGACACGCTGCAGGTGGACGGAGAAAATGCCGTGCAGGCGGTACACGAAGTCGCGGCACGTTCGGCCGCTTTCACCGACCGTGTGCGCAGTGGCGAGTGGACCGGATACACCGGCAAGCCGGTGCGGCACATCGTGAACATTGGCATCGGTGGTTCGGACCTCGGCCCCTTAATGGTGTGCGAGGCGCTAAAGCCCTATGCCAGCGATAATCTGCAGATGCACTTTGTCAGCAACGTCGATGGCAGCCACATCGCCGAGGCGCTGGCGGCGGTCGATATCGAATCCACCTTGTTTATCGTCGCATCTAAAACCTTTACCACGCTCGAGACTATCGCCAATGCGAAAGCCGCGCGGCAATACCTTCTCGATGCCGGTGCCGCCGAGGCCGACATTGCCAAACACTTTGTCGCGGTCTCCACCAACGCCGCCGCCGTGGCTGACTTCGGCATCGATCGCGACAATATGTTCGGCTTCTGGGACTGGGTTGGCGGGCGATACTCGCTATGGTCCAGCATTGGTTTGTCAATTCGTCTGGCGATTGGCAATCAGCACTTCGACGAAATGCTCGATGGCGCGCACCAGATGGATCAGCATTTTGCCAGCGCGCCACTGGCGTCGAACATGCCAGTGATCATGGCGCTGCTCGGCGTCTGGTATCGAAACTTTTTTGGTGCAGGCAGCCATGTCATCGCCCCGTACGATCAGTACCTGCATCGCTTCGCGGCCTATCTGCAACAGCTGGATATGGAGAGCAACGGCAAAAGTGTGTCTGCTGACGGCGAGCCGGTAGCCTGTCAGACCGGACCCGTTATCTGGGGCGAGCCCGGCACCAATGGACAGCATGCGTTCTTTCAGTTGCTGCACCAGGGTACCGATCTGATTCCGGCAGATTTTCTCGCCGCAATGCAAACCCACAAGCCGGTCGCCGATCAGCACCGCATGCTGCTCGCCAACTGTCTGGCGCAGACCGAGGCGCTGATGCGCGGCAAGTCGCGCGACGTTGTCGAGGCTGAGCTCAAGGCCAGTGGTCTGGATGCAGACGCGATCGCAAGTCTGGCGCCGCACAAGGTTTTTGCCGGCAATCAGCCGAGCAATACGCTGCTGTATCGCAAGCTCACACCAGAGGTGCTGGGCGCTCTGATCGCGTTGTATGAACACAAAGTGTTCGTGCAGGGCAAGATCTGGGGCGTCAATTCCTTCGATCAGTGGGGCGTGGAGCTGGGCAAGCAGCTCGCCAGCACCATTCTTGGCGAGATGCAGGCAGGCGTTGTCGGCTCGCACGACAGCTCGACCACCGCCCTGCTGCAACGTTGCATCGACGCCGGCTGAAGCGTAGCCGCTGACGATTGACCCCGGCAGCGCGGCACGCTGCAACCGGCGATGTGCGTTTAGCCGGCAGATTTGGTCGCCCGCAGGCGTATTCGCGAATCGAGGCTGGGCCACACTGGCGCAAGCTGTCGGGGAAAGATCGCCGGCGGCGCGGCCCCGGTATGATCAACAACAGCGCCACACCTGATCACCACCCTTGCGCGGGCCGAAGACCAATCATCTTACGGGTCGCGGAACATGAAAACTGAAACACGCGCGGTAGTCATCGGGGGCGGCCTGGTCGGCTGCAGCATTCTCTACCACCTGACCAAGCTCGGATGGACCGACGTCATGCTGCTGGAGCGCGACGAGCTCACCTCCGGTTCCACCTGGCACGCCGCGGCCGGCATTCACGGCCTGCACGACAACAACAATATCTCCAAGCTGCAGTACTACACGATCAAGATCTACAAAGAGCTGGAGCAGGAGACCGGGCAGGGCTGCGGCATCTTTCAGCCGGGATCCATTTACCTCGCGCAAACCCGCGATCGCGAACACCAGTTGCGCATGCAAGCGGCCAAGGCGCGCTACTTCAATGTCGAGTTTCACGAGCTGTCGCTGGCCGAGGCCAGAGACATGCATCCGTTGCTGAACACCGATGGCATTCGCTGCGCCATGTTCGAACCCGACGGCGGCAACGTCGATCCGTCCGGCGTCACTCACGCCTACGCCAAAGGCGCGCGCACCAACGGCGCGGAAATTCACCGCTTCACTCCGGTCGTCGAGACCAACCAGCGCGTCGATGGCACCTGGGATGTCGTCACCCCGGCCGGCACCATTCACACCGAAGTGTTGATCAACGCGGCTGGATTGTGGGGCCGAGAGGTTGGGGCGATGGCGGGTCTGGATCTGCCGCTGATACCGATGGAACACCAGTACTTTGTCACCGAGGATATTCCCGAGGTCGCCAACGCCGGGCGCCGATTGCCCTCGATCGCCGATCGCGACGCCGAATTCTATCTGCGCACCGAGGGCAATGGCCTGCTGGTCGGCGCCTACGAGCGCGACGGGCGCTTCTGGGCCGAGGACGGCACACCGCTCGATTTCGGCCATGAGCTGTTGCCGGACGATCTGGACCGCATCTCGGACAACCTCGAGAAAGCCTGCGATCGCGTGCCGGCGCTGCTGACTGCCGGCGTTAAGCGGGTGATCAACGGGCCGATGATCTGGTCGCCTGACAGCGCTGCCCTGTTTGGGCCGGTACCGGAGCTGAAAAACTATTTCTGCTGTAACGGCATTATCCCGGGCTTCAGTCAATCGGGCGGGCTGGGTTTGCTGCTCGCGCAGTGGGTGGTGGAAGGCGAGCCGGAACTGGATCTGTTTCCGTGGGACCTCGCGCGTTTTGGTAACTGGCCCACTCGCACTTACACCAAAGCCCGCGCGCTGGACTGCTACGCGAACCGGTTTAAGATTCACTTTCCCTACGAAGAGCGTGAAGCCGGTCGTCCGCTAAAGACGCGTCCGGTCTACGAGCGTCAGAAAGAAATGGGCGCCGTGTTCGGGCTCAACTACGGCTGGGAGCACCCGTTATGGTTTGCCGGCAAGGGTGGTGAGGCAAAAGAGGACTACGGCTTCGAGCGTCAGGACTGGTTTGAGTCAGTTCGCAAAGAGTGTGCGGCGCTGCGTGATGGCGTCGGCATGCTGGATGTCTCCAACTACGCCAAGTATGAGATTAAAGGTGCCGGAGCGGCGGCCTGGCTGAACCGTCTGGTAGCCAACAACGTGCCGACTGAGGTCGGACGCTCCTGCCTGACGCCGATGCTTGGCATTCGCGGCGGTATTGCCGGTGATTTCACGATTACAAAACTTGATGAAGAGCACTTCTGGATGTTTGGCTCGGGTATGGCCGAACGCTATCACCAGCGGTACTGGGAAATGGCGGATCGACCGGACTCGGTAACCATCGAGTCGCGCACCGAAGACTGGTGCGGCTTTAGCATTGCGGGGCCTAAATCTCGCGAGATGTTGCAGCGCATGACCAACGCCGATCTGAGTGCCGAATCATTCAAGTTCATGCGTTCGCGACAACTCACCATAGCCGGAGTAGACGCGCTCGCGATGCGCGTATCCTTCACCGGTGATCTGGGCTGGGAGATCTATATGCCCACAGAACACCAGGTCGACGTCTACGATGCGTTGATGGCTGAGGGCGAAAACTATGGTTTGCGCCTGGTTGGTGGACGGTCGTTGCTAAGCCTGCGTGTTGAAAAAGGCTATGGCTCCTGGGGACGCGAATATTCGCCGGAGTACTGGCCGCATGAAGTCGGCCTTGAGCGACTGATCAAACTCGACAAGCCAGATTTTCTTGGGCGCGACAAGTGGCTGGAATTGAAAGAACAAGCCCCGCGCGAAAAGCTGTGCATCCTGTCGATCGACACCGATAAAGCTGACGCCAGCGGCGGTGAACCCGTTTTTGCCAAAGACGGTACTCCGGTGGGTCGAGTCAGTTCCGGTGCCTATGGTTTCACGGTCGAGCAGTCGCTGGCATTGTGTTTCATTAAACCGGAATTTCTCGAAAGCGGTGCCGAGTTTGATGTCGCGGTACTGGGGCAGCCACATCACGCGCGTCTGCTCGACAAGCCGCCGTTTGATCCCGCGGGTGCTAAACTGCGCGCCTGATTCAGGCACACACCAACGGGAGCAAGCCTTGCTGATTAACGGCGCGTGGACAAACGGCGGGCGCGATTTCGCGGTGACCAATCCGGCGACAGGCGAGGAGGTCGGGCGCGTCGCCGATGGCGACGCCGCTGACGCACGCCGCGCGATTGAAGCCGCCAGCGACGCGTTTGCCGAGTGGTCCAACACCACGGCACATCATCGATCAGCGGTGCTGTATCGCGCCTGGCAGTTGATGCTGGAGCGCAAGTCCGAGCTCGCCGAGCTGATGACACGTGAACAGGGTAAACCCCTGCGTGCGGCCACCATCGAGGTACAGTACGCGGCGGATTTTCTGCTCTGGTTTGCCGAGGAGGCCAAGCGTCTCTATGGCGAGACGATACCGTCGGCACGGGCCGATCAGCGTTTCATGGTGCAGCATCAGGCGGTTGGCGTGGTGGCTGCTATCACACCGTGGAACTATCCGGTTTCGATGATCACCCGCAAGGTCGCACCGGCGCTGGCGGCGGGTTGCACCGTGGTGTTGAAACCGGCTGAGGCGACACCGCTGTGTGCCATCGCGGTGTTTGAGATACTGCAAAAGGCCGGCGTGCCGGACGGTGTGATCAATCTGGTCACCGCGGCTGATCCGGCGCCGATTGGTCTTGAGTTTTGCACCAATCCGCTGGTGCGCAAACTCACCTTCACAGGCTCCACAGCGGTGGGTAAAAAACTGGCCACCGACGCCGCGCCGCAACTCAAGCGCGTGTCGATGGAACTCGGCGGCCACGCGCCGTTTATCGTCTATGCCGACGCCGATCCGGTACACGCCGCCAAAGGAGCCTCACTGGTCAAGTTTTTGAACACCGGTCAGGCGTGCATCTGCCCCAATCGACTGTTCGTGCACCGAGATATCCTCGACGAATTCAGCGCCACGCTGACCGCACGGGTAGAGAAAATGCGTGTCGGCAATGGCATGACAGAAGGCGTTGCCATCGGGCCGCTGGTCAATGAGGCGGCGCTTGCCAAGGTCGACAATCAGGTGGTTGATGCGACAAAACACGGCGCCAGCCTGTTGTGCGGTGGACAGCAACTGACTGACGGCGAGCTGCAGCACGGTACGTTCTATGCCCCGACGGTCGTGGCCGGTGTCACGCCAGACATGCTGATCTATCGCGAAGAGACGTTTGGCCCGGTGGCCGCGATTGTCCCGTTCGATGACAACGACGACGTCATCGCCATGGCCAACGATACCAACTATGGCCTCGCGGCCTACATCTACACCCGCGACATCTCGCGCGCGATGCGAACCTTCGAAGCGCTGAATTTCGGCATCATCGGTATCAACGATATCAATCCCACCAGCGCTGCGGCCCCTTTTGGCGGCATGAAAGACAGCGGACTGGGTCGCGAGGGCGCGCGCGAAGGATTGACTGAATACCTCGAAACCAAACTCGGCGGTTTTGCCATTTGAATTCGCGCGCAGACGTGCTGCCACCGTGCGTCCGGTCGATACCCGGTTGACCGGTCCGGGTTGACGCACACTGGTTGACGGACCTCTGGTGTGGTGTTTCAATAATCGCAAGCGGGTACTGGTTCACTGGTGCCGCTGTAGACCTGTAGAATAAATCGCTCACGCACATCCGTTTGGAGGAATACCTCATGAAAAGAGTACTCGCATCTGGTGTGGTTGCGATGCTGGCGTTTGCCGGCAACGTGGCCGCTGATACCTCTGCCTGCCTGATCACCAAAACTGACACCAACCCCTTCTTCGTGAAAATGAAAGAGGGCGCCACTGCAAAAGCCGAAGAGCTCGGCATAGCGCTAAAGAGCTTTGCCGGCAAGGTCGATGGCGACCATGAAAGTCAGGTCGCGGCGATTGAAACCTGCATCGCCGATGGCGCCAAGGGCATTCTGATTACCGCGTCTGACACCAAGGCGATCGTTTCATCCGTACAACAGGCGCGCGACGCCGGATTGTTGGTCATTGCGCTCGACACCCCGCTGGAGCCAATCGATTCAGCCGACGCCACATTCGCCACCGATAACTTTCTGGCCGGTGAGTTGATTGGCAAGTGGGCTGCAGCAGCACTGGGCGATGAAGCCGCCAACGCAAAAATCGGTATGCTCGATCTGGCTGTCAGCCAGCCTTCAGTCGGCGTACTGCGCGATCAGGGTTTTTTGCAGGGCTTTGGCATCGATCTGGGTGATCCCAACAAGTGGGGCGATGAGACCGATCCGCGCATCGTTGGCAACGATGTAACTGCCGGCAACGAAGAGGGTGGCCGCAAGGCGATGGAAAACCTGCTCGCCAAGGATCCGATGATCAACGTCGTCTACACCATCAATGAGCCGGCGGCGGCTGGTGCCTACGAGGCGCTGAAATCTATTGGTCGAGAAAGCGATGTGCTGATCGTATCGGTTGACGGTGGCTGCCCCGGGGTTGCCAACGTGGCCGACGGCGTGATCGGCGCAACGTCGCAGCAGTATCCGCTGCTGATGGCTTCACTGGGTATCGAGGCGATCGCCAACTGGGCTGAAAAAGGTGTTAAGCCCGAGCCGACACCGGGCAAGGAATTTTTTGATACCGGAGTCGCGCTGGTGACGGACAAGCCTGTCGATGGCGTCGAATCGATCGACACCAAAACCGGAACCGATCGCTGCTGGGGGTAACCCGTCGATTTGCAGTCGATTTGAATTGGTTGTAGCCATAACCGGGGTGCCATTGCTGGCACCCCGTTTTTTTAAGGGCGGTAGCAAGGCGGGCTGAATGACCTCATCATCGATTCGCGATACAAACGGCGACGCTACAGAAGCAGTCGCCGAATTTGAGCAACCGCGTGGCCTGATGCGGATGGTGCAGCACGGCTTGCACCAAACACCCGCTGCCGTGCCGTTGATCGTCCTGATATTGTCGATTGCCACTTTTGGCATTTTGTTAGGGCAAAAGTTTTTCTCGCCCTTTGCGCTCACGTTGATACTGCAACAGGTCGCGATCGTCGGCATCGTCGGGGCGGCTCAGGCACTGGTGATACTCACAGCCGGTATCGATTTATCGGTCGGCGCGATCATGGTGTTGTCGTCGGTCGTGATGGGGCAATTTACCTTTCGCTACGGATTGCCTGCAGAGTTGTCTATTTTGTGCGGACTGGCCGTCGGCACGGCCTGCGGTTTTATCAACGGCGTATTGGTCGCAATCGTTCGCTTGCCGCCGTTTATCGTCACGCTCGGCATGTGGCAAATCGTGCTGGCGTCCAATTTTCTCTACTCGGCCAACGAAACCATTCGCGCTCAGGATATCTCCAAAAACGCACCGGCTCTGCAGTTTTTCGGGGAGAAAATCAAGATGGGCGGGGCGGTGTTTACCTACGCGGTCATTCTGATGATCCTGCTCACCATCGTGCTTGCGTATGTGCTGCGACATACAGCCTGGGGCAGGCACGTCTATGCAGTGGGCGATGATCCGGAAGCCGCCGAGTTGTCTGGCGTTAGGGTGCGTCGTGTGTTGATTCAGGTTTACATGCTGGCGGGATTTATCTGCGCACTGGCGGGCTGGGCCTTGATAGGCCGGATCGGTTCGGTATCACCCACCGCCGGACAGTTCGCCAATATTGAATCCATTACCGCGGTAGTGATTGGCGGCATCTCGCTGTTCGGTGGCAGAGGATCGATTATGGGCATGTTGTTCGGTGCGTTGATCGTCGGGGTATTTTCATTGGGGTTGAGGCTGGTTGGCAGTGACCCGCAATGGACTTATCTATTGATCGGCGTGCTGATCATCTTCGCTGTAGCAATCGATCAGTGGATCAGAAAGGTGGCAGTATGAGTCAACCGATTCTGGAGGCGCGCGGTCTGGTCAAGCGATTTGGTCGGGTGACAGCGCTCGATCACTGTGATTTTGAACTCATGCCGGGTGAAATCCTCGCGGTGATTGGAGACAACGGCGCCGGCAAATCTACCCTGATCAAAGCGCTGTCGGGTGCGCTGCGTGTCGACAGTGGCAGTGTGTATCTCAACGGTGAGACGGTTAGTTTTCACACACCTCAGGATGCGCGACACGCCGGCATCGAGACGGTCTATCAGAACCTCGCGTTGTCACCGGCACTATCGATTGCAGACAATATGTTCCTCGGGCGGGAGATTCGCAAGGCCGGCATCACCGGTCGCTGGTTTGGCAAACTGGACCATGCACAAATGCAACGCCGCGCGCGCGAGATGTTATCCGAGCTTGGTCTGATGACAATACAAAATATCAATCAGGCGGTAGAGACTTTGTCGGGCGGGCAGCGTCAGGGCGTGGCTGTGGCGCGTGCCGCGGCGTTCGGCTCGCGGGTGATCATTATGGACGAGCCAACGGCGGCGTTGGGGGTTAAGGAGTCGCGCAAGGTACTTGAACTGATTCAGGATGTGCGCGAAAGCGGTTTGCCGATTGTGTTGATCTCGCACAATATGCCACACGTGTTTGAGGTTGCCGATCGCATTCATGTGCACAGGCTCGGCCGCAGGCTTTGCGTGATCGATCCGAAAAGTCACTCCATGTCCGATGCGGTAGCGTTGATGACAGGCGCGATGGAGCCCGCTGCAGCGTGACACCAGACCTTGCAATACTGTCGGAAAACATTCTGTCGCGCGCGGCGCAACGCGATCGATTGATCGTCGCTATTGCCGGGCCACCGGCAGCCGGCAAATCCACACTGGCCGGCCAACTCGCTGACCTGTTGCGGATCAGTACCAGCGTTGCCGTTGTCGCACAGGATGGTTTTCACTACGACAATGCGATTTTAGAGGCGCGGGATCAGATGTCAGTCAAGGGTGCGCCGCAGACCTTTGACGTCGATGGCTTTGCCCAATTGTTGTCACGATTGCAAAAACAGGCACAGCCGGTAGCCGTACCGATCTTCGATCGTAAACTGGACGTCTCGCGCAACTGTGCCGAGCTGGTGTTACCCGATGACCGGATCGTGCTGGTCGAAGGTAATTATCTGTTAACTGACGAGGCACCATGGAGTGGTCTGGCACCTTTTTTTGATTTTTCGATTCTGCTGGATGTGCCCATTGCCACGTTGCGCAACCGCCTGGTGGAGCGCTGGATAAAACACAAGCACACGCCGGAGCAGGCACTTGCGCGCGCAAGCCGTAACGACTTACCCAACGCAGAATATGTGATTGCGCACTCTGTCGGCGCAGATCTGACCGTTTCCGCCTGACCGGATGCATGCAATGGAAAATTTGAAAGTACTGGCTTTTGATGTGTTCGGCACCGTTGTCGACTGGCACGGCTCGATCATGAAAGAGGTAGAAGATCTGTTGCCCGGTGTCGATGGTGCTGCGTTTGCCACGGCCTGGCGTGCGGGCTACAAACCGGCGATGGCGCGGGTCATGTCCGGTGAGTTGGGCTGGACCAAAATCGATGACCTGCACCGGCTGATTCTCGATCAGGTACTGGCGGATTTTTCGATCACGCACCTGACTGAGGATGAAATCCGACACCTCAATTTCGCCTGGCACCGGTTGAACCCATGGCCCGATACCGTATCCGGATTGACGCGACTAAAGCAACGCTACACCATCTGCTCGCTGTCTAACGGCAACATCGGCCTGCTGACCAATATGGCAAAAAATGCGGGGCTACCGTGGGATTGCGTTTTGAGTGCCGAAGTCTTTCGCGCCTATAAACCGCACCCTGACACCTATCTGGGCGTGGCCGATATCTTCGCAGTCGCGCCTTCACAGGTAATGCTGGTCGCAGCCCATCACGACGATCTGCAGGCGGCGCGAGAATGCGGGCTTAAAACCGCCTACATCGAGCGGCCGTGGGAATTTGGCCGCGATAAAGCCAAGGATGTCTCAGCGGTTCCTGAAAATGATTTCCACGCAGCCGATTTCAACGCACTCGCGGAAGTACTCGGAATTGACTGATCGCCATCAGCCCGAGTATCAGCATGGATATCGGGCTGAGATTGCCCGCACCGCCACCGACGGTCACGCCGGTCGACGACGTGCCACCGCCACTTTGATCTGCAATGACGATGGGGTTGATCTGCTGCGGTTCCTCGACAAACGCTGACACGCTGCCGTAGAGGTCGGCGACCTTGGCGTTGTTGTTGTTCTGGATATCGCGATAGCCGACTGGTTCGGCGTAGGCGGTCACGCTTTCACTGGTATCGATCGATTCGGGCAGGGCGATGGTGATCTGCTGATTGTCAATCGACTGAATCGCGCCAAACTGGCACAGCAGGCTGTCGTTATCAGTGGCACTGCAATTGTCGGGGAACTCGGCGCTGGCAATGTCCTTCATCTCGACCCGCAGATTGGCAGCCGGTACCGATCTGACCATATCGTTGTTCAACACACTAAGCTGAACCTCTTCGGGCGTAATGGCGCCGAAGTCAACGGCCAGATCAATCGCATCGCTGTGGCAACTGGTGTTGGCGAGCACGGTTGCAATTTCCTGTTTACTGCAACTTGAGAATGTCTGGTCGATCGCGCCGGAGAGGTGACGCGACATCAGGTTTCGGCCCTCGCCGCAGCTTGTGCTGTAGTCGTGATTCGCGCCCAGTGTGTGAGCCAGCTCGTGGGTGGACAACAATACCGGCTGGCTAAAAGGGGTCACCACGCTGACATCGTAGCCGTCGGTCCGGCAGGCGGTGCCGATCCACGCAAGCCCGAGTGGTTCATCGCTGTTCTTGTTGCCGCTGAAAAGTGTTGCAAGGCCAATGTCACTGTTGGCAAGCACACTATTGCTAAGTCGGTAGTTTCGAAAGTTTCGCATCATGTCCACCATCTCGACGCGCCCGATATTCATCGTGTCGCGCGTGCGGTCAGCGATCACAATAACGGTTTCAATGTGTAGTGCGATGCCAAGTTCTTCGCGAAAGATACCGTCAGTGGTATTCAGGATGGACAATGCTTCCTGAAACCCGTTGCCGCCGTGGTAGTCGTTGTACTGGCTGTCGATAACCACACCCACGCGCGCAACGTGGGTCACGCCACCGGATTGCGTGTAATCGGCATCGTATTGTCTGATGCTGCGCAGGTAGCTGTCGATGGCGTTGGTCTCGGGCGGTGCACCGTGCGCGTCGTCCTGTAAACTGGCGGCGTTGCCATCGATATCACTGCGAAGCAGTGTGTTGTAGTCGCTGAGGGTGCCGGCTGTTGCCGCACCTATAAGCGGAATCCGCTCGCCCTGCACGGAAATCACACCGCTTAGCGTATCGCCCTGTAAAGTCACGCGCGCCCAGGATTCAGCTTCGCCTTCGATGATCCCTTGCAGTGTTTCTACACTGGCGCTCTGCAGCGCGGCGTCGGCATCGCCGGATATTTCGGTGCCCTGTAGAATCGAGCTTGGCTTGACCAGCAACACATGGCGTTTGCCGCTGGCACTGACTGTCAGTCTGACAGGATAGTCTGTGTTGTCGGACTCTGTTCGCTCAATCACTTTTGCTGCATTGAGCTGTGCGTGCTCGATGCGCTTGAGTCGATCATCGCTGCGATCAAACCAGTAGCGTGAGCCTAGTGTACTGCGCGGCCAGTACAGATCGAACGACTTGATCGACATCGCCGTGTGGCGATCTCGAAGTTTGCCAAACAGATTGGCTGCCGCGTCATTGTTGCCCAATTGCTCTTGTGCGATCGCCTGGCTGTATAGCGCTGTGTCGAAATATCGACTCTCGGGAAAGTCTCGTTGCAGCGTTTCCATCGCCTCGCTGGCGGCGCCAAAATCGAACTCATCCATCATTTGGATGTAGCCGATCAGATAGCGGCTGTCGTCTCGCAGGCGGCTGTCGGGATAGTCAGTCAGCAGTGTGTTGAGCTTATCCAGCGCCGCGGGGATATTGTCCGCCGCGCGATCCGACAGCGCCTCGAGAAAGCGCTCGAGATCGGGGCCAGCGCCCAGTTTCTTCGCCTCTTCCAGAACTGGCATGCGTATCTTGACGTAGCGTTTTTCAGCACCGTGTGCCGCATCGCTGCCAATCCAGCTTCGATAGGCGTCGAGCGCGCCCGCATAGTCCCCTGATTGCTCCATCGATCGGGCAGATTCCAGCGTGCTGCCGACCGCCGGCCCGGTGGCAAGACACAACAGTGCCGTCGCCATTGCAGTGGCGCAAGCCGCGCGCCGTGCCAGTGATGTTGGATTGTTGCGATGCATATTATTATGGTTATCGGCCGGGCCCGGTTGCCGCGCAGTCAGCGACAGTGCGGCGGTGGACGTGGGTTGCCCTGTCTGTCTGGTGTCGGCTTTTGCGGGTCCAACTTGATCACTGGTGATCGGGATTGCCAATACGCCCGTGCGCGGGAGAGAACAGCCTGGTTATTGCACACACAAGCGTTATCGCAACCCCGTGGCAAGCCCGCGGACTGTTGGGAGGGCCTTTGAACTCGTTCGCCAAATTGTTGTTGTCATGGGTTCTTGCACTGTGTGCGAGCGGATTGGCCGTGGCTGATGAAACACGGGTCTCTGCCATTGTTATCAATCGTCAAAACGTCTTCAGTGATGAGCAGGTGCGCGATCGCCTGATCTATCGCGCCGCCAATGCGGTACATCACACTACGCGCGAGCAGACGATCCTCTACCAAATCGGCATCGAGCCCGGCGATCGTGTAAGCGTTGAGGATGTCGCACAGATTGAGCGGCGGCTGCGCGAGTTGAATATTTTCGCAAGCGTCAGCGCCCGACTGGTAGAGGTAGATGGTCGGTGGCAGTTACATATCGATACCCGTGATCAGCTCACCCTGATCGCCAGTGCATCCGGCCAGTTTGTCGGCGGCGTAGGCGAGGTTGGCCTGACCCTGGGCGAGCGCAATTTGCTGGGTTCCGGTGACAGTCTAACCGTTAGCTATTCGGGCAACACCCGAGATGAAACACTGGGCGCGATCAGCTATCGCGACCTGCATCTGGCCGATGGCAATCTGCGAGCGCAGTATCAGATCGGTCGCACCGAAGAGGGACAGTTCGGTGGCCTGCTGCTCAGTCGTCCGTTCAGAGATAGCTCGCAGCGACACTCATGGAGCCTGCGCGCCAACACAGAAACGCGCGATATCGACTATTACGACGACGCGCTTTCTGTAGTCCAGGTACCGGAGGAGAAATCGCAACTGGTCTACCGCTCGACCTGGCGTCGCGGACCAAGCGCGCGCCAATGGCAACGCGGTTTTGCGCTCAGCGCCACGCAAACCGAGTATCAGCCGGCGCAAGGTGTCGATGCAGCGAATCTCAGCGTGCCCGCTGACAATCGACTGCTGTTTGGTGGCGTTACGCTGGCGCAGGATCGACTGCGTGGGTATCGCAAGGTCTCGAATATCGACACCCTGGGTTATGTGCAGGATATCCGCCTGGCGACCACCTTCACGGTGACCGCCGGACTCAATCTGCGCGAGGATATCGGTGCCGAGTCGAGGCTTGAGCCTGTACTGCAGGTTGGCGCCTCACGCGCGCAGTCCGTCGGCGCACGGCAGTTGATTGCCGGCCGGGTGAACGCCAGCATCAGCCCGGTACCCGGTGCCGACGACAACTGGTCGTATTCGGCCGCCTTGCACGCCTTTGCGTATCTGGGATCCAGGCAAACGCTGGCGCTGCGGCTTGATCTGCAGGTGGCAGACAATGGCGATCGACTGCCCGCCCAGTTCACCCTCGGTGAGAGCAGCGGCTTGCGTGGCTACCCCGCGCGACAGTTCAGTGGCGAGCGTCTGCTGCGCCTCAATCTCGAGGATCGGATAAATACATCCTGGCACATTGGCCCGCTGGATATCGGCGCCATCGCTTTTTTCGATGCGGGCTGGCTGGCCGATCAGGGAGAGTCGCTGTCACTGGCCGGATCATCGGTGGGGCTGGGCCTGCGCCTGGGATCGAGCCCGCTGATGGGCGGTGCCGTCGTGCGCATGGATCTGGCTATGCCATTGACCAGCATCGATGGCGAACGCGAGCCGATGTTCTCGGTGGCGCTGGGGCAGGTCTTCGGGTTTCAACCCTGACACCCGCAGAACGCGGCGTACGGTTTAGACTCGCGCTATGAAATGGCATCTGGCCGTCCGGATAATGCTGGTGCTGACAACGCCTCTCCACACGGTCTACAACCTGCTGGTGCGCCAGTCGGTCTCGTTTGTGCCCGACACCACGGCACTAATACCGCTACGATCGCACTGCAGCTGGTGGCCTTGAGCGTGTCTATCGTCTACCTCAGCTTGCTGGAACGCTCCGGCTCCGCCGTGTTTGGGCGGCCGATGGGTGCCTATGGCAGGGCGGTGGTCGCCGGGCTCGGCATAGGCGCGGCCAAAATCTGCTACTTTTATTTGTACACCGGTGTCGCCGGCGGAGATCCACTGCCAGTGGGTATCTCGCGCGGCTGTTTTCCGGTGCCGACCGATCGCTGTAGCGCCTCGATCAACGCAATCTAACGGGATTCCATGCTCCAACCCAGACAATCCAGCCACGGTATGGTGGTCGCTCCCCATCATCTGGCGGCACAGGCCGGTGCGCGCGTGTTGCGCGAGGGCGGCAACGCGATCGAAGCGATGCTGGCTGCAGCCAGTACCATTGCCGTGGTTTATCCACACATGAACAGCCTGGGTGGCGACAACTTCTGGCTGTTGCACGAGCCGGGTCAGTCACCTATCGGTATCGATGCCTGTGGCGCAGCGGCTGGCGCTGCCAGTATCGACTGGTATCGAGGTAAAGGCCATGCAGCCATCCCGGGTCGTGGGCCGGAGGCGGCGCTGACCGTTGCCGGCGCGGTATCCGGCTGGCAGGCGGCGCACCGTCACAGTCAGGAGAAATGGGGTGGAACGCTGTCTTTCGAGCGCCTGTTCGAGGACGCCATTCACTATGCCGGGCACGGTGTGCCGGCGGCGGCAACGGTCGCCAACAATGCGGCGGGCAAGTTATCAGAACTGGCCGATCAGCCCGGCTTTGCCGACACCTGGCTCAGTCAGGGTAAACCGCCGGCGCTGGGTGAGCGGATAGTCCAGGATCGTATCGCGCAAACGCTGCGCAAACTCGCATCGGACGGGCTGGACAGTTTTTATCGGGGTGAGCTTGCGCGTGGAATGGCAGCTGATCTGGCGGCCAGCGGATCACCCATCTCATTGGATGATCTGAATGCCCATCAGTGCCTGACCGTCGAGCCGTTGTCGCTGCAATTGGGCGGGCATCGCATCTACAACATGCCACCGCCAACACAGGGGCTCGCCTCGCTGATGTTGCTGGGCATATTCGAGCGACTCGGCATCGACAGCATCGACGATTTTGCCTACGTACACGGCCTGGTCGAGGCGACCAAACAGGCCTTTCGAATTCGCGATCGGCAGGTGTCTGATCCAGCCTGGATGGCGCAGCCGGCCGAATCGTTTCTCGAGTCGGCATTGCTGGATGAACTGGCGGCGAACGTTGATCGCAAAACCGCGATGCCGTGGCCCGATGCATCACCGCGCGGCGACACAGTCTGGCTCGGCGCGATCGACAGCAGTGGTCGTTCGGTCAGTTTCATACAAAGTATCTATTGGGAGTTTGGCTCCGGCGTGGTGCTGCCCGAGAGCGGCATCATCTGGCAAAACCGCGGCACCAGTTTCAGCCTCGATGAATCACACCACAATAGCCTGCAACCCGGCCGCCGGCCGTTCCACACCATACAACCGGCGTTTGCCGAGCTCGACGACGGTCGCGTCATGCCCTATGGCACCATGGGGGGCGAGGGTCAGCCGCAGACCCAGGCGATGCTGTTTTCGCGCTATGTGATGGGCGGTGTCGGCCTGCAACAGGCGATCACCGCTCCGCGCTGGCTGCTCGGTCGCACCTGGGGCAGCGAGCAAACCAATTTGCGGATCGAAAATCGCTTTGATCCCGCCGTCTTCGATGCGCTGCGCAACGCCGGGCACGATCTCGAAGTGATTGGCGATTTTGATGAAGTGATGGGCCATGCCGGTGCGCTGGTACGCCATCCGTCCGGCCTGATCGAAGGCGCGTTTGATCCGCGCAGCGACGGTGATGCCTGCGCCGCCTGATGGCATAAACACAGAACGGGACTGGTCAAGTGAAAGACAACTACTACTTTGACAACGCCGCCACCACCTGGCCCAAACCCGAGCCGGTCTATCAGTTTATGGATCGCTTTTTTCGCTCGCACGGGGTGAATCCCGGCCGTTCCGGTTCTCAACTGGCGGTCGAGGCCGAGCAGATGATCGTCGAGACGCGATCGCTGCTCGCGCAGTTTTTCGGTTTTGGCGGGGATCCGGCGCGGGTGGTCTTTACCCTAAACGCGACTGACTCGCTGAACATCGCGATTCGCGGCCTGGTCGATGCCGGCGATCACGTGATCATCAGCCAGCTGGAACACAATGCCGTGCTGCGCACCACCAATCACCTGGAGCGCGACTTTGGCGTCGCCGTGAGCCGTGTCGGTCACGGTGAGGAAGGCTATCTGGATCTGGCGGCGCTTGCATCGGCGGTTCAGCCCAACACGAAAGCTATCGTGCTGAACCACGCCTCCAATGTGCTTGGCACGGTACAGGATCTGGCCGCGGTGGGAGAACTGGCGCGCAGCTGTGGTGCCTGTTTTATCGTCGATACGGCGCAGACTGCCGGCGTCGTGCCGATTGATATGCAGCGTGACGGCATTGGCGTGCTGACGTTTACCGGCCACAAAGGTCTGTTCGGACCCATGGGTGTCGGCGGCATGATCGTCGCCGAAGACGTTGAATTGCGCGCACCGCGCTTTGGTGGCACCGGGGTCAACTCCGAGTCGCCGTTTCAGCCCGATGGTTACCCGCATCGGCTTGAGGCTGGCACCTTGTCAATGCCGGGTGTTGCAGGTTTGCACGCAGCGCAGAAATGGTTCGCCGAGCTGGGCGCCAAACAGCTGGGTGCCGAAGGCGATCACAAGGCGCTGTGCACGGCCGCGATCCACCATATTCACGACACAGAAATGGAGCATGTCAATCGCATTGCGGCAGGTCTTGCGCAAATCGACAAAGTACATCTGCTCGGCAGTCAGGCTGAGGGTCAGGCGCGGGTCTCGACGCTGAGCTTTCTGGTCGATGGTACACCGGCGCAGCAGATGTCCGAGATGCTCGATGCGGACTATCATATTAGTGTTCGCGCAGGGCTACACTGTGCCCCTCTGGTACACAAGAGCTTTCAAACGATTGCCGCCGGCGGGGCAGTGCGTGTATCGCCGGGTTATTTCACCGAGGCTGCAGACGTCGATCATCTGCTGGAGGCGATTGGCGATCTGATTTGAGCGCCGGTCAGCCAGGGCTTTATTGCTACAATGCGGGATTGAATTCCGTACCCTTAACACCGCACGTCGGCGGCCCGCAGTGGCGCCGGCTGACAGACATCAGCCAATTGATATGAAAATACTCGATTCCATCGTCGACACGATCGGCGATACGCCCCTGGTTCGACTCAACAGCGTCAATCGCGGCATCCCCGGCAATATTATCGTTAAGGTCGAGTATTTTAATCCGGGCAACTCCATGAAGGACCGGATGGCGCTGAAAATGATCGAGGATGCCGAAAAGGCCGGCGATCTCAAACCGGGCGGCACCATCATCGAAGGCACCTCTGGCAATACCGGCATGGGGCTGGCACTGGGCGCGATTGCCAAGGGCTATAAATGTATCTTCACCCTGGCTGACAAACAGTCGCAGGAAAAAATGGACATCCTGCGCGCCGTGGGCGCGGAAGTCATCGTCTGCCCGACCAGCGTACCGCCTGAGGATCCGCGCTCTTATTATTCGGTTGCGCAGCAACTGCACGCCGACACCCCGAATTCGATCTACCCGAATCAATACGACAACCCGGCCAACGCCCAGGCGCACTACGAGTCCACTGGTCCGGAAATCTGGCGCGACACCGACGGCAAGGTTACGCATTACGCGGCTGGTGTTGGCACGGGCGGCAGCATGTGCGGCGTGGCTCGTTATCTCAAAGAGCAAAACCCCGACATCATGACGCTCGGCATCGACACCTATGGTTCGGTATTCAAGAAGTACAAAGAGACCGGCGTGTTCGATGAAAACGAAATCTACCCGTACATGACCGAGGGCATTGGTGAGGACATCCTGCCGAAGAACGTCGATTTCGATGTCATCGATCAGTTCGTCAAGGTCACCGACAAGGACTCGGCCATCATGACGCGCCGCCTCGCACGCGAGGAGGGATTGTTTGTTGGCTGGTCCTGTGGCTCGGCAGTGGCAGGCGCGCTGGAGTGGGCGCGCGACAACCTCAGCGACGACGACCTGATGGTGATTATCCTGCCGGATCACGGCACGCGCTATCTGGGCAAGATCTACAACGACAGCTGGATGAAAGACCACGGCTTTCTGGAAGAGCGAGACTACGCGACGGCCAGAGATATCGTCTCTGCCGACAGTGCGGCCGATGGCTCGATGCTCAGCGTCGATCACAAGACCACGGTCAGCGAGGCGGTGGTGCGATTGACGCAGGCTAACGTGTCGCAGGCGCCGGTCAGCGACGGCGATGACTTCGTCGGCAGCCTGGTCGATTCCAAACTACTGAGCGCGATGATCGACGACCCGCAGGTACGCGATCAACCTGTATCAGCCGTTATGGGCAAGCCGTTTCAGGTGGTGCCGCTGGATACCACGCTCGATGTGCTGGCCTCAATGATCACGCGCGAGAACCCGGCCGTGCTGGTACCGCTGCGCGGCGGTGGAGTACGGATTATCACGCAGCACGATGTATTAAAAGCGATGACCGAGGTCTAGTTCGGCGTCGATTGCATCGTGGACGGTGAGGCGGGTCGTTCCAGGCCAGGCGTCTGCCTTTGCATAGCCTGGCTCGGCGCCGTCATCGGTTGTAGCAGCGAAAAAAATCCATCGCTGGAAAAGCTCGCCGATGTCGTGCCCTGTGATGCTGCGGGGCCGTCCGGTTTTTTACTCCACACCGACGAACCTTCATTAAAACGTTGGGCGCAAGCCCGGCAAGCAATGTTTTCCACGGCTGTCGATTTTGATCAGTACCTGGTGTTGATCGCCGATTTCGGTGAACTGCCTAACCCCGCCTGGACGATCGAGTTACGTGCACCCGCTGCCGTGGTAGTGGACGATATAGCGCGGGTAAGTATCGGGCTTGTCGCTCCACCGGCTGGTCGCAGAGTAATTCAGAAAGTCAGTCACCCCTGTGCAGTCTATCGAGTGGCGCGTGGGGGATTTAGTCAACTGGAGCTGGTCGACGGCGATCAAAGCCTGGCGCGTTTTGCGATCGACTAGCTGCGCGCTCAGTCACCCAGCTTAGTTAAAAACCCGATCGCCGCATCAATAGCGCCCTGATTGCGTTCCGGCGCCATGATGTCGCCGATAATCACGTGGTGTGATGACGCCTCGGGATCATCGATGATCAGCCGGTCCTTAGGTACGTTGAGCCTGTCAAAGTAGTCGTTGGTGACCGTGGCATCGACGGTGGTATCAAGATTCGAGTACAGCAGGAAAGTAGGCACGGTCTGCTGTTCCGGTGGCAGATCAGCCGCTACATCCACAATCGCCGCCATCGGCAGCAGTGCCTCGACCGGATAGCGCGGTGTCCAGAATTTTGCCACTTGTTCGTTTTCTGGCTCGAAGCTGCGATAAGGGCCTATCACCTTTTTTGCGATCTGTTTGCCCCACGGCCACAACAACAGGCGGCTGTTTTTGTCGTACAGGGAGAAGTTGGGTGAAAAAAGTACCAGAGCAGTTATTTTGTCGCGAAATTCCTCCTGGTGCGATGCCCACCAGGCGAGTGTGGCGCCGGTCGAGCAACCGATCAGGACAATTTTCTCACCCAGCCGTGATGCGATTGCCATCGCCTCTGCCACATCGCTGGTCCAGCCGCTGACGCTACCCTCAGCCATCGCGTCCTGGCCGCGTCCGTGACCCTGCAGGCGGGTGTAGAAAACATTCGCGCCAAAATGACTGGCGATGTTGCCAGTCACCGGCGCTGTCTCCTGACGGCTGGCAGAAAACCCGTGAAGATACACGAACGCATAGTCGGTCTTCTCGCGCGTTTGTGGATCGTTCCAGACAATGGTTTTTTCCGTCCCGGGGATGATGTCCCCGAAGCGGGATTCGGCAGCTTGCAACCAGTCGTCGAGGTCGTCTTTTAAGCGCGGCGCCTGGTAGGCCGTATTGCGATCGACGCGAGGTCCGGCCAGTGCCACGGCAATCAGTATGGCGACGACGGCGAGAGCTATGGTGACAACTTGCATCGGCTGATCTATATCCCGTTGACTTCAGAAATCTGTGTCCGCCCGACAGTACAATAGCGGCATGAAACTTTACAGAGCATTTCGTTCGCAGAGCGAAATCGATGCCCAGTACAACGCGGGTGCCGGGGTGCCGGACTTTGTCGACTGGATGGCCTGGTATCAACGCACAAGCGAGCAGACGCGTCGACAACTTAGCGGTGAGACTCATCGCTTTGGCCCGACGGTTAGCGAATACGCAGAAGTTTATCCGGCGGCAAGCCCGGGTGCACCCATCGCGTTGTTTATTCACGGCGGTTACTGGCGGGCCGGTAGCGCACGCGATTTTTCGTTCGTAGCCAGCGGTTTGCAGGCGCGCGGATTTTGCGTTGTCGTCTCAAACTATGCGCTGTGTCCGCAGGTGAGCGTTGATGAGATCACGCGCCAGTCCAGAGCGCTGGTCGCCTGGCTGTATCAACGTGCGGCAGACTTTAATGGCGACGGCGAGCGCATCGTGGCGATTGGACACTCCGCGGGCGGTCAACAGGTTGGAATGTTGCTGGCGACAGACTGGCAGGGCGACTACGAACTGCCAGCCGATATCATTTACGCCGCCGTGCCAATTAGCGGAGTGTTCGATCTTCGACCGCTGCGATATTCGTATTTGCAACCGACGCTGAGCTTATCGCACGAGACGATTGCGCGGCAGAGCCCGGCAGCACTGCCGATTCGATCCAGTGCGAAAATTCTGGTGACCGCCGGCGCACTCGAATCGGAAGAGTTTCGTCGCCAGTCAGCCGAGTATTGCGAGAAGGTTCAGGCGCACGGCTGCGACGCGCAGTTGTGGCTGCAGCCGGAGTGTCATCATTTCAACGCTATCGAGGGATTGCACTCCCCCGACAGCGAATTGCTCGGGCGCATTGCGGCACTGGTGGATTAGTACAACGGCGATGCTAGCGGGCGTAGCGATACTCGGGCCAGCGGTCGAGCGGGCCCTTGAATACCTGTCCCCAGGCACGCAGAGCGGCGGGCAGGGCGCTGCGCTGCAGATTAGACATATCGTAGATCATGCGTCTCGATTCGCTGCCGCCGCGCGCCAGCAGGAACGGGCCGGTCGCGAGATCCTTGACCTTTGCAGCGGTTGACTGGCGAATGTCGACCGGGTCGTACTTGGTCAGCATCTCCAGACAGACATCCTCGCCAATCGGCGTGTGGACCGGCCACACCAACAGATTGACCCCGGCAGGCACCTGGTCAACGGGTGTCGCCGTGTACTGGCGTCGCACCGCCTGACACAAGGCGAGTTCGCGATTGGTATCCCGGTTGGCGCCCAGATTGGTCAAATGCACGAAAGCCAGACGGGCGTAGTCTTTATCCAGCTGATCGAAAGTTGCGATCGTGAAGTAGCCCGGTTGTGAATTTGTGTCTTCTGCCGTAACAGGAGGTGTGTCCCGCGCTTGCGAGCGCGGTGCAGTGGGTGCGGTTGTGGTTCCCGCATCAGAGCTGCCGGGAACGGCGTTGCTCGGCGGAGGATCGAAAGTATCTATCGGTTCTTCAAAGAACGACGCGCAACCGGATAGCAACAGTGCGACTGCACCAGCCAAAGCAAAAGAATGTCGGAACATGGGGGACCTCGCTTGAATCATCGCGGTGAGAACAGTCATCGCGCAGGTTTAGCTTATTGTGATCCAGTGAGCGCGATTCGCAAGGTGATTGTGACCGAATTTTGCAGGTTGTGAGTTGATCGTTTTTTAATGTTTTACAGCGGAGCGCTGGCGGGTGCCACGGTGATCCGGTTCATTTGGAACAGAGTACCCGGGCGGACTGCAGTTGCTGTATTACGGCACGAAAAAGCCGTTGTTTCCGTTGGAAATTGCGTCTATTGTGCGCGGTCTGAACAATACTTTTAGTAATCTTGCAGGAGAGCTAAATGCCAAGCAGCGCCGCCAAGAGTGTCGGTGACGGTATCGATTTGTCCGAATATGGCATCACTGGTGCCAGTGAAATAATCCACAACCCCGACTATGACCTCCTCTACGCAGAGGAAACGCGTGCCGATCTGGAGGGCTACGAGCGCTGTGTTGTCACAGACCTCGGTGCAGTCGCAGTGGATACCGGAGAATTTACCGGCCGTTCCCCGAAAGACAAATACATCGTTCGCGACGACGTCACGCGCGACACCCTGTGGTGGTCAGATCAGGGCAAGAATGACAACAAAGCGATCGATCAAACTGTCTGGAACGATCTCAAGTCCACGGTGACCGAGCAGCTCAGTGGCAAGCGCCTGTTCGTGGTCGACACCTTCTGCGGCGCGAACGCTGACACGCGTCTTGCGGTTCGCTTTATCACTGAGGTCGCCTGGCAGGCGCACTTCGTGAAGAACATGTTCATCCGTCCGACCGACGCCGAGCTCGCGACCTATCAGCCCGATTTTATTGTCATGAACGGCGCGCGAACCACCAATGCCAAATGGCAGGAGCACGGGCTGTCCTCGGAAAACTTCATCGCCTTCAACCTGACTGAACGCATGCAGTTGATCGGTGGCACCTGGTACGGCGGCGAAATGAAAAAGGGTATGTTCTCGATCATGAACTACCTGTTGCCGCAGCGCGGAATCGCCTCCATGCACTGCTCGGCCAATGTCGGTAAGAGTGGTGACGTCGCCGTTTTTTTTGGTCTGTCAGGTACTGGCAAGACCACACTTTCGGCTGACCCCAAGCGGCTGTTGCTCGGCGATGACGAGCACGGCTGGGACGACGACGGCGTATTCAACTTCGAGGGTGGCTGCTACGCCAAGACCATTCGTCTGAGCGCCGAGGCAGAACCCGATATCTTCCGCGCCATCAAACGCGATGCGCTGCTGGAGAACGTCGTCGTGCGTGACGATGGCAGCATCGATTTCGATGATCCATCAAAAACCGAAAACGCTCGCGTGTCGTACCCGATCGATCACATTTCGCGAATCGTCAAGCCGGTATCCAAGGCCGGGCACGCCACCAAGGTGATCTTCCTGTCGGCTGATGCATTTGGTGTATTGCCGCCGGTCTCGCGCCTGACACCCGAACAGACGAAGTATCACTTTCTGTCTGGCTTCACTGCCAAACTCGCCGGTACCGAGCGCGGTATTAACGAACCGACGCCCACGTTTTCAGCCTGTTTCGGCGCTGCATTCCTGAGCCTGCATCCCACCCGTTACGGTGAAGAGCTGGTCAAGCGGATGGAACAATCCGGCGCGCGTGCGTATCTCGTCAACACTGGCTGGAACGGGTCGGGCAATCGGATCTCAATCCAGGATACCCGCGCCATCATCGACGCGATTCTAAGTGGTGCCATCGATGAGGCCGAGGCCAAGACCATTCCGGTATTTGGTCTGGAAGTACCGGTCGCACTGGATGGAGTCGCCGATGGCATTCTCGATCCTCGCGACACCTACGAGTCGGCGGATCAGTGGACCGAGCGCGCCAATGACCTTGCGCGTCGCTTCATTGAAAACTTCGAGAAGTACACCGATACCGCCGAGGGCGCAAGCCTGGTCGCGGCAGGTCCGCAACTCTAGCGTGACAGCAATGCCGAGCACCCGGCTGTGGGTGTTCGGCATTAAAATCAACTTTTGCCTGGCCGGTTGCGACTATTTCGCCGACACTAGTTGTTCTGCGTTTGGGTCAGTCGCGCCCGCGTATCCTGTAATCGTGCAGTCAGACGCGACTCGTCGTTAGAGTTGGCGGTGGCATTGCGCAGCGCCAGACGCAGTTGTTCAAGCGCACTGGCGTTGTCGCCCAGCAAAAAGAAGTGTTCTGCCATCGCCTCGTGGCTGGCACTGACATCGCCCGATGTCTCCAGCAGCTCTGCATAGCGGCGATAGATATTCGGTGCAGGGTCAGTGCTGTGCCGCAAATAGGACTTCACGGTGTTTCTCGCCCGGCTGTTGCGCCGCTGTTGCGACAGCATATCCAGGTAGTAGTCGACGGCCGCGTAATTGTCCGGCTGCAGCTCAGTGATTTGCAGCAACAGGCGCTCGGCCTCAGCGGGCCTGCCGGCCGCGTTGGCAACCTTGGCGGCCAGCAACTGCACGGTGGAGTTATCGGGCAGCAGCGTCTGCAGCTCTTGCACCAGAGGGTTTGCCTCGTCACTCGTGCCAGTCTCCAGATGGAGCAGAATCCGGCCGTAGAGTCGCGCCACTGCACTGGTTCCCACGTGGCCTGCCTGCAGTGAGCGCGCAAGCGTTGCCGGGTTGTTCGCATGCAGCACAGCGACTTTCATTTGCTGTAGTTGAAATTCGACGCTGTCCTCAACCGCCAGCGGATCCTGCAGCCGGTTGGCGTTGTTGCGCGCCTCGGCGATGCGGTTAGTGGTCAACGGGTGGGTTTGCAGAAACTCCAGCGACTCGGCACTGTTCAGCGAAATGCGGCGGCGCAGAATTTCGAAAAAATCGATCGCCGCTCGGCCGTTGTAGCCGGCGCTTGTCAGCAGCTGGATGCCGATGCGATCAGCTTCGTATTCGTGTCGGCGGGTAAAGTTGATGCGCGATTGCTGGCTCGCGGCGATGCCGGTCAGCAGCGCGGCCTGGCCGGCTTCAGCCGACTGACTGCTGATCAGCAGGGCGGCGACGATGGTCGCCAGGGTGCGCAAGCCGGTGTTGCCCTGGGATGCCTGCAGGCGCGCGATATGACGCTGGGTGACGTGGGCAATCTCGTGCGCCATCACACTCGCCAGCTGCGCCTCGTTTTCAGCCGCCGAGATCAGCCCGCTGTTGATACCGATGAATCCGCCAGGTATCGCAAACGCGTTGATGTCCGGATTCTCGATAATGAAGAAGTGGAAATCGGCCGGATTGATGCTCGGATGGCCCAGCAGCAGACGCCGGCCCAGCGCCTGAACATATTGATTGAGCTCGATGTCGTCGACCAGCGGCAGATGCTCGCGGATTTGCAACATGAAGCGCTGGCCGAGCGCCTGTTCCTCGCGCTGCGACATCACCTGATCGGCAGGTTCGCCCATTTGCGGCAGATTGAGGTCGAGCGTCTGGGCGCGCGTGCTGCCGGCGAGCCCGCAAAAAAAGCTCAGCAGCACCGTGGCGACCAGCGTTTTCATCTTGCCTGCGGCGCGACGCCGGAAAAATTGTTCATGTGACATTATCTGATCATCAGACCGTAAATCGGTGCTCAGTAGTGTGAACAAGCTGGCCGATTGCGATATCAAAGCGTGTTTTTGCGCCGACTTTGGCCATAACACTGGACGCTGAATGGGCTCCATGTCATATTCGCAATGCGAAGCGGTTGACCCCCAACTTTAGTCCCAGGCAAACGTCCGTCCTGTCTATGCAGAGACATGACCATCTCCCGCGTGGTTGGTTCGATTGCGCCTGACTTTAGCCTGTATCGATACAGTACCACGTGAGGCCACCGGTTGTGCGTGGCCACGCGCTGATGCAGCCGCTCGACAATCTGACCATAGCCCAAACAAATACAACGAAGGTGACGCAACAGTGGAATTATCCGGCGGCGAGATAATCATCCAGGCGCTGAAGGATGAGGGAGTCGAATATGTGTTCGGCTACCCCGGCGGCGCGGTACTGCACATTTATGATGCGGTTTTTCGCCAGAACGATGTCAAACACATTCTGGTGCGCCACGAACAGGGCGCCACGCACATGGCCGACGGTTACGCCCGCGCGACCGGCAAGCCCGGCGTGGTGCTGGTGACGTCCGGCCCCGGCGCCACCAACGCCGTTACCGGTATCGCCACGGCGCATCTGGACTCAATCCCGCTGGTGGTGATTACCGGCCAGGTCACTTCCAAGTACATCGGCACCGACGCCTTCCAGGAAGTCGATGCCATCGGCTGCACGCGCCCGTGCGTCAAACACAACTTCATGATTCAGAGCGCCGAGGAAATCGCGCCGGTGCTGCGCAAGGCCTTCTATGTGGCCACCACCGGTCGCCCCGGCCCGGTAGTGGTGGATATCCCCAAGGATTTCACCGCACCCAACGTGAAAATACCCTACAAGTACCCCGAAGAAGTCGTCATGCGTTCGTACAATCCGGTCGCAGGTGGGCACAGCGGGCAGGTGCGCAAGGCGCTGGATCTGCTTTTGACCGCAGAGCGACCCATCATCTACTCGGGTGGCGGCGTGTTGATGGGCGAGGCCAGTGCCGAACTGCGACAACTGACTGATTCGCTGGGCTACCCGATCACCAACACCCTGATGGGCCTCGGGGCCTATCCATCCAGCGGCAAACAGTTTATCGGTATGCTGGGCATGCACGGCACATACGAGGCCAACATGGCCATGCACAACGCGGATGTGGTGCTCGCAGTGGGCGCCCGATTCGATGACCGCGTCACCGGTGAGACCGACAAATTCTGCCCGTCGGCCAAGATTATTCACATCGATATAGACCCGGCCTCGATTTCCAAGAACATCACCGCCGATGTGCCGATCGTCGGCGACGTGAAGAAAGTCCTCACCAGCATGAATGAACTGATCGCCAGCGATGAGCGTCGCGTCGACGCGGCTGATCTTTCTGCATGGTGGAAACAGATCAATGACTGGAGAGGCGTCAATAGCCTCGGCTACGACTATTCCGACGACGTCATCAAGCCACAGTACGTGATTCAAAAACTCTGGGAGGTCACTGGCGGTGACGCCTATATCACCTCCGATGTCGGCCAGCACCAGATGTGGGCAGCACAGTACTATGGCTTTAACGAGCCCCGGCGCTGGATCAATTCCGGCGGGCTTGGCACCATGGGCTTTGGCTTGCCGTCGGCGCTGGGTGTGAAGCTCGCGTACCCCGATGCCGACGTCGCCTGCATCACCGGCGAGGCCAGCATTCAGATGTGCCTGCAGGAGCTATCGACCGCCAGCCAGTACAACCTGCCAGTCAAGATCATCAACCTGAACAACCGCTATCTCGGCATGGTGCGCCAGTGGCAGGAGTTTCAGTACAGCGGGCGCTATTCCAACTCCTACGTCGATGCCTTGCCCGATTTCGTCAAACTGGCTGAATCCTATGGCCATGTCGGTATGAAAATCGAGAACCCCGCCGATGTCGAGGGCGCGCTGCGTGAAGCGCTGGCAGCAAAGAACAAACTGGTGTTCATGGATTTCATTACCGATGACACCGAAAACGTCTACCCGATGATCGAAGCCGGAAAGGGGCATCACCAAATGCGCATGCATCCCAACTACGGAGTGTCGAAATGAACCGGGAAGGTCGACACATCATCTCGGTTTTGCTCGAAAACGAAAGCGGCGCGCTGTCTCGCGTCGCCGGTTTGTTCAGCATGCGTGGCTACAACATCGAATCTCTGACCGTGGCGCCAACCAACGATCCAACCCTCTCGCGCACCACTCTGGTGACGCGCGGCGACGATCGCACTATCGAGCAAATCACCAAGCAGCTGAACAAGCTGGTGGATGTCGTGCGGCTGACAGACCTAACCGAAACCGCGCACGTCGAGCGCGAAATGATGCTGATCAAGGTTCGCGCAACCGGGGCCGATCGCGAAGAGGTTAAACGCCTGACTGATATTTTTCGCAGCAAGATCATTGATGTCACTGAATCTTCCTACATTATCGAACTGACCGGCGACAGCGATAAGCTCGATGCCTTTATGGCCAGCGTGGGCGATGACAACATCCTCGAAGTGGTGCGCTCAGGCGTAACCGGTATCGCCCGTGGTGACAAAGGGCTCAAGGTATAAACGGGTTGCGGACGTACCCTCGGCAAAGCGCGAATCCTGTGCTCAGCGCGCGAACCGGTCACAGGGCTTGCAAGGATGTGTCTGCCTTTACCGACTCTCCTCGACCCACGTGACATACAGGCTACTAGTGCGACATGACTGATTCAGGCCAGAACGAACCTCCGCTTGCGAAAAAGCGTGGCAGGGCGATATACCTGCTGCCGAATCTCTTCACCACGGCGGCTTTGTTCGCCGGCTTCTACGCGATCATTGCGGCGATCAACAATCGCTTCGAGTACGCTGCGATCGCGGTGCTGGTAGCGTTGGTGCTGGACGGTCTGGACGGGCGAATCGCGCGTCTGACCAACACCTCCAGCGCCTTTGGTGCCGAGTACGACAGCATGTCGGATATGGTGTCCTTCGGGATCGCGCCGGCGCTGATCATGTACGAGTGGTCGCTGCATGCGGTAGAGCGCCAGGGTTTCGGCAAGGCCGGCTGGTTGGCCGCCTTTCTGTTCGCGGCCTGTGCTGCACTGCGTCTGGCGCGGTTCAATGTTCAGGTCGGCAAGGTCGACAAACGCTTTTTCCAGGGGCTTGCCAGTCCGTCGGCCGCAGCGCTCCTGGTCTGTACTGTGTGGGTATTCCACGACACCGGTTTTTCCGGCAGCCAGATCGCCTGGTTGTCGATGGTAGTGACGATCGGCGGTGCGCTGTTGATGGTCAGCAACTTCGCCTACTATAGCTTCAAGGATTTTGGCGCCGCCCAGCGCATACCGTTCATCGCGATGTTGCTGCTGGTGATGATTTTTGTCTTCGCGTCACTCGATCCGCCCAAGGTGCTGTTTACCGGTTTTGCCCTTTACTGTTTATCCGGACCGCTGCATGCCGGTCTGCGCTGGCTGCGCAAAAAGCGCAGCTGATTATTCTGCACACGTGTCGTTGAAACGCACCCTCGACAGACAGACGCTCGCGAATCGCTATTTGCGACCGATGGGCATCGAGAGCTGGGTGTCCAAAGTGCCGCGCGCGAGCGCCGGGCCATCAGCCGATCCCGTGCCCGCGGCAGCTGCTACACAACCCGCGGAGCCTGTTCCAGAACCCGTCGTTGAAGAACCTGTACCGGTGCAGCCTGACGTTGCCCCAATGGTGCAACAATCCACACCGTTGCACCGAACCGATGCGGCCTCGCTGGAACAGTGGTTGGCCGACAACCGTTTTCACACACTCGCAGCCGGCGATAATGGCCCGTTGTTGCTGGTGATGGAGACCGCGCCCGGCAGCGATGCGGCGGATACCTTGCTGGCCTCAATGCTGAAAGCCATATCGCTCGATATGAACCAACAGATGCGGCTGGCCCTGGCAGTCGACGGCTCGCCGCTGCAGATTGGTGCGGGTGTGCGTGCGATACTGGTGCTGGCGCGGCTGGCGCAACCGAGCGATATACCCGGTATCGCGCACCTGCGTGAAAGACTGTGGCAACACCGCGCGTCGGGATGCGCCGTGGCGGTCACCATCCACCCGGATGATCTGCTTGACAACAACACCGCCAAACGGCCTGCCTGGGAAGATCTCAAGCGGTTGAAGGGTTATCTGGATGCGCAACAGCGTTGATGAATCGCTGGAAACGGTTCGCCTGATGGAGCGCGAGGACCTGACTCAGGTGCTCGCCATCGAACGCGCGAGTTACGGTTTTCCGTGGAGCGAGCAGATCTTTCGCGACTGTATGCAGGTATACATCTGTATGGTACTGGAGTCAGCCGATCGACTGTCCGGTTTTGCGATTGTCAGTTGCGCGGCCGGTGAGTCACATATGCTGAACCTCTGCGTCGCACCACAGATGCGGCGCCAGGGTCGCGCGCGAGCGCTGATCGAGCAATCGATCGCCAGCGTGATGGTGAAGGGAGCGAAGACCATGTTCCTTGAAGTTCGTCCTTCAAACCTCGGTGCGCTAGAATTGTATCGACAAATCGGTTTTGTCGAGATTGGGCGGCGCAAGAACTACTATGCCGCGCAGGATGGCCGCGAAGATGCCATCGTGATGTCGCGCGATTTGTCTGCACGCCACACGCATTCTGCAGAATAAACCAGGGTCAGAACACACATTGAATGCCACCGAAATTCAACGTCGGCGGACGTTTGCGATCATCTCGCATCCGGATGCCGGCAAGACCACACTGACTGAAAAGCTGCTGTTATTCGGCGGTGCGATTCAGCTTGCCGGTACGGTCAAAGGTCGCAAGGCAGCGCGTCATGCCACCTCAGACTGGATGGCTATGGAACAGGAGCGCGGCATCTCGGTGACCTCATCGGTGATGCAGTTTCCCTATCGCGATCGCATCGTTAATCTGCTGGATACACCGGGTCACGAAGACTTCTCCGAAGATACGTACCGAACCCTGACAGCGGTGGATTCCGCGCTGATGGTGATCGATGTGGCCAAAGGCGTTGAGCCGCGCACCGAAAAACTGATGGATGTCTGCCGCCTGCGGGCAACGCCGGTCATGACCTTCATCAACAAGCTCGACCGCGAGGGCCGTGACCCGATCGATCTGATGGACGAAGTCGAAAAAATGCTCGACATCGCCTGTGCACCGATCACCTGGCCGATCGGTATGGGCAAGCGCTTTAAAGGTGTTTATCACCTGACGCGCGACACCGTGCATTTCTATTCACCGACCCACGGCGGCAAGGTGCAGGAAGGCGAGGTCGTCGAAGGGCTCGACAACCCCAAGCTCGACGAGATTCTGGGCGATCAGGCCGACGAGCTGCGCGATGAACTGGAACTAGTGCGTGGTGCAAGTAATGAATTCGACGCCGAGCTCTACCTGGCTGGACAGCTGACGCCAGTATTTTTTGGTTCGGCGATTAACAACTTCGGCGTTGCCGAGCTGCTCGATGACTTCGTCGAATTTGCTCCACCGCCGCAGTCTCGTGAAACCCTGACCCGCGTGGTCGAGGCCGACGAAGAAAAATTCAGCGGCTTTGTGTTCAAGATTCAGGCGAACATGGATCCACAGCATCGCGATCGCGTGGCATTTATGCGAATCTGCTCGGGCAAGTATCAGAAGGGCATGAAAGCCAAACACGTCAGAGCCGGCAAGGATGTGAAATTCTCCGATGCGCTGACATTCTTTGCGTCCGATCGCGGCAGTCTGGATGAAGCCTGGAGCGGCGATATTATCGGCTTGCACAACCATGGCACCATTCGCATTGGCGACACCTTCACCGTCGGTGAAAATCTGCAATTCACCGGTATCCCGAATTTCGCGCCGGAACTTTTCCGCCGTGCCGTGTTGCGTGACCCGCTAAAGATGAAGCAGTTGCAAAAGGGACTTGGCCAGCTTTGTGAGGAGGGCGCGACGCAATTGTTCAAGCCGCTGTCCAGCAACGATCTGATTCTTGGTGCCGTCGGTGTGCTGCAATTTGATGTCGTCGCACAGCGCTTGCAGGATGAGTATAAAGTCGATTGCAGCTTCGAGGCGGTCAACGTGCAACAGGCGCGCTGGATCAAGCTCGACGATGAAAAAATGATGCGCGATTTCAAAACCCGCGCAGCGGCCAATCTGTCAATGGATCACGCCGATGAACTCGTCTATCTGGCACCCACGCGGGTCAACCTGCAAATGACACAGGAGCGCTGGCCCGATATCGAGTTCCTTGCCACCCGTGAGCAATCCGGTATCGCATAAGTCCGGTTGAGCAAGTTTCCGTTTGTCGCGCTTTTGTCGTAAGCGCTACAGTGATGCCATGGATAACAGCAATCGGGATTACGAACGCGTGCGGCAGGCGCTGGAGTTTGTCGCCGCGCACTATCGAGAGCAGCCAGACCTTGCGCGCATTGCCGCGCACGTGCACCTAAGCCCCTACCACTTTCAGCGGCTTTTCAGTCGCTGGGCGGGCACGACGCCCAAGCGCTTTTTGCAGCACCTGACGATCGAGCACGCCAAAGCTTCTTTACTGGACGACATGTCCGTGCTGGAGGCATCACTCGAACACGGGCTGGAGGCGCCGGCGCGGCTGTCGGAGTTATTTGTGCGCATCGAGGCGATCACGCCAGGAGAATTTCGCCGTCAGGGACAGGGGCTGGTCATCCGCTACGGCTTTCACGACACACCGTTTGGCGGCTGCCTGCTTGGTACAACAGAGCGCGGTATCTGCGCGCTGTCGTTTGTGGAAGATGAAAGTGACGATCAGGCGCTTGCGCAAATGCAGGCGCGGCTGCCGCGGGCAGATTATCGCCTTGAGCAGGGCGTAAGCGAGCAGGCCTGTCAATCGCTGTTCGCATCAGAGTCCAAAAAGCAAACCGTGTTACACGTCCCAGGCACCGCGTTTCAGCTCAAAGTCTGGCAGGCGCTGTTGCGGATTCCACCGGGCAGGCTGGCAAGCTACGGACAAATTGCACAAGCGATCGGCAAGCCGTCCGCTGCGCGCGCGGTTGGCACCGCGATTGGCCGCAATCCCGTCGCCATTGCGATCCCGTGTCACCGGGTGATCAGAGAGAACGGCATGCTGGGTGGCTATCACTGGGGCGAGGGCAGAAAGCTCTCCATCCTCGGCCGCGAGGCGCTGGCCACGCCGATACGTGAAGCCAGCTAAGCGTTTTTTTTGCAACTGGCGCGTGTCAGGCAGGGGTGCTCTGCCGCTCACGCAGCAGTTTGCCAAGCTTTCGGTGCAGGGCTGCCAGCGGCTTGATTTGATCGGCGGTCAGTTGTTCTGCACCGTCGATTTTCTTCACCACATCTTCAAGCGAGCGAATCGCGCGTTCAGCCGGATTCACCGCGGGTTTCTTGCCTTTGGTCATCGCGCGTGCGGCGCCGACAGTCAGCTTGGCGTCGCGCGCCTTTAGCCACATCTTTTTTTGCAGCGACGGCTTTTTCTCTTTGGCGATCAAAATCAGCTGCGACTTTGGAATACTCACCGCGCCGGAATCGAGCTCGGCAATCATGTAGTCGGGCAGGTTGTTGAGTGCCAGCGTCTCGGTGACGCTCACGCGCGGGCGCTGGATTTTCTTTGCCAGCGCCGTTTGCGTGAGTTGGTACTTGTCGATAAGGCGCTTGTAGGCGCGCGCCTCTTCGAGCGGGGTGAAGTCTTCGCGATGAATGTTCTCGATCAGTTGCATCTCCTCGTGATCGGCGTCTTCATCGACTTTGATGCACATGATGCTGTCGAGCCCCGCTGATTTTGCCGCGCGCCATCGCCGCTCGCCGGTCACAATCAGAAAGCGAAACGGGTTCTCGGGATGTTCGCGCACTCTGATCGGCTGAATCAGGCCGCCGTCGGCCATCGATTTGCCGAGCGCCTTGATCGAAGTGGGTTCGAATTGGGTGCGCGGCTGCTCGGGATCTGGATCGATCGACGAGATACCAACGTCCATCAGAATGGAAACCATGCCTGCTCCTGCAGCGTGCGTTGGCCGCTGCCTGTGTGCGGTAAAAAAGTCTCCTATATGCGTAGACCACAAACGGCAGTTGTTGTAGTCCTGTCGATCATATCTGCGCGTTGTCGCGCACGATCAATCGAAGTTAAATTCGCTCCAGACCGGGCAGTGATCGGACGGCTTTTCCATGCCGCGAATCTCATAGTCGATGCCACTGTCGATCAGCTTGTCGGCCAGAGGGGATGTGGCGAGGATATGATCGATGCGCAGCCCGCGTTTGGGCTCGCGCTCGAACCCTCTGGAGCGATAGTCGAACCAGCTGTAGAAGTCGCTGGAATCCGGGTACTTGCTGCGATAGGTATCGGTCAACCCCCAGCCTCGCAGCGTCTCGAACCACTCGCGCTCCTCGGGTAGAAAGCTCGCCTTGCCATCGCGCAGCCAGCGCTTGGTGCTGTCCGGGCCTATGCCAATGTCGACATCGACGGGGGCGACGTTGTAATCACCGATGATGGCGAGCGGGTCGCTGGATTTGAAATCGCTGCGCATCCAGTCGTTCAGGCCGGCGTAGAATTTTTCCTTGCCGGGGAACTTGACCGGGTGATCGCGCTTTTCGCCTTGCGGAAAATAGCCGTTGCAGACTACAAGATCCTGACCATTAGCCGTCTTGAACCAGCCGGTGATCAATCGTTTCTGGGCATCGTCGTCGTCGCCCGGCAGCCCTTTGGCCACGCGCTCGAACGGCATGCGCGACATCATCGCCACGCCATAGTGCGTCTTTTGGCCAAAGTACTCGACGTGATATCCCATCGCCTCGATGTCTGCGACCGGGAAGTCGGCATCGGTGGCTTTGGTTTCCTGCAGGCCGATCACATCCGGATTGTGGCGCTCGATCACGGCCTGCAGCTGGTGCAGTCGCAGGCGAACACTGTTGACGTTGAAGGATACGATTTTCACTGAAATTCCTGTGCGATGTGGCTGACAGTATGCCGTGCCGGCGCGCGCGCGTCTCCTCAGGCGATGCCGAATACCCGTACCAGATCGAGCACACAGCGCAGCCGGCCCAGTGCCGCGCAGGTCTGTTCCAGTCGCTCGCGAAGGCGTTCGATCTCATCGGCCCGCACCGACGGATTGCGCCGCGCCAGCGCCTCGAGCCGGGTGAGCTCGGCGCCAAGTTGTTCGCGCGCCTCGGCGATTGCCTGCTCGCGCGCCACCTCCAGTGATTGCGTGGCTGACTTTTCAGCCTGTTCGAGCATTGCGGCAAGTTCCGCGCGCTTCACTTTAACCAGCTGTTTGGCAAGCTGTGGTTTGATCGAGCGAAACGCCTCGTCGAGTTCGTCGCGCGGCAATGCATCGGCCTGATCATTGCCGGACTCGTCCAGCACCACGCGCAGCAATTCGCCGTTTAGATAGCGCTCCACGCCGAGTGACGGCGGCGCCGGACAGTCGAAGACGTAGTGCGCTTCCAGTAACACACTGCCGCGCTTGAGCAGATCCGATTGCATCGCACCGATCGTCACCTGGCCAAAACCGCCGCTGATCACCTGATCCATAGCGGTGCGCACCAACGGGTGTTCCCAGCTCAAAAACTGCACATCCTCGCGCGCCAGTGCGATGTGGCGGCGATAGGTGATGGTGCAACCGTCTTCAGGCAAGCCCGGAAAGTCGCTGACGGCCATGTGATCGCCGGGGCGCACGATCCAGGTGTGAGCGGCCTGATCTTCCAGATCCAGTCCGAGATTATCAAACACCCGCTCCATAAAGCGCTGCAGCGCGGGATCGGTGTCATAGCTGTCGATCGAGGCGATCAACTCGTCGGATACCGCCTCGCGGTGCGAGCTCAGCTCAAGCAGTCGATCGCGGCCCTGTTCGATTTGCTCGCGCTGGGCGCTGGCAAGCGAGGATGCCTCGGCGATCAGAGCGTCCAGATCAGTCAGATCTCCCTTCATCGCGGCATCGAAGCGCTCGCGCAGGGCCTGCTGTACCGCGCTGCCGACCTGGCAGGTCTGCTCAAAGGCGTTCAAGCCCTCGTGATACCAGCGGCGCAGAAAGTCATCCGCACTGCCGCTGACATAGGGCAGGTGAATGAAGATCTCGTCTGCCTGGCCGATCCGGTCCAGACGCCCGATGCGCTGTTCCAGCAGATCGGCGTTGTCAGGCAGATCAACCAGCACCAGGTGCTGTAGAAACTGAAAGTTGCGTCCCTCGCTGCCAATCTCCGAACACAACATAATGCTGCTGCCGGTCTCTTCATCGGCAAAGAACTCGGCGGCGCGATCGCGCTCAACGATTGACATTTGCTCGTGAAATTCTGCCGCGTGAACGCCGTGGGCGACGCGCAATTGTTCTGACAGTTGCTCGACCCGCTCGACACTGCGCGCGATCAGCAGCAATTTTGCCGGCGCCAGTGTCTGGATCCGGGTCGCCAGCCAGGCCGCCAGTGCGGCCGTGCCGTCATCGATGGCGGCTGCGGCAAAGTGGCGTTTCGGAAATCCGCTGACCGCCTGGCGCGTGTTGCGAAACATCACGCGGCCGGTGCCGTGGTGATCGATCAGGTGATCGACAGTGGCGCGCGGTTCGTCAGCGTCGGTAGCGATGTCGAGTGTTTGCAGCATTTGTTGCTGTGCCGCGTCGAGTGGCTGCGCCGATAGAAGGTTATCTGCGATCGACGCCAGTTTGCGATATTGCTGCTCTTCCTCGCGAAACTGTTGCAGTGACGGGAATCGGTCCGGGTCGAGCAACTGCAGGCGTGCAAAGTGTCCATCGTGCCCGAGCTGTTCCGGCGTTGCGGTCAACAGCAACAGCGATGGTACGCTGGCCGCCAGTCGCGCCACGCACTGATACTCAGGCGAGTGATCGGCATCGTTGCCGGCCTGCAGATGGTGTGCCTCGTCGACGACGATCATGTCCCAGCCGGCCTCGATCGCATTTTCGGCCACTTTGGTGTCGGCAAGCAAAAACGGCAGCGTGGTCAGGATCAGCTGGTGATCGACAAACGGATTGCCATCGGTGGCCGACTCGGTGTCGTACAAATCGTGGTTCATCAGGCCGAACGATAGATTGAAACGGCGGCGCATCTCGACCAGCCACTGATGCGTCAATGGCTCTGGCACAATAACGAGGATGCGCTGAATCTGGCCAATCGCCAGCTGCCGATGCATGATCAATCCGGCCTCGATCGTCTTGCCCAGACCAACCTCGTCGGCCAGCAGTACGCGCGGTGCCAGACGCGTTGATACTTCGTGCGCAATATACAATTGGTGGGCGATCAGCTCGGCACGCGCGCCGCCCAGTCCGTAGGTATCTGAATGGACGAGCTGGCTTTGCATCTCGCGGGTGGCAAGCCGCAGGTAGTAGACGCGCTCGCGTTCAAACTGTGCGTTGAGCAGTTTGTCTGAAGGGCGATTGAACTGAATGAAGTTGTCCAGTTCGGTCTCGTCCAGCGTGCCCTCAGTGCCGTCTTCGTGCACACCGGTGTAGCTCAGAATACCGTCGGTTTCGGTGTAGCTGTTGACCATCAGGTCGCGGCCATCGTGGCCCTTGATGCGATCGCCACTGTCGAACCAGACCCGCGTCAGCGGTGCGTTTTCAGTGGCGTAGGTTCGCAGCTCACCGCTGGCCAGATAGACCACAGTGACAGTTCTGTGCTCTACCTTGAGTATCGTACCCAGGCCCAACTCGGTCTCCGCGTCGCTGATCCAGCGCTGGCCCGGAATAAATTTTTGCATGCAGTATGACGATTATCGGTTGCGGAAAAAGCAGGCGTGCGAACGGCCAAAACCATAACACCGCTCCAGCCGCGCGGCAGTTTAATATGTAAACCCTGCTACTGCCAGCGTCAAAGCGTCCGACGGCTGCCGATTCCGATCAATCTCCGCTGTAGGCGCGTTTGACTTCCTGTGCAATGATCTGCATCCCGCGCTGCACGTGTGCCTCAGGTTGTGCATAGGATACGCGAATGCACTCGTGGCGATGCGGCCAGTCGGTGTCGCCAAGGCCCGGAAAAAAATGATGTCCCGGCACTATGATGACGCCGCGTGCTTTTAATCGCTCGTACAGTTGCTGTGAGTTGATTGGCAACTCTGGAAACCACAGCCACAGAAAAAACGCGCCTTCGGGCTTGTGCGCAAGACCCGGGGAGTCGCCCATCGCCTCGTTAAACCAGTTCACTGCGCGCTCGGCCATCGCAGCATAGAACGGCCGAATGTCACTGTGGCACATTTGTATCAGCTCATCGTTCTGCAAAAGATCGAGCGCCAGAGCGGCGCCGATGCTGCCCGGTGCCAGATTGGTGATCGCGTTGATTGAACCGATCGCGTCGATGATTTGCGGGTGCGCGACGACGATACCGGTGCGACACGCCGGCAGGCCGATTTTCGACAGACTCAAGCACATGATGGTGTTGTCGTTCCAGCCCGGTTTGACGTCGGCGTGGATGATGTTTGGAAACGGTGCGCCGTAGGCGTTGTCGATGATCAGCGGGATCTCGGCGCTGGCAGCGATTTGCGCCAGCTGCTCGATCTCGCCGTCAGTCAACACATTGCCTGACGGGTTGGTCGGCCGCGAGACGCAAATGGCGGCGGCATCGTCCGGCAGCTCGAAGCCGTCAAAATCGACGCGATACTTGAATTGCCTGGCGTCGAGTTGGTCGATGCGCGGTCTGCGCGAGACGAAAAATGGCTCATCGATCGACTGCGCCTCGTAGCCGATGTACTCCGGCGCCAGCGGCAAGACAATGCGTTTGAATCCGCCGTCGCTCTGTCGGCCAGCCAGCATATTGAAGATCGTGAAAAATGCGTTCTGGCTGCCGTTGGTGATCGCGATGTTGGCTTCGCTGACCGGCCAGCGACACTGGCTTGCAAAAAATTCTGCCAGTTGTGATTTGAGCTTCGCGTGACCGGTGGGTCCGTCGTAGGCGCCAAGCGTTTGCGAAAACAGTGTCGAGTCTTCGGCCAGTCGCGCAAGGGCGGCGCGAAATTTCGCGTTCACAGGCGCGATGGATGCCGGATTGCCGCCGCCCAGCATCAGGATATTCGGATCGCCGGCCAGTGCCGCCGAGATATCCTCCATCAGTGTGAGAATGCCGCTGGGTGTCGAGAATTTTTCGCCAAAGCGTGAAAATTGCATGCGGAGCCACTGTTGCTGAAAGGGGGCGATTGCTGCCCGCCGGATGATCATTCGGCAATAGTGCAGCGTAGAACGGGGCGAACGGGTATACACATTGTAAAGCGAGTGGCCCGGTGCTGCCGCATCTACGACACTATCGGTCTCATCGATTTCTGTAGCAAACCTCGTACAACATGACCCTGAATTCTGTCGCCGGCCTCTATCGCCGGATCGTGCTGGACCACCCGGCAGTCATCATCGCGCTGTTGCTGGCGATACTGGCATTTTTCGCGCTGCAGGCGCGACATTTCGCCCTCGACGCCTCGGCCGATGCGCTGCTGCTCGAAGACGACAAGGATCTGCAGATCTATCGCGCCGCGCAGGCGCGCTACCAGTCGCAGGATCTGCTGGTGGTGACTTACACCCCGCAGGCCGACATGCTCGCCGACAGCACGCTCGATCAGCTGGCGGCGCTGCGGGCCGAACTGGTCGAGGTTGAATCGGTCGAATCGGCCTTCACGCTGCTCGATGTGCCGCTGATGACAAGCGCCGATATCGAGCTTGCCGAGCTGACCGTGGATGTGCCCACACTGACCACCCACCGCGACTACGATCCGGAACGCGTAAAAGAAGAGATCGCCACCAGCCCGGTGTTTGGCGATCTGATCCTAAGCAGCGATGCCTCCACCACAGCACTGCTGCTGACCCTGACTGACGATGAACAACTGGGAGCGCTGCACGCCGAGCGCTCGGCACTGCGCATTCAGAGTCTCAATAGTGAGTTGGCAGCTGCCGACGCCGTGCGGCTCGATGAGGTTAACCAGCAGTACGATGCTGCACGCGCGCTCTTTGGCGAGCAGCGCCATAACGATATCGCCGCGATCCGCGCAATTCTTCAGAACTATCGCGATGATGCGACTTTGCATCTGGGCGGCGTGCCGATGGTGTCGGACGACATGATCAGCTACATCGGTCGCGATCTGGTGACCTTTGGGGCCGGGGTGGCGCTGTTCATCGTGATCATGCTGACGCTGATCTTTCGCCGCCTGCGCTGGGTGGCGCTGCCGCTTGCAAGCTGCGGCTTTGCCGGGCTGCTGATGCTCGGGCTGTTGGGTCTGGTCGGCTGGAAAGTCACCGTGATCTCGTCGAATTTCCTGTCATTGATGCTGATCATTACCCTGTCGATGAACATTCACCTGATCGTGCGCTTTCGCCAGTTGTGTCACGACAGGCCGGACGAATCGCACCGCGATCTGGTGCTGGAAACCACGCGACGGATGTTCTGGCCGTGTCTCTACACTGCGCTGACGACCATCATTGGATTCAGCTCGCTGGTGTTCAGCGGTATCAAGCCGGTGATGGATTTCGGCTGGATGATGTCGATTGGCCTCGGCGTGACATTTCTGACCTCGTTTTTACTTTTTCCGGCCCTGCTGATCTGGATTGGACCGCGGTCGGACGATGCGATGGCCGATAAACCAGTGGCCGCCACAGCGATACTCGCGCGTTTCACCCAGCGCGGCGGCGGTCTGGTTCTGGGGCTGGCGCTGATCATTGCGGTGCTGAGCGCGATCGGCATTTCGCGGCTGCAGGTCGAGAACAGTTTTATCAATTACTTTCGCGATCACACCGAAATCTATCAGGGCATGAAGCTGATCGATGAGCAGCTCGGCGGCACCACGCCGCTGGAGATACTGCTCGACGTCAGCGAAGACGAGGACGATGAGTGTGCCGACACCACCGGGATGACCGAAGACGAGCTGGAATACTGTGAGGAGATGGAATTTCTGCAGGAGGATAAATCGGCTGCGGATCTGTGGTTCACGCCGTTCAAGATCGAGCGCATCAATCAGGTGCACGATTATCTGGATTCATTGCCCGAGGTGGGCAAGGTGCTGTCGCTGTCGTCGATACTGCGCACCGGCGAGCTGATCAACGACAACCAGCCCTTTACGCCGTTTGAACTGGGTGTTCTGTACAAGCGCATACCCGATGACATCCGCGAGCGGATGATCGAACCCTATATCTCGATCGATGAAAACGAAGCCCGCATCGCGCTGCGCATCCTCGACTCGCAGCCCGATTTGCGGCGCGCCGAGCTGCTGGCAAAAATCCGCAGCGATCTGCAAAACGAGCTGCAGATACCCGAGGACAAAGCGAGTATCAGCGGCATACTGGTGCTCTACAACAACATGCTGCAAAGCCTGTTTCAGTCACAGATTCAGACCGTCGGTGCCGTGCTGCTTGGCATCGCCATCATGTTCATGATTCTGTTTCGCTCGCTATCGCTGGCGGTGATTGGCATTGTGCCAAATGCGCTGGCTGCGGCACTTGTCATGGGGATTATGGGGCTTGCCGGCATTCCGCTGGACATGATGACGATCACCATCGCCACCATCACCATCGGCATCGCGGTGGACAACAGCATCCACTACATTTACCGGTTCAGAGAGGAATTCCCGAAAACCGGCAACTACCACGCGACGATGGATGTCTGCCACGCGAACATCGGGCGCGCGGTGCTCTACACCTCGCTGACGATCATTTTCGGGTTTTCGATCCTGGTGTTCTCGAACTTCATCCCGACCATCCTGTTCGGCCTGCTGACGGCACTGGCGATGTTCGTGGCACTGCTGGCGGTGCTGACACTGCTGCCGCGGCTTATCGTGTTGTTAAAGCCGTTCGGCCCCGAGCGCATGGCGGCCTGAACGCGGCGCCGGGTGCGTGTTTTGGCAATGTAAACGGCTTGTAAACGCACTAGCCAGAAGAAATATCGGTCGCTACCTTGTGGCGTTGTGATTGCCCCATATTGTCTACCGAATACCAGCGCCGACCGCGACAACCATGCACCGAATCCTGCTAGCCGACGACGATCAGGTTCTGTCTGACCTGCTGACCGAGTACCTGAAAAGCCAGAACCTCGAGGTCGAACAAGTGATGGATGGCCGCGCCGCGGTGGATGCACTGCGGGATGACATCGATCTGGTGGTGCTGGATGTCATGATGCCGGTGCTCGACGGCTTTGCCGCACTGCGCGAGATCCGCGCCAAAAGCAAGGTGCCAGTGCTGATGCTGACCGCGCGGGGCGAAGACGTTGATCGCATTGTCGGGCTCGAGATGGGGGCTGACGACTATCTGCCCAAACCCTGTAATCCACGCGAACTGCTGGCCCGAATCCGCGCCATCCTGCGGCGCAGTGAAGTCGCCACCACGGCCGGATCCGATGCCCTCGAAGTGGGCAATCTGGCGCTGCGCAACAGCGATCGCACGGTCACGCTGGGCGGCGAGCCGGTCCAGCTCACGGTAGCCGAATTCAATATGCTCGAAGCGCTGATGTCAGCCGCTGGCAGTATTGTGACCAAAGAAGAACTGACCGAAAAAGGTTTGGCACGCAAACTGGAACTCTACGACCGCAGCGTCGACATGCATATCAGCAATCTGCGGCGCAAACTGGGCCAGTCGCAAGGTGGTGAACAGCTGATTCGGACGGTGCGTGGGATCGGCTATATGATCGGCGCCGATGAAGACAGCGCCTAGCAGGGCTGCGCGGATATCTGGTAGCTGAATGTATCGCTTATTCTGGAAAATCTTCTTTCTGTTCTGGATCGTCAACGGCGTGTTGTTCAGCGCCGGGGTGTCGCTCGCGCACCTGTTCAGTGATCGCATGGAGCAGCAGCGCCACCGCAGCTTTCCAATCGCACAGATCGCGGAAAACGCGATCTATGCGCACGAGGTGGGCAAGATGTCGCGCTTTTTGCGCCGCGCGCGGCACAGGCTCGGTGTCGAGGCCTGGCTGCTCGACCTGAATGGCACACTGCTGGGGCCCGAGCGCATCGCACCGCGCATGCCTCAGGTGGACACCTTCCCAACCTACATCAAGCCGTCCGAGGCGACCGGCAATCGCCATGTGCACAGCATAGAGCTGGAGGCTGAGGATGGCCGCCGCTATCACTTTATCGCCGCCTACGATGTGCGTCCGCCGAAGGACAACATGCCGAGCCCGTTCCAGCGACTGATGTTTTTTCTGGTCGCGATCGCAGCCACCAGCCTGTTGATCGCCGGTTTCATCACCCGCCCGCTGCGTCGCTTGCAGCGCGCCGTTAGGCGCTTTGCCAGTGGCGAACTCGACACTCGCGTCAACGGCGTGGTGTCCTGCCGCAAGGATGTCGTCGGCGAACTCGGGCGCGAATTCAACTCGATGGCCGAGCGACTCGATTCCACGATTGAAGCGCAGCGTCGGCTGATGCGCGACATCTCACACGAGTTGCGCACACCGCTGGCGCGAATGCAGGTGGCGGCAACACTTGCCGAGGACATCAGCGAGGGTGCCGAGCAACCGCTGCAGCGCATTCACACAGAAATCCAGCGCCTCGATGCGCTGATCGGGCAGGTGATGGCGCTGGCCAAACTGGAAAGCGGCACCGAGAAGCTCGAAACCGAGCCATTTGATTTACCGCATATGCTCGCGCAGCTGGCTGCCGATGCCGAGTTCGAATTTGCCGGCGACGGCAAATCGGTCGAAGTGAAGGCGCCGCAGCCGATTGTGCTGGATGGCAACCGCATGCAGCTGCGCAGTGCAGTGGAAAACGTGCTGCGCAACGCGATGCGCCATACACCGAATGACACCCCCGTCACCATCGCGGCCAGCCGGCATGGCGATGAGGTCGACATCACCGTGCGCGATCGCGGGCCGGGCGTGCCCGAGGCCAACCTTCAGCGTGTATTTGATGCGTTTTTCCGCTGTGAAGACGCGCGCGATTGCGACAGCGGTGGCCACGGTGTGGGGCTTGCCATCACCCGAGGTGTAGTGATGGCACACAATGGCTCGATCACGGCCGACAACCACCCCGAATCCGGGCTGATCGTGCGAATCACTATCCCGATGCAGTACGAGCGCAGCACCGCCAGCCGCGTGCAAGCTGCGGACGTCAGCCTGCCGATACCGTCTGGCAAGCCCGCCTGATCGCGGGCCGTTTGGTATCGTTGATGACGTGTCAGCGCGAAGTTCGCCGGCGCCATGTACACTCAACAGATACGAACCGGCTGAAGTTATCACCTTGAATACCCGATCCGGCGCTGCTGCCGGCCACCGCTGTCGTCATCTGCTATTGCTTGTCACCATGACACTGATGGGTGTCGGCTGCGACTGGTTTCGCGATCGCGAACCGGGCATTGGCGATCCGGTCAGCTGGCGCGATATACCGGGCTTCGCGTCTGACGATTTGCTGCAAAGCTGGCCTGCAATGCAGTCACAGTGTCCGCGTATGGCGGGCAAGGGTGGGCGCTGGCCGCAATTGTGCGAGATCGTACAGAGCATGACGGAACCTACCGCCGGCCAGTTGCGCGACTTCTACCAAACGCACTTTCGCGCCCACCGGGTGCACGGTCTGAATAACAATCTCAGCGGCTTGATCACCGGCTACTACGAGCCGATTTTGCGCGGCAGCCGCACCCCGAATGAGCAGTTTCGTTTTCCGGTTTACGCACCCCCTGAAGACATGATCACGGTTGATCTTGCCGAGTTGTATCCACAGTTAAAGGGTATGCGGCTGCGCGGCAGGCTGGTGGGTGATCGGCTGGTGCCCTACTGGTCACGCGCCGAAATCGATACCGGCGACGCGCCCTTGCGCGGCCAGGAGATTTTGTGGCTGGACGATCCGCACGACTCGTTCTTCGCGCAAATTCAGGGCTCGGCGCGGGTCTCACTCGCCGATGGCGGCGAGGTGGGGATTGGCTATGCCAATCAGAACGGCCACCCGTATTTTGCGGTTGGCAAAAAGCTTGTCGAGATGGGTGAACTTGAACTGGCCGATGTCAGCCTGTTCACCATACGAGCCTGGCTGCGAGACAATCCCGATCGCGCCGACAGCGTATTGAATGCCAACCCCAGCTATGTTTTTTTTGAGCTGCGCGAGCAAGTGGACGATGGACCACGCGGCTCGCTGAATGTACCGCTGACCGCCGGCCGCAGTCTCGCCGTCGATCGCAACGTTATACCTCTGGGCTCACCTGTCTGGATTGACACCACCTTGCCGGACGGGTCGACCTATCAGCGTATGATGATGGCGCAGGATACCGGCGGGGCGATCAGCGGACCAGTGCGCGCCGACGTATTTTTTGGTGCCGGAGAGCACGCCGAGCAACTCGCCGGCGAGATGAAACAATCGGGTAGTTTATATGTACTACTGCCGTTGGATGGACAACAGAATGAGTAGCCAACTTTTAACTTCAGGCAGCCAGCCACATGGCTAACCAGCAGGCGCCACCAGAGCTTGATGAAGTATTCAGGCGTTTCAAAGGCTTTCTTGGTGGGCGGCAGACGAAACGGCGCAACTGGTTTCCATTGTTGCTGGTGGCAGCCGGTTTTTTCTGGGTAATTACTGAACAGGAGTCCACACTGATGGGCGATACCAATATTCTCGAATCGATGAATCTCGCGGTATGGATTGGCGGTGCGATACTGCTGATCTTCATTCTGCGTTCGATCATCCGCATCGTGCCGCAAAACGAAGCGCTGGTGATCGAACGGCTGGGCCGCTACAACCGAACCCTGCTGGCCGGTATGCACTTTCTGGTGCCGTTTATCGAGCGCGCAGCTTACAAACACTCGCTAAAAGAATTTGCTGTCGACGTCCCATCGCAGCAGGCGATCACGCGCGACAACGTCGCGCTGGGCATCGATGGCGTGTTGTACATCAAGATCATGGATCCGCGGGCCGCCTCCTATGGAGTTGAAAATCTGCGCTTTGCGATCACTCAGCTCGCCCAGACATCCATGCGCGCCGAGATCGGTAAACTCTCACTCGACGATACCTTCGAATCCCGCGAGAATATCAACGCGCGCGTCACGCAGGCGATCGATGAGGCATCAGAAGTGTGGGGCACCAAGGTACTGCGCTACGAAGTTAAAGACATCACGCCGCCGGCCACCATCCTCGAAGAGATGGAAAAGCAAATGGGGGCAGAGCGTGAGCGACGCGTGGCAGTAACGACCTCTGAAGGGTATCGTCAGGCACAAATCAACCGCGCAGAGGGTGATCGGCAGGCGCAGGTACTGCGCGCCCAGGGTACCGCCGAATCGCTGACCATCGAGGCCGGTGCGCGGGCCGAGGCGATTCGCCAGATCTCTGCTGCGATCAACGAAGATGGCGGTACCGCAGCTGTCGCACAGCAATTGTCCGAACAATACATTACCGCGTTTGAAAAACTGGCGCGCGATGGCACCGTGGCACTGATTCCGGGTGACAGCAGCGACATCGCCTCAACGGTCGGCAAAGCGTTTTCGGCATTTGACGTACTCAAGCAACAGGCCGAAGTCGCCAAGAACAATCGGGGGGGCTAGCAGTGGCCACCTTATCGCCGTTTCTCTTTTTTCTGATCCTCGGTGTCGCGCTGCTGGCGCTGGAACTGGTGATCTTTCAGTTTTCAAGCTTTTGGCTTTTTTTCATTGGCATCGGTTCACTGGTGGCTGCACTGTGGGCATGGCTGGCGCCGGGCAGTGGCCTGCCGACCTTGCTGGCCGTATTCGTGATCGCAAGCGTCGCTGTCACAGCGCTGCTGCTGCAGCCGCTGCGGCGCTGGCAGTCGCAACCGACCGGGCTTGAGGACAACAATGCCATCGGTCAGCGAGTGAAGGTGATCAGTACGATTAGTCCGGGCCAGCCAGGCAAGGTGTTTTGGTCCGGCAGCGACTGGCCGGCCGATCTGGCAGACGGAGAACAGCAGAGCCTTGCCGCCGGCAGTCACGCCACGGTGGTGAAGGTCAGCGGCATTCGATTGCTGGTGTCTGCAGGCACCGGCGGCTAGCACGTTTGGCATTCATTCGGCCGACTTCAGCTATCGTCTACTCGCAGGTTTCCATCGTTCGTGTCCCGTAGCAAAGCACCGGCTGACAAAGCCGTCACGCTGATCACGATGGAGGATGTCGTGTGTGCCGCCGGCGTGTCGCGCATGACGGTGTCGCGCGCGTTGCGAAGCGACGGGCCAGTCTCAGACGAGACGCGCCACGGCAAGTTTGAGATGCTTCACGGCATCGATCTGGCCATGTAGGATGCCGGGTTCATTGTGCAGCGGGGTGTGATCATGGCAACCGGTGTGTTACTCGCGATACCACCAAACATCGTCACTCTGTTTGCGTCGCGTCAGATTTTCACAGGCTTGACCGCCGGTGCGGTAAAGAGCTGACCGGCATGTGGGAATGGCTGGCCCAGCCGTTGATGGTAGAGCGCGTGCATCAGATCACCGAGGCGCAGCAGTGGCACGCCAGGCTAATGTTTATCGCCTGGGGCATACTGGCACCGGTCGCAGTGCTGGTCGCGCGCTTTTTCAAGGTGCTGCCGAGACAAGACTGGCCGCACACACTGGATAGTCAGGTCTGGTGGCGCTCACACTGGATCGGCCAAACTCTGGTATTTCTTTTTACCCTGCTGGCGCTAACACTGGTCTTCTCGCTTGAACTGCAAAGTGGCCATGCACGTATCGGTTATGTCGTGTTGTCGCTTGCGACAGTCCAGATAGCACTCGGATATTTTCGCGGCAGCAAAGGTGGGCCGACAGACCCGCAGGCAAACGGCGATTTGGCCGGTGATCACTATGACATGAGTCTGCGCCGCCGGGTATTCGAACACCTGCACAAGGGCCTGGGTTACGGGCTGTTGTTATTATCGATGGCCACGATTGTCCTGGGACTTTGGCACGTCAATGCACCGCGCTGGATGTGGATCACCATCACTGGCTGGTGGTGTTTGCTGGCAGTGGTGTTTGTGGTGTTGCAGCGCCGTGGGCTTGCAATTGATACTTATCAGGCGATCTGGGGGCCGAACTCCGAACACCCGGGCAACAACCGACCATCCTCCGGTTGGGGCATGCGCCGATTGTCCAGCAAGACCACACGGCCCGTACAATAGTGCCGGCAACTGCAAATTCGAAAACCTGTCATGCAAACGGGGGTAAACCATGTACGGCGTGATTGACGGCACCGGTTTTGATGTGATCGATCCGGCATTCGGTGAGTGTTTGATCGGCCACGCCAGAGTCGAGCGGCTTTGGACCGGCAGCCGTTGGGCCGAAGGGCCCGCCTGGTTTGCCGCCGGTCGTTATCTCGTCTGGTCTGACATACCCAACAACCGCATCATGCGCTGGGATGAAACCGATGGCCATGTGTCGGTCTTTCGCACACCCTCCAACAACGCCAATGGTCATGCGGTTGACCGTCAGGGGCGGCTGATCAGTTGTGAACATCTGACTCGCCGCGTCACCCGCACTGAGTTCGATGGCAGCGTGTCGGTGCTGGCCGATCGCTACGATGGCAAGCGGCTGAACTCACCGAATGATCTGGTCTGCAAGTCAGATGGCAGCATCTGGTTCACCGACCCGTCCTACGGCATCATGATGGATTACGAGGGCGACCGGGCTAGCAGTGAAATCGGTGCCTGCCACGTCTATCGCATCGATCCCGCGAGCGGTGAAGTGCGATGCGTCGCCGATGACTACCTCAAACCGAACGGGCTGGCATTTTCACCGGATGAATCATCGCTTTTCATTGCCGACACCGGTGGTACGCATGAGACAGACGGCCCGGCTCACATCCGGCGCCATCAGGTCAACGCCGATGGCTCACTCAGCGGTGGCGAGGTTATTGCCGACTGCGATAACGGATTCTTCGACGGGTTCCGTTTCGATCGGGACAACCGAATTTGGACCTCGGCCGCCGATGGTGTGCACTGCCTGACTGCCGATGGCAAACTGCTTGGTAAAATCAAAATTCCCGAGTTCGTGGCCAACGTCTGCTTCGGTGGCCCCAAACTCAATCGCCTTTTTATTTGTGGCACTACGTCGCTGTATTCGGTCTATCTGAATGTCAACGGTTGCGCGAGTTGTTAAGCAGAAAAATCCAGATGGACTTTCAACGCCTGTGAGCGGTCCGACGCAAGCTCAAAAGCGGCTGTCGCATCAATCATTGGCATGGTGTGCGTGACCAGCGGTTTAACATCAATCTGTCCACCGCGCATCCACTCGACGCCGGTATAAAACTCGTCGTGAAACCGAAAAGACCCGCGCAGTTGAATTTCCTTTGCGGTCATCGCCTGTACCGGTAGCGTCATATCACCGCCAAGGCCCAGCTGCACAATAACCCCGCAGGGTTTGACAGCCGGTATCGCACTGGCAAGCGCCGCAGCGGAGCCTGTGCACTCGAACATCACATCGAAATAGCCTTTTTGATCCTCGAAGCTGGATAGATAACCGTCATCACCCGCATTGAGTGCGTCGTCTGCACCAATGGCTCGGGCCGTTTGTAACGGAAAGTCTGTAAGGTCGGTGGAGACCACCGTGACTGCGCCTGCGCTGCGCGCGACCAGCACGCACAAAAGACCAATCGGGCCACAGCCGGTGACCAGCACTTTTTTATCCACCAGATTGCCCGCCTGACGCGCGGCGTGAACCGTCACCGCCAGCGGCTCGGCCATCGCCGCCTCGGCAAGCGACAGACCGTCAGTGACCGCACACTGGCTCGCATCGGCGATCAGGGTTTCACGAAAGGCGCCCTGTATGTGCGGAAACGGCATAGCTGAACCATAGAAGCGCATGTCCATGCAATGGTTGGGCGTACCCTGCAGACAGTAGTGGCATTTGCCGCAAGGGCGTGATGGCGACACAGCGACCTGCTGTCCGGCTTGCAGGTTCGTGACATCGCGGCCCACCTCGGTGATCGTGCCAGCGACCTCATGGCCGAGAACCATCGGCTCGCGCAGTCGAACAGTGCCAAAGCCGCCGTGATTGTAGTAGTGCAGGTCAGAACCGCAGATGCCACCGCGTGCGATGGCAACTTTAACCTGACCGGGATCAAGTGATTCGGTCTCGAGATCTTCAATGCGTAGATCTTTTGCAGCGTGGGCGACGATAGCTCGCATGGCATGGTCTCTATTGTGTTAGACAGATGATACCGGTGTTGGCAGTGGCTTGCCGGCAAAGTGTGCCGCCAGATTGCCCACATTGAGATGACCCATCGCCGGCCGCGAGTGGCGTGTGTTGCTGACATTGTGATTGGTCGCGGCGCGGGCAAGATAATCAATATCGCGAGTGTACAGCGCGCACTGGTAGCCGATGCCGACTTTTCAGACTGGCTTAAAAAACGCACGCCGGCCGGTCGCTGGGGTAAGGTAGAGGAACTGGTGGGTGCAGCGGTGTTTTTATCGTCTGCCGCGCCCGGTTTTGTCCAAGGTCACACCCTGTATGTCACCGTGGACTCACCGCCTCTTTGTGGCCTGAAATTTTAGCGGACGGCTTGTTATGGATAAAAACGTTGCACTCATTGGTGCCGGAGTGATGGGCAATGCGATCGGCACGCGCTTGCTTGAGACCGATCATCAGCTGAGGGTGTTTGATCTTGATCAGGCAAAGGTCGATGCATTGGTCGAACGGGGAGCCAGCGCTGCCACATCGGCTGCCGATGCCGCGCGACATGCCTCTGTGATCATACTGAGCCTGAATAATGCCGCGATCGTCGAGCGCGCGGTATTTGGTGAGGCCGGTGTCGCGGAGTCTGCGGCGGCGCAGTCGTTGATTATCGACATGTCTTCGATAACACCGGATGCCACTCGCGAACTGGCTGGTCGCGCGGCAGAGCAGTCGCTGCACTGGGTCGACAGCCCGCTGTCCGGCGGTGCGCCAAAGGCGTTGATCGGCAAGCTGACGCTGATGCTCGGCGGCACTGGCGAGGCTTGCGATCGGGCAGCAGATTTTCTGACCGCACTGGCAGCCAACGCCACGCACATGGGGCCGTCCGGTGCCGGGCAGACGACCAAGCTGATCAATCAGGTGCTGTGTGGTCTGGGTTTTGTCGCCATCGCCGAGGCGACGAAACTTGCCGAGGATGCCGGTGTCGATGCCGAAAAAATACCATCGGCGCTGCGGGGCGGGCGCGCCGACAGTGCATTGCTGCAGGAATACATGCCACGCTTCGCCAATCGTGATTATGCACCGACCGGTCGCATCGATAACATGGTGAAAGACCTTGATGCGGCACAGGCGCTGGCGCGCACGACGGGTACCGCCATGCCACTGACAGGACTATGCGCCGAATTGCATCGCTTCATGACCGCCGCGGGCTATGGTGCCGAGGATCAGGCGATGCTGATGGAGTATTGGGCGTCGCGACAATAGGCAATTCGCATCGCGCGCTGTCAAGGGCTTCACTGTCAATGATCCTGGCACCTTTATTCTTTGCTGACCGTACCGAATCACTCAACCGTGTAGCGAACCAGAACCGAGTTGTCCAACACCAGGTTTGAGCTCCAGATAAATTCGGCATCGTCATCGCGCGCATCGAATACGTCAGCGAAGGTGGTGTAGGCAGGTTTGTTGTGAACAACCACGGTTTCATTGGTGAATGTCACTGCGGCCGGCCAGTCGCCATCGTCGTAGTTCTCTGCCATCCAGTTGGAGTCAACGGGCCAGTGCAACGCGTAGTGTTCGCGACCGTTGTCCGAGCCCGCCGTACTGCAGGCGCTGCTGTCCCGCGTGTTGCCATTCAGTACAACACAGCCCGGATCGGCGACAGGTGCCACGTAGAACGTTTGTGCTTTCCATTCGCGCCCGGTGCTGGCAATGGTTTTACCGGTGTCATCGGTCACCACTGCGACCATGCCGCCGTCCCCCGGGAAATGCGAAAACCCGCGATTGCGCTCGGTGCCCAGGCCGAGATTTTCTTCCCAGTCGACCAGTTGCATGGCGATGGTGAACGGTCTTTCGACACGAAACTGCACAACGTGTGAGTTGAACGCGGTGAAAGGAACGGCATCCTTGCCCACTGGCACACCATTGATGTACATCTCGAAGTAGTTGTCCGCAAAGAGGTATGCGGTGATCAATTCACCACTGGTGTCGACCGTCACAACATCTTCAGGCTGCAAGGCGGCAACGGCCGTTTCAACATCAGCATATTGCTCTCCATAGCCGTTGTACAAATCAGCTGCGAACGGGAAATCGTTGTTGTCGTAGTTGACGGCGGCGGGCACTGTCCAGAAGCGCCCATGCAGATCGGTGACTGTGCCAACGCCTGCCACTCGCGTGCCGGCAGCAAACAGATTGGCCGTCGTGGTGGTCGCATAGCCCTGGCTGACTGCTGCACCAGCAGGTTTTTCTGCGCTCCTCGGGCTGTCGTTATTGCTGTTTGAATGGCCGATATCACAGGCGCCCAGTGCGACGATAGATGCGATGAGCAACAGTATATTTAACTGGCGAAATTTCATTGGTCTTCTTCGGTAAATGACATGAGACGAGGTCAGCGCTACGCCGCAGTGCTCGCTCGAGCGTCGCGGTGTCACTGATCAATCGAGCCACCGACGGACAATCCGCTCGGTACGCTGGCGGGCCTGGAACGATCGAAATCAGGATCGTTCAATGCGTTCAGGAAGGCCTCGATGGCATTAATCTCGTTGTTGTTAAGATTGCCCACGGCGCGAAAATCCGCGTCCAGTTGATTGTTGGCGACATTCGGGTTATCGGAGTTATTGTTGTTGTCGTAAAAGTCAATCGCATCGTCCAGCTGATTCTCCTGACCGCCATGAAAGTAGGGTGCAGTGAATGCCAGTTGTCGCAGTGACGGGGTGCGAAAAGCAAAATTGCCGTCACCGGTATCCGGTGCGTCCAGCCCCTGTGCTTCGGCAACACCCAGTACGTGGGTTTCGAAGTCAGAGAACATCGGGCCGCTGTGGCACTCGGCGCAGCCGTTTTCAGCGAACTCTGCCATACCATTCAATTGCGCGTTGTTCATGGCGCTGGTATCACCGCGCAGGTAGCGATCATAGGGGGTATTGTTGGCGATCAGCGTGCTCTGGAAATCGGCCAGCGCCTGGCCGATGCGTTCCAGCGTGACCTGTGAAGTGCCGTAAGCCTGCTCGAACAGCAACGGGTATTCGGGGATGCTTTGCAGTCTGCTGATCACTTCAGCATCGATCTGCGTTTCTGAAAAATTGTCGCCGCGCATCTCGACTCTAGAGCGAATTGGCTCCAGCGCCTGCACGGCCAGACTCTCGGTGCGCGCATCCCAGAACATCGGTGCAGTCTCGGGATCGAACATGCCCAGTTCATTGATGCCATTCCAGACCGTGTTCAAAACACTTTGCGCGTTGCGTGTCACAGGCTCGATTTGCCCGGCGGTGCGATTGGGGCCAGTGCCAACTCCGCCTGCACCGATTGAGCGAGCGCGCCCGTCCGCATAGCCGAACTCCGGCAGGTGGCAGGTCGCGCAGGCGACGTCCTGATCGCCGGATAATATCGGGTCCCAGAACAGCGCCCGCCCCAGTGCGACTGATGCGGCCGGCGGGCTAACAATATTTTCCGGCAGTGACGAGAACACCACATCGTTGACCTGGATCGTCCTGACTTCGCCAATCGGCACAATTTCGGTCACGTCAACGACGGGCTCGTCCGGGCCTGCTGTTATGCCCGGTGTTGGTGTGTCAGGCGTCGCGGTTGTGTTGGGAATGATGTCAGTGCCTGAACCACTATCGCAACCGGCAAGTAACAGCAGCGACAGCACCAGCAGGTTGCAGTGCAGTGATTGACCGATGCCTGTTGTGGTCGAGGCTTGTTGTTCGTGTGGCGAATCCATGTTGAGTCCTGGCAGAGTAACGGCGCAAGCCGGTTTGGCTTGCGCAACTGCTGACTCAACGCACAGCGGGGTGATCGGTTGACCAGCGCCATGCCTGTGATGTGGTTTATTAGCGAAGTGGCAGGTAGATCTCAGTGACCAGTTCCGCCTCCGGCGTGTCGGCCGGGTCGCTGACGTAGATCTCGTAGGGGGCCTGCGACTTCGAAGGCTTCATTTTGTGGTGGCGCTGGTGGGTCATCGCCGTCGACCAGCTGTTGCCCAGGTGATCGTAGCGCCCGGTGTGAATCACTTTTAGCGCTTTGCCCCCTTCTATCGTGCCATTCGGTGAGGCGTCGACAGCCTCGGCTACCGGGACAAACGCGGTATAGCGGCAACGCTGATTTTTGATGTCCATGTTGTCGTAGATCACGCCAGGTGGACCTGAGATTGAAGCACCGGCTTGTTCTGCTGTTTTCAGCGCCTGCGGCATGGATTGGTGCATCGAATCGCCAATCTCTGACATCGCTACCTCGGCGCTCGCGCCGACCCAGTGGATCGCCGGAACGTCGACAATCCCTTCGATCGTGGTTGCCGAATTGATCGCGCCAGTCTCGACGTGTTCCTTCAGCATGCGCAGACCACGTTCGTAGTCCATGCCGATCATGCCCTTCATCGTCGGCACCATGAAGAACAGAAAAAACGGCATGCTGCCGTGCATGTGCCAGCTGACTTGCGTTTGCGAATCCGTCGTGGGGGCAATCTCGAACGAGACGCTGGCCTTTGACTTGAAGGGCTTTAGAAAAGTCAGATCCATGTGGTGGGTTCGGTCGGCGGCCACTTCACGCAATTTCATTTCGCCGGCGCCGACCAACTCGCCGCTCCAGGTATAGCCGTGACCGGCTTGTCCGACCGTGCCGTAGACATCGACTTTGGCTTCTGGCTCCATGTATAGCCAGGGCGACCACTTCGGCCAGACGTTGAAATCCTCGATTGCCGGAACTACGCGATCGATCGGCGCCTCGACAGTCACCGAACGCGAGATGTGGAATGCGGGCATGTCATTCTCTCCAGTAGTGATGGGTGCACAGCGAGCCTGCCTGTTATACCAGAGAATCCCGATTAGCCAGAGTCATCCGGTGGATGCGGTGCAAAAGTGGAGATTTAAGCGCGTCGGGCTTACCATGTTAAACGGAGCCAGGCTGCCAGAAACCAGACGACAAAGCGGGCGTCACAACGATTGTCCGCAGTGCAGTCTCCCAAGGCGTTCGTTGCAGGCATGGAAGTGGTGTTGATATTCCAAATTGGAACAATTCCTTCCGTAGTTATGCGCTACCTTAAAACTATCCTTTGAGACAGATGGCGATGATGAAGCGAAATGTAGCTCGATTTGGAGTGGGGTGGGCTGTCGCAGCCCTGTTGGGCGGCGGTGTAGCCCATGCCGCGGATAACCCACAGTTGGCCTACGTGCCCGCTGATACGCATCTGTACATCGGCACCGGCAAGCCCTATCCGGTCGATGCGCTGTTTTCGATTATGCCCAACATCCCGTTGCCCGAGGCAGAGGATCTGGAAGACGAAGAAGGCATGCGTGAGTTTGTCGATGCTTATGAAAACTTCATGGATGATCCGGTCAAAGTGATGACCGAATGGGGTATTGGCGACGAACTCGGATTCTCACTCTATACCGTTGGCATCGCCCCGGTGTTGCGTGTCGCGATCGAAGACGGCGACAAGCTGTTGGCAAAGATCGATGAGCTGGTGCCTGAAGAGGGCGTGACCGTCAGTGAAATCCAGCGCGAAAGTGGCACCTACCGGATGTACCAGAGTGCTGATCAGGACGATGACATCAAAGCCGCCGTGCTCGTCGGCGTCAGTGAAAATGATGCCTTCGCCGGCGTTTTGCTCAATGCCGACGATCAGGACATGGCCGAGCGACTCGCGGGCTTTGCGCTACCTAAAGAGTCGATCAAGGCGACCGGCAAGCTCGACAAGCTGCTCGAGAAATGGGACTACGGCGACGACTTCTTCTCCTTCCTCGATACCCGCCGTATCGCCGACACCCTGACCAACGCCGACAGTGAATCGGGCAAACAGCTCGATTCTCTGCTGGCAACGGACGCCAGTGCCGCCGCCGCCGTGGCCGAGATGCGCAAGCCGGTCTGCCAGCAAGAGATCACTGGCATCGCCGAGGTCTGGCCGATGATGGTCGGCGGCTATCGCAATCTCGAGATCAGCGACGACAGTGTCAGCGGCAGCAGCCATGCAGCAGTCGAGATCAATCACCAGCAGCTGACCGATACCTTGCAACTGTTCGGTGGTGTGATCCCTGGTCTGGGTCAGGCGTCATCGGCGATGCTAAGCGTTGGCCTCGGTCTCGACGTCAACAAGCTGTCGCAGGGTTTTGGCCAGCTCAGTCAGCTGATGTCGTCAATATCCTATGAGTGTCAGCCACTGCAGGGATTGAACGGCATGGGCGGCGAGGCGCTGAGCGGTGCCTCCATGGGCGTGGTGATGTTCTCCGGCATGGCGCGCGGCATTCTCGGTATCTCGGCGTCGATCTTCGATCTGGATCTCGACATCGAGCAACTCAAGCGCGGCCAGCCCGGTCTCGACAAAGCCGACATCGCCATCGCCATCTCGGCCGACGATCCGGGTACGCTGCTGCAGACGCTGCAGATGATGCCGCAGATGTCCGGCCTTGCGAGTATCCCGCTGGATGGCTCGTCGGTGCCGCTGAGCGAAATCGCACCGCTGCCGCTGCCGCCGGAAATGGATGCCGAAGTGGCCATCAAAGGCAAGAATCTGGTGTTGTATCGCGGTGATCAGGCGAGCAAGTTCAGCTCTGCGCTCGAAGGCGCATCGGCATCGAAAGACGATCTGCTGTTTAACATGATGATCGACACCGAGTCCGCCATCGGCAAAGTGCGCGCGATCCTCGACGGGATGGAAATCGACACTGATGATGAAGAGACGCGGGCCATGCTCGATCTGATGGAAAGCTATCCGCTTGGGCTCATGGATCTGACCTTCGATTTCACGCCCAGGGGTGTCGAGTACCTGACCGACTTCAAGTTCAACGTCACGCGCTAGACCCTGGTTGCGGTGCCAGGCGAATGGCACCGCCAGTAATTCATGTATGCAGTCGGCCCGCCTCTTCTGGCGGGCCATCCAGACCCCATCGCCGCTTGCGCTCAACAGTGACGCAAACCGGACGGGATCGTCAGGTGATCGTCCCCATGATCGGGTCATGAACAACAGTGTCACTTCTCCCGCCGCTGTGATTGAGGTAAAAAACCTTGTGCGCCGCTATGGCGACAACACCGCCGTCGACAATATTTCGTTTGCGATTGATGGCGGCAGTTGCACCGGGCTGCTGGGGCCCAATGGTGCCGGCAAGACCACCACGATCGAAATCATCGAGGGCGTGACACCGGCCAGCAGTGGCACGGTGCTGTATCACGGCGAGCCGCTGGGCGCGCGATTTCGAGAAGAGTCCGGTATTCAGTTTCAGGCAACCGCGCTGCAGGATTTCCTGACGGTGCGGGAGACGCTGGCCCTTTTTCACGCGCTGTATGATCAGCGCACCGATCTGCCGGCCCTGATCGAGACCTGTTCACTGGGCGAGTTGCTGGGGCGCGACAATCGCAAACTGTCTGGCGGTCAGCGACAGCGCCTGCTGCTCGCGATCGCACTGATCAATGATCCCAAAATTATTTTCCTCGACGAGCCGACCACCGGTCTCGATCCGCAGGCCAGGCGCAACTTCTGGCAACTGATCGAACGAATCAAGCAGCAAGGCACCACCGTGGTGCTGAGCACCCACTATATGGATGAGGCCTACCAGCTGTGCGATCGGATCATCATTATGGATCGCGGTCGCATCATCGCCGACGGCTCGCCGGATCAGTTGCTAGCCGAGCATTTCGAGGAGGTCGTGATGCGTCTGCCAAGTGAGGATCTGGATCGAGACTTTAGCGTCGATGCCATCGCCTCAACCCGCCTGGCGCAGCGCGGCGACTTTACCGAGATACACACCGCCGATGCTGGCGCCTGTCTGCAACGGCTGGCCGACGGAGAATCGGCGCTGACACGACTATCGATCCGACCCTACAATCTGGAGGATCTCTTCATCGATCTGACCGGCCGGGAGCTGCGCTCATGATCGGACGAATTCTGGCGGTAGCACATGCGCGCAATCTGGAATTTCTGCGCGATCGCTCGGTGCTGATGTGGAATCTGGTATTGCCGATCCTGCTTGCGGTCGGACTGGCAGTGGTATTTTCAGGCCCGCCACGCGCGACCTTCAAGGTGGCGGTAATCGCCGATGCACCGGACGTGTCTTCACTTGCCGGCCAGCATGGCTTTCTGCAAACACAGTTCATCGATTTTTATACCGCGGCTGACACAGCGGACGTGGTGGACAAGCTAGAACACCATCTCGTCGACCTGGTATTCGATCCGGCCACGCAACCATCGCGTTATTGGGTCAACGAGCAGTCGCCGTCGGGTTATCTGGTTGAGAAAATACTGCTCGGCGTCGACCCGGTCGCCGAGCGGCAAACTGTCAGTGGCGATGCGTTGCGCCATATCGATTGGCTGTTTCCCGGTATCCTCGGCATGAACCTGATGTTCAGTTCGCTGTTCGGCGTTGGCTATGTCGTCGTGCGCTATCGCAAGAACGGCTTTCTGAAACGACTCAGTGCCACCCCGTTGCGCGCACTGGAATTTGTCGTCGCGCAGATACTCTCGCGTCTGATGCTGGTGATCGTCACCACCGGGTTGATTTTCACCATCGCCGGCAACTTGCTGGATGTGCGCATGAACGGCAGCTACGTGCTTCTGTTTGGCACGCTGTTGCTGGGGGCGATTGCACTGATTGCGATGGGATTTTTAATATCGGCCCGGGTTAGCAGCGAAGAGCTGGCCGGCGGACTGCTGAATATGCTGTCCTGGCCCATGATGGTGCTAAGCGGTGTGTGGTTCTCGCTGGAGGGCAGGGCAGAGTGGCTGGTTCAGATCTCGAATCTGTTGCCGCTGACACACGCGTTGCAGGCGGCGCGCGGAATCATGCTCGATGGAGACGGTCTGGCCGCTATCGGGCCACATTGGGCCGTACTGATATTCACAGCGGTGGTGTGTCTGGCCGTGGGTAGCTGGACTTTTCGCTGGCGCGAGAGTTAGCCGGCATTCCCGCCGCGCAGGGCAGAGGGAGACGTCGCCCGCCTCAATTCGGCGGACGACAGAAATGACCTGTTACAGGCTATTTCGACTCGGCTTCGCCAGACATCAGCAAAGGGGAGTGCGTCTGACTTCCTCGCGCTGTTCTGCGCGATACGCCGACGACGCACAGTACTGCAACTGCGATGCAACTGAATACCAGCATGAATAACCTCCGCGGTGCCGTTTGGTTGTGGGCAGGGTATCGGCGGTTGTGCCAGCACCTTTAACCGTTCGATCGATAAAAACCGTCTTTTTCGATCTCCAGTAGAATGCGCACATGCAACCAGTCGACAACACCATCGAATTACCACCATCGCTGCAGGAGTGGCTCGCCGGACGCAAAGTTGAGGAGGTGGAATGCATCGTCTCCGACATTGTCGGCATTGGTCGCGGCAAGGCGATGCCGGCGCGCAAGTTCTTTCGCGCCGAGCGCATGTTTCTGCCCTCATCGATCTTCTTTCAGACTATCACCGGCAATTATGCCGAGGTCGGTATACCCAACGCGTGGACCGAGGCGGATCTGGTGCTGGTGCCCGATTACGCTACGGCGCGCTCAGTGCCCTGGACCTCAGACGTCACCATTCAGGTACTGCACGACCTGGAGACACAGGCCGGCGAGCCCGTTGGTTTTGCGCCGCGCAATGTATTAAAGCGCGTGGTCAATCTGTATCAGCAGCAGGGCTGGCAGCCGGTGGTGGCACCTGAGCTGGAATTCTATCTGACCAAACCGAACGTGAATCCGGACGATCCGATCAGCCCGCCGGTTGGTCGAACCGGCCGCCAGGGCGTCGGCCGCCAGGCCTACAGCATCAGCGGCGTCGATGAATACGAAAAGGTCGTCGATGACATCTACGATTTTGCCGATGCCCAGGGGCTTGAGATCGATACACTGATGCAGGAGGGCGGCGCCGGTCAGCTTGAGATCAACCTCAATCACGGCGATCCGGTCGAACTTGCCGATCAGGTTTTTTTCTTCAAACGCACCATCCGCGAGGCGGCGCTGCGTCATCAGTGTTACGCCACCTTCATGGCCAAACCGATGGAAAACGAGCCGGGCAGCGCCATGCATATCCACCAGAGCGTGATCGATCGCAGCAGCGGACGCAATCTGTTTAACGATGCCGACGATCAACCGAGTCCACTGTTCTACGGGTTTATCGGTGGTCAACAGACACTGATGAATTCCGTCGTCTGTGTGCTCGCACCCTACGTTAATAGTTACCGCCGTCTGGTGCCCGACGCGTCGGCGCCGATCAATCTGGAGTGGGGTACCGACAACCGCTCGACCGGACTGCGCGTGCCGGTGTCATCACCGCAGGCTCGGCGTGTCGAAAACCGCGTCGTCGGCATGGACTGCAATCCGTATCTGGCGATGGCGGCGTGTCTTGCCTGCGGATACATCGGCATGATGGAGAAGATGAAGCCGCGCGATCCGATCTCGACCGAGGCGTACGAGATGCCGCGCTCGCTGCCGGTGAGTGTGGTAGAAGCGCTGGACCTGTACGAAGAGAGCGACCTGATGCAGGAGGTCCTCGGGCGCGAATTCAGTCAGGTCTACCTCGCGGTCAAGCGCGAGGAGCACAAAGAGTTTCTGCGCGTGATCAGCCCCTGGGAGCGGGAGCATCTACTGTTGAACGTATAAGCGGGTATCGGCCACGGCTGGCGAGGTACTGATTCATAAAAAAAGGGCCCACATCCGATGTGAGCCCTATGGAGCATCCTGTGCCCTGGTTCTGAAGTGCTCAGCATCCTGCCCGCCGCTGCAGAGCTATCCGTGCACAACGTCCTTTTCGAAATCCTTGTCTGAGTAACTCCCTGCCCCTCGCACCCGGATCATCAGGTACGAGTGTAATTATGAGCCATATAAGGGGAACCCACAGTAATATTTTACCGCAATATATCGGTAATTTTACCGGGTTTCACAATTTTTCTCGAAAATTAACTCAGATATGTGGATTTTAAGGGGTGAAACTAGTGCTTTTTTGTCATTTGTGATGCCAATCGCCACCCGTTCAACTATACAGTCGGTGCGCCAAATGCGGATTCGAGTCGCATGGTCTCGTAGTCGAGGCCGAGTGCGGTGCAGGTTTCGCGGTTGTGTTCACCCAGTTTCGGCGCACGCAGGCATGGTGTCGCCGGTTCTTCGCGGTATTTAATCGGCACGCCGATATGCTCACCGCCCTGTTCGTCGTGCAGCACCATCTCGCGTGCCTTGACCTGCGGCTGATCAAAGCCCTGGCGTAAATTATTGACTGGCGCGTAGCAGATGTCTCGTCCCTCGAACCATTCCATCCAGTCGTCCAGCGTGCGGCTGGCGAAGGTGTCGCGCAGGAATTGCCTGGCAGGCTCCTGCACTTCGCCCGGCGGGTTGTCGCAAATCTCGATGTACTCTGGATGACCCAGCCCGTTAAACAGGTTTTCGGTGAACTTCATCTCCGCTCCGGCCAGTGCCAGCCACTTGCCATCCGACGTCTCGTACAGGTTGTACATCGCGTTGCCACCCCAGGTGCGCTCGTTCTTCGCGTCCGGTGGCTGACGCTCGGCGAACACGCGCCCGGTGGTGTTGGGCATCCAGGCCATCAGCGTGTCCTGCATGGAAATATCAATGAAATCTCCGCGCCCGGTATCGCGTGTTCGATACAGCGCCATCAGAATCGCCGACAGGCTCATCAGCGATGCGGTCATATCGGCCATCGCAATGGCCGGCAGCGTCGGCTTGCCATCCTGGCCCAGTGTCAGACTGGCGACACCGGCCTGTGCCTCGACGGCAATGTCGTGTGCGACTCGATCGACCATCGGGCCGGTTTGACCATAGGCGCTGATCGAACAATAGATGATGTGCGGTGCGCGTTTGGCGACAGTGTCGTAGTCGAGCCCAAGCCGCTGGATCACACCGGGCCGAAACGATTCGACAAATACGTCTGACTGCTCGGCCAGTCTGAGTACCATTTCCCGCGCTGACTCGACCTTCAGATTCAACGCCAGGCTGCGCTTGCCACGATGGGTGTTGCGAAAGTAGACCGATTCACCGTTGTGGACGAAGCCGATATGCCGTGTCGGTTCACCGGCTGGCGGCTCGACCCGAATCACGTCGGCGCCGTGATCCGCCATCGTCATGGTCATGTGTGGTCCCGGCAAAAACATCGACAGATCGAGTACTTTCACACCCTGTAGCTTGCCCTGCATGTTCACTTGTTCTCTGTTGCGCCTCGTGGTCAGGCAACATAACACAGCCGCCCGGGCGGCCCTGCACAAAGGCGATGGCGGGTTCGTCTGGTCGCAGTTGCGAGCGTGCACGACTGCCCGCATACTCGGCGCGTCGAGCCCACTTTATGGCTTGCGAACGTTGCGACGATGGAGGACAAATGCCACATATCACGACTGACGATGGAGTAAAGCTCTACTTCGAGGAGTCCGGCAGTGGCGTGCCGCTGGTGTTTGTCCACGAGTTTGCCGGCGACTGTCGCTCCTGGGAGCCACAGCTTCGCTATTTTGGCCGTCACTATCGCTGCATCGCCTACAACGCACGCGGATTCCCGCCCTCGGATATTCCGGACAGTGTCGATCATTACTCGCAGGACCGTGCACGCGATGATATCCGCGCCTTACTGGACGGGCTGGGTATTGATCGTGCGCACATCGTCGGTCTGTCGATGGGTGGTTTCGCGACCCTGCATTTCGGGTTCACCTATCCAGAGCGCGCCCGCTCGCTGGTGGTCGCCGGCTGTGGTTACGGCGCCGAGCCGGACAAGCGCGAACAATTCGCCGCCGAGGCCAATGCCGCGGCTGACAGCTTCGAAGCGCGCGGCATAGAACAGGCCGCACTCGACTATGGCCTTGGGCCCACGCGCGTGCAGTACCAGAATCGCGATGCGCGCGGCTGGCGCGAGTTTGTCGATCAAATGCGTGAGCACTCCACCAGCGGCTCGGCGCTGACCATGCGCGGGGTGCAGGCGCGTCGCCCGTCGCTGTTCGATTTACAGGCACAAATTGCATCGATCACGCTGCCCACGCTCGTGATCACCGGTGATGAGGACTGGCCGTGTCTGGAACCTGCGCTGATGTTAAAACGCGAAATTGCCAGCGCAGGTCTGGTCGTGATGCCCAACGCCGGGCACGCCGTAAACCTGGAAGACCCGGCCGGGTTCAATCGCCACCTCGATGAATTTCTCGCCTCGGTCGAGCGCGACTCCTGGCCGCGTCGCGATCCGCGTGCGATGAAAACCGAGATCCTTGGCAGCGCCGACGATCAATGACCGAGTTCGCCACGATTGCCGCGGCCGGCGCCGGTCGCATGGGGCAGGGGATGGCGGTCGCGTTTGCGCTGGCAGGCCACCCGGTTCTGCTCATCGATCTGAAAACCCGCAGCGCCGAAGACTTCAGCGCCATGCGCGATCGCGTCACAGCGGCGATCGAACAACAGCTGCAGATGCTGTGTGCCATTGGCCTGCTCGACAGCGCCGATCAGTCGCGCGTCGCCCAGCGCATCTCGATACACGCCGAGAGCGAATGCGAAGCGCTGCTGGCAACCGCTGCGTTTATTTTCGAGGGCGTACCCGAGACACTGGATGCCAAGCGCGCAGCGCTGGGCAGAATCTCGCGCGCGGCTACTGCCGATGCGGTGATCGCCTCGACCACCAGCACCATACTGTCCACCGAGTTACAGGCGATGGTGACCGGGCCCGAGCGCTTTCTCAATGCCCACTGGCTCAACCCGGCCTACCTCGTGCCGCTGGTCGAGCTCTCGCCCGGCGACGACACCGCGGCCGATGCGCTCGATCGCACGCGCGCACTGCTTGAGAGCATTGGCAAAGTGCCGGTCGTGTGCAAGGCGAGTCCGGGCTATATTGTGCCACGCATTCAGGCCCTGGCGATGAACGAGGCGGCGCGGCTGGTCGAGGAGGGCGTGGCCAGCGCCGAGGATATCGACAAGGCCACACGCTACGGACTTGGTTTTCGATTCGCGATTCTCGGTCTGCTCGAATTTATCGACTGGGGTGGTGGCGACATTCTCTATCATGCCAGTCACTACTTGCAGCAGGCGACCGGTGAGGATCGCTTTGCCCCGCCCGAATCGATCGAGCGCAACATGGCACAAGGCCACACCGGGCTCGCTGCCGGGCGCGGATTTATGGACTACGCCGAGATGGACGTACCCGCCTATCAGCAACAGCGCCTGCAACAGTTTGCCGGTCTGTTGCAACACCTGCAGATCAAACCTGTCATTCGTTAAAATTACGCCAACCACCACTGGAGATGCACAATGTCCGATATCCGCTTCGAGTATGTCGCGCCCACTGCCGAAAAAGGGGTCACCTTCGTCGGATACAACGCCTTAACTGGTGATATGGGCATGTGGGAGTCCGCGATTGGTGAGGCGGTGCGGGCCGCCGGTCACGGCACCCTTTTCTGGAATCTGCGTGGTCAGGAGGGCACTGACGCCGCCGATGGCGACAACCTCGGCGTCGAGCAGGTGGTCACCGATGCGCTGGCAGTGCTGCGCAATGTAGAACCACAACGACCCGTCCATGTCGGTTTGTCGATCGGCGGTTTGTTTGCCGCGCGCGCGGTGCTGGCAGGGGCCGCTGCCACCGGCCTGGTGTTGCTCAATACGCTGCGTGCGCCGGGTACGCGTCTGGAGTGGATCAATGCGGCGGCCGAATGTGCGCTTGCCACCGGTGGCCCGGCGGCGCTGCGCGATATGTACTCACCGCTGTTGTATGGCGATAAATGGCTGCAGGAAAACCGCGCCAATGCGTTGAGCGGTACTGACTGGCAGCCGCTGCCGCAGGACAGCATGGTCGTGCGATTGCTGCGCGATGCACGTGACGCCGATTGGGATCTGCCCTACGAATCACTGGATATGCCAGTGCTGGTGGTCACCGGCGAACGCGACTGCGTGTTTCGCGTGCCGGCCGATGTCGAGAGACTATCTGCCAGAATGCCGAACACGAAAAAGATTGTGATGCCCGAAGTCGGGCACCTGATACCGGTCGAGGCACCGCAGGAACTGGCCGGCATGCTGGTCGACTTCGCCACCGACCTGTAACGGAGAACGATCATCGACATCGCCGTTCTGGGTGGCGGCAATGGCTCGCATGCCGCCGCCGCCGACCTCACACGCAATGGCCACCGGGTGCGGTTCTGGCGCCGCGATCAAGCTGCCATCGATTCGCTGCGCGCCGCAGGCTCGGCACTTGCGCTCGTCGATCATGCCGGTCGGCACGTGGTTGCACTCGCGCTGGCCAGTCATGATCTGGGCGAGGTGCTGGACGGGGCAGAGCTGATCGTCTGCCCGCTGCCGGCGTTCGCCCAGCACGATATCGCGCTGCAGATGGCGCCGCACCTGCGCGACGGTCAGGTGATCTATCTCACCCCCGGCACCTTTGGCAGCTACACCATGCTGCGCGCTCTGCGCGGCGCCAACTGCAGTGCCGACGTCGCATTTGTCGAGTCCGGCACGCTGCCGTATCTCACCCGGCTGCACGGCGAGCGCGAAATCGCCATCACCACGCGCGCCACGCGGCTGCCCAGCGGTGTGCTGCCAATGCGCCTTCACGATTACGCCATGCAGCGTGTGGCCGCCGCCTATCCCGCAGTCGAGGATGCCGGCGATGCGCTGTCTGGCGCGCTGATGAATGCCGGGCCGATCATTCATCCGCCATTGATCATGATGAACGCCGGGCCGATTCAACACTTCGAACATTGGGATATCCACAACGAGGGCACTCAGCCCGCGGTGCGCGCCGTGACCACGCGTCTGGATCACGAGCGCATCGCTGTGCGTGAAGCGTTAGGTTATGGCGCGCCACACTTTCCGCTGGCCAACCACTACGACGCCGATGCCGAGGAGTGGATGTACGGCAACCTCGCGCACGAAAAACTCGTCGACTCCGGCGACTGGCGCGAAGATCTGGTGCTCACCGAACATCGCTATATGCGTGAGGATGTCGCGTGTGGTTTGGCGTTTCTGGTTTCAGCGGCAGAATTTACCGGTGTCGATGCGCCGGTGGCCAACGGTCTGCTGGCACTGGGTTCGGCCATCTGCGACGACAACTTCAATCACAGCGGTCGCACGTTTGAATCGATTGGACTGGCCGATTATTCACGGCAACAGCTCACGCAACTCTTGCAGCAGGGGCTATAGGCGTTCCGGGTTTGCAGGCAGGCTCGTTTGAGTCAGCCATGACAACTGCTCCGTCCATCCCAATCGGTGCGATGATTCTCGCCCACTGATTCACCACGCAGGTAACGACGATGCTGAACCACTATCGCCACCCGGAATCAATTATCTCCACCGACGCGCTGCAAAAGCTGTTAGATGATCCAGAGTTGCGCCTCTTCGATTGCACCATGCACCTGGTGGCAGATAGTGATGATGCGCCCTACCGTGTAGTCAGCGGTCGCGACGACTACCTGCTGGGCCACATTCCGGGCGCGGCACACATCGATCTGCAAGCCGATCTGTCCGACCCGGATTCGCCGTATCGTTTCACCGTGCCGTCAGCGGCGGTTCTTGTGAAAAAACTGGCGGCACTTGGCGTTGGCGATCAGTCGCGCGTCGTGCTGTACTCGGCCAACAGTATGCAGTGGGCGACGCGAGTCTGGTGGATGTTGCGCAGCGGCGGGGTCAACAACGCTGCCGTGCTCGACGGCGGCTTTCAGAAGTGGAATCGTGAGCAAAAACCAACCGATACCAAGCCGCATCAATACCCGTCAGCCAGTCTGCAGGGGCAGCCAGTCGATGGCCTCTTTTGCGATCGACACGAGGTTCAGCGCGCCTCGAAGCAGGCTGACTCGGTGGTCATCAACGCATTGAGCGCCGAATTACACCGCGGCGACAGTGCCCGTTACGGCCGCGCCGGCAGAATTCCCGGTAGCGTGAACGTCGCGGCTGCCACCTTGCAGGCGGGCGACGCCGGCACCCTGTTGCCGGCACCCGAGGCAGCGGCGTTGTTCAGTGCGGCGGGGGCCACGTTGGACAAAAAGCTCGTCATCTATTGCGGCGGTGGCATCGCCGCCACCCTCGATGCCTTTGTGTTGCATCAGCTGGGTTGTGACGATATCAGCGTGTACGACCATTCCCTGAACGAGTGGGCGCAGGATCACCAGTTGCCGATGGAAGTGGATAATCAAACGTCCGCCTGAATTCTCCGAGCGGCGGATGGATGGCCATCCACCAGTGAGTTTCAATCCCGCAGCCTGGCGTAACGGTCGAACTCCATGAAGGTAATAACCAGACTCAACGGCGACTTTGAATCGCACGAAGTGATCGAGCTCTACCGCGCCAACAACTGGTCGGCGGCAGATAAACCCGAGCAACTGCTGGCTGCCCTTCGTCATTCGCACAGCGTCGTCACCGCACGGGTCACCAGTCGGCTGGTGGGGCTTGCCAATGCCATCTCCGACGGCCATCTGGTGGTTTATTATCCACATATGCTGGTCCATCCGGACTATCACGGCAATGGTATCGGGCGCGAGATGATGGCCGCGCTGCAAACGATCTATAGCGGTTTTCATATGCAGATGCTCACCGCCGATGCGCAAGCGGTTGAGTTCTACAAAGCGGTGGGTTTCGAGCCTGCCGGCCAGACGCAGGCGATGTGGATGTACGGCGGTGACGAACACTAGCCCGCCGACAAACGACGCCTGCTTACGCGATGACAACTTAGCAGGTCGGCGCAGAAGCAGGTATCCTTGCGCGCCTGATCCCACATCCGCGAGACCTTCCAGTGACCACCAGCCAGCCGTTTCCGCTGCGCGGCGTTATCGGCGTCGTCGCCAACGATGCCGCTGAACTCAACGAGGCGATAGATAAAAAGCTGCAGTGCGTTGAAATTCGCGCCGATTTGCTGCTCGACTGCGGCCTGTCACTGGACGACGTGTTGGCGCTGATCAAGCGCGCGACCGATGCCGGCATTGCCACACTACTGACGTTGCGCCACCCGAGTCATGGCGGCATGTTTGCCGGCAGTGAGCAAGAGCGTGCGGCAATCAACCGTCAGGCGCTGCAGGCCGGTGCTGATATCATCGACCTGGAATGGCAGAGCGAGGCAGCGACGACCATGCTCGCCGAAGGCGCGCCGCTGATCCTCAGTCATCACGACTTCAACCACATGCCCGATGATGCCGAGCTCGCTCGCATCACCGCCGGCATGTTGCAGGCAGGCTCTGCTGCGATAAAACTGGTGCCAACCGCGGCGACCACCAATGATGCGATACGCATGTTGCGCTGGGTCGCCGATGCCGACGACAGCACCCGGCGTATCGGCTTTGCGATGGGCGCCGCTGGCGAATGCAGTCGCATACTCACTACCCTGTGTGGCGCGCCGATCACCTATACAAGCTTCGGCCCCGCCGTCGCACCCGGTCAGATAGCGCTCGATAAACTCCTGTCCGAATACCGCGTCCAGCAGATGTCGCAGCAGACGACGATTGTCGCTATGAATGCAGAACACCCGGACGCCATATCCGCGCTCAACCAAACCTATGCACAAAGCGGCGAAGACCGGGTTGCTGTTGGATTTAGTGCAGATGCCGCCAATCTACTGCAGCGCGAACAACAGCTGTTAAACATCTCGGAAATGCGGTTCGATTGACGGCCTCATGCCGTTGCCGGAGAAAGTGTTAATTTCGTCGCGATGCGTTTGCGTTGGTAGTGGCTGACAATTAAATTTGCCGTGAGTGGTTGGGCGCTGCCGCGTATAAAACCTGGTCGCTGGCGATTGGCTTGCGCGGATTGCAAACTTTGGCATGTACCAATAGCGACGTTGGTTAACACAGTCGATTGATTGCCTCAGATGATCAACGGTGTTAATTGATGTTGTATAAAAGATGACTGTTCAATCGCACCAAAGATAAAGCGTGGCAGTCGCGACACATCAGTCGCGCACGCGAAAGAAACTGAAATTCAACTCATGCAGTTCGGTCTTGGGTATAACCCCATCCCAACGACTAAAAACGCTTCTCTCATTCGTAGTGCCTCGGTAGGCTGGATTGCCGAACAGGCAGCTAATCTTCGTTCTTACCCGATAGACTTTTTGCTATCAGCATCCGGCTTGAATTTGTTTTTTTACTTTGGGTGTATGCGCAGGCGTACGACAGTGACAGTAAGTTTTTGTTGAACAGTCATTAGCGTTGTTCAAAGTTTTACTGCTATCGATCTAAAACTTTTTTGATTGTGCAAATTCTTTCACAGAAGAATTTTTTTGTGTATTATGTCCCGACAAATAAAATAATAATTGACCGCCACGGATTGGCTAGTCACACCTGCAATTGGGGAAAGAAATGAGTGCGATTGACAGACGTACCAAGCAAGTTAAATGTGGGCTTGAGTCTTCACATTCAGTGTTGCCAGGCACAGTGATTGACGGAGGTGTTTCGGTTTGAAATCGAAAACCCAACGCTTAATGCATTGTGCTGATTACCGCATACGCAGATGAACAGGTTTGCTGCCCGGTGGTATCCACTGCCGGGTAGCGCGGTTAGTAACACCTGCATTCCAGACTTCAAAATTTCCAGGACGCAAGGCTCTCAGCACTTCTCAATGCTGATTGGTAAAACAGTCACGCGTGGGGATTGCTGTGCCTGATGGCCCGGGAACATTGATTTAATTTGCTAAGACGATAAAGCTATGAAAATTTTCTACTGGTTCGCCACCATCAGCATTTTTGTCAGTGGCTGCTCCTTGTTGCCTCAGGATCAGGAGGCCCTCTATCGCCTCGATCAATTCACCGGCGGTTGGATCTCCGTTAGTGGCGCACTGGTCGGGCAGGAATTTACAGCGACCGTCCAGGACAGTGAGCTCTTGTTCAGTTCTGTTGCCGACAGCGCTTGCCTGCCAGCTGGCAGTGTCGTGTTCGCCGGTACCGTCGTTGCCGATCGAATAGTAGGTAAGGCGAGCTTCTGCATTGGCTCGGCGCAGTTGTCGAGCAGAAAGATGGTCGTCACGATTAAAGACAAATCCACCCTTAGCGCGACGATTGAGGCCGCAGCCGGGGTGAACTTTCCCAACGTCGTGCTGGAGCGGCAAATTCGAATTTCGCAGCGTTCAACAAAGTGATTGATGGACGTTACGGGCACAACCGGGCGGCGGGTAATGCGATGTTGTTCGGCGTTGCTTCATCCTGTTTTGCAGATAGGTTGCAAACAGTGCGCGAAGACTTGCAGGGTCATCAGCGCAGTAGCGCTCACTTGCAACACCCGGTCCTTTCATCGCCTGTTCAGTTTTCCGCTGTCGCGTAGCCGGGGGAGAATGGGGTGAACAATCACAGTCGGGCCAGAATACAAATTTCCGTCAGGACTATGCAGGTCGGCGGCCTGGTGCTTAGCGTCGTGGTTGGATACCTTGCCGCCTATGCGCTGGTAACCTTATCCAGCAACAAGGCCGATCAGCCAGCGCGCGTCGCAACACCGGCTCGAGAGCGTCCCTCACACGCCTGGGTAGAGCCGCTGGTTCAGTATCACTCGCTCTATGTTGCCAACACGTTCAAGCACGTCGATGCCGATCTGGATTCGGTGCTCGCGCAGCTTCGAAAAATCACTGACTCCACTCGCCTTAGAACCGCGTTGCCTGATCTTGCCACCGAGGGCTACGCCGTCAAGCACGTGCAGGAGCTGGGTTTCAATGGGCAGCCGCTGGTGCAATTGCTCTACGCCAAGGCCGACGAACTGCCGCTTGCGATTTGTGTGTTGCCGGCGATGGGTGATCCCGACAGCGCGGTGCGCGTGGGTAGTTTTCACGGTTTGCAGGCCGCCAGCTGGATAGAGGGCGATCAGCGCTTTATTCTGGTAGCTGACGAACCGCGCGATAAACTCGAGCAACTGGTTCGCATCACGCAGGGTGTCTTTCCCAAAGCCTGATGTGGTACGCCTGAAAAACAACCACTTCAGGCGGGGGTATCGGCTTGCAGCGCTCGGCGTTTTTTTACCGCAATCAGATAGAGCCCGATTGCCACCAGTGCCACGCCATAGAGCACGTTCGATGTGATCGCCTCACCGAGCAGCCAGCCGGCCAGCAACACACCTGCCACTGGCGACACAAAATTAAAACTCATCATGATGCCCGGCTGATAGCGTTGCATCAGCCAGAGTGACACCACGAATCCCAGCCCCGCCACCACTACACCTTGATACAACAGGCCCCAGACCGCGGGCCAATTGAATAGCTGCCACCGGATCGTCTCGAATTGCCAGCTCGCCACAGCGTAGATCGGCAGCGATATCAGCATTTGCCAGATCGCCACGCGCCCCGGTTCTATTTGTTTCAGCGCATTCGCGCTCAGCACCAGGCGCAGCCCCAGCAGCATTGCACTTGCGACACTGGCGCCGATGCCGAGCGTGAACCAGTTGGTTGCCGTCAGATCGGTCGGGTTGATCATCGTCAGGCAAACGCCCGCAAACGCGACCAGCAACCCGATGATGCGATTCATGGTCAGCTGATCGCCTGCGATCAGGTAGTGGGCGAACAGTGCTGCAAACAGTGGATTGGTCGAGATCAGCACCGCAGCGATGATGCCGGTGGTGTTATCAATGCCAATGTTCATCAGGCCGATTTGCAGGGTAAACATCAGGCCGATGATGATCAGTGGTCGCCACTCGTGGGGTTCGGGCCAGATGCGCATCTTTGCGTAGCGCGCCCACAGGCCAACCACGATCACACCGATCACAAAGCGGATGAATGCGCTGGCAAACGGCGGGAACACCACCAGGCCGAATTTGCCTGCAATCGGATTGCCGCCCCACAGCGTATGAATCAGCACCGAGATCAGCACGGCCTTGAGCGGAATATTGAGCAACAGATGTCCGTAACAGGGGGGTGACAGTCGCGAGGAGGCGGGAGACTCGTGTGCAGCCCGCAAACAGCGAAGTGACAGAGTGCGGCAGCGGTGGCCGCAATCAATGCGATAATTGTAGCCGTTTTCCACTATGAGTGTGCTGGCTTGGCCGATTCGCAAAGCAGTTTTCACGCGCTGATCAACCTGATCCGCTACGCGCGCGGGCACCGGCGGCACATCGTGCTGGCGACGAGCTGCTCGGTGCTGAATCGCTTCTTCGACGTGATGCCCGAGATTCTGATCGGCATCGCGATCGATGTGGTGGTGAATCGACAGAGCAGTTTTATCGCCAAGATGGGGCTCGTCAGCGCCGAATCGCAGATCGTCGCGCTGGCCATACTCACGTTCATCATCTGGGCCGGCGAGTCGATGTTTGAGTATCTGCACCTGATTCTGTGGCGCAACCTCGCGCAGCGCCTGCAGGCCGAGCTGCGCCAGGACGCCTACGAACAGGTGCAACGCCAGGACATGGCGTTTTTCGAATCGCGCAGCTCCGGTGAGCTGATCGCGATTCTGAACGACGACGTCAATCAGCTCGAACGCTTCCTCGACGGCGGCGCCAACGACTTCATCCAGACGTTTGTCACCGTGATACTGGTCGGCGCGGTGTTCTTCATCCTCTCGCCGACGATTGCACTGCTTGCGTTCTCGCCGATCCCGGTGATCGTCTGGGGCGCGTTTTTCTTTTTGCGTCGCGCCACGCCGCTGTACGCCGATGTGCGCGAGCAGGTAGGGCGGCTGGCCAGCCGGCTGGCCAATAACATCGGCGGCATCGCGACGATCAAATCCTTCACTGCAGAATCTCGCGAGGCGGCCGCCCTTGAAGCCGCGAGCGAAGCCTACGTGCAGTCGAATCGTCGCGCGATCGCGGTCAGCTCGGCCTTCATTCCGGTCATCCGCATGGCGATTCTGGCAGGCTTTCTGTTCACCTTTGTGGTCGGTGGCTTCAAAGCGCTGAACGGCGAGCTGAACGTCGGCGCCTACGGGGTGCTGGTTTTTCTGACCCAGCGCCTGCTCTGGCCTTTGACCGACTTTGCCAAAACGGTCGATCTCTACGAGCGCGCGATGGCCAGCACCCGCCGCATCCTCGGCCTGATTGAGACACCGCTTAACATCGCCGACAGCGGAACCGATGTACTGCCGCTACCGGTGCGGGGTGAGGTGAGCTTTCGTGACGTTGGATTCCACTACGATCGCGGCTCTGCCGGTGTGCATGATCTTAGCCTGCAGATCGATGCCGGCAGCACCGTGGCGCTGGTCGGTGCAACCGGGTCCGGCAAATCGACGATCGCCAAACTGCTGTTGCGATTCTACGAGCCGCAGCGTGGCACCATCAGCTTTGATGGCGTGCCGATCGAACAATTGCCACTGGCGCAGCTTCGCGGCCAGATTGCTCTGGTCAGTCAGGATATCTTTTTGTTCGATGGCAGTATTCGCGACAACATCGCCTACGGCGCGTCAGGCAGCAGCGATGGGCAAATCAAAGCGGCTGCTCAGTCGGCAGAGGCGTGGTCGTTCATCGAAGCGCTGCCGGACGGGCTCGACACCGCCATCGGCGAGCGCGGCATGCGGCTGTCAGGCGGGCAGCGTCAGCGCCTGTCGCTCGCGCGTGCGATACTCAAGGATGCACCGCTGCTGATCCTCGACGAGGCGACCAGCGCGGTCGATAACGAAACCGAGGCCGCGATTCAGCGCTCGCTCGCGAGAGTGTCCGCCGATCGCACCGTCATCGTGATAGCGCATCGTCTGTCGACTATCGTCAACGCCGACAACATCATCGTGATCGATGACGGTCGCATCGCCGAGCAGGGCGATCATCACAGCCTGGTCGCCGCTGGTGGCTTGTATGCGGCGCAGTGGCAAGTACAAACCGGGAATTTATTCGGACAAGGCACATGATTACAGGCAAGACTTTTCTGCGGGCAGTGCAGGGGCCGGACGAGATGATTGATGTCGTGCACTGTGCACTGCTGGTGGCCGCGCAGTTGCAGCCGGGGCTCGATATCACACAAAGTGTCAAAGCATTGGGCGAGCTGGTCGATAATGCCCGTGGCGAGATTGGCAGCGGCCACGAACTGCTCGAATACCTCTACGATCAGCATCGATTCAGAGGCAACGCCGAGGACTACTACAGTGCCGAAAACAGTCTGCTAAATCATGTGCTGCAGACTCGCACCGGCATTCCGATCAGCCTGGCTATCGTCTACATAGCCGTCGGCAGGGCGATTGGCATGAATGTATCCGGCATCAGTTTTCCCGGTCATTTTCTGGTTGGGGTCGAGGAAGACGACGAGCCATTGTTGATCGACGTATTTGCCGGGCGCATTGTCAGCAGGGACGACTGTTACCAGCTGATCGAAAAGATGTATCAGCGCAAAATCAGCCCCGACAACAGCTATTTTGTACCGGCAACGAACCGTCGCATCGTGTTGCGGTTGCTGGAAAACCTCAAAGCGATTTATCTCAAAGGCGGTTTGGGCACCGAAGCGCTGACCTGCCTCGATTGCCAGCTCATGATCATGCCGGATCACGAGTCGTTTCTTGAGCAGCAACAGGGCGTGCTCGCTCACCTGCAAAAACGCGACGGCGATAATGCGCCGCCGGTTCACTAAGGCTGAAAAACCAGCCTGACAGTCGGTGCCCGATCAGCCGAGCAGCGCGTCTACTTCTTCGTCACTCGGAAAGCGGTGGGTCGCTTTCTTTGAATAGACGAGCTGACCGTCGCGGGTGATTTCAAACACCCCGCCGCCGCCTTCGATCAGCGTCACTTCGTTGTCGGCATTGGCCATCAACCGTTCTCTCACACGGAGAGCCGTAGGTTGATAGTTTCACTGCATGCAGTATTCGATCGTGTATTTCATCGCAGTTGACCTCCTTTGGGAGTGCGCAGTCTAACACCCGGTGTCGGAATCGCACCAGCAGACGGCAGCGTTCGGCTGCCTGACATTACCCTGTGCGTCGGCGCACAGTTGGAACACAAAATGCGTCACAGCTCTCGATGGCCTCTGCAGTTTCGGGTCATCGGCCGGATCGCCGGGGATCGAGTGCAAACAGGCGCGCCCCACAACCGACGGCTCTTAAGGATAAGGAGAACCCCATGTCGCTGTTTAGTATTTTTGCCACCACCAGTAGTTCGATGAACGCGCAAACCGTGCGTTTGAACACCATCGCCAGTAATCTCGCGAACGCCGATGTCGTCGCCAGCACGCCCGAGGAGGCCTACAAATCAAAGCAGGTGGTGTTTAGCGAAATTCTCAAGGATCAGGGGCTTGGGCAACGGGTGTCATCCGGCGTGCGCGTCAGTGGCATCGGTGTCAGTCATCGCGAGAATTCGGCGATTTATCAACCCGGTCATCCGCTCGCCAACGACAAGGGCTACGTGTTTGCCTCCAATGTCGATTCGATTGAAGAGATGGCCAATATGCTGTCTGCCTCGCGCAGTTATCAAAGCAGTGTCGACATCCTCAATACCTCCAAAAAACTGATGCAGCAAACGATCCGCCTGGGTCAGTAGCTGGCTGTAACAGTCTGATATCAAGTCTGCGGGTTTTGCCCGTATTGAGACATCTCGTAACACGCCAATGCTGGAGGCCAATGCGTGGATAGAATGGTTTATGTGGCGATGAGTGGTGCGCGTGAAATCATGCACCGCCAGACCACCAACAATCACAATTTATCAAACATCAATACCACCGGTTTCAAGGCCGACCTGGACAATATGCTGTCCAATCCGGTCAGAGGGCCAGGGCACAGTGCACGGGTCTACGCCACCGCCGGCGGTACGCTGACTGATCTGACGCCTGGCTCGATTTTTACCACCGGCCGCGAACTCGATATTGCACTGGACGATGAGGGATTTATCGCCGTGCGCACCAACGATGGCAAAGAGGCCTACACCCGCGCCGGTGAACTGCGCGTCAGCGCCGATGGCGTGCTGGAGACCTTCGATGGCAACCTGGTGATGGGCAACAACGGGCCGATCGCCGTGCCACCCTACGACAAACTGCTGATCGGCAAGGATGGCACCATCTCGGTGCAGCCGATCGACGGTTTACAGGGAGTGATGGTCGAGGTTGATCGCATCAAGCTCGTCAACCCTGATCCGGCACGGTTGGAAAAGGGGCCAGATGGACTGATGCGTATTCGCGGTGAGCAGGCCGCCCGCGACTGGACCATCACCATCTCCAGTGCCGGTGCCGAGGCACAGCAAGACGTGGGCGAGGAAGGCGCTGCCGCCGTGCTGCCACCCGATCCCGATGTCGCCATCACCAGTGGCGCGCTGGAGGCGAGCAACGTCAACTCCGTGCAGTCTCTGGTGACGATGGTCAGTCTGTCGCGCCAGTACGAACTGATGGTGAAAATGATGAAAACCGCAGAAGAGATCGACACCTCGGCCAACAGCCTGGTGCGGCTCGAATAACGCCTGCCATCGCCACTCTCGCACTTTGACTTTTCCAACCGGGAAATCGACGGTCTCAATGACTGACTACGCTTCGATGTTAAAAAAATGCCTCGCGCTGAAGATGCTCGTATTGCTCGGTATCTTGTGCAGCGGTTCCGCCTGGGCCGAGCGCGTCAAGGATCTGGTCTCCATTCAGGGGGTGCGTGACAACCCGCTGCTCGGCTACGGATTGATTGTGGGCTTGAGCGGCACCGGCGATAAATTTGGCTCGGCGGCCTATACCGAGCAGAGCATGCGAACGCTGCTGGCGCAGTATGGTGTTACCGTTCCTGACTCGATCACCCTGCAATCGAAGAACGTCGCCGCCGTTTCGGTGCACGCCACTTTGCCCCCTTTCATGAAGCCGGGCCAAACGCTCGACATCACGGTGTCATCGATTGGCGATTCTGAATCGCTGCGCGGCGGCACCCTGCTGATGACGCCGCTCAAAGGGGCAGACCAGCAGATCTACGCCGTCGCCCAGGGCGATGTGGTCGTCGGCGGTCTGGGTGCCGAAGGTGCCGATGGGTCCAGTATCGCGGTGAACGTGACAAGCGTAGGGCGAATTCCCAATGGTGCGACCATTGAGCGCACAGTCCGCAACAACTTCGGCAACGCCGCCGAGTTGATGCTCAATCTGCACGTACCCGATTTCACCACCGCGCAGCGCCTGCAAACGGCGATTAATCAGGCGTTTGGTGAGTTCACCGCCAGCGCGCGCGATGCGGTGTCGGTGCGCGTGCAGGTACCCAAAAACGCCGGTGGGCAGGTGGCGTTTATCTCCATTCTGGAGAACCTCGAGGTGACACCGGATGAATACACCGCGCGCATTGTGGTGAATTCGCGCACCGGCACCATTGTCATCGGCAACAACGTCAGAGTGCTGCCGGCCGCTGTGGCGCATGGCGATGTCACGGTCACGATCGAGGAAAACGTGCAGGTCAATCAGCCCAATCCGCTGGCCAATGGCGAGACCACGCAAACCCCCGATTCCAGTCTGGCGCTGCAGGAAGAACCCGGGGCGCTTGAGACGATCAAAGGTGGCGTGACGCTGCGCGAAGTGGTCGATACGCTAAACCGGGTCGGCACCACCACGTCAGATATCATCGCCATCCTCGAGGCGTTAAAGCAGGCCGGCGCACTGCGCGGCCAGCTGACTATCATTTGATCTGATCCCCCAACCGCTTGCCACGTGCCGTGTGCGGCGCCTGCGCCACGGCGGGCTTTCCCCGCACAGCGCTTATGGCAAAATGCGCTGAACGAGGAAGCCGGGTGGCGATCAATGGGTATGCAGAGTGTGCCGTTGCTGATGCATCGGCTGATAGAGCGGGGCGCGCACGTCTGCCCCGAAGAAGAAATCGTCACCGCCACCGAGAGCGGCACGCGCAGGCAGACTTACGCACAGACGCGTAATCGCTCGCATCAACTGGCGCACGCGCTGCAGGCGGCCGGCATTCAGACCGGCGATCGCATCGCCACCTTCATGTGGAACAGCGCCACGCACCTGGAAGTCTACTGGGCCACCGCCGGTCTTGGCGTGGTGCTGCACACGCTGAATATTCGTCTCGGCGAGGCGGATCTGTCCTACATCATCAATCACGCTGACGACAAACTGATTATTGTCGATGCCGATCTGTTGCCGGCGCTTGAGCGCGTGATGGATCGCATCCCCGGCGTCAAATCGATTATCGTCAGCGCCGAGGAAGGTTTCGAGCAATGGCAGTGCAGCCATGCGAACACGCTCGACTACGAATCATTCATCGCCGGCCAGCCGCAGCAAATCGAATGGCCTGACTTTCCCGAAACCTCGGCACTCGGCCTGTGCTACACCAGTGGCACCACCGGCGATCCGAAAGGCGTCGAGTACGAGCACCGCGCGCAATACCTGCACACCATGTGTGTCGCCACCACTGACTGCATGAGCCTGTCCGGCACTGATACCCTTTGCGGCATCGTGCCGATGTTTCACGCACAGGGCTGGGGGCTGCCGTGGGCGGCGCTGATGCTCGGCATCAAACAGGTGATGCCGCATCGCTTCATGGATCCGCAGCGTCTCACGCAACTGATGGCAGATGAAAAAGTCACCATTTCCGCCGGCGTGCCGACCATCTGGCAGGGCATGCGGCAACTGATCGAAAAAGACCCTGATCGCTATGATTTGTCTGCGGTGCAGCGCCTGACCGTCGGTGGTTCCGCCGCGCCGATCTCACTGATCAAATGGTACTGGGATACGCTGGGTATCGAGATCATTCAAGGCTGGGGCATGACCGAGACCAGCCCGCTCGCCACTACCTCGCGGCGCGTCTCCAAACGCGCGCATCTGGCGCTCACACCCGATCAGCAATTTGCCAACATGGCCAAGGCCGGGCAACTGATGCCGGGTCTGGATCTGAAGATCATCGACGACGATGGCCAGGAGTTGCCACAGGATGGCGAGGCCGTCGGCGAGGTGTTGATTCGCGGGCCGTGGATCTGTGCCGAGTACTTTCAAAATCCGCAGCCAGAAAAATTCAACGACGGCTGGCTGGTCACGGGTGATGTGGCAAAAATTGACGACGATAAATACCTGATCATCACCGACCGTTCAAAAGATCTGATCAAAAGCGGCGGCGAGTGGATATCGTCAGTTGATCTGGAAAATCATATCGTTGCGATGCCCGGTGTCGCACAAGCCTGTGCCGTCGCCGTGCCGCATCCCAAGTGGGATGAACGTCCGGTGGTTTTAGTGGTCTGTGATCAGGGGGCCACGGTCGATGCCAGTCAGGTGATCGAGCACTGTGCCACGCAGTTTGCGCGCTGGCAGTTGCCCGACGACGTGCTGTTTGTCGACGCCATCCCCCTGACGACCACTGGCAAGATGAGCAAAAAGCATGTGCGTGCCGAACTCGAGGAGCAGGGCTACCAGCTACCCGATCAGCGCGAATAGCCGCCGCTCGCCAGCAGCGATGTTTCACTGATACTCCCTGTTGCGGGGAGTGGGAACCGGCATGTCTACCGTAGTGAATGTTTGTCTGGCGATCGCCTTCATCGTGTTGGCGTTCGGCGCCACCCTGCTGATGTATCACCTGTGGGGTTACCCGTTCGATCACAAGACCCACCGCAGCTCGGCGCCGCGCTGGGCGATGGCGCTGCACCGTCTGATGGGCTGGGCGTTTGTCGCGATTTACGTCTATCTGATGATTCAGATGATCCCGCGCATGTGGTCTTACCAGATCGAGCTGCCAGCGCGCACGGTGTTTCACCTGGTGCTCGGCTACGGTATTGGTGCGGTGCTGATTGCAAAGATCATCGTCGTGCGTTTTTTCAAACACCTCGAAGCCAAACTCGCGCCGGCGCTCGGCACTACCCTGTTTGTATTGACGATCGTGCTCATGGGCCTCGCGCTGCCGTCGGTCTGGCGCGAACAGGTGCTCGCCAGTCAGGCGATGGGTGGAGAGGGTTTTAGCGATGAGCGCCTGCAGCGCGTGCGTGAGCAATTGCCAACCATTGGATATCAGCCCGAAATGATCGACGAGATGGCCAGTCGTCGCGGTCTTTTTGCCGGGCGCGAATTGCTGCGCAGCAAATGCGTGGAGTGCCACGACCTGCGCACCATACTGGCCCGACCGCGCACGGCAAAGAACTGGCGTGATACCGTCGAGCGGATGGTCAATCGCGCCAGCATCGTGTCCGGCTTTAGCGACAAGGAAAAGTGGCAGATCACCGCCTACCTGATCGCGATTACACCCACCCTGCAAAATTCGGTTATGGAGCAGCGCAAACAACTAAGCGCCTCGGCCGACAGTGCGGCGGCGATCAAAAAAGTAAGCGCCATGGTGCGCGAATCGTCCGATGGCTTTGATGTTGCCGCCGCCGGTGAAGTGTTTAACAGCAAATGCTCACTGTGCCACAGCCAGGATCTGGCGCTACAAAGAACCTTTGCCAGTACCGATGAAGTATCGCAGCTCGTCACCCGCATGGTCGCCAACGGACTGGCCGCGACAGAAACAGAACTGGAGCAGGTCGTGCGCTATTTGCAGGATTATCACAAGCTTGCCGTCGCACCAGAGACCGCCGCAGAGAGCACGGTCGCCAGCACTGCTTTGCCACCCATGCCAGAACTTGCAAGTGTCAGTGGCTGCGCCTCGTGCCATGCGATCGAGGGAAAATTGATTGGCCCGGGCTGGAAGGCGGTCGCTGATCGCTATCGCGGTGATGAACAAGCGCGCGATCAACTGATTCAGGTGATCAAAGTGGGCGGCAGTGGCAACTGGACAGACCTTACCGGTGGCGTGCCGATGCCCGGTCACTCACCGCGTGTCAATGATGCCGACACCGCAACACTGGTCGACTTCATTCTGGCCTTGCCCTGATTGACGTAAACTAGACGTCCGTATGTCTGCAGGTGAAAGCGTCTTTGAAGCGCAAACAAGTGATATTGATTCGCAAGGATCTGAAAATGCGGCGCGGTAAAGAGATCGCCCAGGGCTCGCACGCATCGATGGAGTTTCTCGTCTCGCAATTGCGTCGCGCGTCTGACACCACGATCGCGCTTGACGACGACGCCCGCGCCTGGATCGACATTGGCATGGCCAAAGTTTGCCTGCGCGTCAACTCAGAAGAAGAGTTGATCAGCTATCACGAAAAGGCGTTGGCGGCGGGTTTGCAAAGCCACCTGATCCGCGACAGCGGGCGCACCGAGTTTGGCGGCGTGCCCACTTACACCGCCTGCGCCATCGGGCCTGCGCTGGTGGATCGCATCGATGCCATCACCGGCGAGTTAACACCCTATTGATCGCCGCGCCACAGTGCGGGGCCCGATTGAAAAAACTGGGGTAAGGCTGTAACGTCTGGTGTGTTGTGAAGCACCCCTCGAAGCGCTGGAGTAGAATGTTGAAAAGCCTTGTCGTATCCCTCACCGTGCTGGCCGCGCTGGCCGCCACCCCTGTCTTCGCCGATGGCGCCTCTCGCTACCGCTACGCCGAAATCGCCAAGCGCTATCAGTCACAGGCGTTGGGTAAAAAAGATCTCGCCTGGGCGAAGATGCAGGGCGAGTGTTTGGTTGGACTTAAAGAAATCAATTTTCGCAAGAAAACTCAGTTCGATCCGATCGCCGAATGGACCAATCTCAGGTCATGGTCCTTACTCGAGCAGTTTCCACCCTGCCAGGTGCTGGTAATGATCGAGGTCGCGAAGAAGGCGCTGGATAAGTAGTTTTTACGTGTG